>NZ_JBHXRG010000001.1:0-544764 GCF_042716995.1 Nocardia sp. NPDC058640
ATTTTTCTTCCCTAGACAAGAAGAATTATCGCAGGTCAGAGCACCTTTCGCCATTTCTGGTGCAGGTCAGACCCTATTTCCATGACCGGTCGAGGTCAGCTCGATGACGTCGCGCGTGAGACCGTCCAATCGAGCGGGCGCCCCGAGCAGCAGATCGCGCATGGCGTCGAAATCGGTGACCTGCGCGTCGAGTTCGCGATCGGCCTTGCCGGTGGTGGTGATCAATTCGATGAGCATGGCGCGCTGCTGATCCGGCGTCTCCGGAATCGAATCGTCGAGTTGCTGGCGAATGGCGAACGCCTTCGCTGTGGCCGCACGCGCGGCATCGAGCGCGGACCGGAACGGGGTCACCGCGGTGTCACCGAATTCACTGGTAGCCAAGGTCAATTCCTCGGCACTGGTACGCACCGCATCGTCGATCTCGACCAGTCGTTCCCGCGATAACGCCTGCAGCGTCGGCAACGAAAGACGAGCCAGCGCACCGGAATCGGTCGGATCCATCTCCCGTGCGGTAGCCAGTTCCGCACGATCGCGATCACCACGTCGCTTGCGCGAGAACAACATCAACCCACCGGCCACCACGATCACCCCGAGCCCGAGGAGAATCAGCACACCCCACGGCACGCTGCTGCCCTTCATCTCCGAACCGATCCCCTCGGCGGTAGCGACCGCGGCCTGCGCCCACTTCTGGTCGCGCAGAGCAGGTTCCACCGAACTCGCGAACACCGAGTCCATCTCCGAATCGGTCACGCCCTCGGGAAGGTTGCCGTCCAGCCAATACCCACGATCGTCGGTAGCCACCGCCAACAGCAGATCGCGTTCGCTGAACCCCGACAGCTCGAACGTGCGCGCGGACCAATCCCGCGCCGACAGCGACCCGAACGTGCGCACATAGATCACCCACAGCTTGACCTGGTGATCGCGATACAGGGTGTCGACCGCATCGAGCACCCGCTGCTCGTCGCCCCCGTCGAGCACATTCGCGGCATCGACCACCTGCGGCCCCATCCGCTGCGGCGGTTCCGCGACCGCACTGGGCGCGCACAGCAGACTCAACACGGCGAACACCGCGCAGAGCACGGAAACCGAACGTGGGGCCGAACGCGTCAGCGGCATGTGTCGAATCTAACGGTCCCCACCGACACGAACACGACAGCGCGGCGCGTGGCTTCTACGATCGACCCCATGGTCTCAGTCGATCGCCACTACACCGGTCACGTCACCCCCGGCGGAAACGCCCAGCAGCTCGATGTCCCCGGCGCCCGGATCGTGAAGATGTCGGTGGGCCCGATGGACAACAACACCTACCTGATCCAGAGCACCGACACCGGCGCCACCGTGCTGATCGACGCCGCCAACGACGCCGAGAGCATCATCGAACTCACCGCGCTCGAAACCCCCGGCCAGGTCGAGCAGATCGTCACCACCCACCGCCACCCCGACCACTGGCAGGCCCTGACCGAGGTCGCCAAGACCCTCGACGTGCCCACCGCCGCCCACACCCTCGACGCCGACCACATCCCGGTCCGCCCCGACCGCCGCCTCGAAGACGGCGACACCATCGCCATCGGCGACCTGAGCCTGCACGTCATCCACCTGCGCGGCCACACCCCGGGCTCGATCGCGCTGGCGCTGACCGACACCGAAGGCCACACCCACCTGTTCACCGGCGACTCCCTTTTCCCCGGTGGCGTAGGCAAAACCCACAGCCCCGCCGACTTCGACACCCTGCTGTCCGACGTCACCACGAAACTGTTCGACGCCTACCCCGACGACACCGTCGTGCACCCCGGCCACGGCGACGACACCACCCTGGGCACCGACCGTGCGAACCTGCCCGAATGGCGTGCGCGCGGCTGGTGAATCAGCCGAACGTGACCCGGGCTCGGCGCAGATCGATCCGGTCGCCTACCAGGGGAGTGCCCTCGGCGAGCAGGAACGCCAAGGCCCCGCCGTCGTGGCAGGTCGCGGCCTTGCCGTCGGCATACACCACCCGCCACCACGGCACATCGTCACCGAGCACGCTCATCGCCCGCCCCACCTGCCGCGGCCCCGCGCCGATCTGCTTCCCGATGTCCCCGTAGGTGGCGACCCGACCGGCCGGAATCGACGTCACCACCTCGCGCACAAGATCGACAACACTCATGGCAACTTCGTCAGCGCGCCGCCCTTATGCAGGGCGATGTGGTCCGTTTTGTCGCTTTTGATCGAATACTGCGGGTCGTCGGGTGAGCAGTGATGGGTGTACCCGTGGAAGTCCACATCATGGGTGTGTTTGTCGATGATGACCCCCGACACGTGCCCCGCCTCGGAATTCCATCGAACATGGTCACCCACCGCGAATTGCTGTGCCATCTCGCCCTCTTCGACGTACGGACCCGCAAGGACAGCCCAGTGTAGTCGCGTCGCAGGGCACGTTCACCGGACCGGAACCCGGCGGTGACCGCAGACCACGCGACGCGTCGGACCGACCTGGCAGACTGACAAACGTGAAGTCGGGTTTCTCGCGAACGTCAGCGCCCGCCCCGGATGTCAGGCATCCGCGCGGGCTGGTTTCGACGGTCTCGGTGTGGTTCGTCCGGTTGATCGCGGGCGCGGTGCTGATGGGGTTGGTGCTGGTCGCCGGGACGGCGTTTCGGGTGTGGCAGGTCGCGCGGATCGACGACTACACGCCCGCGAACGCGATCGTGGTGCTGGGCGCGGCGCAGTACTCGGGCACGCCGTCGTCGGTGTTCGAGGCGCGGCTGTACCAGGCGTGGCGGCTGTACGAGAACGGTGTGGCGCCCACGGTGATCACCGTCGGCGGCAAGCAGGAGGGCGACCTTTACACCGAAGCCGCTTCGGGCAAACAGTATTTGGAGGACAAGGGCGTTCCGAGCGAGAACATCATCGCCGTGGAAACCGGCTCCGACACCCTGCGCAGCATCGAAGCGGTGGCCGCGGCGATGCAGGAGCGCGACATGTCATCGGCCGTACTCGTCAGCGATCCGTGGCATTCACTGCGGACAAGGACGATGGCTCGCGATGCCGGCCTGCACGCGTGGACCGCACCCACTCGCACGGGGCCGGCCGTCTACACGAGGGAGTCGCAATTCCATGGCATCGCCCGCGAAACCGGTGCGCTGCTGTGGTATCAGCTCACTCATTTCTCGGCAGACTTCCCATACGAGGCGGGACAGTGAGATGACCGAAACCTATACCGCGCACGACCAGGAACGCATGGTCCACGAGCCCGGCAAGACCGCGTGGCCCGGCGCCGCGGGCAAGGGCCACCGCAGCGAGTTCTCCCGCGATCGCGCCCGCGTGCTGCACTCCGCGGCGTTGCGTCGCCTGGCCGACAAAACCCAGGTCATGGGCCCGCGCGAAGGCGACACCCCGCGCACCCGGCTGACCCATTCACTCGAAGTCGCCCAGATCGGACGCAGCATCGCCGACGGTGTCGGTGCCGATCCCGACCTGGTCGACCTGGCCGGGCTGGCCCACGACATCGGCCACCCGCCCTACGGGCACAACGGCGAACGCGCGCTGGACGAATTCGCCGACGCCTACGGCGGTTTCGAAGGCAACGCCCAGAACCTGCGCATCCTGACCGGCCTCGAACCCAAGATCCTCGACGCCGACGGAAACAGCTTCGGGCTCAACCTGACTCGCGCCGCCCTGGACGCCACCCTCAAATACCCGTGGGGCAGAAGCGGTTCCGGCACCAAATTCGGCGCCTACGAGGACGACCTCGAACGTCTCGCGTGGGTCCGCAAGGACGCGCCCGACCGCAAGCAGAGCCTGGAATGCCAGATCATGGACTGGTCCGACGACGTCGCCTACTCGGTGCACGACGTGGAGGACGGCGTGATCGTGGGCCGCATCGACCTGCGCGCGCTGGCCGACCCCGGCGAACAGGCGGCGCTGGCCGAACAGGGCCACGGCCAGCACCCCGACCAGTCGATCGACGCGCTGGCCGCCGCCGCGCAGCGACTGTCCGAGCTCGACATCGTGGCCGACGCGGTGAACTACGACGGCAGCTTCGCCTCCTCGGTGGCGCTGAAACGCCTCACCAGCGAACTGGTCGGCCGCTTCGCCACCGCCGCCATCTCGGCCACCCACGAACGCTACGGCGAGGTCCCGCTGCGCCGCTACGAAGCCGACCTGATCGTGCCGCCGGTCGTGGCCGCCGAGGTCGCCGTGCTCAAGACCATGGCCCTGCGCTACGTGCGCTCCGACCGTGGCCACCTGGCCCGTCAGCAGACCCAGCGCGAACGCGTGCAGGCCGTGGCCGACCGCCTGCTCACCACCGCGCCCGCCCACCTGGACGACCAGATGCTGCCCTGGTTCAACGCCGCCACCACCGAGGCCGCCCGCGTGCGCGTGGTGACCGACCAGATCGCCTCCTACACCGAGAGCCGCTTCGAACGGGTCGCCGCCTCGCTGGACTGCCGCTGAGCAGACCCGACTAGACTCGCTCACCGTGGCCGGACGAATCCCAGATCGCGATATCGCGGCGATCCGTGAACGTGTCCGGATCGAAGATGTAGTCGGTGAGTATGTGGCGCTCAAGCGCGCGGGCGCCGACTCGATCAAAGGTCTGTGCCCGTTCCACGACGAGAAATCGCCGTCGTTCCACGTGCGACCCAACCACGGGCTTTTCCACTGCTTCGGCTGCGGTGAGGGCGGCGACGTCTACAAGTTCCTGCAGCAGATGGAACACATCGGTTTCGTCGAGGCCGTCGAGCAGATGGCCGACCGCATCGGCTACCAGATCAACTACGAGGGCGGCGGCACCTCGGTGCAGCGCGACCGCGGCACCCGCTCCCGGCTGGTCGCCGCCAACGCCGCCGCGCAGGAGTTCTACGCAGCGTTGCTGCACGAACCCGAGGCCGAAACCGCCCGCAAATACCTGACCGACCGCAATTTCGACAAGGCGTCGTGGCAGCAGTTCGGCTGCGGTTACGCGCCCGCGGGGTGGGACGGGCTCACAAAACACTTGCAGCGCTTGGGTTTCGAGTTCAAGGAGCTGGAAGCGGCCGGGCTGTCCAAGCAGGGCAAGCGCGGTCCCATCGACCGGTTCCATCGTCGGCTGCTGTGGCCGATCCGCAACCTCGGCGGCGAGGTGATCGGGTTCGGCGCGCGCAAGCTGTTCGACGACGACACCATGCCCGGCAAGTACGTGAACACGCCGGAGACGTTGCTGTACAAGAAGTCTCAGGTGCTGTTCGGTCTCGACCACGCCAAGCGTGACATCTCCAAGGGGCACCAGGCGGTGGTCGTCGAGGGGTACACCGACGTCATGGCCATGCACCTGGCCGGGGTGAAAACCGCAGTTGCGTCCTGCGGCACCGCTTTTGGTGAAGAGCACATGCAGGTGTTGCGCAGGCTTCTGATGGACGACAACTTCTGGCGCGGCGAGATCATCTACACCTTCGACGGTGACGCCGCCGGTCAAGCCGCCGCTCTGAAGGCTTTCAGTGGCGATCAGCGACTGGCCGGACAGACCTATATCGCCATCGCGCCCGACGGTCAGGACCCGTGCGAGCTGCGTCAGCGCTCCGGCGACAGTGCCGTACGCGACCTGGTCGCGCGTCGAACTCCGTTGTACGAGTTCGTGATTCGTGGACTGCTCGCCGAACACAATCTCGACGATGTCGAGGGCCGTGTCGAAGCGTTGCGTCGCACGGTGCCCGTGGTGGCCCAGATCAAGGACAACGCCACCCGCAAGGGGTACGCGACCAAACTGGCCGGTTGGGTCGGCTGGGACGACATCCAGCTGGTCGTGCGCCGGGTCGGCGAGGAAGCCAAGAAGAACCGGATGGGCGGCAACACTGCCACGCCGCTGAAAACCGGCGCATCGGCTGCCCCCGCCCCCCGCGTGGAGGAAAGCTCCTCGGTGCGCCCCGCCCCCAACGACCCGGTCCTGTACGCGCAACGCCAATCCCTCAGCGCCGCACTGCAATACCCCGGCATCGCAGGCGTAGCCTTCGACGCCATCGACGCCGCCGCGTTCACCCACCCCGCCTACGTGGCCGTGCGCATCATGATCGCCCAAGCAGGCGGCACCGCGGCGGGCCTGAGCGGCGCCGAATGGGTAGCCGCCGTGGCCGACCACACCGACGACCTGATGATCCGCGCCCTGGTCTCCGAACTGGCCAACGAACAACTGCCCGTCCGCACCCAGAACGACACCCCCCGCTTCATCACCGGCATCCTCGCCCGCACCCAGGAAGCCTGGGTAGGCCGCCAGATAGCCGAGCTCAAATCCAAGCTGCAGCGACTCTCCGCCAGCGAGGAACCCGAGGCCTACATGACGCTGTTCGGCGACCTGGTGGCGCTGGAGCAGTACCGCAAGAGCCTTGCCGCGCAGGCCATGGGGAACGAAGGGTACGCGGCGGGGGCCTGAGCGGATGGTTCGTGGGTGGTGAGACCGAAGGAAGCGCGACGCGTACCGGTCGCCTTGTCTGCTGGTCTCGTCGCCGGTGCGGCGGGCCTTTTCTGGTTGCGGTGCGTGTACAGCGTGCTTCATTCCAGACTGTCCACCGATCCGCTCACAGACCCCCACGGCTATCAACTCTTGTTCGGCACTGTGCTCTCGGTGCCCAGCGCAGCCGTAGTCGCGGTTGCCGCGCCGTTCATCGTCGCTCCAGGAGCAAGCCGAGCCCGACTGACCCAGATCGTGGTGGAGCTCATTGCCGTTACCGAGGGTGACTCTGTCGGCCTACTGATCCAGGCCAATCCATGCGCGAGGTTCTGGATCCCACGACGCCGCTGGTGCGTCGGCGGGAGGAACGCTGGTGAGGATGCGGTCGTAGCAGGCACGGGCGGTCGCCAGAGCGACTTCCAGATCATGATGTTCGACAGCCAATGGGCTCTTCTTGGCTGTCTTCGGCCACATCGCTGCCCAATCGGGACCAGGTGCCTGCATGGTCCGAGGCAGTGCCGTGATGCCACGTAGCGCCCGTTCGGCCTCGAGTGCTGACACCGTCGAATGCAGGTCGATCGGTAGGTACATGCTGACCAGCAGCAAGTCGACGAGGTCGCGGTACCGACCCGAGGTACCGCTCGTTGGTCCGTAGCGTTCGAACATCGCGCACAGTTTGTCGGCAATTTGATCAGCCAGCGGATACAGGGCGATCCAGACCTCGCTGGGGAAGTCGTCGGTGGCGATCATTTTCGGAACCGGCCGATGCTCGATCGCCCCGACGAGTTCGCGACGAGCATCGACCACGTCAATGGAGAAACTGTCGAAAACCCGGCCGCCGAGCAACGCCTTTACTGTCACGGTCGAGCCCTTGCCATTGCTCAATGGCGTCGGCACGCCGACCTCGAAACGGAAGTGGTCGAGGTGATTGTCGCGAACGGCGTTGCGCAGCTGGGTGACCGGGTCGCAGCCACGTCCACCGTCGACCGCCATCAAGTCGATGTCGCGGCTGTACCTCGACTCCGGCAGCCGAACCATCATCCCGACACCGCCTTTCAGGATCCACCCGACGGGGTCGACCGAAAACACGCGCGCGAGAAATCTCGACATCACGAAATTGCGTGCGAGCGTGTTGAAGTCCTGTCCTTGCGACTTGGATATCTGTCGGAGGTGGTCGGTGATGCTGCGGCGCACCGCATCGGGAGAACGCATCACCGGTCAGCCCTGCCGATCGCTTCGCCGGACGATCTCGGTGGCACGCGCGTCATCGGGCTCGAGCGCCACCTCGACAGCGACGTCGTTGTGTAGCGGGTAAACAAGGTCTGGCATGAACCGGGCTCCTCGCTCGCTACGGATCTTGTTGAGCGCCGCCGCCAGTTGGCCCGGCGGCAGCAGGGCCTCCAGTGCTGCGACAAGAGAATCGGTGACGCTTTGGCCGGCCTGCTGGTCTGCGATCTTGGCCAGCGCTACGGCTGACTCCGGTACTCCAGCTTGCTCGATGAGCGCACTGAGGAACCCCTGCCCATCGAACGGTCGGTAACCGTATTCGAGCGCGTGCTCAGCCAGAATCGCAACGACCTGGTCCACCCCTACGGCGCTGCGCCCGAGCGCGTCGCGAACAACACCTGCCAGATGACCGGCATCGATTCCCTCGGCGGCAAGATCGGCGATCGTCCGCAGCGGGGTGGTCACTGCGAGACCGTCGACTACCTCCCAGTCGTCGCGGTCGAGGTGACCCTTCCGGAGCTCGACTTCCGACATCGAAAGTCGTACTCGCCGCACCGTTGTCAGCTCGACAACGTCGGCATCCACATCGCCGAGCCCATGCATCACCGCAGCCGACCGATGCGACACCACGCCGGTTGGCACCTGGTCGTCGAGTCGCTCCCAGATCACCCGGTCTGGATCGAGCGCCATCCACGCGACACGAACGTCCTGGTGCATGTCATACGGGAATCGCGCCACCCGGTACATGCCGTGACGAACGCGCTCCAGCATCCCCGAATCGGCCATCTGCTTGAGATGCTGAGGGCTTACACCCACCACGCGACCGGCCTGGCGACTGGTCACCAAGCCCCACTGTTCGCTGGCGAGGCTCACCAGCTGCGACGCGCGAGTATCGGTGGCCATGACGCAATAATAGCGTAATCGCTTGACTATCTCGGCAGCGAATCGAATTATTCTGCCATTGCCGAGGGTTTCATGCCTGCCCGTTGGCCGTACGAAGGCGGTTGCACTTGGACACAAACAAAAAGAGGCCCTGACGCATGCGGATATCCGCAGGTCAGAACCTCTTGTTGCTGCTCCCCCATCTGGACTCGAACCAGAAACCTGCCGATTAACAGTCGGCTGCTCTGCCAATTGAGCTATAGGGGATTGCCCTGAGTGGCTAGACTCAGGCGGTCTGCCTTGGCGGGCTGACCGAGATGAAACTTTAGCGCATCGTGTCGCGGGAACCCAAATCGGGGCGCTACCTGCGCACATGCGGCGTATAACGATGTGTGAGTCGAACAGTGGCCGGATCGACACGGGCGGGGCCGCTGGGGCAGGATGGAGCGCGCACACAGACGTGGGAGGAGCTTCAGGAGATGCTGCGGTTGATCATCGGCGTAGCGGCCGGTTATGTGCTGGGCACAAAGGCCGGTCGGGCGCGCTACGAGCAGATCTCTGCGGCGTCGCGGGCGGTCGCGGGTAGCCCGGTGACCAGGAAGCTGGTGTCGGTGGGCCGGCAGAAGCTGTCGGACAAGTTGAGCACGCAGCCGAAGCTGGAACCGATGGAGCCGATCGACGAGCGCACCACGGTCCTGATTCCGCACAACCAGCTGCGCCGCTGAGCTGAGTTCGACCGGGGTCGGCCACTGACCCTGTCACAGTGCTCGCGCGGTATCCAGCGTCGCGAGGACGATCTCGCGGTAAACCCGGGCTGATTGCGATGTTTCGCTTCGTTGGCTGCCGAGTAGTGCAAGTCGGCGACGTCGCTATCGGTGCTTACGTCGATACCGCGCTGCCCGATCGGGTCGAGATAGTGTGCGAATCTGCTCGGCGGAACCCCACGAGCCGCCGAGCAGATTCTGTCGAAACGTTGATCAGTACGCGGGGCAGTAATGCTTTGCCGACAGTGCGACGAATTTGCTCGCCTGGTTCCAGTTCATTCCACCCGATGCCAGGTCGTAGGTGACCGACCAGCGCGACTGGCCGGTGCGCAGGGCAGCGCAGACCGTGTGGGCGGCGTCGACGACGAGCGCGGAACTGGCATTTCCGGTGCTGACGCCATTGGCGGACAGATCGTTCAAGAACGCCTGATCTGCCGAAACCGCAGACCCCGAACTCGATCCGGTCGACGGTGCGGCTTGGACCGCTCCGACGGAAAGGCCGGCAGAAATGGCGACGGCGGCAAAGGCCACTTTGAGGGACTGAGAAATGAATGTCATCGGAATTCCTTTGTATCTGAGGATGATCGACAGTCCGTGAATTTCGCTGTCCTCAATTACGGTACGGATCGCGAGTCATTCCCTCTATTGGGAAATTCACCGAGAGGTGCGTGCGTGCGCACACGGCCGTCTACGTGTACGCACGGAGGTCGAGATTGCGTGTATGCCCGGATTACGTTGCGTCGCAGCGCCGTTAGCATCGAAAGCGCAGCAGATTCACCAGAGGTGACCGCACCGACTGGTCGGATTGGAGAATTTTGGCCGTCGACCGACCTTGTGCAGCGAGATCGAGCTCCCCGCACCATGTCTCGCGATATCCTGGGCCTTCCGGCGAACGGGGGGCGGGGCATGGGGCGAGTCGCGGTCGTGTCGTCGGTGACCGCTGTCCTCACCGTGATCGGTGTGGTCGGCATCGACTGGTCGGACGCCGCTCTGGGCGACCCTGCGCGTGCGCTGTCGATGGGCCCGTTGGAGGCCCTCGTGGCTGATCAGGCAAACTATCTGCCGCCCTTCTCGATCCTCGAACTCGTTGTGACGGTGGCGACTTCATTGGCCACCGTCGCCGCCGGACTAGAGGTGTGGAAGCGGCGACCGCAGCACGCGACCGGTCAGATGATGGTTGCGGCGGGTCTGCTTTCGCTAGCCTGCTTGGTACGCAGATCCGATGTGCCATTGCTGTTCACCGCGGGTGTCGTACTCACCAATCTGGCGATACCGATTGTCGTGCATCTTGTCCTGGGCTACCCCTCTGGTCACCTTCGTCGGACGTGGGAACGGGTCTTCGTCGGCCTGTGCTGGCTACTGGCCACCGTGGGGGTGGTGAGTGAATGGTTGTTCTTCGACCCACGGATCGCCTTCATCGAAGCAGGCTCGACCTCACAGAATTTGCTGCTCATCGATCATCGGCCGGAGTTGGCTCATACGATTCAGCTCACCGTGGGTGCCACCATGCTCGTATTCGCGGTCATGTTGGCGTGCACCGTGCTGGCCCGGTGGATTGCCGGAACCCGCACGTACCGCTCCGATTTCACGCCGATAGTCCTGAGCACGCTGATCGGCTTCGGAGTGCTCGCGTTCGCATTGTTCGCGACTGTCCAACTCCGGGTACTGCCGGGAGATTGGGTGCTGCGATTCCGCAATCCGTGCGTGGTGCTGTTGCCGTTCGTGTTCATCGTGATCGCGCGGCGCTATCGACATACGCACGGCGCGGTCCATTCCGCGCTGACCGAGTTGGGTTCGACGCCGGTCACCGATGGGTTTCTCGAGTCGCTGCGGCGCGTCGTGCGCGACCCGACCCTCGAATTGTGGACCTACGACAATGTCGCTGACACCTACTCCGACAGCAGCGGTGGTCGGCGCTGTCTGGAACCGGTGCCGCGAGGCAGGCGAGTCACCCTGGTGGACTGGGCGGGCAATCGGGTCGGCGCGGTGTTGCACGATAAGACCTTGATGGCGCAGCGGGAGGTTCGTGCCGCGGTGCGGGTGGCCGCCGGGCTCGCGCTCGAACACGAACGTATGCAGAGCGAACTGCAACAGCGACTCATCGAAGTGCGGCAATCCCGTGCGCGCATCGTGCACGCCGGCGACATTCATCGTCAGCGGATCGGCCGCGACCTACACGACGGTGCCCAACAGCTACTTGTCACCGCGATACTGCAACTCGGCAGGGCGCAACAGTCGGTCGACAGCGATGACCTGCGCATTCACCTCGACGCGGGTGTCGTTGCCGCGCGTACGGCACTGCACGGATTGCGCGAGCTCGCCCGCGGGGTCTATCCGGCCACGCTGACCGACTACGGACTGGTTGCGGCGTTGAACTCGTTGGCCGAACGCAGTGCGCTTCCGCTCGAACTGGCCAGTTCCCTCGATGAACGTCCATGCGGGGCAAGCGAACTCGCGGCCTACTACATCGCCGCGGAGGCGATTACCAATGCGAGCAAGCATTCCGGCGCCGAGTTCGTGCACATCACCATCGAGCGCAGGGGGGCGGAGTTGGTGGTGACGATTCGGGACAACGGCTGCGGTGGAGCGACGGTCAGCAGGGGTGGCGGACTCGACGGGTTGATCGACCGGGCCGGTGCGGTCGGGGGCTCGCTGCGGATGGAAAGCCCTGCGGGAGTAGGCACGACCCTGGTCGCGATGCTGCCGTTCAACGACGAGGAGGACCGAAAATGACGTTGCGCGCAGTCCTCGCCGACGATGAAGTGCTGTTCCGCACCGGACTTCGACATCTGCTCGAACACGAGGGTATCGAGGTTGTCGGCGAGGTCGGCGACGCCGACGCCCTGTTCGACCTGGTCGGTATCCACGATCCCGACCTGGCCATTGTCGACATTCGCATGCCGCCCAATCACCGAACCGAGGGCTTGGACGCCGCCGTAGAGATCAGAGCGATGTTCCCACGGACTTCGGTGATGTTGCTGTCCGCGCACGTCGAAACCGAGGAGGCCGTGCACCTACTCGGTGGCGGCGCCACGGGCATCGGGTACATGCTCAAGGACCGCTGCGCGGATGTGTCGGCGTTCATCGGGGCGCTGCACCAGGTCGCGGCGGGTGGCATCGCGATCGAGCCGTCGTTGGTCTCGCTGCTGCTACAGCGTCCGCGTCGCGGCCGCCACGCGATCGACGAGTTGACGCATCGGGAGCGGGAGGTCCTCTCGGCGATGGCCGAAGGCAAGTCCAACCTGGCGATCTCTCGTGCCATCGGCTGCACCAAACGCACTGTCGAGAGCCACGTCATGCGCATATTCGACAAGCTCGGTCTGCAGATCCAACCCGACGACGACCGGCGGGTGCGTGCCGTACTGGTCTACCTCAAGGAGCGGTCGACTCAACCTCCAGGATGAACCTGGCGTGCGGTCACGGGTTGTCTGGATGGACCACAGCCGCCAGGAAGGTCGGCATCTGGTTGCTGGACTGGGGTTCGGCGGTTTCGGTGCCGGTGTCATTGTGATGCTCGGAGCTGAACAGCGGCATCGGGACGGCGCCGGTGTTCGGGTGTGGATCAGCCATGGTTTTCCCCCTTGTAGTGATTTACCTGAGCTGCGGTTTCACCGAGCGTAGTGGATGTGGGTTTCGGGCTGCCGCGATAGTGTGCCGCCATGTCCCTGCGCAGAAGTGCCGCCCTGTTCGCGAGTGTGGCTGTGGCCGCGGCGGTGGTGACCGGATGCTCGACCTCGGGCACCGCCGTTCCGGCACCGGCGTCAACGACCGGCAAGGCGGCTGAGGCCGCGAAACCGACTGGGCCACAGGTCGGTACGGCGACAGTGACGGTGACCGGTGGCACCGGACCGGTCACGATCCGCTACTCGATCAACGGCGCCGCCGAACAGACCGCGACCGACGTGACGCTGCCGTGGACGAAGGACTACCCGGTCTACGACAAGGTTCCGACCACGGTGACAGCCCAGGGTGCGTCGGGTTGCACGATCACCATGAACGGCATGCTGCTGTCGGTCAAGAACGAACCCAACCCGACCTGCAACTTCGCCTACTACGGCTAGACGCGGCGTCGGTGAGTGCCGACGCATCGAAGCATGGATAAACACGAGAAGGGCCGATGAACATGTCGACCGAGGCCTGGCAGGTTCGTGCAACCGCAGAGTTGGAGCGCTTTCAGGCGGTGTCAGATCCCCGTCCGGGTGACCAGGCGTGGCCGGAAATGGTGTGGCCGGTGCCGAAGGGTGCGGTGTTGACCGGCGGGGTCGTGCAGTTGAGCACTGTCGATCCGGCAGCGGATTCGGCGGAGCTGTTCGACGCGCTCGATCACGATGTCGTGTGGGCGCATATCCCGGGGCGTCCGACCGATCTCGCACAGTTCGAAGACGCTCTGCAGCAACGGATGTCGGTCGATGACTGGCAGATCTGGATCGTGCGCACCCGGCAGGCGATCGGTGACAAACCTGCGGGCGCGATCGTCGGTGTCACCGCCTACCTCGACGTCCATCCGCGCGATGCCGGGTTGGAGATCGGGTTCACCGTGTACACGCCGTCCGTGTGGGGCACCGCGGTCAACCCCGAAGCCAAATTGTTGTTGCTGGAGTACGCATTCGGCACTCTTCGAGCAGGGAGAGTTCAGCTGAAGACCGATGTCCGAAACCATCGCTCACAGCAGGCGATCGCTCGGCTCGGCGCGACTTACGAGGGGACTCTGCGGCGCCATTTCCGACGAGCCGACGGGACCGTCCGTGACAGCGTGCTGTTCTCGATCATCGCCGAGGACTGGCCGGATGTGCGCGCTCGACTGACCCGTCGCATCCAGGGATAGCACCCGGGGTTCGCCGGGCGAAAGGGCGTCGGGCGGACCTAAGTCCTGGGTGGGTCAGCGGCGGCCTTTGGCGGCGTGGATGATCGGTCAGTCCGAACCCGGGGTGACCAGGCCGGATTCGTAGGCGAGAACGACCAGTTGGGCTCGGTCGCGGACGTGGAGTTTGGCCATGGCGCGGTTGATGTGGGTTTTGGCGGTGTGCGGGCTGATGGTCATGTGGGCGGCGATGTCGTCGTTGGACAGGCCCTGCGCGACCAGGGTGACGGCTTCGCGTTCGCGGGTGGTCAGTTCGTGCAGTGCGGTGCCGGGGGTGGGGGTGTGCGGCTGGGTGAGGAAGCGGTGGATAAGGCGGCGGGTGATCGAGGGGGCCAGCAGGGCGTCGCCGCGGGCCGCGACGCGGATGGCGTGCAGGAAATCCTCCGGTTCGATGTCTTTGACGAGGAAGCCCGCGGCACCCGCGCGCAGGGCCTCGAGGACGTATTCGTCGAGGCCGTAGTTGGTCAGGATGACCACGTGGACGCCGGCCAGGGCGGGGTCGGCGGCGATGCGGCGGGTGGCTTCGATGCCGTCGAGGACCGGCATCTGGATGTCGAGCAGGGCGATGTCGGGCAGGTGTCGGCGGGCCAGTTCGACACCCTCGTGACCGTTGGCGGCTTCGGCGACTACTTCGATGTCGTCCTCGATGTCGAGCAGGGCGCGGAAGCCGCTGCGGATCAAAGGCTGGTCGTCGACCAGCAGGACGCGAATCATGGTCGCACCACCGGTAATTCGGCATGCACGGCGAATCCGCCGCCGGTGCGCGGTGCGGCGTGCAGGTGTCCGCCCAGCGCGGTGACGCGCTCGCGCATGCCGAGTAGACCGACGCCGGGAATCGGCATTACCGCACCGGCGGTCCCATCGTCTTCGATGTCGACCACGAGACTGTCTGTGCGGTAATCGATTCGGATGGACGCGGTCGTAGCGGCGGCGTGACGGGTGACGTTGGTGAGGGACTCCTGGACGATGCGATAGACGGTCCGGTCGACCGCTGTGGGCACATTCTGGTGTGTGCCCTCGATCGTCAGGATCGTGTTCAAGCCGGTAATACGCACGCGCTCAACAAGTTCCGGGATATGGGCCAGCCCGGGACGCGGGGAGGTGTCGTCGTCGCGCAGCGCCTCGAGGGTGGCACGCAACTCGCGGGCGGCCTCGCGACCGGCTTCGCGGATCGCCAGCAGTGCTTCCGGGACCTGCTCGCCACGCTTGCGGGCCACGTGCACGGCGGCCTCGGACTGCACCTTGATCACCGAGATCTGGTGGGTGAGTGAATCGTGCAGCTCGCGGGCGATGTGCAGCCGTTCCTCGTCGGCGCGACGGCGCGCGGTCTCCTCCCTGGTGCGTTCGGCCTCGTCGGCGCGGCCCTCGGCCTGGCGCAGCGCTTCGCCTGCGGCGCCCGCGGCGATGAGCCAGGCGATCTCTAGCGCGTCGCGTGCGCGGGCCAGCGCCGCCGCGGTGTCGTGCAGCGACGCCAGCGCGGCGAGGGGCAGCGCGGCCAGC
This sequence comes from Nocardia sp. NPDC058640, assembly GCF_042716995.1. Taxonomy (NCBI): domain Bacteria; kingdom Bacillati; phylum Actinomycetota; class Actinomycetes; order Mycobacteriales; family Nocardiaceae; genus Nocardia; species Nocardia sp. NPDC058640. Next base: position 15,641 of record NZ_JBHXRG010000001.1, read on the forward strand.
ACCGCCACCGAGACCAGCACAGCGACCAGCCGATAACCCGCACGGACCGCGAAATACACCGCGAACAGGAACGCGACGGCGGGCACGTCGAAGCCCAGCGCCTGGTAGCCCAGCGCACACAATCCGGTCACGACCAGCACCGCGACGGGCGCTCGTCGTTGCGCGACCAGGGCCAGGCCGCCGACCACCAGCAACGTGTAGCCCAGCGGGTCGAGATGGGTGGGCGTGTGCTCCCGGCTCAGCCCGGTGATCAGCAGCGCTGCCGCCACGCCGACGGCGATCACCCAGTCGACGGTTCTGCCCATGGGCAAACCCTAGCCCGCCCGCGGCTTCGGCGAATCCCGCAATCGGACTACTGCGGCGGTGGTAGTCGTCCGGCTGCTGCCTCATTCGCAGTACTCGATACCGCAGCTGTATCAGCTCGAATTGTCCACGGACGCACGATGACTCCACGGTGCCAGTCACCGACGATGGATTCCGTCGGACCGGCCATCAGTTCATCGGCTCGGACCGTACAAAGTCCGTCGGCCGTCGCAGACAACACGAGGAGCACCCCATGTCCATTCGCCCACTCACCGCAGCCACTGTCACCGCGGCGCTCACCCTCCTTACGGCCGCGCCTGCCACCGCCGCGACAACCACCCTCGCGGACTCCTACGGCATGACCACCGACCGCTTCTTCGCGACGTCGGCCGCGTTCGTCGGCCTAGCCGCGATGATCGTCGGCGGTTGGGCGGTGGTTCGGGCCGGAAGTCCGCTCCGATCCTTGATCGCGATCGGTGCCGGGACGGTCGCGGCGATTGTCGGGGCGATCGGTGTCGTGACTGCCGACGGGGGTCCCGGCACCGGAAACGGAATCGTCGGTGCGGGTATCGCGATCTTTTTCGGCGTGCTGGCCATCGTGCTGGGCGTTCGCGCCCGCACGCACCACTGAGCACCCTTCTGGACAATTGATCACCAGGCATTCACGCAAACATCGCGCGAGAAGGATTCTGCACAGAAGCCTGGTGATCAATTGCCCAATAAGGGATTCAGTGCCCCCGAGCGATCCAATCGGACAAAGCGGGCTTTTCGGTGCCGATGGAGGTGCTGTCGCCGTGGCCGGTGTGGACGGTGGTGTTGTCGGGCAGGGCGAACAGGCGGTCTCGGATGGAGTCGATGATCGTGTCGAAGTCGGAGAAGGAACGGCCGGTGGCGCCGGGGCCGCCTTGGAACAGGGTGTCGCCGGTGAACAGGGCGGACAGGTCGGGGATGTGCAGGGAGACCGAGCCGGGGGAGTGGCCGGGGGTGTGCAGGATGTCGATGTCGGTGCCCGCAACGGTGATTCGTGGGGTGTCGGCCAGGGAACGGTAGTCGGCGGTGGGGTGGGTCATGCGCCAGAGGGGGTCGTCGCCGGGGTGCAGCAGGACGGGGGCGTCGAAGCGTCGGGCCAGTTCCGGGGCGACGGTGACGTGGTCGTTGTGGCCGTGCGTGCACAGGATCGCGGTGACCTGGCGATCGCCGACCGCGTCGGCGATGGCGTCGGCATCGTGGGCGGCGTCGATGACCAGGACTTCGTTGTCGTCACCGATGAGCCAGACGTTGTTGTCGACATCCCAAGTGCCGCCGTCCAGCGCGAAAGTGCCTGAGGTGACGACTCTTTCGATGCGGGTCACCAGACCACCACCGAACGCAGCACGCGACCTTCGGCCATCGCGGTGAACGCCTGCTCTACCTCGTCGAGGCCGATCCGCTCGGTGACGAACCGGTCCAGCGGCAACCGGCCCTGGCGGTAGAGGTCGACCAACATCGGGAAGTCGCGTTCGGGCAGGCAGTCGCCGTACCAGGAGGATTTCAGCGCGCCGCCGTGCGAGAACAGGTCGATCAGCGGCATGTTCAGCTGCATGTCGGGGTTGGGTACGCCCACGAGCACGACCGTGCCCGCCAGGTCGCGGCCGTAGAACGCCTGCTGCCAGGTTTCGGGGCGGCCGACCGCGTCGATCACCACGTCGGCACCGAAACCGTCGGTGAGTTCCTTGATCGCCTCGACGACGTCTTCGCTGGTCGCGTTGATCGTGTGGGTGGCGCCGAAGTCCTTGGCCCAGTCCAGTTTTCGCTGTTCGCGGTCGATCGCGATGATGGTGCCCGCGCCCGCGAGTCGCGCGCCCGCGATGGCGGCATCACCCACACCGCCGCAGCCGATCACCGCGACACTGTCACCGCGCGAGACGTTTCCGGTGTTCATGGCGGCACCGATGCCGGCCATCACGCCACAGCCCAACAGTCCCACTACAGCCGGGTCGGACTCGGGATCGACCTTGGTGCACTGCTTTTCGTGCACGAGGGTCTTGTCCGCGAACGCGCCCACGCCCAGTGCGGGGGTGAGCGGGGTGCCGTCGAGCAGCGTCATCGGGACGCTGGCGTTGTGGGTGTCGAAGCAGTACCAGGGGCGCCCGCGCCGACAAGCCCGGCACTCGCCGCACACCGCGCGCCAGTTCAACACCACGAAGTCGCCCTGCGCCACATGGGTCACCGCCGCACCCACGGTTTCCACCACACCGGCGGCCTCGTGCCCGAGTAGGAACGGGAACTCGTCGTTGATCCCGCCGTCGCGGTAGTGCAGGTCGGTGTGGCACACCCCGCAGGCCTGCACGCGAACCACCACATCGTGCGGCCCCGGATCGGGAACGACGATGTCGACGGTTTCGACCGGCGCATCCTTCGCGCGGGCGATAATTGCGCGAACGGTATCGGGCATGCGGACCTCCTGTTGGTTGGCGTGGTCTACGTCAACGCTAGCGGGGCCGCTCAACTGGGGATGGGCGGGATCTCGCCGGTGGGCGGACCGAGCTCTTCCTTCACATGATGTTCCACGAGCAACGGAACGTAGTCGCGAATATGCACCTTGCCGAACGCGTCGTACACGTTGTGGACGATGTCGGCGAGCTCGGCGGGGGCGATGGTCGGGTATCGGATGATCAACCGCTCGATGACTTCATCGAGCTGGCGGTTCTCGTGGGTAGTCATGTTCCCGGAGTACCCGCGAACGCCGTCGACCAACGGAGCATGAGGAAATCGGTCGGCGACAGACGACGGAGCGTGAGGAAATCGTCGGCGACAGATACGGCGGCACGCAGGAAGCCGCGATTCGTTCGGTGCCAGTGGCTACGGCACGAGTAGCCCGGTCAGTAGCGACGCCCGCAGACTCTCGGCATTGTCGCGCGCGCCGACCCATGAGCGAGTGGTCGCAGTCATCGCGGCTGGCGCCGGGTTGCCGATGCAGTGCGGCGCGAACGCGGCGAAGAACTCATCGGGATCGAACAGCGTCTCCGGCGTGTGCACCCCGGCCGGTCGGTCGCGGGTCCCGAGCAGCAGCGCCGCGACGGCCAGCGGAATGCCGGTGTTGTCGGACATGCCGCGCCCCGGAACCTGGGCCAGAGCCGTTGCGACAGTGGCCGGTTCGCCATCTCGCCGACCGGTGACCATGGCGAACAACGGCGGCAGTACTCCGTCGCCGAGGTTGCCGGGCGGCAGCATCGACACCACCCGTGCGGCCACGCGCGCGGCCCGGTCGACGCTGAGCAGCTTGCGATCCACCGACATCCGCAACCCGCGGCACAGCGCGTACAGGGCCCGACCGCCGGTGATCACGTTGGTGTTGTCGCGCAGCTCGGGCATCGCGCGATGCAGGGTGACGGCCTCGGGATGCCCGAAACTCCAGCCGACGCCCGCGCCGAGTCCGGGGTAGTCGATGTCGACCCGCTCGAGCGCGGGCCGGTCGACGAGTTCGCCCTCGCGGGTGACCCGGATCGTGCCGGTGATCTGTCGGATCGCGTGCAGGTAGGCCGCCCCCGGTGCCCGCCCGCCCGCATCGCTGTCGTGCGCGGTCCCCGCGTCGGTGCCGCTCCACGCGGTGATCACACTGTCGACGCTGTCGAGTTCACGGGCCGCGGTGACCGCGAGCAGATTCGCGACGCCGGGGCTGGCGCCCATCCCCACCAGCGCGACGACGCCCGCGTCTCGGGCGCGTTCGCGCAGGTCGAGCATGGTCAGCGTCGGCTCCCAGTCGTCGCAGATGTCGATGTAATCGCAGCCCGCCTCGATCGCCGCGGTCAGGATCGGCATCCCGAATCGGTAGTACGGGCCGACGGTGTTCACGACCAGGTCGCAGGCGTTCAGGGCGGCGCGCAGTGCGGCGGCGTCGGTGACGTCGAGCCCGCGCCCGGCGACCGTGGGCCCTATCGAGGCGGCCACCCGGCCTGCCACTCGCGCGTCGAGGTCGGTCACCACCAGCTCGTGCTGCCCGGCGAGTGCGCGGGCGGCCACGCGCCCCATCTGTCCCGCGCCCCCCAGAACCAAGATCTTCGTCATCGCTGGAACCTCCGTGATCGCCTAGTCGTGGCAAATCAGACAGTGACTGTCAGTTTCGTTCGACTATACGTGGGCACGAGGCTTGTGCAAGTGACTTTCAGGACGGTGGCGAGTGTTCGAAGCCCAGGATCGCCTCGGCGCTGCGGGTCAGCGCCTCGAGGATGTAGGCGAGTTCGTACCGCAACGGCTGTTCGAAATCGGTCGATCCCCAGTGGTCGAGCGCGGCGTCGAACCCCCATGCCAGCGTGGCCGCGAGCAGGCGGATCTCGAGTTCGTCGGCCCGGCGGCCGATGCGCGCGGCGATGGCGTGGCGCAGCACTTCCTCGAGTTCTCTTGTCTGCCTGGACAATCCGTCGCGGACATCGGGCTCGCTGGCGACGTACCGCATCCGGCGGCGAATGCGCTCCTCGTCGGCGGCCAGGTCGTCCACCAGCATGGGCGCCGCGGCGCGGATCAGTTCGATGAACTCGGCGACCGAGACCACGGTTTCGCCGTCCTGGCTGAGCAATTCGATGAGTTTGGGGTCGTGCTCGTCCCACAGGATGAGCGCTTCTTTGGTGCTGAAGTAGCGGTAGATCGAGCTCGGCGACACCTTGGACGCCGCCGCGACCTGTTCGACGGTGACGTTGCGAAAGCCGAACTCGTCGAACAGATCCAGTGCCGACCGCTGGATCTCGCGCATGGCGTGCAGTTTCTTGCGTCCCCACGCGGAGGTGGGCTCACTCGGCTGTGTCGGAGGCATCCGGCAAGCCTATCTCGCAACCCGAAAAACGGAAAGTGACTTGCAGGATGGCGCGACACTGCCTAAGCTCAGGAATATCTGACAGTCACTGCCAGCTTGGAGGCGGGTCCATGACGCAAGTGCAAACCAGACCGAAGCCTGATGCGTCGCCACCTCAGCGGCCGAGCGTGGCCCATCGCTGGGGGGTGTTCCTCGCCGCGCACTGGCGCCTGACTCTGGCGATGTGGGCACTGGTGCTGGCGGCCTGCGCGGTGAGCATGCCGCTGCTCGAACACCGTTTGCGCGCACCGGATTTCACCGTCGACGCGGCACAGTCCGCGGAAGCGCGGCGGGTGGTGTCCCAGCACTTCCCGGCCATCGGCGCCGAGCAGGACGTCGTTGTCTTCGACTCGGGGCAGTTCACGACCGACAGTGCGCAGTATCGAGCGGTCGTTGGCGATATGCTGACGAAAGTGCGTGCCACACAAGGAGTTTCAGAGGTCGTCGGGCCGTTCGACGACGCGCCTGCCGCGCTGATCTCGACCGACCGCCGCACCGCGATCGCGATCGTGGGTCTGCTCGGCTCGGCCGATCGGCGCGCACAGATCGCGAAAGACTTGGCGCAGAAGGTATCCGAGCACAAGGCGGGCCCGGTGACCGTCGGGCTCACCGGCCACTCGCCGATGCAGAACGATCAGGTGCGCATCGGCGTGGAAGACACCACCAAGGCCGAGTTGATCGGACTGCCGGTGGCCCTGCTGCTGCTGGTACTGGCCATGGGGGCGCTGATCGCGGCAGTGGTCCCGGTCGGCATGGCCCTGGCGGGGATCGCGGGGGCTTACGGGTTGATCTACCTGCTGTCGCAGGTGATGCACTTCGACACGCTGGTGCTCGCGATCGCGACGATGATCGGCACCGGTGTCGGCATCGACTACTCGATGTTCCTGGTCAGCAGATTCCGGGAAGAACTGGCAACAGGCGGCGGTGACCGCGCGAGCGTGCGGCGCGCGGTCGGTGCGACGATGGACACCACTGGTCGCACCATCGCGGCATCGGGATTGATCGTGATGATCTCGCTGGGCGCGCTGTTCGTGGTGCGAGTACCCATCTTCCGCGCGGTCGCGGGCGGTGTCGCCGCGTCGGTGACCGCGGCGCTGCTGGTCTCGCTGACCCTGCTGCCCGCGGTCATGGCGGGCCTCGGCACCCGAATCAACAAGGGCGCGCTGCCGGCGAAGTTCACCCCGCCCGACATCCAGCCCGACCAGCCCGCCGGGGTGTGGCAGCGCTGGGCGCGCATGACCATGCGCAAGCCGATCCTGTTCGCCGCCGCCGCGATCGGCCTGCTGGTGCTCTCCGCGGCGCCGCTGGTCGGGGTGAAGTTCGGCGTCGACGCGGGCGCGGCCGCGCTGTCGGAGGAACCCTCGGGCCGGGCGACCGAGCTGGTGGAGCAGAAGTTCGCCAGCGGACTGCTCGCGCCGGTGCAGATCGTGGCCACCGCACCGGGTGACGGTCCGATGACCGAGACGCACGGGCAGCGGCTGGAGAACTTCGCCGCGAAACTGTCGAAGGACAGCCGCATTTCGTCGGTGATCCCGGAGGAAGCCGACGGCCGGGTGGTCGCGACGGTGATCCTGCGGGTGCCGTTCGATTCGCCGGAGGCCACGGCGCTGGTCGAGTCGATCCGCAAGGACGCCAGGATGGTCACCGCCTATGGCGGTCCGGTCATCCGGGTCGGTGGCGAAACGGCGGAATACGTCGACTTCTCCCGCGAGATCAAGGATAAATCGCCACTGGTATTCGGGTTGGTACTGGCCAGCTCGCTGCTGTTTCTGATCGTGGTATTCCGCAGCGTGCTGTTGCCGCTCGAGGCGATCGTGATGAATCTGCTCGCGATCGGGGCCGCGATGGGCATCACCGTCGCGGTGTTCCAATGGGGGCTGGGTGAATCGCTGTTCGACTTCACCAGCCGCGGATTCATTCAAGTATTCTTGCCAACAGTTGTCTTCGCGGTGCTGTTCGGGTTATCGATGGATTACGAGGTATTCCTGATCGGTCGAATCAAGGAATATTGGGATCGCGACGGCGACAACAAATCCGCGGTCGCGGCCGGTTTGGCCCATACCGCACGACCGATCACCGCCGCGGCCGCGATCATGGTGGTGGTATTCGGTAGCTTCGTCACCGCGCATGTGATGGAAGACAAACAAATCGGGTTCGCCCTGGCAGTGGCGGTGGCCATCGACGCGATCATCGTCCGGTTGATGCTGGTCCCGGCCCTGATGCAGATATTCGGGCGCTGGAATTGGTGGTTCCCGACACGGCGCGGCAAACGCCTTCCGTAATATCCATAACGCCCGGCTCCGGACGCTGGAAATAGGCGGCGTCCGGAGCGCTGGTGGCATTGTCGTCGGCGTTACCATCATGCAATAATTCTCTTGTCGGGCGGCCCGACATCGTTCGGCACATCGTGGTTCCGGTTTCGTTCGGGCCTCTGCGTGCCACCACGATTCGAGGATTGTGTGATGAACGGAAACTCTGCTGCCCAAATTCCCCCGAAGACCGCCGGGGCCGACAATTCCGCACGACTGTCCCGAGTGGGGATTTCGCGCACCGTGGTGGATATTCCGCTCGCGATGATCGATACCGGTGAATTCCTGCATGTACGGGCGGTGAATATCGAGCACGCGCAGATGCTGGCGCAGGTCGATTCCGGGTTGCCGCCGATTCTGGTCCATCGTGGCACAATGCAGGTGATCGACGGTTTGCACCGGCTGCACGCGGCGCGGTCGAAGGGTGCGCGCACGATCACGGCACGCTTTTTCGAAGGCAGCGTCGAGGAAGCCTTCGTGCTCGCCGTGGAATCGAATTCCGATCACGGTCTACCGCTGTCGTTGAAGGACCGCAAGGCCGCGGCATTGCGGCTGGTCGCGATGTATCCGGTGTGGTCGGACCGGCGGATCGCGACCGTGACAGGGTTGGACCACAAGACGGTGGGCGTCATCCGTCGCCGCACGAGTGGGGAAATTCCCCAGTCGACCGGCCGGCTGGGACGCGACGGGCGAGTACGCGCGCTGCCGACAGCGAAGCCGGGTCCCCCCGTGGTCGTTCCCGAGGACGAGCCCGTGCCCGATCAATCCCGGCGCGCGCCCGTAAAGCCAACGGCCACACCGCGTTCGGGGCCGACGGTGATCGACAATCTGCGCCGCGACCCGTCGCTGCGACTGTCGGAGAGCGGCAGGCAACTGCTGCGCTGGCTCGACGCCGTACCCAAGTCGACCGCGGAATCCACCGACCTCGCCGACCAGCTCCCGCAACACTGCCTCAACCTGATCCTGGAGGTGGCCAAGCACAACGCCCACTCCTGGCAGCGTTTCGCGGACCAGGTCGGCGGCCGGCTCGAGGACCGAACCGACTGACTTTCCCGGCAATTCGAACGACTTTCGATTCACGCCGAATTCACGCAAGTTTCGGTCCGTGTATTCGAGCGCGAGTATTTCGCGGCGATACCGGAGGTCCGCGCATTGACGGACCGTAGTTTCGTATTGAAGGATCAATTCCAGACATTTCTGCGCCAACTCGAAAATGGAGCCGAACGAAATGCCTTCGATAACAGACACCCACACCAGAATCGAATCGCTGGGGACATATCTCCCCTCGAAAGTCGTCAGCACCGATGAGCTGATCGCCCAATTGGACACCGACAACCCGCCGCCGCTGGAAGCACTCACCGGAGTGCGGGAAAGGCGCGTGTACGACGACAGCGATGCCGGCTATGAGGACTCGTTCACGCTGGCCCGGCGCGCGATCGACGACTGCCTGTCGCGGTCGCGCTACACCCCATCGGAGATCGACGTCGTGATTTCGGCATCGATCACCCGAACCCGTGGACGGGGGCATTACAGCATGGAGCCGTCGTTCGCGGCGGTGCTGGCCGAGGATATCGGCGCCGAACACGCGGTGGCCTTCGATATCGGCAATGCCTGTGCGGGCATGGTGACCTCGATCATGCTGCTGGACCGGATGATTCGCGCGGGAATAGCTCGCACCGGCATCGTGGTCAGCGGTGAGCAGATCACCCCGATCGCCGCGACCGCGGTGCGCGAGATCAGCGAGAAGTACGATCCGCAGTTCGCCTCGCTGTCGGTGGGCGACGCGGGGGCGTGTGTGCTGCTGGACCGCGCCGTCGACGATGCCGATCGCATCGAATACGTCGACCTCATGACCTCCTCGTCGTACGCGGAGTTCTGCATCGGCGGGCCGAGCCGGACCAGCCAGGGCCTGGCGATGTACACCGACAACAAGTCGATGCACACCGAGCAGCGGTATCTGCAGGGCATCGTCTGGTATCTGGACTACCTGCGCGAGCGTGGTAGCCGGATCGAAGCCGAGCAGCTCGATTTCATCATTCATCACCAATTCAGCACCAGGGCACTGGATTACATCAACGCCCTGCTCGAACGCGAATCAGGACTTCCGGCGCCGGAAAGTCTCACCGTGCTGGAGAAATACGGAAATACCGCGTCCACCTCACATTTCGTCGCCCTGCACGACCACCTGAAGCGCGGCACGATCACGCCCGGTTCCACCGTTCTGATCGTTCCGTCGGCATCGGGAATGGTCTACGGCCACATGTCCGTTCGTATTTCCGCTCTGGGGAGTTGACCACACATGCGTATTTCGATTACTTCCGCGACCACGGTCGGTGAATCGCGTGGTGGCGGTTCGGTGGACCGATCGGCGATAGCGGTCGGCGAAGCGCTGACCGCGGGCGGCATCGACGTCGACGACGTCGATCTGCTCATCAATACCGGAATCCACCGCGACGACAATATCGTCGAGCCCGCGATCGCGGCGTTGATCCAGAAGAAGTCCGACATCAATCCGCTGTATGAAGGCCAGGCGCAGCCCGCGCTGTCGTTCGATCTGATGAACGGCCCGTGCGGATTCCTCGACGCGATGGAAGTTACCTCGGCGATCTTCCGCACCGGCGGTCGGCGCCTGGCGGTGATCGTGGGCGGCGAAGGGCACCCGTCGGGCTCGGCGCGCGAGGACAGCACCTTCCCGTACCTGACCAGCGCGGCCGCCGTAGTGGTTGCCCCCGCCACGGACAAGACCGGTTTCGGGCGGGTCTACCGGGCCCGCACGACCGCTCCCGACCTGCCGGTCGGCTACCTCCCGCTGACCACCATGGGCGCGCAGGGATGCCGGGTCATCGGCTTCGAACGCCCCGACGAACAGGCCTACGACCGGGGCCTCGACGTCGCTGTCGAGGCCGTCACCGCCTGCCTGGAACGGGAGGGACTGGATCCGGCGCGGTGCGTGCTGCTGGCGAGCGAACCTCGTCCCGGTTTCGCGAAGTCGGTGGCGTCGGCAGTGGGTGTGGACCGGGTCGTCACACCCGACGCGCCCGCCGATCCGCACAGTGCCGCACTGCCTTTCGCCTACCAGGCGTGGCTGCACGCCGACACCCCGCGCGGTGACGCCGCGCACGCGCTGTTCCTGGGCGCCGACGGCTATTTCGTCGCCGCCTGCGCGGCCTACCGCCTGCCCTGATCACCGGTTCGATCCGAATTCTGGAGTTAGACAATGAGCAAGAAATCTCGCGCCACCGCCGACCCACTGGCCAAGCCCGCGCTCGCCGTCATCGAAGCGGGCAGGCTGCTGCTGTGGACCGGCTTCTACGGTTCCCGCTACGTGTTGGGCGCCGCGCGCCGCGACCACGATCAGAAAGCCGCCGCCCGGCTGCTGCGTGACTACCTGCTGCGCATGGGCCCGCTGTATGTGAAGGCAGGCCAGGTGCTCGGCACCCAGACCGGGCTGCTCACCAAGGACGCCACCGACGAGTTCCGTGACTTCTTCTCCGGCCTCGAGCCCATGGACCGGGCCGACCTGGAACAGACGCTGCGGCTGAATCTGCGCGCGCCGGTGACCGAGCTGTTCGCCGAATTCGACTGGCGACCGGTGGCAGTGGGCTCGGTGGCCCAGGTGCACAAGGCGGTGCTGCGAACAGGTGAGACCGTCGCGATCAAGGTGGTCAAGCGCGGGGTGCCCGAACAGCTCAAGGCCAGCGCCGCGGTGCTCGGCGTGCTGTTGGGCACCGCGCACCGGCTGGTCCCCGCCGTGCGCAAGCTCGACGGACCCGCGCTGTTCTCCGAACTGCGACCCTTCCTCACCGGGCAGTGCGATATGCGCGCCGAGGCCGGACGTCAGCAGGCCGTGGCCGAGAACTTCACCGCCCACCCCTTCCTGCGAGTGCCTCGGGTGTACGAGCAGTACTCCACCGAGCGGGTGCTGGTGATGGAGTTCATGGAGGGCATCTCCGGCGAGCAGGTCGACCGGATCGCCGACGAACACCGGCCCGAGCTGGCCCGGCGGCTGCAGGACGTCTTCGACACGATGGCCTACTTCCACGGGCTGTTCCACGTCGACCCGCATCCGGGCAATGTGATGTTCCGCGAGGGCGGCGAGATCGTGATGATCGACTTCGGCCTGGTCGGCGAACTCGGCGAAGACGACAAGTGGGCGCTGGCCGCGTTCTACTTCGCGTGCACCCGGCAGGAATGGGATCAGGCGGTCGACCGGTTCACCAAGGCGTTCATCGCCGAGCGTGGCACCCTCGACCAGCACTGGGCGGAATACGCGAAGGAACTGTCGGGCATCTTGGCCCATCACTTCCGTGAGCAGACCGAACGCTGGTCGACGATGTCGTTCTTCGACGACGCCAGCACCCTGCTCAACCGCTACGGCGCCCGACCCACCACGCGGTTCACCCTGCTGTCGCTGGCCTTCCTCACCGGCGAGGGTTTCGTGACCGTGATCGACCCCGAGATCGACATCTGGGCCAACGCGCGCCGGTTCAACGACAAATACTCCCCGTACATGAACGCCGAACTGCAGGCCGAGTTCGAGGAGGTGATCGGCACGATGAGCCCGCAGTCGATGGCGGTCAAGAACGACACCACGCGGGCGTTGATCGCACCGACCCACCTGGATCGGTATGTGATGCCCAGCCAGTTCCCGATGATCATCGACGAGGCCAAGGGTTCGAAGGTCCGCGATATCGACGGCAACGAATACATCGACCTGTCCTGCGGTTACGGACCGCACATTCTCGGCTACGCCCCCGAGGTGGCCGTCGAGGCGATCCAGCGGGCCGCGGCCAAGGGTTCGGTCAACGCGATGGGTAACCGTGACGAACTGCGCCTGGCCGAGATCATCGCGCAGGCGTTCGACCCGCTGACCAATGTGGTGCTGTGCAATTCGGGCACCGAGGCGGTGCAGGTGGCGTTGCGCATCGCCAGGGCGCGCACCGGGCGCGACCGGGTCGCCAAGTTCGAAGGGCACTATCACGGCTTCTCCGATCAGGGCACCGTGAGTTCCTGGTTCGTGTTCAGCGGCTCGAAATACCAACCGGAACCGATCAATTCGGCCGGCGCGCAGCGTGCGGTCACCGACGGCACGGTGCTGCTGCAATACGGGCACCCCTCGGCGTTCGACACGATCGCCGCGCACGCACACGAACTGGCCGCGGTGATCATCGAACCCATGCCGGGCGCGACACTGACCTACGATGCGCAGTTCCTCGCCCAGTTGCGCGAAACCTGCACGCGGCACGGCATCGTGCTGGTGTTCGACGAGGTGGTCACCGGATTCCGGGTGCACTTCGGCGGCGCCCAACACCTGGCGGGCGTGCGCCCCGACCTCACAGCGCTGGGCAAGATCATCGGCGGCGGGTTGCCCTGTGGCGCGGTGGTCGGCACGCCCGAGGTGATGGAATCCGGTCGCACGACCGGTGATCCGTTCCGCGACGTCGACGAGCGCGCGTTCGTCGGCGGCACCATGAGCGGCAATTCCATCACCACCGCGGCGGGCCACGCGGTGCTGCAGTATCTGGGCGACCACCGCGAGATCTACCCCGAACTCGACGCCAAGACCCAGCGTCTACTGCGCGACATGGGTGCTGCCGCAGACGAACTGGGCATCGCCTGCAAGCTCAAGGGCTCGCACTCGATGTTCAATATCGCCTTCGACTACGCCAGCCCCAAGCTGGTGCGCGACAAGATCGCCGGCACGAACATCAAAGCCAGCCTGGCGCTGTGCTACTACATGCGCAAGTACGGCGTGTACTTCCCCGAGTTGCACGGGCTGTTCCTGAACGCCGCGCACACCACCGACGACCTCGACCACATCGCCGATGCCTTCGCCAAGTGCATCGGCGAGATGGAACAGCACGGGCTGTTCCTCGCGTGACCGCGCCGGACGAAAGGCGAAATCTGATGCTGATGCAGACAATCGAGTCCGATCACGCGACCGACCTGGCCACCCCGCCCGGCCCGTGGCTGCCCGCCGTGGTGCAGACCGTGGTGTTCAACTGGTGGCGACACCGCTGGGCACCGCAGTTGCGCACGAAGTTCGGCGACGTCATCTCGATGGACATCTACCCCTGGCGCAAGGTCGTGCTGCTCTACGACCCGGCCCACATCGCCGCGATGTTCGCCGCCCCACCGTCGACATTCGATGCGGGAGAAGGCAATCGGGTGCTGGCTCCCGTCATGGGCGACCGTTCGGTGTTCATGGTCGACGGCGCCGACCACAAGCGCCTGCGCAAGCTGATGACCCCGCTGTTCAGCCGCAGCGCGGTGCGCAGCTACCTCGACGTGGTGCGCGACCTGACCATCGCCGAGGTCGACAGTTGGCCGATGGCCACACCGTTCGAAAGTCACGACAGGATGCGGGAATTGACTCTCGACATCATGTCGCGCGTGACCTTCGGACTCGCGGAAGGTCCCGAGTTCGATCAGCTGCGCACCCTGCTGGGCCGACTGCTCGACATGGACCTGGCGATCCTGATGGGGCTCAATGTGCCTGCCGCGCGGCGGTTCGGACCGTGGCAGCGGGCGATGCGATTGCTCGGCGAGATCGACGAACTCATCTATCGGGTGATCGCCCGGCGCCGCGGTGAGCCCGATCTGGCCCAGCGCACCGATGTGCTGTCGCGGTTGCTCATCGCAAGCGACGCCGACGAACGGCTTGCCGATGTCGAGATCCGCGATCAGCTGGTCACCCTGTTGATCGCGGGTCACGAGACCACCGCGACCGGCCTGGCGTGGGCGCTGCACGAACTGGCCCGCGACCCGGAGGCGGCACGCACGGCCACCGCCGCGGCGTGCGGCGACGACACCGCCTACCTGGAGGCGATGGTGAAGGAGTCGCTGCGGATGCATCCGGTGATCTTCGAGGTCACCTGGACGTTGACCACCGATGTGGAGCTGGCGGGGTTCCGACTTGCCAAGGGCGCCACCGTGATGCCGATGATCGGCGTGATGCAGAACGATCCAACCCACCATCCCGAACCCGACCGGTTCCGGCCGCAACGGTTTCTCGGCAGCGATATCCCGACCTCGACCTGGGCGCCGTTCGGCGGTGGCGCGCGGCGATGTGTCGGAGCCAATTTCGCGATGATGGAGGCGGTCGAAGTACTGCGGGTGGTGCTGTCGCGGCGCGCGATCACCACCGATCGCCCCCGGCCCGAGCCCGCCACGTCCAAGCATGTCGCGTTCGCGCCCGCTCGTGGCGCGCGGATCATCGCGCCGCCGTTGCCCCCGGTGGGAGTGCGATGAGGCAATTCGCGGGCCGCACCGTTGTCGTCACGGGCGCCGGCTCGGGGATCGGGCAGGCGCTGGCCCTGCGGTTCGCCGACGCGGGTGCTCGGCTGGCGCTGGCCGATCTCGACGGTGCCGGGCTGGAACAGACTGTGCGGCAAACACGCAACCTCGGCGCGGAGGTGAGCGCACGCGTTATCGACGTCACCGATCGCAGCGGCGTGTTCGGCTGGGCGGCGGACGTCGCGCAGAGATTCGGTGCCGTGCACGTGGTGATCAACAATGCCGGCGTCTCGTTCACCGGCGAGATCGAACGCACGGAGTTCGCCGACCTCGAGCGGGTCATGGACGTGAACTTCTGGGGCGTGGTCAACGGGACCAAGGCGTTCCTGCCGCACCTGATCGCCTCGGGCGACGGGCATCTGGTCAATGTCTCCAGTGTGTTCGGGCTGGCGGCCTTCCCTGGGCAAGGCGCCTACTGTGCCGCGAAGTTCGCGGTACGCGGGTTCACCGAGGCCCTGCGAATGGAACTGCGCGCACAGCACCAGCCCGTGCAGGTCACCTGCGTGTGTCCGGGCGGTGTCAAGACCGCCCTGGTACGGAACTCGAGCGCGGCCGCCGACATCGACGTCGATGTGCTGGCCGCGGCGTTCGACCGTGATCCAGGGGTGTCGGCGCACTCGGCCGCGGCGACGATCTTCGCCGGCGTGCGCGCGGGCCGTTCGCGCGTGCTGATCGGGCGCGACGCGTGGCTGATCGACCTGACCCAGCGCGTGTTCGGGGCAGGCTATCAGCGGGTGCTCGGTCCGGTCGGGACGCGGCTGATGGACCGGATTCGGGTGCCGTCATGACCCCGGAGATCACCGAGGCGCAGTTCCGGGAGCTGGTCCTGCGGTCCACCGACACCGAGCTCGTCGAGCTGCTCGACGAGCCGGTGCTGCGCCGGATGTTGTTCGAGCGGATCTTCGAACTGTGCTGTGTCAGTGTCGATGTCGCGAAAACGGCCAAGGTCGATGTGGTCGTGCGCTGGGCGATCGGCAGCGGGCCCGATCTGTGGGACATGCACGTGGTGGGCGGAACGTGCGCGGTCGTGCCCGGACCGTCCGGGCAGCGGCCCAATGTCACCCTCACCATGAGCGATACCGTGTTCCTGCGGTTGATCGCCCGGCAATCCAACGGCCTGCACCTGTTGGCGACCGGGAAGGTGCGGGTGCGGGGGAGCAAGCACACCGTGATGCGGATGGACAGCTGGTTCCGCTGATCATCGGTGTAGGACCGGGCCGGTACTCGCGACGATGCGGGTACCGGCTTAGTTCGTTTTCGAGCCGATGCGTGCCAACACCGCGCCGACCACCAGGCACGCACTGTCCACCACATCGTCTTGCGGCTGGCGGTATTCGTCGAGGACCCATTTCTGGGCGATGACCACGATCGCGCCGACCAGGCCGAACAACACGGTGCGCACGCTGACGGCGGGGTGGGTTTCCAGGTCTACGTGGGGGGTGACCAGGGCCAGCAGGATGTTGACCAGGGCGTCGAGCATGTCCTGGTAGGCGCGGTCGACCGTGGGGCTCACGCCCAGGATTTCGAAGAAGCCGATGCGGGGGACTCGGGGGTCTTCGTGGATGAGTTGGAAGTAGGCGGTGAGGGCGCTGCGGATCTGGGTCTCGGGGTCGGCGTCGGCGTCGCGCAGGCCCACGTGGATGGATTCGAGCATGCGTGCCACGATTTCGCGGAAGACCTCGAGCAGCAAATCCTCACTGTCGGTGAAGGATTCGTAGAAATACCGTTTCCCCACCCCGGCCGTCGCGCAGATGGTGATGACCGTGGTGTTGCGGTAGCCGTCGGTGCCGAAGGCCTGCGTGGCCGCCTCGATCAGCCGGGTGCGGCGCTCGAGTTGGCGTTGCCCGGGAGCCGCGCCGCGGTATCGGCGGCCATCGGAGTCGAGTTCGGGCGTTGTCACCGCGTCGATTCTGTCAGGTGGTCCCGATGGTGCGAGTGCGGGTCAGGGGTGTTCGAGAACATGTTCTTGCGATCGTACGTGACGCACGCTACGTTACTCCACGGTAAGGAACGTTCTGGTTCCCGATGGTGGAGGGCTCAACCTAGGCATGATCAAACATCGAGGACGGTTCGCCGCGCTGGTCGTAGCAGCTGTCGTGTTGGCAGGCGGGGTCGTGTCGACGCAGGTCGGACAGGCATCACCGAACGCGGAGGGCCTGGACGCGCAGTTCGTTGCCACCCATAACGGACCGCAGCAGTACCCGAAGGTCTTCATCGAGTGGGACGTGCCGATCACCATGAGTGACGGCACGGTATTGAAAGCCAATGTCTATCACCCGGCCGGTGCTGATGGTCAGCCGATCGCCGAGCCCACGCCCACCATCGTCAATATGACGCCGTACACCAAGCTGGTCTCCAACGTCGCGGACTCGACGCTGTCGGTGCCGGGGCTGTCGGAACTGCTCGATCCGGTGCTGCGGAATCTGGACTTCTCGCCGTTCGGGTTCAGCAGCCTCAGCGACATGTTGCGGATCGTGCCCGGCGGCGCGGCGCGCACCTTCTCGGTGGACCGCAACCTGATCCGCAGCGGCTACACCCAGGTGGTCGTCGACGTGCGCGGCACCGGTTTCTCGCAGGGCACCTGGCAGGTGTTCGGTGAACGCGAGCAACTCGACGGCCCCGAGGTCGTGGACTGGGCGGCGAAACAGGGCTGGTCCAACGGCAAGATCGGGATGAGCGGGGTGTCCTACTCGGGCATCAACCAGCTGCAGACCGCGCAGCGTCATCCCGAAGCGCTGAAAGCGATCTTCCCGATCGTGCCCGGCAGCGACCTGATCCGCGACGTCGCCGCGCCGGGTGGCAACCTCGGCATCGGCTTCATCCCGATGTGGTTGCTCGCGGTGAACGGC
This sequence comes from Nocardia sp. NPDC058640, assembly GCF_042716995.1. Classification (NCBI taxonomy): domain Bacteria; kingdom Bacillati; phylum Actinomycetota; class Actinomycetes; order Mycobacteriales; family Nocardiaceae; genus Nocardia; species Nocardia sp. NPDC058640. Next base: position 33,226 of record NZ_JBHXRG010000001.1, read on the forward strand.
GCGAAACTGCTGCCCGACATGGTGTCGGTGCTGACCGGCAAGTTCGACTGGGTCTGGATGGCCGACCGGGTGCGCGACCCGTTCACCTTCTTCAATGTGCTGATCGCGGCGCTGAGTACGCCGACCGTCGACCAGATCCCACCGGAGCTGGCGCCGATCCTCGACGACGACAGCCCGCTGCGCGCCTCCTGGATCGGGCGACCGGATCAGGTGGAAGTGCCGACGTTCGTCTACGGCGGTTGGCACGATCTGTTCACCCACACCACCCCGCAGATCTACAACGCGGTCGATGTGCCCGCCGAGCAGAAGAAGCTCGTCATGGACGACATCTACCACATCACGTTGAGCTCGGGCATGGGCCAGCCGACCGGTCCCGCGCCGCTGGACGCGTTGCAGCGTGCGTGGTTCGACAAGTGGCTCAAGGGAATCGACAACGGCGTCGACCGCTACGACCCGGTCACGTTGTGGCAGCAGGGTAGCGAGCAGTGGACCAGCGATGTCTCGTTCCCCCGTCCGGGCATGCAGTATCGGCGGATGTATCTCGACGGTGCGTCGTCGGGGACCGCGCCGGGCGCGCTTTTCGACGGCAGCCTGGTCACTGAACCCCGTGCGGCTCAGCGTATTTCGGTCGATCCGGGGCTGACCACGCTGTGCTCGCGTGATGCAGCGCGCGGCACGGCCGGTCTGATTCCGCTGCCGGATATCTGTTCGAAGGACGCCCGAATCGCCGAAAGCGCGGGCCTGACCTTCACTTCGGCGCCGGTGACGCAGCCGACCACGATCTCCGGTTCGATCGCCGCGCACCTGAACACCGTGCTCGACGCGACCGACGGGTACTGGACGGTGACGGTCAATGATGTTGCGCCCGACGGTCGTTCGACGGTGTGGACGCAGGGGCAGGTCATGGCGTCTTTGCGTGCGGTCGACGACAGCAAGTCGACTCGATCGCCCAATGGCGACTACACCGAGCCGTTCCCGGTGCTCACCCTGGACACCCGCCAACCGGTGGTCCCCGGCGAACCGACCACGGTCGACATCAGCATCCGCGGCACCGACGGTGTCCTGCAGCCGGGTCACCGGCTGCGCGTGGATGTGTTCCCGAGCAACTTCCCCAGCGTGATCCCGTTGCGGCCGTTGCTGAACGAGAGTGGGCTGCGTACCCAGCACATCGAGCTGGATCCGTCGCGTCCGAGCTGGATCAACGTGCCCCTGGGTGAAGATCCGGGCTGGTGACCCATCAGCGAACCCCCGTCTCGAGAATCGTTGTCGAGGCGGGGGTTTCGTGTGTCACGGTAAGTCGGGCACTCGCGTCGTATTCGCGCCCGCGTTCGCGGCCAGATGCGCGAAGACCACGGCATCGCGGACAGCCGCACCGCCGTGGTCATTGTTGAAATAGACGTAGCTGTCGTCCTCGGATGACCAGGTGTCCAGCAATCGACGCACCCAGGCGCTCAGCGCGTGTTTGCCATAGGACGGCAGGGGCGCGGCGCGGCCCGCGTGCAGGCGCAGGTACGCCCAGTCGGTGGTCCGCCACAGCGGTGTCACCGGGCGGGAGTCGCGATCAGCCCAGGTCAGGGCCGCATTATGAGACTTCAGGACGTCGCGGATCTCGTCGGTCCACCAGGAATCGTGGCGCGGTTCCACGGTCACCCGCACCTTCGCGGGGAAACAGCGCAGGCAGTTGTCGAGCAGTTCGGCGTCCGCGCGCAGGGTCGGCGGCAGCTGGAGCAGGATCGGGCCGAGCCGATCGCCGAGTCCCGCCGCGTGCTCCAGCAGGCGTTGCACCGGTTCCTCGGGGTCGCGCAATCGCTTGATGTGGGTGAGGTAGCGGCTGGCCTTGACCGCCATGACGAAGCCGGCGGGGGTGCGTTCGCGCCACGCGGCGAAGTTCTCCCGGCTGGGTAGCCGATAGAACGCATTGTTGGACTCGACCGTGTCGAACGCTTCCGCGTAATGTTCGAGCCACAGGCGCACCGGCACTCCCTTGGGGTACAGCACGCCACGCCAATCACGGTATTGCCAGCCGGAAGTGCCGACATACATGGTCATTTCGGCCTCAGCGCAACAGTGGTGCGAGGTCGCTGCGATAGAAATCGAAGAACGCGTCCATGTCGGGGCCCGCGTTCATCAACACCACGTGATCGAAGCCCGCGTCGACGGCTTTGCGTACCGCGTCGACATACGGTTTCGGATCGCTGCCGCAGATAAAGGAATCGAGCATGTCCTCGACTCGCACGGTGGTCGACGCGGCGGCGAAATTCGCCGGATTGGGCAACTCGCTCATGACTTTCCAGCCGCCGGTGCTCCACCTGTTCGTCGACAACGCGGCTTCGGCGCCGGTGTGAGCGTCGGCCGCGAACGCGACACCTATTTCGACATAGCGTGGACCCGAACCGCCTTCGCGTTGAAAGGCTTGCACGAGTGCGGGATCGGACTCGGTGGCGAAGAGGCCGTCGCCTAATTCCGCGGCGATCTTGGCAGCGCTGGGTCCGCCCGCGGCAACCGCGATCACCGGCAGAGTTTCGGGTAGATCGAAGACGCGGGCTTCCGACAGTTCGAGGAATTCGCCGTAGTAACTGCGATAACCGCCGCGCCACAGCAGGCGGATGATCTCGAGCGCTTCGCGCAACATGCGGTGACGGATGAGTACCGGTGGGAAATCGTGGCCGACGATGTGTTCGTTGAGTCGTTCACCGGCGCCGATGCCGAGGGTGAAGCGGCCGTCGGACAGCAGGGCGGTGGTGGCGGCTGCCTGGGCGATGATCGCGGGGTGATAGCGCAGGATCGGGCAGGTCACGCCGGTAGCGAGGCCGACCTTCTCGGTGCTGGCGGCGATCGTGCCGAGCACGGTCCAGGCGAAGGGGGAATGGCCTTGGTTGTCCAGCCAGGGATGGAAATGGTCGCTGATCTCGACGAAATCGAAGCCGACTTCCTCGGCTCGCACGGCTTGTCGAACAAGTTCTTTCGGGCCGAAAGCTTCCGATGCCAACTTGAAACCGATCTGCATGGGCGAACCTTTCGCAGTGGGGTCAGCTGGGGCGGGGTCAGCTGTGGCCGAGGGCGTTGGCCAGTTCCTGCTTGTTCATTTTCGAGCGGCCGTCGATGTTGCGGCGGCGGGCCTCAGCGTAGAGCTGGTCGCGGGTTTTACCCGAACCGCTCGATTCGGTTTCGCCGTGTTCGGCGCGGGTCTTGTTGACGGTTGCTGCGGCGATCGCTTCGGCGCGTTTTTCGCTGCGGCCGCGGTCGAGTTCGGATTTCTTGATGTCTTTGTATTGGCGTTCGCGTTTGGGGCTCCACGCTTGCTGGGGCATAGGCTGCTCCTGTTCCGATCGGTGGGCGGCTCTGATTGCCGCCTACCCGGAGATCGGCCGAGGAAACAGAAAGCCAGTGACAGACTCGGGTGACGGCACCATAACCGGTGCCGTCACCCGAATCGATCTTGGTTTACGGGAAGAACAGTTCGAAGATGGCCTCGACGAAGTCCACGAAAAATTCCCACGCCATGACGTTCACCTCCTTCCCTTTGTGCCCAGCTAGTTACTGGTCCGCGCCAACAGATCAGGCGGTGAGGGCCCAGCTTCTTCGCTGGTGGTGGGCTAGATACCCGGCATATCGCGAGTACCCGATTAGGTGTTAGCAATAACACGGCAACCAATCTTTTCCTGGCACACTGACCAAGTGCCCGCACCCCGCGCGATCGCGACCCGCACCTGGCGGTGGATTCGCAGCGCCCCCGGCACCTACCTCTGGCTGACAACCCTCGCCATCACCACCCTGATCATCGATCTCCTCCCACCCGACGAGGCGAAAGACTGGCTCGATCACCGTTCGACCAACCTGCATCACCTCGCCGAGGAACCCGTCCGAGTCCTGATCACCAGCGCATTCTGGATCGACGGCAGCAGCTGGCTCGCCTACGCCGTGCTGTTCACCGTCTTCCACGCCAACGCCGAACGCTGGCTGGGCACCTGGCGTTGGCTCGCGGTGGTCGCACTCGCGCATGTCGGAGCCACGTACCTCAGTCAGGGCGTGCTCCTCTGGGCCATCCGCAGCGACGAAGCCCCGGAAAAGGCGATGTACATCCTCGATGTCGGCGTCAGTTACGGCCTGGCCGGCGTCGCCGCGGTGCTGGCCTACCACCTGACGACACCGTGGCGCTGGTGGTACGTCCTAGGCGTGCTCGCGGTGGTCCTGCCGCCGATTTTCCTGAACCGCACCTTCACCGACATCGGCCACGCGAGCGCCGCCGCCATCGGCTTCGCCTGCTACCCGCTGACCCGCGGCCGCGGCCGCCCATGGAATCCCCGCACGCTGATGGCTGCCCGGCGATGATTGCCAACAGGTAGCCGATGTGGTGCACTTCGCACCCGCTACCGCCCTCCACGAGCCTGCTCGCCGCCCGACGCTGACTAGGCTGAGCACGTGATTTTGCTGGCGATAGGTGTGGTTCTGCTCGGTGTGTTCGCGCTGCGCTTCCGGCAGGAGCGGCGACGGTTCAGCAACGGCGTGTTGTTACTGCTGGGACTCCTGTGCGTCGGCGGGGAACTGGTGGGCTCGGGCACCGAGGGTGTGGGTGCCGAGCTGCTGTTCTTCTTCGCGCTGGCGATGTCGCCGCTGCTGGTGTTGGTGCTGGCCGGGCTGCTCATGGTCAACGGGGTGGTGATGCTGCGACGCGAAGGGATGCGGGTGGCGAACCTGCTGTCGCTTGGCCTCGGCGTGGCGCTGCTGGTTCCGTACGTGCTGCTGGTGGTGGCGGTTACCGCCGAGTGGTTCGTGCTCGGTGCGCTGCTGTTGGCGGTGGTGCTGGTCGCGTCCTATCTGGGTTTCGTGCTGGCCGCGTTCCTGCTGTACTCGCTGGTCTACGGCTGGGTGACCCGCACCGACAACGCCCTCGCGATCGTGGTGCACGGCTCCGGCCTGCTCGGTGATCGGGTGCCGCCGCTGCTGGCGAGCAGGCTCGATCGCGCGCGCGGCATCTGGCAGGTCGACCGCGCGCACGGCCCCTCGCCGCTGCTGGTCACCAGCGGTGGCAAGGGCTCCGACGAGAAGGTCGCCGAGAGCACGGCCATGGCCGCCTACCTGGTCGAACACGGGGTGCCCGCCGACGAGATCCTGCAGGAGGACCGCTCCACGACCACCCGCGAGAACCTGGTGTTCAGCAGGCAACTGCTGGCCAGGCAGGGGATCGACAGCCGCATTCTGCTGGTCACCAGCAATTTCCATGTGCTGCGCACCGCGCTGCTCGCCCGGTCGGTCGGCATCGACGCGCAGGCCGTCGGCGCGCCGACCGCGCGCTACTACCTGCCCAGCGCGCTGCTGCGCGAGTACGTCGGAATCCTGTTCGAACACAAGATCCTCAATGCGGTGATGTGCGCGCTGATGGCGGCGTTCCCGGTCTTTCTGGCGATCTACGGTGTCACACAGTAAAGAATCTTGGTGTTACCCGATTTAGGTGTTACCTCCCGTACTGGATAGTTGTATCCTCGAATGACCGAACGGGATGCAGCGTCGCATCCTCGAGCACGCCCCGATCGTGCGCGGTTGATCGAGGAGTATCGATGAAGTTACTTCGCTGGAACACCCGAAATCCGGAGGTCGATCCGGGCACGGTCGCGCTGCACGCGCGCAATGTCGCCTTCGACTGGACGGGCGTGGACCTGCAGTGGATGTCGTCCGAACCGATCGCCGGTCACCTGATCAGCGCGCTGAACATGCTGCTTCCCGAGGGCGAGCGCATGTTCATCGAGACCTACCGTGAGGCGCTGCCCTACGTCAAGGACGAGAAGCTGCGCGAGGACATGCTCGGCTTCATCGGCCAGGAATCCATGCACGCCCAGACCCACGGCAAGGTGCTCGAGGACGTGTTCACCGCGCACAACGTCGACGCGGGCCCCTACCTGCGGCAGATGGAATACCTGTTCCGCATCTCGCTGGGCGCACGCGGCGGCGACGACCGCGCGGGCCGCCAGATGCTGGTCGAACGGCTGGCTTTCATCGCCTGCCTCGAGCACTTCTTCGCCTGGCTGGGCGACTGGATCCTCAACGCCGACATGGAGAAGTTCGGTGCCGACCCGCGCATGGTCGACCTGTTCCGCTGGCACGGCGCCGAGGAGGTCGAGCATCGCAATGTCGCCCACGACGTGGCGGAGTACTTCGGGGTCGGGTATGTGCGCCGGTGCGCGTCGATGACGATCGTGTTCCCGATCTTCCTGATCGTGCTGGTGCGTGGGGCGCGGTTCCTGGTGAACCAGGACCCCGGGCTGCCCGATCACGGCTACCCGCGGGTGCTGGGCGGGGTGTTCGCGGCGATGTGGCGCGGTGCGCTGCCCGGCGTTCCGTCCCTGCTGCAAAGCGCCCTGTCGACCTTCCAACCCGGCTACAACCCGCAAACCGTCGGCTCGACGGCGCAGGCCATCGCCTACCTGGCGGCCTCGCCCGGCGCCCGCGCGGCAGCGTCGTGACCACCCGCGACATCCCCGCCGACCTCTACGGCAGGCGCCGCCACGACCCCGCGATCAAGGTCATCGACGCGATCGCGTCCACTCGGCTGCGCTGGAGCGCGCTGGTCAACCGCGGTGATCTGCGCCCGCGCGTGGACGACCGCCGCCTGCGCGTGCTGGTGACCGAACGTCGGATCGAGGCGCACGACCAGGACGTGGTGAGCCTGCGCCTGGAGTCGCCCGACGGTCGGGTGCTGCCGCGCTGGCGGCCGGGCGCGCACCTGGATCTGGAGTTGCCGTCGGGTCGACTGCGGCAGTATTCGCTGTGCGGCGACCCCGCCGACGAGCGCGCGTATCGGATCGCGGTGCGTCGCATTCCCGGCGGTGGTGGCGGTTCGGTCGAGATGCACGACACGCTGACCGTCGGTAGTCGGCTGGTGGTGCGTGGGCCGCGCAACGCGTTCCCGTTCGCGATCCCCGGTCACGGATCACCTTCGCACAGACTGCATTTCGTGGCAGGCGGCATCGGCATCACCCCGATCCTGCCGATGGCCCGACTCGCGCACCGGCTGGGCGTGCCGTGGACGCTGGTCTACAGCGGACGCAGCCGCGACACCATTCCGTTCCTGGCCGAGATCGAGAGCTTCGGCGGAAATGTCGTGGTGCGCACCGACGACGAGCACGGACTTCCTACCGCGCAAGACCTGCTGCCCGGAGTTCGGCCGGGCACGGCGGTCTACGCCTGCGGACCGACCCCGATGACATCGGCCATCGTCGCCGCTGTACGCGAAATGCCCTCGGTCGAACTGCATTTCGAACGGTTCTCCCCGCCCCCGATCATCGACGGCACCCCGTTCGAGATCGAATTCGCCTCCACCGGCGAGGTGGTCACGGTCGCGGCCGACCGCACCGTACTCGACACCATCCTGAAAACCCGCCCCGACCAACCGTATTCGTGCAGACAGGGCTTCTGTGGCACCTGCGTGATTCGCGTGCGCGCGGGCGAACCCGACCACCGCGAGACCACGCTGTCCGATGCCGACCATGCCGAAGGTGCCATGCTGGCGTGCGTATCCCGGTGCCACGGACAGCGTTTGGTGCTCGACCTGTGAACAACCATGCTGGACAAGGAGTCCGAAAGACCATGACCAACGACAGCCCCCAGCCCGCGAATCAGCGCATTGTCCGCAGCGGCGAGTTCGACATCGCCGTGTTCGAATACGGCGATCCGACCGCCGACACCATCGTGCTCGTGCACGGCTGGCCCGACACACATCACCTGTGGGACAGGGTGATTCCGCTGTTGACCGACCGTTTTCACGTGGTCGCCTACGACACCCGCGGGCACGGTGAGTCCACTCGCACGCAGCGCACCGCCGACTTCCGGCTCGACGAACTGTCGCGTGATTTCTACGCCGTGATCGACGTGGTGAGTCCTGACCGTCCCGTGCACGTGCTGGCGCACGACTGGGGTTCGATTCAGCTGTGGGAGTCGGTGTGTGAGCCGCAGGCGCAGCAGCGCGTTGCCTCGTTCACCTCGGTGTCGGGCCCCAACCTCGACCATGTGGGCAAGTGGGTGCGCGCGCGACTGTCGCGGCCCACCCTGCGCAATGTGTGGCAGCCGTTGACCCAGCTCGCTTCCTCGGCCTACACCGGTTTCTTCATGATCCCCGGACTGCCGCGTGCCACGTTCAACGCCGTCGGCACCGAAAAGGTATGGCAGCGTGCGGTTTCCCTGATGAACGACACGGCCACCGCCAATGTGAAGCTGGGGCCCACGTTCCGTCGCGACATGGTCGACGGGCTGCTGATCTACCGTGCGAACATCGTGCAGCGTCTGCTGTCCCCGCGCGAGCGGCACACCTCCGTGCCGGTGCAGTTGATCGTGGCCGGGCGTGACGTCGCCCTTCGGCCCGCTGGTTATGACGACTACGCCCAGCGCACCGACCGGCTGTGGCGTCGCGATGTGCCGGCGGGGCACTGGATGCCGTTCTCACATCCCGAACTGCTCGCCACCGCCACCACCGAACTGATCGACGCGCTCGACGGTTCCGAGGTGGCGCGTGGACTGGCCAGGGCCGAAGTCGGTGTCGCGCGAAAGGAATTCGATCACAAGCTGGTGGTCATCACCGGTGGCGGCAGTGGCATCGGCCGGGAGACCGCGCTGGCGTTCGCGCGTCTGGGCGCCGAAGTTGTCGTCTCCGACGTGAACGAGCTCGCCGCCAAGACGACCGCCGAACTGGTGATCGCCGAAGGTGGTGTGGCGCACTCGTATTCACTCGACGTGTCGAACGAGGATGCGGTGCGTGAACACGCCGACGAGGTGATCGCGGCGCACGGTGTGCCCGATGTGCTGATCAACAACGCCGGCGTCGGCCAGGCCGGTGCCTTCCTCGACACCCCGTCGGAGGAATTCGACCGGGTGCTACGGATCAACCTCGGCGGAGTTGTCAACGGCTGCAGGGCATTCGGTGCGGCGATGGCCGATCGCGGCCTGGGCGGTCACATCGTGAACCTGTCCAGCATGGCCGCCTACAGCCCGCAGCGCGACATGGCCGCCTATGCCACCAGCAAGTCCGCGGTGTTCATGTTCTCCGACTGCCTGCGCGCCGAACTGGCCGAGCGCGGCATCTCGGTGTCGACCGTCTGCCCCGGCATCGTGCACACCAATATCGTTGCCACCACTCGTTTCTCGGGCATCTCGGCCGAGGAAGAAGTGGCCACGCAGCAGAAGTTCGACAAGCTGTACCAGCGGCGCGGGTACACCCCCGACCGGGTGGCGGAGCAGATCGTGAAGGCCGTGCGGACCGGGCGTGACATCGTGCCGGTGACGCCGGAATCGTGGCTGCAGTACCGGGTCAACCGGATCGCACCCGGCGCGGTGCGGTTCGCGGCCCGTCGGATGAAGCTGGTCTGAGTTCGTTTACGCCCGGCGCAGTTGCTTCTCCACGGCGGCAACGTGCCGGGCGTCCACGCCCCACGGGTTCTCCACCCCGACCCTGCTGTCCAGGTCCCACAGCACGCACTGCTCCTCAGGCTGCGCGACCATCGACCAGGCGACCACGGTGCGGCCCAGTTGTTCCTGCATCGAGCCGTGGTCTTGCGTGCTGTCACCCACCCCCTCAGGGAAGTGGTGCAGGAACCGGCCGTAAGCCTGCTCGCAGAACTTCGCATACAGCTGTGTGCAGAGGATGAAACCGTGCCAGGCCTCGTCGACCGCGTGCGACGGCATACCGATCACCTGATCGTCGCGAATGGCGGCGCCACAGCACCGCAACCATTGGCGCAGACCGGTTTCCACGAGTTCGCGCGGCTGCCACGGGCTGGTTTTGAAGACCGCCTCGGGTAGATGCAGGGCAGCGACGGTGCGGTCGACGGTGCGCAGGTCGACTTGCCGTTTGCCCGGTCGGGGGAGAGTGAACGCCACAATTCACTGTACGGCCACTGGTCGTAGTCGGGGTGGGAGGTTAGCCTGCGGGGATGGTGATGACGCTCGTGATCCTGGTGGGGATTTCCGTTGTGCTGATCGGCGTGGTGGTGACCGCCGTCGCGCTGCTGATTCGGAAATTGAGCGCGCCGCACAGTGGCGGGCCGCGGGATCCGCGGTGGGTGGCAGGGTCGGCGGGGGCGTATCCGTTCTTCGACGGGGCTTCGGGGCAGCCGTGGGAGCCGGGGCCCTCCGGTGATTCCGGTAGCGGGTGTGGTGGGGGAAGTAGCTGTGGGGGCGGCGGCGGCAGCAGTAGTAGTTGTGGTGGTGGAAGCAGCAGTAGCTGTGGTGGGAGTAGCAGTAGCTGTGGTGGCGGGAGTAGCAGCAGTTGCGGCGGGAGCTCCTGATCGAGTGACCTGCGTCTCAGCGCGCTTGACCTGAAGTGGGCTTGGGGTTTCAAGCTGGACTCGTTCGGTTGTCACCACTGGTAAGGAGTCTCCAATGCGTGCAGTGCAGGTCAAAGAATTCGGTGGTCCCGAGGTCCTCGAGGTGGTGGAACTATCCGTGCCCCAACCGGATTCGGGCGAAGTGGTCGTCGACGTCGAGGTTGCCGACGTGATGTTCCTCGACAGTCGCCTGCGTAGCGGTTGGGGGCAGGACTTCTTCCAGCTGAGCCTGCCTTACGTCCCCGGCGGTGCGGTGGGTGGTGTGGTCAGCGCGGTCGGTGCGCAGGTCGATCCCGGTTGGCTCGGTAAGCGCGTGGTCACCCAGACCGCCGCCAGCGGCATCGGTGGTGGGCTGCCCATCGGTGGTTACGCCGAGAAATCCCTCGCCAAGGCGGCCACGCTCACCGAGATCCCCGTCGGTCTGACCACCCAGCAGGCTGTCGGGCTCGCCCATGACGGACGAACCGCGCTCGCCGTGTTCGATCGTGCTGCGGTGCAACCGGGTTCGTGGGTGTTGATCACCGCGGCGGCGGGCGGTCTGGGCACGCTGCTCATCCAGTTGGCGACCGCGGCCGGCGCGAATGTGGTCGCCGCTGCCCGCGGTGCGGAAAAGCTGTCTCTCGCAACACGATTGGGTGCGGTCGAGGTTGTCGACTACTCCCTCGCCGGTTGGGAGGATCGAGTTCGCCGGATCACCGGAGGGGGAGCGGCCGTGGTGTTCGACGGTGCGGGCGGGGCGATCGGTGGCGCGGCACTGGCCGCCACCGCCGACAAAGGGGTCTTCCTCGGGTATGGCTCCGCCGCAGGCGATTTCGCGAACGGCGACACCGAAGCCGCTGCCGCACGCGGCGTCGCGGTGCTCGGCCTGTTCGACATCGTCAAAGGTGAAATCGATTGGGACGCCATCGTTCATCGCATCCACACCGCGGTGATCGCGGGCGATCTGGAAGTGGTGATCGGGCAAACCTTCCCACTCGACCGAGTCGAGCAGGCCCACACCGCCATCGAAAGCCGATCCACCCTCGGCCGTACCGTCTTGACGATCGGCGCGTCATTGTAAAGTACCAAGCGCCCCAACGGAATACACGTTAAGTTATGTTCTGTGCAGGGAATCATAATCATCGCGGTCATCGCCGCGGTTCTGTTGTTGGTAGTCGCAGTGATCAAGTTGGCCAGCAACCCAGGGGGAAACATCGACAGTCACGATCGTGATGAGCGATTACGGGGTGGCCAACGAGCCGAACGCTCGTAACCCGTCACCCCTCAGGGTGCAAGACAACAACGATCGGTCGCAGCGCCTTCCCTCGGAAGCCGCCGCGACCGATCGTTCGTTTCCCACCCCCACCCCACCGCGCCGAGTAGTCAACCCCGCACCAGTCCGGGTATCATGCGACTCGCCTGCGGAGACCCCCGCGGCGAGGGGCGGTAGCTCAGTCGGTTAGAGCCGCGGACTCATAATCCGCTGGTCGTGGGTTCGAGCCCCACCCGCCCCACTTTCCCCTCCTGACCTCCCGGTTCCTGATTCGCATCAGAACGTTTCGACCGAGGGGCGCGCGTACACCAACAGACTATTGCGCGACCGATGTCATGCGAAGTTTCCGGCAGTCGGAGGTACCCGTTGAGCCAGTACTACGAGTTGGGCACCGTGACCCTCTGGAATCCCTCGAACGGGGCTTCACGGTTGTTCCTTCGCCAAGTGCGGTTGTTCGAGGAAGAACTCGGCCTGCCGTCCGGGATCGGACCGATGGAGGCCGACGAGTGTCAGATCACCGTCGGGCTGCTCGCGAATTTCCTGGACGTACTGCTGGTTCGGCGCGCGAGCACCCACCATGCAGTGATCCAGGCGCTGTCCGACGGCTTCATCGCGACCATGATCGTCGTCGCGGAGCGGGCGGGAATCGAGGTGCGGTGGCCCGTTCCCGACGCTCCGGTGTGGGGTGTCGCGGACGTTTGGGGTGAGGTTCGCGAGCATGCGCGTCGACTGGCCGGCCAGATGGCACGTTGACGGGCGGCGGCGAGGTTTATCGGCGGGGTGTCAGGAGGAGGATGGGGATGATGCGGGGGCTGGCGTTGCGTTGGTAGAAGTCGTAGCTGGGGAAGAACGCGACGAACTCGGGCCACAGTAGGGTCCGTTCGGCGTCGGTGGCTTCTCGGGCTGTGACCGGATGGTGGTCGGCGCCGATCTGGATTGTGGTGTGCGGGTTGGCTTTCAGGTTGTGATACCAGGCGGGGTGGGTTGGTTGACCGGCCTTGGAGGCGACGATCGCGATGGTGTCGCCGGTGGCGAGTCGGCCGATTCCGGCCTCGGCGAGGAACTGCTGTTCGTTGGTCGTGTAAGTCATGTCGGGTACTCCTCGGGTGTTGAGATCAGAACAGGATCAGGGTGGCGCACAGGCCGACGATGGCGATGAACTGCAGGGTGACGCGGTACTTCAGGATGCTGTCCCACTTATCCTGCAGCGCACGGGCATTGGGCGGAATGACGCCGGTCCGGGCGGCGGCGGTCTGCTGGGTGTTGATCGGCTTGGCGATGCGGACGTAGAGGGCGAGCCAGGTGAACAGGGCTGCCACCGCGATCCCGGCGGCGATGGCGGCGCCGGTCTGACCGGCCAACAGCGCGAGCGCCAGCGTGAGGACCGCGGTCACCACCCCGCCCGCCCCGAAAATCGGCATCCGCTTGTCGCCGTAGTGGTGACCCCATCCCGCACTCACGGTCACGGTCGCGTCGTCGAGTTTGCGGTACACGGACCGCATGATCGCGGCCGCGCAGATATCGGTGCCGTAGATGACGGCATTGGCGAGAACGGCGACGACGGCGACAAGTTGGCCGGTGAGAATGGGTATTGAATTTCGGCTCCCCTTCATCAATCTAGCACTGCTAGAACGGGGAGCAACGGTAACAGCTGCTAGCTAGACAGTCTAGCGGTGCTAGATTTCAGCGGCGGAGCACCTCTCGCGGAATCCCTCTGCCTCACACCGTCGGTCATGCCCTCGAGGTGAGCAGTTCGCTCCATCGGTTCATCAGTAGTTCGGTGTACTGGTCCGCGGCGATGTCGTAGGCGCCGAGGGCGTAGCCGTCGTTGGCCTCGACGAGTGCTGTTTCGCCGCTGGCCAAGACGCCGAAATCGACGCCGTAGGCGTTGGGTGCGGTGGCGCATCGGCCGTAGGCGGTGATCGCGGATTCGACTGTTTCCATGTTCAGTGGCACGGAGCTGTCACCGTCGTAGTGGTCGACGGCGACGATCCGCTGGTCGATGACGTAGACGCGGTACTCGGAAATCCACGCGACGACCTCCGAGCACCAGACGCGCTGGCGCCGGCTGGCATGTCCCCATGCGGCGAAATCGCGTTCCGAGTAGCAAACGGTTCCGGTGAAGCTCTTTCGCCGCTCTGCGGGCTTGACGAAAACTGGTGTGGCACAGGCGCTGTCCATCGCCCGCTCGATCTCGCCCAGGGTCGATGGCCAAACCTTCCGTCCCAGGAACCCGCGAAGCGCCTCTGGGTAGTCGTCGGGTTGCGGTATCGGGATACGTAGCTGGCGCATCGCGCCGTGCATCGCATCCATGTCCCCAGCGATGAAAACGTCTGGCCCCAAAGCCAACTGCCTGCGCTGGATACGTTTCAGGCTGTAGTGGCGGATCGGAATGTCGAGCCTTTCGAGGCCCTCGGTGAGCAGTTGCTCTTCGTGTCGCATCGGGCCTGATCCGGCGTACTGCAAGTAGGCCACGGTGAAACTCATGCTTCGATCATGCACGCAGTGGAATCACCTGCGCGGCATGAGGATCACGATCGGGATCGTGCGGCTTCCTGCATTGTGTTGGAAGAAGTCGTAGCTCGGGAAAGCCTCGACGAAGTTCGGCCACAGGCGGTTTCGTTCGGCTTCGGTCGCAACCCGGGCTCGAACTGGGTGGACGTCCGCGCCGATCCGGATTGTGGTGTCCGGGTTGGCTTTCAGGTTGTGGAACCAGGCGGGATGGGTCGGTTGGCCGGCCTTGGATCCGGCGATGGCGAAACTGTCGCCGTCCGCGTGGAACATGACGGGTGAGGTTCGGCGGATCCCGGTCCTGGCGCCGACGTGGTCGAGGAGCAGGATTCGGGCATCAAGGAAGGCGGGGAAGTGGCCGCCGATTCGGCCGTTGGTCCGGCGGTAGAGGGCCACGTGGAGTTTCGTCGATCGGCGGCCCAGGTAGATCCCGTGACTGCTCGTGAATCGCGACCCCGATTCCATCATTCGAGCCATCAATGACCGTTTGGTTCGTGCGGGATCGGCTTCGTTCGAATTGCTCATCGCCCCTCCTGAGTTTGATCTACTACGTTCGATAGTAGACATGTTGATGCTGACGGACAGGCGAATCGTCAAGCGAGGAGTTCGCGGGCAAGGGTTGTGGTCCACCAGGATTCGACTCGGTCGGGGGACCAGCCTCGTTCGGTGATGAGGGTGGTGTAGACGTCGATGGTGCAGAGGGCGGCATAGATGTCGACCGAGGTGGCGAGGTCTTCGCGGAGAGTGGCGGGCGGCCAGGAGGTGAAGACCTCGATGCGGGTCCGGTCGGCTCGTAGGCGGGCGTCGGCGTAGGTGGTGGCGAGGTCGGGCTCGGTGCGGCCTGCTTCGCGGATCAGCGCGATGACGTCGGCGGCGCGTTCGTAGAGGCGGCGGTCGTAGGCGGCCATGGCGGCCAGTTGGGCGCGTGGGTCGCCCGCGGCGGCCTCTAGGGCGTCGAGCATTCGGGGAGCGTCGGCGGAGAGGTCGGCGGCGTCGACTATCGCCTGGATGAGGCCGGTTTTGTTGCCGTAGGCGGAGTAGACGGTGGGGACGGAGACGCCCGCTTCGCGGGCCACGTCACGGACCGTGGTGGCGGCCCAGCCTTGTGCCACGAACAGGCGGCGGGCGGCCTGGGCGACCTCGGCGCTGGTCGCTTGGGCTTGGAGGCTGCGGCGCAGCGAGTCGTAGCGGCGGCGGGGCGGATCGGTGGCCAAGGGTTCCTCTTTCGTTTTACGGTACCTATATTAAAAGTATGAGTGATAAATCTAATATGCCGAGCGGTGCGGCGTTTCGGCGGGTCGCGGGGATCGCGGGCGTCGGGTTCGCGCTGGTCATCCTGGGGGCCAACCTGATCTTGGCATCCGCCGGACTGCCGAAGCCGGGTACTGACCCACATACCGCCGTCACGTTCTTTGTCGACCACCGTGACCTCGTGGCACTGGCGACGGCACCCGTGCCGCTGGGATGGTTCTGTGCGGTGCTGTTCGGCGCCGGTGTGCTGGCGGCATTGCGACCGATCGAGCGGACGTCGGGCACGGGGTGGTCGCTGGTCGGCTTCGCCGGATTGCTGTTGCAGAACGCGACTTTCGCCGTGATCATCGGAATCCGTTATGCCCTGAGTACTTCGAACGGTGAAGGTGCGGCACTGTGGGCAATGCAAGACGCACTGCTCGCGCTGAACGGCACGTTCCTCGCGACGGCGCTGGTGGGTCTGACCATTGCGGGCCGACTCGGGGGATTGGTGCGGCCTTGGCATGCGGCCGTCGGATTCCTCGCTGCCGCACTGCAATTCACTGCTGCGACTATTACGCCGATGATCATCGACCATGACGGACCACTCGGTCTGATCGGTTTGTCCGGCTGGCTGCTGTGGGCGGTCTGGTTCGTCGCCTACGGCGTCGCGCTCTTCCGCACCAGCGAAGACCGATGACTTATGTCATGGGTGACCCATGCGAATCCCATCGAGGATCGGTGACTGCGCTTACTACTGGTGGCGCGCCGTTGAGAGCACCGTGGAGAGCATGAGAAACGCAGACGTCATCACCGCTCGGGGGCTCCGGCGGACATATGGGCGCGGCGACGATGCCACGCGGGCATCGACTACGACGCCATCGGCGGCCGCAACGACGAACTGCCGATCATGCGCGCGATCATCGACACCCTGACCGAGCCGACGCTGGTGCTGTTCTTCACCGACGGCGGCTTCGCCAAGAAGCGCGAGATCGCCGCCCTGATGCAGGAGGCCGCCCACCTACCCGCCTTCTGGCAGTTCATCGGCCTCGGCAAAGCCAACTTCGGCGTCCTGCGCACCCTCGACGAACTCGACGGCCGCATCGTCGACAACGCGGGCTTCTTCGCCCTCGACGACATCGACCAGGTCGACGACGCCGAGCTCTACCGCTTGCTGCTCAGCGAGTTCCCGGACTGGCTGCGCGCCGCCCGCACCGCGGGGATCGTCGGCTCCTAAGTTATGGACCATGGGAAATCCGGTTGTCACTGGTCGGAGGGATCGTTAGCGTGTCTACCGTTTGCTGTTCGGCAAACTGAAAGGACGAGCTCATGGAACCCATTACCGAACGCGATATCAGGTCGTCGTTCGTCAACTGTTCGAAAGGTGACGCGAAGCGGTTGAACGTGCCGCGTGACCTGGAGCAACGGCCCTGGGAGGATCTCGACTTCCTCGGCTGGACCGACCCGTCGTACGCGGGGCGCTGCTATATCTCGGTGCCACGGCCGGACGGGCTGGTCAGCGTCGCGTTGCGGCACGAGACCGGCGGGTCCGGCAAGACGCAGATGTGCACGATCTGCCTCACCACCCATTCCGGTGGCGGTGTTTCGCTGATGACCGCGAGCAAGACCGGTGAGTCGGGGCGCAAAGGGAACACGGTCGGCAGCTACATGTGCACCGATCTGGCCTGCTCGCTGTACGCGCGCAACAAGAAGAAGCCCTCGATGGGCAGCCGGTATCGCGAGGATCTGACGCCGGAGGAGAAGGCGCAGCGGGTGGTGGAGAACCTGAACGCCTTCGTTGACCGGCTCTACACGTAGCTGAACCGCCGCGCCGACACGACAGGAGGTAGATGCTGTGCGCCGACACTCGAGAACCCATAAGGCCCGAGTTCTGTTGAATACCAACAGAGCTCGGGTGTTCCTTGCCGGTCGAGTGGGCCCAGGACGACCCCGGACCCGCCCGAGCGGAGCGGGAACCTAGAGCATCGCGTTCATGATGGTGCCCGCGCTGGTGGCGACCACGCCGCCGATCATCGCGCCCGCGACCATCTTCGGTGACTGCATCGCGCCGCCGGTCCATTTCTCCCAGGCGAACTTGCCGCCCGCGACGGTGATGGCGATGATGCCCGACAGCAGAATGAACCAGGTCAGGTAGCTGACCATCTGCATGATCTTGTTCGCCAGTGGCGGGGCCTCGGGGGTGGGATTGCCGATCTGCGCCAAGGTATCGGTGACGGCGGCCAGAAACATGGGGTCTGCCTCGGTATCTCGGGGAGGAACGACGATGAACTCTGTGTCGATGGTATCCGGTCGTTTGCGGCGATGTCGGGGCCCGGTGCGACCGTACCGATCGGTTTTGTTGGTGCACAAGGGGTTCGCGCCCGTATCCTGGACCAGATCGAATACGACAGCGCTGGAACGCAGTTCGCTGCACGCGACAGGGGAGCAGGCTATGAGCATCATTCTGACGTCGATGGCCGACACCATCACGACGTATGCGCAGATCGGAAACCCCACGCCGGAAGCACCTCCGCTGTCGGACAAGATCATGAAAATGGTGCAGTACTTGACCTGGTTCATGATCCTGTCGGGCGTGCTCGCCATCACCGTCGCCGGCGGCAAGTTCGCCTGGGAGAAGTGGAACGGCAGCGCCATGGAGTCGCCGAAGATGATCGCGGGCGCGATGATCGGCGGCGTGGTGGCCACCAGTGGCGGCACCATCATGAACGCGATCCTGGGTTAGATCCGCGCGCCCTTGGCTCGATTGCAGGCCCGGCACAGGATCTGCAGGTTGGTCGCGCTGGTGGCACCGCCGCGGCTGAGCGGGATGATGTGGTCGAATTCCAGGTAGTGGCCGTCGCCGCATTCCACGCACGCACCGCCGTCGCGCTGCCACACCTGGGCTTTCACGTCCTGGGGGATGCTGCGGCTGTCGCGTTGTCCCGGCGTCAGGACCAGGCGTTTCGACACGCGTAACGCGCCTTCCAACGCCGCTGCGACGTAGTCGGGGTCGGTGACGCCGAAGGTCGCGCCGCCGCGGGCGGAGGTGGCGGCGAGCACGACGGTGCCGTGCTCGGGATGCACGGAGACCACCCGGTTCCATGGCAGTTCGATGCCGGTGCCGTCGCCGACGAAGCGCAGTTTCTTCGAGCTGCCGATGAGGCGACCTTCGGTGTTGCGTGGGCCGCGCGCGAGCATGCGGATGTGGACCGCGGGTAGGTCCAGGTGGACGCGTTCGTCGGGGTCCAGGTGCAGGCCGGGGGTGTTGATGGTGGGCAGTTCGCCCGCGCGCAGGCGGGACAGGGTGCGGCCGCGGTGCATTCGGCGGCGGAGGTCGTCGACGATGGTGCCGGACAGGGCCAGTTCGCTCACGACATGTTCGAAGGCTTCGAGTTCGTCGGCGAAGACCTCACCGTCGGCGAACGCGAAGGCGACCATCCGCTCGACCTGAGTCAGGCCCGCTTCGCGCAGGACCGTGCGGCCGAGGTCCTCGTCGATGCGTTGGAAGCGCAGGGCGGCCCAGACTTCGGTCCACTCGTGCGACAGGGTGCCGGGGCCCGCGAGGACGCGCCTGGCTCTGTTGCGCCAGTGGGTGAGGAACTCCTCGACTTCGGCGGCGCAGTTCTTGCAGGGGGCGTGACCACCGAACAGCTTGCGGCGCAAGGGGTTCCCGCAGCGAGCACAGCGGGCACGATGGTCGTGGATATGCGGGCGGACGCTGGCGGTCCACTCGTCGCCGTCCCACCAGCGCAGCTGATCGGGGGATTCCGGGTCAGGGTGCCAGTCGGCGAGTTCGGGGTCCTGCGGGGGCGGGGGTGGGACGTCGATGACGCGGCGGGTGAGGGCTGGCGGGCGCCGGGTCGGATCCTCAGCGACGGCGGACCCGGTGCGTCGACGGTCGTCCGGCTCGGACGGTTCGGCAGACGACGGCATATATCCGGCGAGTGGGAGATCCGACGCGGACTGGAGCGCGGACGGCCTCGGCTCATCGACAGTGACCCCGAATTCCGCAGCCAA
Organism: Nocardia sp. NPDC058640; assembly: GCF_042716995.1. Taxonomy (NCBI): domain Bacteria; kingdom Bacillati; phylum Actinomycetota; class Actinomycetes; order Mycobacteriales; family Nocardiaceae; genus Nocardia; species Nocardia sp. NPDC058640. Next base: position 52,549 of record NZ_JBHXRG010000001.1, read on the forward strand.
GCCGGGCAATCCACCCGCCCACCCCTGACCGATCGCGCGAAACCGCCACTGACCGTCGCGACGATAGAACTCGCCGAACATCATCGCCTGCACGTCTTCGATGCCCTCGATCGCGAACTCGGCGATCGGCCCGTCGGCGGCGTGCACGGTCAAGGTGAGGTCGGGCAGTTGGTCGAACGTGGCATCGTCGAGGGACGCGCTGATGACGATGCGCGCTACATCATCTTCGGTACGCGGCAGCGAAATACTCAGTCGCGCGGTACCGGGGGCGGGCTCCTGATCGAGGGTCACCGCTTGCGAGGCGTGCCGGGGGGCGTTGAAGAACACGAAATCACGGTCGCCGCGCACCAGCCCCGACTCGGTGACCAGCAGGGCGTGCGCGTCCACGGTATGCGCGGACCGCCATGAAACGACCACGGCGAGAAGCGATGTCGGGACCGGCGCGTGCGCACCCTTGCGTAGTTCCATGGTCCCCGCATGATGCCATGAGGGTCCGACAGGAAATTTGACCAGGACACGAAGCGGGGCGGGGCGCCCATTCCTGCGTGCGCGGCCGGCTTGCGGCACAGTGGTGTCATGACGAACCCGAGGAAGCGGGGGCGCGCTGACGAGGCTGCTCCGGCGGCGCAGGCGCGGAAGGTGCCGGGGGCCGAGTTGTTGTCGGCCGCGCAGGCGGCGGTGGGGGCCGCGCAGACGGCGGCGGGGCAGGCGATCGACGCCGCGCAGCAGACGGCGGGGCAGGCGATCGACGCCGCGCAGCAGACGGCGGGGTATGCCTTCGACGCGGCCGTGCGACTGCCGCCTGCCTCGGCGCAGTTGGCGGCGCAGTTGCCCGATCTGGTGGAGAACCTGTCGATCGCGGTCGAGCGGCTCAACAGCACCATCGATCGGCTGGATCGCACGTTGGCGTTGGCCGATCCGGTGTTCGCCACCTATGACCGGTTGTTGCCGCGGCTCGAGGCGGTGATCTCGCTGGGGGAGGACGTGTTCGGTGCGGTGGCGAAGCTGCCGGGGGTCGGGTTGCTCGGGCGGATCGCCGGGCGTGGCGGCGAGGAACCCGCGCCGGAACCGGAGCCGACCAAGCGGTCCCGCAGGCGCTGAGTCAGTCCAACGCGCGGAAGGTCGCGGCCGCTTTGAGCACCATTTCCGCGTACTCGTCCTCGGGATCGGAATCGAGCACGATCGCGCCGCCCGCGCCGATCCGCCATTCGTCGTCGTAGCGCACGGCCGTGCGGATCACGATGTTGAGGTCGGCGGTGCCGCCCAGACCGAGGAAACCGATGGTGCCCGAATAGATCCCGCGCGCTTCGGTTTCCAACTCGTCGAGGATGTCCATGGTGCGAATCTTCGGCGCGCCGGTCATCGAACCGCCGGGGAAACAGGCGCGCAGACAGTCGATCACCCCGGCGTCGGGGCGCAGGGTGCCGCGCACCGTGGACACCAATTGGTGCAGGGTGGAATAGGTTTCGGTGTCCATCAACTTCGGCACATGCACGGATCCGACTTCGCACACGCGGCCCAGATCGTTGCGCAGCAGGTCCACGATCATCAGATTCTCGGCGCGGGTTTTCGGGTCGGCGGGCAGGGCGCGGCGCAGCTGTTCGTCCTCGGTGGCGGTGCGTCCGCGCGGGGCGGTGCCTTTGATCGGTTTGCTCTCGACCACCCGATCGCGGTCGATCTTCAGGAACCGTTCCGGCGAGGAACATGCCACGTCCAGGCCGTCGAACCGCAGGTAGGCGGCGTACGGTGCGGGATTGCAGCGGCGAAGTCGCCGGTACAGCGCCAGTCCGTCGTCGGGTTCGGCGGCGACCGCGACCGCGTCGGTCAGGCAGATCTCGTAGGACTCGCCCGCCTGCAGCCGGTCCTGACACACCGCGATATCGGCCAGATAGCGATCGCGCCCGCGCACCAGGTGGGCCTGCACGGCGTCCGGGTCGGCGGGCACGGACAGGCCCGCCGGATTGACCCAGGTCGGCAGGTCGGCCAGTTCGTCGGCAGTGTCGTCGAGCCACTGTTCGGCGGCCTGATCGGTCTCGGTCAGAGCGAGCAAGTGGGTCTGCCCGGCCTCATGATCGACCACGATCAGCCGGTCGGCGAAAATCCACTGCGCATCCGGCGTGGGGGAGCGGTGGGCATTGCGCGCACCACAGTCGGCCTTCACTTCATAACCGAGATACCCGACATAACCGCCCACGAAATCGAAAGGCAGCGACGGGATTTCGCAATGCCGGGTTCGCAGTTCCCGATCCAGATAATCCAGGATGGTACCGGCGACGGTGCGAGTACCCGCCGCGTCCGTCACCGTGACGGAGCCGTCCCCGACCCGATAGCCCACGATTTCGGCATGCGGCCCACTCGCATCACCCAGAAACGAGAACCGGTCGAGACCACGTTCGACATGCTCACTGTCGAGCCAGAACGCCGCCGTACCCTCGGAATATTTACGCAGGAAGATCGCTTCGGTATCGATCGCCCGTTCGATTACCTTGTGCGCCAAGCGAAATGAACGCTGCGGCGAAACGAAAACGGGTTTCACCGACGGCCCGCGCACCACAACCGGCGCGGACACTCGCACTTTGGTGAGATCGGCGAAATTGCGCAGCAACGCGGCACCGAATTCACTCGACACCGACTCGGGATGGAACTGCACACCCCACTGCGGCCGCTCCCGATGCCGCACCCCCATGATCACCCCGTCACCGGTCGACGCGGTGACCTCGAGAGTGTCGGGCAACGGGCTCTGCGCGGCCAGCGAGTGGTAACGCACGACCGTGAAATTCTGCGGCAGACCCGCGAACAGATCCCGATCGTCATGGGTCACCTGATCGAGAAAACCGTGCCTGGCCTCCGGCGCACGTTCGACCGTTCCGCCCGCGCCGATCACGATGCCCTGATGGCCCAGACACACACCCAACAGCGGCAGCTCGGACTCCGCGATCACCGCCGTCGACAACCCCATATCGCCGGTGCGATCGGGTCGGCCCGGTCCCGGCGAGATCACCACATTGTCGAACTGGTTCAGGTCCACCGGGGCCTCGTCGTTGCGCACGACAGTCGGCTCGTTGCCGTTGACCTCGCTGATCAGCTGATAGAGGTTGTAGGTGAACGAGTCGTAGTTGTCGATCAAGAGCGTGCGCATTGTGGCGCAAACTTTACGCTCGGCCCGCGGGTGTTCATTCCCGCGCAGGGCCGGGGACGCGCGGGCAGAATGTGCGCCATGTCTGTTTCTCAACCTGTTGATGTCGACCAGTCGATCGCGGACTTCGCGGCGATCGGGCGGTGGATGGACCGACAGGGCCTGCCCGGTACGGAATTCGACGCGATCACCAGCATCGGTGGCGGCACGCAGAACATCATGTTGCGGTTCACCCGCGGCGGGCGCGAGTACGTGTTGCGGCGCGGACCCCGGCATCTGCGGGCGAAGAGCAACGAGGTGATCGGCCGGGAATCGCGACTGCTGCGCGCCATCGACGGCACCGACGTGCGGTCCCCGCGGGTGATCGCGGCCTGCGACGACGAGTCGGTGATCGGCGCGGTGTTCTACCTCATGGAACCCATCCGCGGCTTCAACCCGCAGACCGAACTGCCCGACCTGCACGCGGGCGACCCCGAGATCCGCCACCAGATGGGCCTGTCCGCCGTCGAGGCGATCGCCAGGCTCGGCGCCCTCGACTACCAGGCGCTCGGCCTGCACGACTACGGCCGCCCCGAGGGTTTCCTCGAACGGCAGGTGCCGCGCTGGCTGCGCGAACTGGACTCCTACAGCGCGAACCAGGGTTATCCCGGCCCGCAGATTTCGGGCGTGGACCGCATCGGCGACTGGCTCGAACGCCACCGGCCCACCACCTGGACACCGGGCATCATGCACGGCGACTGCCACCTGGCCAACATGATGTTCGACTACGACGGCCCCGAGGTGGCGGCGCTGGTGGACTGGGAGATGTCGACCATCGGCGACCCGCTGCTGGACCTGGGCTGGCAGCTGGCGACCCGACCCGAACCCGGCACGGTCGGCGCGGGCCTGATGGGCACGCTCGGCACGGTCGGCGGCCTGCCCACCGCCGCGGAGATGATCGAGCACTACGGCACGTTCTCCGACCGCGATCTGAGCGCGATCACCTGGTACACCGTGCTGGCCTGCTTCAAGCTCGGCATCGTGCTCGAGGGCACGTACGCGCGCGCGTTCGCGGGCAAGGCACCTAAGCCGGTCGGCGACTTCCTGCACGCGGTGACGATGGAACTGTTCGAGAAGGCCGGTCAGCTGGCGCAATGATGTCGGAAGTTGGCGGAAAATCGATGGAGTGCAAGAAGCGGACACCCTAGGCTCACTTCCATGATCGTGCCTGACAGCAAGAACTGGACCTGGGTGCTCGAACGCGCCTGCGCCGAATGCGGATTCGACGCCGAGACCACCGCCTTCACCGCGGTGCCCGCGCTGGTGCTCGACAGCGCCACCCGCCTCGGTGCGGCGCTGGAACGCGACGACGCGCGGGTGCGCCCGGACGCGCAGACCTGGTCCGTTCTCGAATACGCCGCCCACGTGCGCGACGTGTGCCGCATCTTCGACACCAGACTCGCGCTCATGCTGGCCGGCGACGGCGTGCACGCCCCGCAGTTCGAGAACTGGGATCAGGACGCGACCGCGCTCGCCGACCGCTACGACGAGCAGGACCCCGCCGTCGTCGCGCGGGAACTGGCCGAAGCCGCCGAACGGATCGCCGCCGCGTTCGCCGCGGTGCCCGCGGAATCGCTGGAATTGCGGGGCGCCCGCAGCGACGGATCGCTGTTCACGGTCGACTCGCTGGGTCGCTACTTCCTGCACGACCTCGTGCACCACGTGTACGACGTGCGCGGATAGAGATTTCTCAACCAATTTCTAGAACGTGTTTCAGAAATCGGTGATTTGTCGTTAGGGTGAGTGCAGTCACAACGAGGCACGCTTGGCGAGAGGTCTACCGGCAATGAAGACGAAGGGCGCGATCCTGTGGGGCACCGATCAGCAATGGTCGGTGGAGGAGATCGAGGTCGGCGACCCCGTCGCCGGTGAAGTGCAGATCCGGATGGAAACGGCGGGCATGTGCCACTCCGACCATCACATCGTCACCGGGGCGACGCCGATGCCGGCGTTCCCGGTGATGGGCGGCCACGAGGGCGCGGGTGTCATCACCAAGCTCGGCCCCAACTGTCCCAGCGACCTGGCCGTGGGCGACCACGTGATCCTGTCGTTCATTCCCGCGTGCGGGCGCTGCCCGTCGTGCGTGTCGGGCAATATGGCGCTGTGTGATCTGGGCGCGGGATTGCTGATGGGACAGGCGATTTCGGACGGCACCTACCGCATCCAGGCGCGCGGCGAGAACGTCATCCCGATGTGTCTGCTGGGCACCTTCGCCCCGTACATGACGGTGCACCACACCTCGGTGGTGAAGATCGACCCCACCATCCCGTTCGAGGTGGCCTGCCTGGTGGGTTGCGGCGTGCCGACCGGGTTCGGTTCCTCCACACACGTGGCACAGGTGCAGCCGGGCGAGACCGTGGTGATCGCGGGCATCGGCGGCGTCGGCATGAGCGCGCTGCAGGGCGCGGTGCTGTCGGGTGCGTCGAAAGTCATTGCCATCGACCCGAATCCGTGGAAATTGGAGCAGGCGCAGAAGTTCGGCGCCACCCACGCCTACGAGAGCATGGCCGCCGCGATCATGCCGATGATCGACGCCACCGAAGGCCGGATGGCCGAAAAGGTCATCCTCACCATGGGTGAGATGCACGGCGACTACATCGAAGAGGGCCTGATCCTCACCGGCAAGGCGGGCACCCTGGTGGTGACCTCGATGGGCCGTATGGACGCCAGCGACGTGAAGCTCAACAGCTTCCTGCTGTCAATGCTGCAGAAAACGGTGAAGGGCACCATCTTCGGCGGCGGCAACGCCCGCCAGGACGCCCCGCGACTGCTGGCGCTGTACAAGGCCGGCCAGCTCAACCTCGACGACATGGTCACCCGCAGCTACTCGCTCGAAGAGATCAACCAGGGCTACCAGGACATGTTGGACGGCAAGAACATTCGCGGCATCATCCGCTACACCGAAGCCGACTGGTAGGTCAGCTGTTTCGAGCCCGCTCGGCGAGACGCACCGCGACCTGCGCGATCAGGTCATACGGAATCGGTTCGCCGAGTGGGAATTTCAAGGTGCCACGGCCCGAGTTGTAGGGCTCGATGGTTTTCTCGAACGCCGCGTCGCCCTCGGGCACGGGGTACACGCTCACGTGGGCTTTCCAGCCCGCGAAGAAGATGAACACCCGGCCGTCGATGGTGGCGGCCGGGATGGCGTAGCTGATCTTCTCGCCCGTGTCGGGGACCGCGCGGTGGATCGTTGCGCGGATCTGTTGCAGGACGGCGCGTTCGGCCGGTGGTTGGTCGGCCAGGTAGGCGTCGACGGAGGTGGGTTTGTCTGCCACGGTTCCTCCTGTTGGGTAGGCGGCAATTCTAGCCTCTGACCAGCACTTTCTTCGGATGACCCGCTTGTAGGCGGCCGTCGCGTAGCAGCAGGCAATAGTCGGCCTGCTCCGCCTCGGCCATGTCGTGGGTGGCCTGCACCACGGTGACGCCGGTGGCGCTGATCTCGGCCAGGGCGCGGGAGATCTCAGCGCGCGAGGTCGCGTCCAAGCCGGTCGACGGCTCGTCGAGCAGCATCAGGTCCGACTGTTGGGCCAGCGCTTGGGCGAGCAGGGTGCGTTGGCGCTGACCGCCGGAGAGGGTGTCGAGTCGCCGTGGCGCCAGGTCGGTGAGGTCCATTCGCTCCAGGCAGGCGCGGGTGATCTCGCGATCCTGTTTGGTGAGGCGCCGCCACGGCCCGCGATGCGCCCAGCGCCCCATTGCCACCGCCTCACGCACCGTCATCGGGAGCGTCGTCGGAATTGCGTTGTGTTGCACCACGAATGCGGGTTTGTGCGTGGTGGATCGGTGCACGCTGCCCGACTGGGCGGTCACCGTGCCCGCGAGGATGCCGAGCAGGGTCGACTTCCCTGAACCGTTGGGTCCCACGATCGCGGTGATCTGGCCGCGCGGGATGGTCGCCGATATGTCCGACAGCACGGGCTGCCCGGCGTAACCCACTGTCAGGCCCTGGATACGGATTGCTTCTGTGTTCTGCATCTCACCTCAATTGAAACGATAATCATTTTCAGTATATCGTTCCGCCCTATGGAATGGCTGATCGCTCCGTTCGAGGTGGCATTTGTGCAGCGCGCACTGTGGGGTGGGCTGCTGGTGTCGTGCGTGTGCGCGCTGGCCGGAACCTGGGTTGTGGTGCGCGGCATGGCATTTCTCGGTGACGCGATGGCGCACGGGATGCTGCCCGGTGTCGCGGTGGCGGCGCTGCTCGGCGGGAATCTGATCGTCGGGGCCGCGGTGAGTTGCACCGCCATGGCGTTCGGGGTGTCGGCGCTGTCGCGCGGTAAACGGTTCGCCGCCGATACCGCGATCGGGTTGCTGTTCGTGGGGATGCTCGCGGCCGGGGTGATCATCGTGTCGCGGTCGCAGTCCTTCGCCGTCGATCTGACCGGGTTCCTGTTCGGTGACGTGCTGGCAGTGCGCACGGTGGATCTCTGGTATCTCGTTGCGGCACTGGCGATTGCGCTGGTGATCGCAGTGCTCGGGCATCGGGCGTTCGTCGCGCTCACCTTCGATCCGCGTAAAGCGCACACGCTCGGGTTGCATCCGAAAGCGGCGCAGGTGGCGTTGATCGGGTTGCTGACGGTGGCGATCGTGGCCTCGTTTCACGTTGTGGGGACGTTGCTGGTGTTCGGGTTGCTGATCGCTCCGCCTGCGGCCGCGGTGTATTGGTCGGATCGGATGCCGGTGGTGATGGTGATCGCCGCGCTGGTCGGTGGGTTGTCTACCGTTGCGGGACTTGTGATTTCGTGGCATGGGGGGACTGCGGCGGGGGCGACTATCGCGGCTGTGGCGGTGGGGCTGTTCTTCGTGTCGGCTGTTTTCTCGGCGGTGCGGGAGCGGTTCGGGAAGGTCTGGGTGGTCGCGCTGGCGGCGGTGCCGTTGGTGGGGTGTTCTGTGGCGGGGGAACCTGCGGTGGTCGAGGAGCCTGCGCACGGGTTCGTCGCCGGGGCGGAGGAGGCGAGCGAGGCTCAGGCGCGGCTGGTTGTTGCCGACGCGGCCGGCGCTATTCGGGTGATCGATCTACTGACGGAGAAGGTCACGTCGGTCGACGCGCCTGCACCGAAAAATGTTTCCTCACAGCCGAATTCCGGCCCACCGACAGATCGCCAGTTGCCTATCGGTGGCGACCAGCGGAGACCGACTGTCGGTGTCGTTGGTGACGGGCGCTTCGCGTATCTGAGTTCGGGGGCGTTGGTTCGGATCATCGACGCCGGGGCGTGGACTGTCGACCACGGCGACCACCGGCACTACTACCAGGCGCCGATCCGCGACGTCGGCGCGGTGGACAGTTCTCCCGCCCGGGACGGTGGTGGCCGATCGGACTCAGGGGCCGGTGATGGCGGTGTCTCCGCGGACCCGGATTCGCGGGCTGAAGGAGGCCTGAGTGCGGGTGGTTCCGGCGCCCTGGAATCGCGGCCCGAAGGTGGGGGCTCCGGGGTTGTTGGTGCGTACAGTGACGTCGCCATCGCGTCGGTTGTGCTGGATTCGGGCATGACGATCTTGTTCGACCGGCCGATGTTGGACGGCGGTGTCGCCCAGGCGCAACGACGGGTCGAGGGCATCGCTCTGCCGTACGCCGAGCGGATCGTGGTCGCCGACGGTTCGGGTCGCGTCGAGGTGCGCGGGCGGGACGGCGCGGGGGGACAGGTGCAGAACGCCACGTGTACGCAGCCGGAGGGACAGGCCGTCACCAGGCGCGGAGTTGTGTTCGGTTGCGCCGACGGGGCACTCGTGGTGGCGCAGCGCGACGGTGATTTCGTCGCCGAGAAGATTCCCTTCCCGGTGCCGACCTCGGATCGGGCAAGCGCATTCACACACCGACCCGGCAGCACGACGCTGACCGCACTCGCTGGTCGCGACGGCGTGTGGACGCTCGATATCCGGAAGAAGACCTGGACGCGGACCGCGATCGTGGATCCGGTCGCGGTGAACACCGCCGGTGAGGGATCACCGCTGCTGGTGCTCACCCGCGACGGTGTCCTGCACGCGATCGATCCCGTATCCGGCGGGGAGACAGGACAACTCGCTGTCTCGAGCGGACCCGTCGAAGGGCAGCCGGTGATCCTCGTCGACCCGGATCGCGCCTACGTCAACGACATTCGAGGCCGCAAGGTCCACGAGATCGCCTACAACGACAACCTCCGGTCGGCGCGCACGTTCGAACTGGATATCGCGCCCTCGCTGATGGTGGAGACAGGCCTGTGAACCCCGCGTCTCTCGACATCCGACCGTCGACCACAGCCGATGCAATCGACCCGTTCGTGGGCGAACAGGTTCCCTCGATGCCTGCGAATCCGATCTCAGCATCGCGCCGGTTCGGCCGAATCCGGTGGGAGGTCCGCGCTTTCCGCGTCAGCGGCACGCCGGGAGCGGGCACGTCGCGAGTCGGCGCGGCGATGCGCCGGACGGCCCGACTGTTCATCACGGCCGCGCTGCTCATCCCGTTGCTCGCCGCGTGCACCAGTGGGTCCGAGCGGTCCGGGATCGTGGTGACCACGAACATCCTCGGCGACCTGACCAGGGCGGTCGTGGGCGACTCGGTGCCGGTGACGGTGTTGATGCAGGCCGGTGCCGACCCGCATTCGTTCGCGATCTCCGCACGTCAGGCGGCCGACATCGAGCACGCCGCGCTGGTGGTGCACAACGGCCTCGGGCTCGAGGAAGGCATCGCCCGGCATGTGCAGTCGGCGGTATCAGCGGGAGTGCCCACGATCGCCGTCGCCGAGCGGGCCGATCCGATCCGCTACACCTCCGATGAGTCTGCGGGACAACCCGATCCGCACTTCTGGACCGATCCGGCACGGGTGCGCCTGGCCGTCGAGGCGATCAGCGCGGAGGTGCTCGCCCAGGTCGACGGCATCGATACCGGTGCGGTGCAAGCCAATACGCAACGCTACCTCGGCGAACTCGACCAGCTGGATCGGTGGATGACCGACGAGTTCGCCGCCATCCCAGCCGAGCGCAGACAACTGGTCACCGACCATCACGTATTCGGTTACCTCGCCCAGCGATTCGGATTCCGGGTGATCGGTGCGGTGATCCCCAGCGGCACCACCCTGGCCTCGCCGAGCGCCTCCGACCTCGACGCACTCGCCACCGCGATCAGAACCGCGGGCGTGAGCGCCATCTTCGCCGATTCCGCACAGCCCGACCGGCTTTCGCGCGTCCTGGCCGAACACACCGGGTTGCACGTGCAGGTGATCGCCCTGCACACCGAATCCCTCACCCCGCCCGGCGAAGGCGCGGCCACCTATCTGGAGATGGCCCGCGTCAACGCCGAGGCCATCGCCCGTGGTTTAGCCGGGCCCACAACGTAATTCACGCACCGAGAAATGGAGCAGTACATGAACAGGTCACGGACCACCACGATGGTGGCCATGTCCGGGGCACTCGCCTCGGTGATCGCGCTGGGCGGTTGCACGGCGGACGAACCCGGCCACGCCCACGAGCACACACCGGGCGCCGAACCGATCGCGCTCACCTACGACGGCGGCATCTACGTCCTCGACGGCGCCTCGCTCGCCCAGAAAGGGGACGTGAAACTCGACGGATACAACCGCCTCAACCCGGCCGGCGACCACGACCACCTCATGGTGTCGACCAAGGACGGCTTCCGCGTCTTCGACGCCTACGGCGCCGCCTTCACCGGAACCGACTATCCCGCAGCAAAACCCGGCCACGTGGTGCGGCACGCGGGCAAGACCGTGCTGTTCGCCGACGGTACCGGCGAGGTCACCATCATCGACACCGACAAGATCGACAGCGGCAAATCCTCCGAGGTCTACAAGACCCCCACCGCGCACCACGGCGTCGCCCTCGAACTCGGCAACGGGAACCTGCTGGTCACCCTCGGCACCGAGGACGCACGAGTCGGCCTCGCGGCACTGGACAAGGATCGTAGGGAAATCGCGCGCAACGAGGACTGCCCCGGCGTACACGGCGAAGCCGCCGCACAGAATGAAGCGGTCGTGGTCGGCTGCCAGACCGGGGCCGTGGTCTACCGCGACGGCAAGATCACCAAGGTGACCAGCCCGACACCGTACGGCCGAATCGGCAACATGTCCGGCAGCGACTCTTCGCCGATCGTGCTCGGCGACTACAAGCAGGACAAGGAAGCCGAACTCGAACGCCCACAGCAGATCTCGCTGGTCGACACCACCGACGGCACCCTGCGCCTGGTCGACATCGGCACCAGCTACACCTTCCGCTCACTCGCGCGCGGCCCGCAGGGTGAAGCCCTGGTCCTGGGCACCGACGGCAAGATCCACGTGATCGACCCCGTCGCGGGCAAGGAAATCCGCACCATTCCGGTGCTGGGCACCTGGCAGGAACCCCTCGACTGGCAGGACGCCCGCCCGGCCCTGTTCGTGCGCGACGGCATCGCCTACGTTAGCGACCCGGCGACCAAGCAGGTCCACCGCATCGACCTGGCCGACGGAAAGGTCACGGCCACGGCCACCCTCGCCGCCGCGCCGAACGAGATCACCGGCGTCACCGCACACTGATCCACGGCTGCGCCCGGCCCACGTAGGAGCCGGACGACTCGCGAGACCGGCCTAATCGTCCAATCGGGGGCCGTTTCCGTCGAAATACGGACTGAACGCCGCCGATTTGGACGATTAGGCCGGGCAATCGGTAGGCCCGGCACACGGCGGGATCGGATGCCAATGCCCTGGCTACGCGCATACCTGCCTACCGGTCGGCGCACCGCACGACGACCTCGCGCAGGTTGCGACTGCGCACATCATCGAGAATCGCCATGCCCAGGCGGTTCATGCTGTAGCCGAAGCCCAATCCCGTTGTGGGGTCGGCGAATCCGAAGGAGCCGCCCAGGCCGGTGGTGCCGTAGGCCCGTTTGTCCGAGCCGAAACGGAAGGTGCCCCGCGATTTGCGGAAGCCCAGGTGGTAGCGGCTCTTGGTGTGCAGGACCAGGTCGTCGGCGGGGACATCGTCGGCGGTGTCGGCCGCGGCGAGCCGGTCGAGGATGTCGTCGCTGATGGGCAGCGATCCCGTGCGGCCCGCCGCGGCGCCGTACACCTTCGCCAGCGCGCGGGCGTTCCCGACGCCGTTCATGCCGGGCCATTCGACTTCGAGGAACTCCCGACGCGCGGCACGAGCAGGCGCACCGGGACGCGGATTGGTCAGTGCCGCATAGGAATACCCGCGCTTGGCGTAGACCTCGCCGCCGATGCGCAACGGCAGATCACGGCGTTCGTACCGCCAGATGTCGAAACCTTTGGTCGCAGACAGTTGGGCGACCCGCTCCATCGGCTCGGATGCGGGCAGTCCGATGAACAGGTCGGCGCCGACCGGTTCCGCGATCTCCTCGGCGAAGAACTGTCCGAGGCTGCGACCTTCCGGATCCACCCGCCGCAGCAGTTCGCTCTGATACAACCCCAACGTCAACGCGTGATAACCGTGCCGGGTGCCCGGCTCCCACGCCGGTTTCTGCGCGGCGAGCAGCTCGCCCAGCGCATCACGGTCGATCAGCTCACGCAGTTTCACGATCCGGTCCAACCCGGACAGCCCGGCCTGATGATCGATCAGCTGCCGCACGGTGATCCGGTCTTTGCCGTGCGCGGCGAACTCAGGCCAGTACTTCGCCACCGGCGCCTCGTAGTCCAGCAGCCCGCGCGACACCGCCGTCGCGATCGTGAACGCCGACATCCCCTTCGACGAGGAGAACACCGGCACGATCGTGTCGCGCTCCCACGCCACCTCGCGCCGGCGATCGCGATGTCCCGCCCACAAATCGACCAGCGGTTCGTCGCCGGAATACACGGCGACCGCGGCGCCGATCTCGCCGTGATGGGTGAAATTGCGGCGGAAGGCGTCGGCGAGGGGGCCGAAACCGGCCGCGGTGTCGCCGTGGATCGAGGGTGCTGCACTCATGGTGCCCACGATCGTAGCCGCGTCTCGTACGCTGCCGATATGCGATCGCTGCAGCAGGTTCAGCACTGGCCGGTCCGAAACGCCGCCGCCGCGGTGGTCACCGCCGACTCGGTGGACAGCATCGGCGACACCGAGCGCGTGTTCGCGCTGGCCTCGGTCACCAAACCGTTGGTCGCCTACGCCACGCTCGTGGCGGTCGAGGAAGGCGCGGTCGAACTCGACCAACCCGCCGGACCACCCGGATCCACCGTGCGACACCTGCTCGCCCACACTTCCGGCGTCGCCTTCGCGACCCCCGAAATCCTCGCCGAACCCGGCGCCCGCCGCATCTACTCGAGCGCGGGGTTCGAACTGCTCGCCGACTTTCTCACCGAGCAGACCGGCATCGAATTCCCGCAGTACCTGCGCGAGGCGGTTTTCGAACCACTGGGCATGACCTCGGCGACCCTGCACGGTTCCGCCGGGCACGCGGGCAGCGCCTCCCTGGCCGACCTGACCCTATTCGCCCAAGAGTTGCTGACACCCCAATTGATATCTGAGCAAACCTCGACCGAGGCGACCAGCGTGCAATTCCCCGATCGCAACGGAATCCTGCCCGGATACGGGTCGCAGCGACCCAACGACTGGGGATTGGGTTTCGAAATCCGCGACGGGAAAACCCCGCATTGGACGGGCACAGCCAATTCCGCACGCACCTACGGGCACTTCGGCCAGTCCGGCACGTTCCTGTGGGTCGACCCGGAAATAGGGGTGGCGACAATCGCGTTGAGCGACGAGAATTTCGGTGACTGGGCCAGAACCGCGTGGCCGAAATTCAGCGATTCCGTTATCGCAGAGACACATAACACGCAGTAAAGTAACACGCGCAACACCGCACGCTTGGCTACACTCGGGCCACGCCAGACCACGACGGGCCGTTGGGGAAGACGTTCCTTGTCGAGGCTGGAGGTGTTGTTAGTGCGCGCATCGAGTCAGTTCGCTGACGCGACGGCGGGTGTGGTCTACATCCACTCATCGCCCGCCGCGTTGTGCCCGCACGTGGAATGGGCACTGTCCACCGCGCTGTCGTCCCCGGCGAAATTGCGCTGGAACACCCAGCCCGCCGACGGACAACTGCGTGCCAGCAGCGACTGGATCGGACCCGTCGGCACCGCCGCCCGGATAGCCCAATCGTTGCGGACCTGGCCGGTACTGCGTTTCGAAGTCACCGAAGACCCCAGCGAAGGCGTCGACGGCGAACGCTACAGCTTCGTACCCCAACTGGGCCTGTGGCACGGTTCCACCGGCGCCAACGGTGACGTGATGCTCGGCGAAATGCGATTACGCGCTTTACTGCAAGCCGCCGCGGAACTGGACTCCCACGGAACCTTCGACCTTTCCACCGAACTCGACCGAGCATTGGGTTCGCCCTGGGATGAGGATCTCGAGGCATTCCGGCAGGGAACCGATTGCATCGGCGCGGAAGTCACGTGGTTGCGTAGGGATGTGGGTTAACGGCTTTCAGCCCGACAATGCGATGCGGTCCTTGTGTCGGAATGTTCAGTGGGGCAGCATCACAGAAGTGATCAACAGACGAATTACCGGAGCTTTCCTGGCCGCCTCCGCCGCAGCGGTCGTGTTCGGCCCCATCGCTCCCGCGGGCGCGGCCACGCCGTTCGTAGCGCCCCAGGTCGCCTTCGATGCCGCCGCGTCGGGCACCGTGACCGCCACCCTGAACAACCCCAACGACCGGGGTCAGTGCTGGGCCGAAGCCGGTGTGGGACCGGAGAAGAACCACGTGTTCTTCGGCGACGGCACCCTGGCAGCGATCGCCGACGCGGGCAAGACCATCACCGTCGCCCTCGAAGGCCTCGCGCCCGGCACCACGCTCACCGCACGCGCCGGTTGCATCAACGGCGCGGAATACGTGTTCTCCGAGTTCGTCACGGTCACGATCCCCAAGCCGTCGACCCCCAAGCCGTCCACCGGCAGCTTCGGGTCCTAGCGATCGGTTCGGCGGTAGCCACCACCGCTACCGCCGGATCTAGCTCGCCGGGTCGAACCCGAACTCGCGCAACTCCTGCGAACACCGGCACGCCGCCGCCAACTTCCCCGCCCACGCGACCGCGTCCTCGCGTGTAGGCAACTCCAACACCGCGAACCCGCCCGTGAGCACGGAGCCCGGATAGATCTCCGCACTCACCGACCCGTCGGCCCCGACCAACACCGGATCGACCCCCGCATTGATCCCCCCGCCGAACACGTACACCCCGGCCGCCTTCGCCTCCTCGATCACCGCATGCGATTCGGCCACGACGATCGGAAAGTCCTCGTCGGCGAGCACCATGGCTTCGCTCGGGAAGGAGATGAGGAATTTGGTCATGCATCGATGATGCCCTGCGGGAAATCACAATCGCCGACCATTCGCGCGATCTCGAGCCGCGGGTACGGGGTCCGCCTGCTCTCGTGCTGGAGGCGGCGGAAGAATTCGGCCATCACTGTCGCGAGTGGGGCATTGCCGGTGATGATGGAGGAGGGAACCTCCGGGATCCCGGTAGGTGTCCTGCCGTTGGCGTACTCGCTGATTCGCGCGTCGAGGTTGTCGCGCCCGCGCAGGGCAGCGACCAGCCAGCGGGTGGAGTAGAAGCGTGCGTAGGCGCGGTCGTAGGTGCGGTGGCAATCGTAGAAGTCGGATTCTTGTGGTGACAGCGCGAAATCGGTGGAGATCGCCAGACCGTAATCGGCGAAATAGAGCCGTTGGCCGTCGGTGAGGATGTTCTCGAAGTGGGCGTCGAAGTGCAGCAGGCCTCGGCTGTTCATGAAGGCGATTCCCGCGTGTAGATCATTGTCGACCATGGCACAGGCGCGATCGGTGGCCTCGGCGCCCGCGTCGACCTGCTCGCCCAACCACTGATGCAGGTTCTGCGGGATGAACTCCAGGAACAGCGCGATGCTCGCACCGGACTGCCGCTGACCTTCGACCCGATCGCGCACCGCAGCCCCACCACCCCAGAACGAAACGACCCGGTCGACATCGGCAAGTTCCTCGGGCAGCGGCGTCGAGTCCGGCAGTATCCGCCAGTGGTGCATCAGCGGGAAGCCGTGGTATTCGTCCGCGAGCACCCAGTTCGTCGTCATGATGTGGACGGCGAGTTCTCGCCACGCGCCGAAGCTGGGACCGCCGATGCCGTAGTGGCAGAACATCGGCAGCCCGAACAGATTCGCCGTGGACCCGACGTTCTCCGGAAGTCGCTCCAGGTCGGTCAACGGCACCCGCTTGACGAAGACCTGAGAGCCGCCGACTTCCAACATGGCCGATTTTCCACCGATGCCGGAACCTAGCGGCGCTGCTGCGTCGACGAGGTCCTGTAGCTCGGAATCGCTGTGCAGTGCAAGGGCTTCGGAGATGGCACCGTGGGCAGCCAGGCGTGCGCCGCGCGACATGTCAGGACACTTCATGCGTCCCACGCTAGATGGCGAGTGTCATTGGGACCTGTCCTCGGCGGCGGTGCTCCGCGAACATAGGGCAGACGTGGATGGGTGAATCCTTTCGGGTCGAGCGTGCCTCTTATGTGTGTCGCGACGGACGTCGGACGGGATAGGGAGGTTGTTGTGATCATCGGGATCGGTGTTGTGGTCGGGTTGAGTCTGGTCTGCACGTGCGTGTACGTGTTGAGGCGGAAACGAGCTGGGCGTGGGTGAATCCGGTTGGCCCGGTGGGGAATTGATCGCTTCCGCGCGGGGTGGGGATGTGGATTCGATTGCGGCGGTGGTGGCGGGGGCGCATCCGCATATTCAGCGGTTCGCCTACTCCCTGTGTGCCACAACGGAAGACGCGGAGGACGCGGCGCAGGAGGCTTTGATCATCCTGTATCGGAAGGTCGGGATGTTGCGGGCTTCGGGGGCGTTGGCGTCGTGGATGTTTCGGATCGTTCGGAACGAGTGTTTGCGTCGTGCGCGGATGCGGTATCGAATTCCGTTGGAAGACAACATCTCAGCTGCTTCGGCGGAGGATGAGGTGCTGCGGCGGTGGGAGGCGGGCAGGGTGGCGGCTGCGGTTGCCACCTTGCCCGCGGATCAGCGCAGCGTGTTGATCATGCGCGACATTCAGGGTTACAGCGGGCGGATGGTCGCCGATGCGCTCGGGCTCAGTACAGCGGCGATGAAGTCGCGGCTGCATCGGGCTCGGGCGGCGGTTCAGCAAGCGCTGCGGGCTTCTGACGATGTTGTCGGAGGACAGGATGAGCGGTGATTTCGCGAGCAAGTCGATGGTCGAGCACCTGGTGCGCGGCGGGGTGGGGTTCGGTGCGCTGATCGGGGCGGTGGTGCTGATTCCCGTGGTCGGAGCGGTCAGTTTACTGCTGCTGCCCGTGGGTTTTGTCGCGCTGCGTGGGTGCCCGATGTGCTGGGCGATCGGGCTGGTGCAGACCTTGTCCAGGGGTCGGCTGCAACGCTCGTGTGCGGACGGTCAGTGCACGTTGACCGTGGGTGGAGCCCTCTAGCGAGCGGCCGGTCTTACGTGCCGGCCGCTCACCCCCAAGCGCGGCGGGTCGCCGGCATACCGGAGTTGCCCTGCGCGGTCGGCACCACGCCGAGGACCTGGTGGATTCCGAGACCGCCGTCCTCGAATCCCAGTGCCGAGGCCGCCATGTAGAGCCGCCAGATCCGGGCGCGACCCTCGCCGACGAGCGAAACCGCTTGGTCCCAAGCACTTTCCAGATTCGCGACCCAATCTCGCAGGGTCAACGCGTAGTGCTCGCGCAACGCTTCGACATCACGCACTTCGAACCCGGCGCGCTGCATCGCCAACGCCACCTCGCCCACATCGATGAGCTCACCGTCGGGGAAGACGTAGCGGCCGATGAACGAGCGGCTACGCATCGTGGATCCGCCGGGGGAGGAGATCGCGTGGTTGAGCAGGCGGCCCTCGGGGCGCAGCAGGGCGCGCAGGGTGTCGAAGTACTCCGCTGCGCGTTTCGTGCCGACGTGTTCGAACATGCCGATCGAGGAGATCGCGTCGAACTGCTCGCCGGGGAGGTCGCGGTAGTCCGACAGCCGGATCTCGACATTCGCGCTGAGCCCGGCGTCGTGGACTCGCTTGCGCGCGAGGTCGGCTTGCTCGCCGCTGATCGTCACGCCGACTACCTGCGCGCCGTAGACCGACGCCGCATGCATGGCCATCGAACCCCAACCGCACCCGACGTCGAGCAGGCGCATCCCGGTGCGGTCGGCCAGGCCGAGCTTGCGGCAGATCAGATCGTGCTTGGCCTCCTGGGCGTTTTCGAGGGTGCTGTCCTCGGTGACGAATCGTGCGCACGAGTAGGTCATGCTCGGGCCGAGAACCAGCCGGTAGAAGTCGTTGCCCACGTCGTAGTGATGGCTGATCGCCGCCGCATCCCGACGCTTGGTGTGCACCGGTCCGCGACGGGGTTGGGCCTCTTCGGGTGGCGGCTTCGGACGATGGGAGAGCGCGCCGAGTCGGCGGGCCGCGTCGACGGCCTTCCAGGTGGCGCCGAGGCCGAGATGCGCGTCGTCCGACGCTGTCGACTGCAGCGATCGAAGCATCGTGAAGATGTCGCCGTCCAAGTCCACGTTCCCGGCGACGTACGCGCGCGCGAGCCCGAGTTCGCCTGGGGCCCAGACCATATGACTCAACGCGTCCCGCGACCGCACTCGCATCGTGCCCGCATTCCCGGATTCGATCGAGCTCCCGTCCCAGAACTCGAACCGCACCGCAGGCTCAGGCCCTAACGCCGCCCGCACCAATGGTTCGAACGCCGCCGCGACGGAGGTTTCGTTTCCCATCCGACCACTATGACCCGCGACTTGCGGTGCGAACGGCAACGACTCGGTGTCGAGATCTCGGTCGAGCCAGGTACTGTCTCGATTCGAGATTCGACCCAGCGTCTTGCGAAATCGTCCGGAAATTCAGTTCTTCGGCCGAGTACGGCGCGATACCGTCGGGTCGTGTCGCAATCAGTGGAGAACATCCAAACTTCCGTCACCGCAGACGATCTCGCCCTGGCCGTCCGGCTCGCCGTGGAAGTCTTGCGCACGGCGTCCCCCGATGGCTGGGATGCGAAGGCGGGCACGCTCGAGTGGGACTGCTGGGAAACCGTCGAGCATCTCAGCGACGACCTGTTCTCCTACGCGGCACAGCTGAGCCCCGGCATGCCGTTGGATCGGCACGTGCCGTTCGTGTACGAGAGTCGGCGGCCAGGGGGCCCTGCGAACGCGATTCACGCGGATAGGCAGGCGGGGCCCGACGGCTTGCTGCAGGGGCTGGCAGCGTGCGCCGGGATGCTGGTAGCGATGGTGCGCACGACACCGCCGCAAGCGCGCGCCTACCACGGCTACGGACTCTCCGACGCCGAAGGTTTCGCCGCGATGGGCATCGTAGAAACGTTGGTCCACACCCACGACCTGACCCAGGGACTCAGCCTCCCCTGGAACCCACCCGCCGACCTGTGCACGCGCGTCCTCACCCGACTGTTCCCGACCGCGCCGACATCTGAGCAACCCTGGCCCACCCTGCTATGGGCCACCGGACGCACCGAACTACCCGGCCACGCACGCCGGACCGACTGGCGCTGGGAAAACACGCCACGGGCGTAGCAGCCGCCCGTTCTCGCTCGGCTCTATCGTTGCTCAATCCGCCACGGCTGACCCGCTCATCGGAACACCCCCGAGCGGTAGGGACACCGGCCCCGCAGATTCCGCCAGAACCAACGTGTTACCAGTCATCGGTGTGGCAGTCACCGGGCCCTTCCAGCCACACCAGCCTCCGCACGCGGCGATCGTCTGCGATTCCAGCCCACCGTCAGCGAACCGCACGGTGATCAGAGACGCTCGCGCCGGATGGTCGCAGACCGGACACTTCCCGAAGTAGTTCAAACCTCACGGACGTCGGAGGCAGCGACGGAACGCTTGTTGGTGGCCACACCCGATTGTCGCGGATGACGAGGCCGATGTCGATGATCGGAGCCGCCGTTCCAGTGGCCGGAGAACTCCGGTCGGCGGCCACGTCGTCACCCTTGGGGCATGGCGTCCTTGACCGGCTTGTCCCGCACGAGGTCTGACATGCACAGGAGGTCGACCATCGATACCCGGTCGTCGTTCTTCGCGGGATCATTGCCGTACACAGCCACGATCACCTGGAGCTGGGATGCCTTGTCCAGGTCCGTGTATTGCCCGCACGTCACGGCCAGCGGATCACCGACCGTGGCTTTCGCAGGCGTGGTGGTTCGGGGGGCCGTGGTCGAGGAGGTAGGGGAGGACGCCGTCGAGTCGGCCCCCTCCGATGAACAGCCCCCCACCACGAACCCGGCCAGACACAATGCGGACAGTGCGGTAGCCGAACGTGCTTGTCTCATGCCGCCCATCCTGCCCGAGGCGCACGTCCTTCGACAGCGAACGGCCATCGGAATTCATGTGCGGGACAAGGCAACTGACTCACGGCAGTCCGTTGGCAAGATCGACGGGCGTCTGACAGCCGATCTATAGGTGGGCGCAGAGGGGATCGAACCCCCGACCGCTGGTGTGTAAAACCAGTGCTCTACCGCTGAGCTATACGCCCTGGCACCGCCGGGGAGAACCGGCGGTGTCGAGTTATGAATCTAGCGCGGCGAGCGCTTTCTCCCAAGCCGCCTGGTCACGGGCCTGTCCGGGCTCGTTCATCTCGGCGAAAGTGATGTAGCCGGACTTGTCGACGACGAAAGTTCCGCGGTTGGGGTAGCCGGATTTCTCGTTGAAGACGTCGTAGGACTGGGTGACGGCGCCGTGCGGCCAGAAGTCTGACAGCAGGGGGAACAGGTAGCCCTGTTCCGCGGCCCAGATCTTGTGGGTGGGTGGAGGGCCGACGGAGATCGCGATGATCTCGGCGTCGTCGTTTTGGAACTTGGGCAGTTCGTCACGGACCTTGCACAGCTCGCCCTGGCAGATGCCGGTGAAGGCGAGAGGATAGAACACCAGCAGCACGTTCTTCTTGCCGCGATAGTCCGACAGGGTGACGGGCTGGTTGTTCTGGTCCTTGAGCGTGAAATCCGGCGCGAGAGTGCCAACCTCTAGCGGCATGGGTACGAATCCTCCGTCGTGTCGGGTCTCAGCCGGGCTGCTCGCCCAACTGAGACCCTAGCGAACGGCTGATTCAGCGCTGTTTGGACGGTGCCTTCGGCTGAACCAGCCGCGAGGCCGTCCAACCGCCGAGGCTGATGGTGGATGTCTGAGTCAGGCCGGCCGTGGGTGCGGCTTCGGCGATCTCGCTCGGATCGACATGGCCTGGTTGACCGGTTTTGGGGGTGAGGACCCAGATGAAGCCTTCGTCTGCCAGCGGGCTGATGGCGTCCATCAACTCGTCGGCCAGATCGCCGTCTCCTTCTCGCCACCAGAACAGGACTGCGTCGACGACCTCGTCGGAGTCGTCATCGACCATCTCCGCGCCGGTGACCTCCTCGATCTCGGCGCGCAATGCGTCGTCGGTGTCCTCGTCCCAGCCCAATTCCTGAACAACCAAGCCGTGAGAAATGCCAAGCTTCTGAGCGTAGTTCTGCGCGTCCGCCGCGGCGACCACGGTGGTGTCCTCCCTAAACTTCCGACAGTAAGATAGGTGCAAGCGAACATGGTTATCGGCCGCAGCGCAAGCTGATCGGGTGAATCGGTACCGTATGCCGCGTGTCGGGAGGGCAAAATCGGCTGTCTCAACAGGCGTCGTGGACCGCGGTCCGTGCCTGGTTGATGGCACGACTGGCGGTGTTGAGCTTGTCCACCGGTGAGTTGTAGGTCATCTTTCTGGTTTGGGTGGACAGTTCGCGCGCGGCGGTGACGTAAGCGCTGAATTTGTCGGCCAGTTCGGTGGGCAGCGCGCCCGCCGCGGCGACCACGCCCGTCTCGACCTTGGTCGCCGCGTTGTCCAGGGTGGTGGCCGCGGACTCGCGTTTGGCGGCGTAGTCGGGCGCGTTGCTGTCGTGGGCGGACACGAAGTCGTTGAAGGCGGTCACGCCCGCGCCGGTGGTGGTGGGGAACTGGGTGCAGTTGTCGGTGATCGCCTTGTCGCGCGCGGCGGCGGCGCGCGAGGACGCCGCGGCCGACGATGTGGCTGCCGCGGCGGTCTTGTAGGCGGCCACTTCGGCGGCGTCGGTGGTCGGCGTGCCGGGAACCTGCTGCGCGCAGCCTGCCAGCACCGCACCGACGGTGACGGCGACAACGGCACAGACCGACCCCAGCCGCCGCGCGTGTAGCACCCTCATCGTTGCCCTCTCACTAGCCGAAGCGACTCGCGTTTTCATCGCCGAACTTAATTGATTTCCTGCTGACATGATGACCTGGGCAGCGGTTTCGGTAAGGATGGGGGTGCGCCCGACCCATTCGTAGCGGGCGTTCCGCACACCAAGCGGGCAAGCCCGGGGACAGCGACGCCGACAAGCAGTTCAGCCCCTAGTACGAGGAGCAGATTTGACCGACCTGATCCACTCTGCAGCTTCCGACGACTCCGTGTCGACCGATGGCGGTGAACCCACCACCAAGCCCACCGGTGAGCGGGTGCGGGTCATTCGGGAAGGAGTGGCGTCGTACCTACCCGATATCGACCCCGAAGAGACCGGTGAGTGGCTGGAATCCTTCGACGCGATGCTGGATCGGGAGGGTCCGGGCCGCGCCCGGTATCTGATGTTGCGTCTGCTCGAGCGCGCCGGTGAGCGGCGTGTGTCGATTCCGGCGCTGACCTCCACCGACTACGTCAACACCATTCCCACCGAGAACGAACCGTGGTTTCCCGGTGACGAGGAAGTCGAGCGCCGTTTCCGCGCCTGGATCCGGTGGAACGCCGCGATCATGGTGCATCGCGCGCAGCGCCCCGGAATCGGTGTGGGCGGACATATTTCGACCTACGCGTCGTCCGCGGCGCTGTACGAGGTGGGTTTCAACCACTTCTTCCGCGGCAAGGATCATCCCGGCGGCGGCGACCACGTCTACATTCAGGGCCACGCCTCGCCCGGCATCTACGCGCGCGGTTTCCTCGAGGGTCGGCTCAGTGCCGACCGGCTCGACGGTTTCCGTCAGGAATACAGCCACGGCGGTCTTGGCAAGGGCTTGCCGTCGTACCCGCACCCGCGGTTGATGCCCGACTTCTGGGAATTCCCGACCGTGTCGATGGGTCTTGGCCCGATGAACGCGATCTACCAGGCCAGGTTCAACCACTACCTCACCGACCGTGGTATCAAAGACTGCTCCGACGAACATGTTTGGGCGTTTCTGGGCGACGGCGAGATGGACGAGCCGGAGTCGCGCGGTCTGATCCAGGTCGCGGCCAACGAGGCACTGGACAACCTGACCTTCGTGATCAACTGCAACCTGCAGCGCCTGGACGGTCCGGTGCGCGGTAACGGCAAGATCATCCAGGAACTGGAATCGTTCTTCCGCGGCGCGGGCTGGAATGTCATCAAGGTCGTGTGGGGTCGCGAGTGGGACGCGCTGCTGGGCGCGGATCGCGACGGCGCACTGGTGAATCTGATGAACTCCACCCCCGACGGTGACTACCAGACCTACAAGGCCAACGACGGCGCGTACGTGCGCGACCATTTCTTCGGCCGCGACCCGCGCACAAAAGCGTTGGTGCAGAACATGTCCGACAGTGAGATCTGGAATCTCAAGCGCGGCGGCCACGACTACCGCAAGGTCTACGCGGCCTATTCCGCGGCGATGGCGCACAAGGGTCAGCCCACGGTGATCCTGGCCAAGACGATCAAGGGCTACACCCTGGGCAAGCACTTCGAGGGCCGCAACGCCACGCACCAGATGAAGAAGCTGGCACTGCAGGACCTCAAGGACTTCCGCGACCTGCAACGCATTCCGATCAGCGATGCGCAGCTCGAGAAGGACCCGTACCTGCCGCCGTACTACCACCCCGGCATGGACGATCCGGCCATCGAATACATGTTGGCCCGCCGCAAGTCGCTGGGCGGTTTCGTGCCGCAGCGGCGCAACGACGCCAAGCCGTTGAAGCTGCCCGGCGACGAGGTGTACCGCTCGGTGCGCAAGGGTTCGGGCAAGCAGCAGGTCGCCACCACCATGGCGTTGGTTCGCCTGGTCAAGGAACTGTTGCGCGACAAGGAGATCGGCAAGCGGATCGTGCCGATCATTCCCGACGAAGCCCGCACGTTCGGCATGGACTCGTGGTTCCCGACGCTGAAGATCTACAACCGCAACGGCCAGCTCTACACCTCGGTCGACGCGGACCTCATGCTCGCCTACAAGGAGAGCGCCGTCGGCCAGATCATGCACGAGGGCATCAACGAGGCCGGTTCCACCGCGTGCTTCACCGCCGCGGGCACCGCGTACTCCACCCACGGCGAGCCGATGATCCCGCTGTACATCTTCTATTCGATGTTCGGGTTCCAGCGCACCGGCGACAGCTTCTGGGCCGCCGCGGACCAGCTGGCGCGCGGGTTCGTGCTGGGCGCCACCGCGGGTCGCACGACGCTGACCGGTGAGGGCCTGCAACACAACGACGGGCAGTCGCTGCTGCTGGCCTCG
Source organism: Nocardia sp. NPDC058640 (assembly GCF_042716995.1). Classification (NCBI taxonomy): domain Bacteria; kingdom Bacillati; phylum Actinomycetota; class Actinomycetes; order Mycobacteriales; family Nocardiaceae; genus Nocardia; species Nocardia sp. NPDC058640. The sequence goes on from NZ_JBHXRG010000001.1 coordinate 77,117, forward strand.
ACCAATCCCGCTGTGGTGACCTACGATCCGGCCTTCTCGTTCGAGATCGCGCACATCATCCGCGACGGTCTGCGGCGGATGTACGGCGGCGGCGCGCAGACGCCCAGTGAGTTGCCGGGCACCGAGGTCGCGCCGGTGGGCACGTTCGGCGGGGAGAACGTCTTCTACTACATCACCCTGTACAACGAGCCCTACCAGCAACCGGCCGAGCCCGACGACCTCGATGTCGAAGGGCTGTTGAAGGGCATCTACCTGTACCAGCGCGGTGGTGAGGGCGATATTCGCGCCCAGATCCTGGTGTCCGGGGTGACCGTGCCCGACGGGATACGCGCGCAGCAGATGCTGGCCGACGAATGGGGCGTGGCCGCGGACGTGTGGTCGGTGACCTCGTTCGGCGAGCTGCGCAGGGACGCGGTGAACAAGGAGATCGCGGCTTTGAAGCACCCCGACACCGACCCCGGCGTTCCGTACATCACCCAGGCGCTGTCGGCCGCGCGTGGCCCGGTGATCGCCTCCACGGACTGGATGCGCGCGGTGCCCGATCAGATCCGGCAGTGGGTGCCCGGCGACTACATCACCCTCGGGACCGACGGGTTCGGATTCTCCGACACCCGCACCGCCGCGCGTCGGGTGTTCAACATCGACCCGCAGTCGGTGGTGGTCGCGGTGCTGGAAGGCCTGGCGCGCGACGGCACGTTCGACAGGTCCAAGGCGGTGGAAGCGGCGCGCAAATACGGCATCGACAGTGTCGCCGCCGCGCCGAAGCCCAGTGCGGACGCGGCAGAGGAACTGGCGTAGCGGACTATTGGACTGTGGAGCGCAAACCGCCGCGGCCCCGTCGGATCACCGAGGGCACCAGCGAGCACGAGGTCTATCTGCCGACGGGGGCACTGTCCCCGAACCGGCAGACCCGTGATCCGCTGCCCGACACGCTGTTACGGCGGGTCAAACAGTTCTCGGGCCGACTGTCCACCGAGGCGGTGGGGTCGATGCAGGATCGACTGCCGTTCTTCGCCGACCTGGACGCCGCGCAACGTGCCGGCGTGCAGATGCTGGTGCAGACCGCGGTCGTGAACTTCCTGGAGTGGTTGCAAGATCCCGACTCCGATATCCGCTTCAGCCTGGACGCGTTCCAGGTGATTCCGCAGGATCTGGCGCGGCGGCTGACGCTGCGCCAGACCGTGGACATGGTGCGGGTGGCCATGGACTTCTTCGAACAGTGGCTGCCCGCGCTGGCGCGCAACGATCGTCAGCTGGTGGCGCTCACCGAGGCGGTGCTGCGATACGGGCGTGAGCTCGGGTTCGCGGCCGCCTCGGTGTACGCCAGCGCCGCGGAGTCGCGTGGTGCGTGGGATACCCGCCTGGAGGCCCTGGTGGTCGACGCGGTGGTCCGGGGCGACACGGGTCCGGACATGCTGTCGCGCGCGGCCACGTTGAACTGGGACGCCACCGCGCCCGCCACCGTGCTGGTGGGCACACCGCCGGTGGACCAGAGCGTGTCCACGGTCGGCGCGGTGCACACCATCGCGACCAAACACGGTCGCGCGGCGCTGGCGGTGGTGCAGGGTGCGCGGCTGGTGATGGTGGTCAGCGGGAATCTGGGGGACTCGGGCATCGGGTCGCCGTTTCTCACCGACCTGCTGGCCGAGGTGTTCTCCGACGGTCCGGTGGTGATCGGGCCGACCATGCGCACACTGGGCGCCGCGCACGCGTCGGCGATCGAGGCGTTGGCCGGCATGGAGGCCGTGGTGGGCTGGCGTGGCGCGCCAAGGCCCGTTCACGCCACGGAGTTGTTACCAGAACGCGCGTTGCTGGGCGATAGAGCTGCGATAGAGGCGTTGAACGAGTATCTTGTGGTGCCGTTGGCCGCTGCCGGATCTTCGTTATCCGACACACTCGACGCGTACCTGGATTGTGGTGGAGCAGTAGAGACTTGCGCTCGGCAGCTGTACGTCCATCCAAATACCGTTCGGTACCGACTCAAACGAATCGGTGAGGTGACCGGTCGCGATCCGATGAATCCGCGCGACGCGTATGTGCTCCGTATTGCGGCGACAGTAGGTCGTTTGACACGAACGCATAACGAATCGTCACCTCCCGTCACAGAAACCCCGTCCATCCCGGTGGCCCACGAACCCCTGTAACGAGATCGGCGAATCGGTCGATCCCGACACCCCACCTCGGATTTTGTGGGACCCCTACAAAAGCCATCCCCAAGCTTCATTCGCGCCGACATCTCATGCGGCGGGGGTCACAGTGTTGTCTTAGGGGGTGATCGCGTTGCTTACCCCTGGACAGGGGTCCCAGACTCCCGCCATGCTCACGCCGTGGCTCGCGCTTCCCGGTGCGACTGACCGCCTCGAGCTGTGGTCCAAGGCCGCAGGCCTGGACCTGGTCCGTCTCGGTACCACCGCGACGGCCGAGGAGATCGTCGACACCGCGGTGACCCAGCCGCTGGTGGTGGCGGCCGCGCTGCTCGCGTTTGCCGAAATCGCCCCCGCGTCGATCCCGGCCGATACAGTCGTGGCCGGACACTCGGTCGGTGAATTCGCCGCAGCCGCTGTCGCCGGTGTCATCACCGCCGACGAGGCCGTCTCACTGGCCGCCATTCGCGGCCGGGAGATGGCCAAGGCCTGTGCGCTGGAGCCGACCGGTATGTCCGCGGTGCTCGGCGGCGACGAGGCCACCGTGCTCGCACGCCTGGCCGAACTCGACCTGATTCCGGCCAACCGCAACGCGGTCGGCCAGATCGTGGCGGCGGGCAGCCTGGACGCACTGGCCGAACTGGCGGCGAACCCGCCGGAGAAGGCCCGCGTTCGCGCACTGCCGGTGGCCGGCGCGTTCCACACCGCGTACATGGCCTCGGCACAGGAAGCCGTCGCGGAAGCCATCGCGGCGATCTCGCCCAGCGACCCGATCCGCACACTGCTGTCGAACTTCGACGGCAAGCCGGTCACCTCGGGCGCCGACGCGATCGACAAACTTGCCGCCCAGGTCACGCGCCCCGTGCGCTGGGACCTGTGCAACGAGACCATTCGCGCCGCGGCCGTCTCGGCCGTGGTCGAACTGCCGCCCGCGGGCACGCTGGTCGGCATCGCCAAGCGGGAACTGAAGGGCACGCCCAATCTGGCCCTGAAGACCCCCGAAGACCTCCCCGCGTTGGTCGCGCTGACCACTGCGGGCTAGCTTTCCCCCGGCGGCTACGCACAGCGACGTGCAGCCGTTCACGACCCCACAAATAGCAACAAGAAGGGACCACCAAAGTGGCCGCTCTGACCCAGGAACAGATCGTCGAAGAACTCGGCAGGATCATCGAAGAAGTGACGGGTATCGAACCGTCCGAGGTGACCATCGAGAAGTCCTTCGTCGACGACCTGGACATCGACTCGCTGTCCATGGTCGAGATCGCTGTGCAGACCGAGGACAAGTACGGCGTGAAGATCCCCGACGAGGATCTCGCCAGCCTGAAGACCGTGGGCGACGCTGTCTCCTACATCCAGAAGCTCGAGGCGGAGAACTCCGACGCCGCCGCGGAGCTCAAGGCCAAGTTCGACGGCGAGTAGGGCCGAACTTTGACCACTCCTGCTCCCAGTACTTTGAACGGGAACTTCCCCAACGTTGTCGTCACCTCCATGGCGGCGACCACGTCCATCGCGGGTGACGTCGATGCGACGTGGAAGGGACTCCTCAACGGTGAGAGCGGAATCGACGTTCTCGAGGATTCCTTCATCGAGGAATACGACCTGCCGGTGCGAATCGGCGGTCACCTGAAGGTCAGCCCCGACACCCTGTTGAGCCGGGTCGAGATTCGCCGCATGGCGTATGTCGAGCGCCTGGCGACCGTTCTCGGTCGTGAGGTGTGGAAGAACGCGGGCAGCCCTGAGGTCGACAACGACCGTCTCGGCGTCGCGATCGGCACCGGACTCGGCGGCGGCGACGCCCTGATCGACTCGGTCGACAAGCTGAAGAACGGCGGCTATCGCAAGATCTCGCCGCTGGCTGTTCAGATGGTCATGCCGAACGGTCCGTCGGCGGTCGTCGGTCTCGAGCTGAAGGCCAGGGCGGGAGTGGTCACTCCGGTCTCGGCGTGCTCGTCGGGTTCGGAAGCTATCGCCAACGCGTGGCGGATGATCGTGATGGGTGACGCCGACATCGTCGTCACCGGTGGTGTCGAGGGCTTCATCGACTCGGTGCCGATCGCGGCGTTCTCCATGATGCGCGCGATGAGTACCCGCAACGACGATCCGAAGGGCGCCTCGCGTCCCTTCGACAAGGATCGCGACGGGTTCGTCTTCGGCGAGGCCGGTGCGCTCATGGTCATCGAGACCGAAGAGCACGCCAAGGCCCGTGGTGCCACCATCCACGCTCGACTGCTGGGTGCCGGTATCACCTCCGACGGTTTCCACCTGGTCGCTCCCGATCCCGAGGGCACCGGTGCGGCCAGGGCGATGACCCGCGCGATGCAGACCGCTGGTCTGACCAAGAGCGACATCACCCACATCAACGCCCACGCGACCGCGACGCCCATCGGTGATTCCGCCGAGTGCAACGCGATCCACAAGGCGATCGGCAAGCACGCTTCGGTGTACGCGCCGAAGTCGGCACTGGGTCACTCGATCGGTGCCGTCGGCGCCCTCGAGTCGATCCTCACGGTGCTGGCGATCCGGGACGGCATCGTTCCGCCGACACTGAACCTGGACAACCAGGATCCGGCGATCGATCTCGATGTGGTGCACGGGGAAGCCCGTCGCCAGGAAATCGAGTACGCGATCAACAATTCCTTCGGTTTCGGTGGGCACAACGTCGCGCTCGCCTTCGGTCGGGCGTAACAGCCGCATCGACTGCATTCCGATCCCCGGTTGGGGGTCGTGCCAACTGAATGGTTCGACCCCCACCGGCGGTTCGCCACAGCAGCCGCCACCGCGGCACATTTTTTGAAGGAGTGAGCGCGATGACCATCATTGCTCCCGCGTTTCAAGACACCACTACCGATCCGCGCGACCCACTGGGTCGGCTCCAACGCTTTTTCGACCCCGGCACCGTCCTGCCGCTGCATCCGCGTGACCGCTCCGGCGTGCTCGCCGCGATCGGCGAGGTCGACGGGGTTCGCACCGTGGCCTACTGCTCCGACGCCACCATCATGGGCGGCGCGATGGGCGTGGACGGCTGCAAGCACATGGTCGACGCGATCGACACCGCCATCGAATCCGGCATTCCCGTGGTCGGCCTGTGGCACTCCGGTGGCGCACGCCTGGCCGAGGGTGTCGAGGCGCTGCACGCGGTAGGCCTGGTCTTCGAGGCCATGGTTCGCGCGTCCGGCCTTGTTCCCCAGATCTCGGTGGTGCTCGGCTTCGCCGCCGGTGGCGCCGCCTACGGTCCCGCGCTGACCGATGTGGTCATCATGGCGCCCGAAGGCCGCGTTTTCGTCACCGGACCCGATGTCGTGCGCTCGGTGACCGGCGAGAACGTCGACATGGAGACCCTCGGTGGTCCCACCACACACTTCAAGAAGTCCGGCGTGTGCCACATCGCCGCCGATGACGAAGCCGATGCCATGCACCGCGCCCGTCGCCTGGTGTCGATGTTCGCCGAGCAGGGCGAGTTCGACCTGTTGGCCGCACAGCACGGCGACGTCGACCTCAAGGCGATGCTGCCCGAATCGGCCAAGCGCGCCTACGACGTGAAGCCGATCGTGCACGAGCTGCTCGACAACGTCGACGGTGAGTCCTCCTTCGAGGAACTGCAGGGTGGTTACGCCCGCAGCATGGTCACCGGCCTCGGCCGTCTGGGCGGTCGCACCGTCGGCGTGCTGGCCAACAACCCGCTGCGCCTCGGCGGTTGCCTCAACTCCGAAAGTGCCGAGAAGGCTTCACGTTTCGTGCGCCTGTGCGACGCGTTCGGCATCCCGCTGATCGTGGTCACCGACGTGCCCGGCTACCTGCCCGGCGTCGGCCAGGAACTGGAAGGCGTGGTCCGCCGCGGCGCGAAGTTGCTGCACGCCTTCGCCGAAGCCCGCGTCCCCCGCGTCACCCTGGTCACCCGCAAGATCTACGGCGGCGCCTACATCGCGATGAACGCCCGCTCCCTGGGCGCCACCGCCGTCTACGCGTGGCCCGGCTCCGAAGTAGCGGTCATGGGCGCCAAGGCCGCAGTGGGCATCCTCCACAAAAAGGCACTGGCAGCCGCGCCCGAAGCGGAACGCGAAGCCCTCCACGAACGCCTCACCGCCGAACACGAAGCCCTCGCGGGCGGCGTCGAACGCGCGGTAGCCATCGGCGTAGTAGACGAGGTCATCGACCCCGCCAAAACCCGCAGCACCATCGCCGCCGCCCTGGCCGCGGCCCCGGCCCGCAAGAGCCACCACAAGAACATCCCACTGTGATGTGAAGTGACACAGCGACATTCGGGCCCCAGGATTTCCTGGGGCCCGAAGTCGTTTCTGTGGACGAAAATTGAGGCGATCTTTCCCTCCGCGGTGCGGTAGTGTGCCGTCTGATCAGAGGGGGCCGGGATGGCGCATCGGTTGAGTCCGCAGGAGAAGAAGGCGTTCAGTTATGCCAAGGATCGGCGTAACTGCTACGGGGAGAACGACAAGAGTTCGCGCAAGAACATCGCACGCAACAAGCGGATCCGAAATCGGGTCGACCGGCGTCGTGACAGTGTCCTCGTCGAAGCGACGGGGCCTGTCGATCTTGCGGCTGCCGAGAAGTGCGAGGTCGGGATGTTGTCGACACGGTCGAAGTGGCAGACGGGGTGTTGGCGGAAGGTGCCGGACGCGCCGCTGCGGGAGATGGTGGCTTACAAACTGAGGCGTCGCGAGAATCGGGTTGCGATGTCTGCCCGGGCGAATGCCGGTGCGGCATAAACGCAGTCGTCAACCACACGGTCGCCGTCAGCGGGTGGCTGGCGGCGACCGATTGGTGGTGGGTCAGGCTTCGGGGCGAGGGCGCGTTGCCGCGTAGCCGATGAGGCCCAGGCCGGTGATGAGCAGGCCGAGGGGCAGCCACAGGTTCATGATCGACAGCAGGGTTGCGTTGTCGGACATGGATTTTGCGGTGGTGGCTACTTCGGCATCGGTGGTGTGGAGGGCGGTGATGGACAGGGGCACGGTGGGGATGTCTTGGCCGCTTGCCTTGACGGTGGCGTAGATGCCCTGGGTTTGGTCGAAGCGCAGGGGGGCGCCGAATTCGGTGTCGACGGCGGTGCGGACCTGGTTGGTGCCGGCGAAGCCGAGGTCGAGCATGTCCGGCATGGTGGGCAGGGCGGCGGCCAGGGGCGCGCGGGACTGTTCGGGGACCACGCCCGCCTGGAGCAGGCCGGCGATCAGAGTCTTGGGCAGCTGCTTGGGGAAGGCGGTGAACTGGGCCATGATGGCCTGGTCGGCGATCGGACCCGACGCGTCGACGCGGTAGTTGAACACGGGGCGGCCGTTCAGTTCGCCCTCGTCGGCGAAGGTGACGGGCTGGGCCACGCGGGTGACCGGGTCGTACAGGGTGGTGCCGTCCTTGGCCGGGTTCATCGGCCAGCTGAACACCAGACCGGAATGCGCTTCGAAGCCCGACAGCTTGTCGGCGGGCACCAGGGCGGTGCGCTGCGCGTCGTCCAGCGGCACGGGCGAGTAGTCCACCCGGCTCACGGCGTAGGTGTGCACGTTGTTCTGCACCGACGCGTCGGGCATCTTGATCGCGGCGGATCGGGTGACGATCGCGGTGTCACCGTCGACCGCGTCCACCACCAGCGACGCATCGGCGGTGATCGGCAGCTGCGGGGTGAGCAGGTTGGCCAGATCGCCGGTCATCAGCGCCTGCGCGTTGAGCGCCTGGGTGGTGCCTTCGAACTTCTGGACCTGGTTCAGGTCATCGGGCAGTTTCATCGACGACGGTACGACGACGAACCGCACGATCACCGCGCCGATCACCAGCACAGCCCCCAGCAACGCGAACACCACTGCGGACTTGCGGACGCGGGATAGAAATACAGACAACGGTCGAGCTCCCTTGATCACTGAAAATACCCACCGACCCCAGTCGGGCCGGTGCGCAAGGGAATTCAAACACGTTGGGCCCGAACGGTTCACGCTATGACAACGCGCGATACCAGCATCCGGGACGGTGCGCGGTCGCTATCACCGAACCACGCGCATAATGGCAGGGTGCGCTATGAGGAACTCGCCGACGTCCCGTGCTCGATCACGCGGCCGCTGGTGATCTTCGGCGACCGCTGGACTCTGCTCATCCTGAAATACAGCTTCGCCGGCGTGCGCCGTTTCAACGCGTTCCAAAGCGCCATGGGAATTTCACGCAGCCGCCTGCGCGACCGCCTCGACCGCCTGATCGACCACGAAATCCTGGTCAAGCGCCCCGCTGCCGACGGTGCCTACGAGGAATACCGCCTCACCGACAAAGGCCACGCCATCTACCCGATCCTGATGGCGATCCGCGACTGGGGCGACACCTACATGGCCCCCGACGGACCACCGGTCGAATACCGGCATCGAGGATGCGAGGGTGAGGCACACGCCCACCTCACCTGCGACCACTGCGCCGCCGAAGTCACCGCCCGCGACATCGACCCCCAAGCGGGCCCCGGAATCACCCCCCGACGCGAGCTGGACGATTGATCACCACGCTGTCAGCGTGGCGATCAGCGGTAATCACCACGGTGAGAGCGTGGTGATCTTGAAACGCTAGGTGGTGTGCCAGGTGACTTGGTCGTTCAGGGGGGCGCGGGCGGTGCGGAAGGTGTTGATGGGGTGGGTGAGGTCGGGGTGGCCGAAGGAGATGCCGAACACGACCTTGCGGGTGTCGGGGATGTCGAAGTAGTCGCGGAGGAAGGGGGCGTAGGAGGCCAGGGCGGCTTGGGGGGCGGCGCCCAGGCCTAGGGCTTGGGCGCCCAGGAGGAAGTTTTCGAGCCAGAGGCCGCAGTCGATGGCGCCGTAGATGCCCAGGTCGGCTTCGGAGGTCACGATGGCCACGTGGGGGGCGTCGAACAGTTCGAAGTTGCGCACCATTTGGCGCATGGTCTTCTCGTGGTCGCCTTTGACGATGCCGACGCTGTCGTAGAGCTGGAAACCGCACGCGCGGCGGCGATCCCGGTAGACACCTTCGTAGGCAGTCGGGAATTCGAAATCCGGTGTGCTGCCGGTGGTTTGGATGTGGGCCAGCAGTTCCTTGCGGAACCGGTCGGTGCCCTCGCCCGAGGTGACCACGACCTGCCAGGGCTGGGTATTGCACCAGGAGGGGGTGCGTTGGGCCAGGGTCAGCAGCTGTTCGACGGTCGCGCGGTCGACCTGTTCGGGGGTGAACTGGCGGCAGGTCCAGCGCTGGTCGGCCAGTCGCTGGAGGGTCGCGAAATCGCTGGTGTCGTGGTCGTTCTGCGTCATCGCGCGGCTCCCATGCTCGGCCGAGACCTAGTCTCAATTCGAGACCAGGCTAGCAGTTGTGCCGATCACGCGGCAGGGTAACTCGGGGGCGTCGGGCGGGTGGCGAGAGGAGCGCGACGCCGATCCCGGGGCGGCCGGGCTCGCGCCTGCGGCACATCGGGGCAGTTCCGGGGCACAATCGAACGTATGGCTTTGCAGGCCCGCGACGCGCAGGAGCGCAAACGGCACGGCAGGCACTACACGCCACCGGAGCTCGCGCGGTTCCTGGCGCGACGGGCGCTGCGGTACGTGCCACGCGCCGGGGTGCTGCGTGTGCTGGACCCGGCGTGCGGGGATGGCGAGTTGTTGTTGGCGGTGCATCGGGAAATCTGTTCCAGCGCACCGGATCTCGAGGTCCAGCTCGTTGGATTCGATCTGGATCGACGGGCTGTCGACGAAACCTGCACGCGTGCGGCGGCTGCCGGAGTCGAAATCGACTGTCGGGCAGTGGATTTTCTCACCGCTTCGGATGGTCTCGCTGACGGATCGTTCGATTTGATCATCAGTAATCCGCCGTATGTCCGAACCCAGCAGCTCGGTGGCGCGACGGCCCAACTGCTGAGCAAGCAGTTCGGTCTGCGTGGGCGGATCGACCTCACTCACCCCTTCGTTGCTATCGCGCCGCGGCTGTTGACTCCCGGTGGTGTGCTCGGGTTGCTGTGTGCCAACAGGTTTCTCACCACGAGGGCCGGGGCAAACCTGCGCCGGATCCTCACCAGCGAGCTGACTCCGGTCGAGCTCTACGACCTGGGTGATACGAAACTGTTCGCGGCCGCGGTGCTGCCCGCGATCACCGTCGCCTTGCGCGCGAACGGGCCGCCGAACTGCCGTTACGTCTCGGTCTACGAGGAGCTGGGTGTCGAACCTGATTGTGGGACTGGACTATTCGATGCATTAGCAGGTGAGGACGGCTGTCGTGTCGGTGCCGGGGGCCGGGTGTTCGCGGTGGAGGTCGGCGTATTGGTGACGGGGGAAGTTACCCCCACGGTGACGGCAGGCTCTGACACCGCCTGGCGGATGTCGCGCCCCGCGATCGACCACTGGCTCGGCCGGATCGCCGACCGCACCTGGCGATCATTCGGTGAGGTCGGGCGCATTCGAGTGGGGATCAAGACGACCGCGGATCGGGTATTCATCTCTGACCAGTGGGATCAGAAGGATCCCAGCCCTGAGCCGGAACTGTTGCGGGAGTTGATCACTCACCATGATCTCCAACCCTGGCAGGTCGCGATGAGCAGGGGAACGAAGGTGCTGTATCCCTACGACCTGCTGCAACCGCGTCGCACTCCGATCGACCTGGCCGAATACCCGTGCGCGGCAGAGTATCTCCGCTCTCACGAACAAGTGCTGTCGGGCAGACGGTACGTGCTCGACGGTGGTCGGAAGTGGTTCGAGATCTGGGTGCCGCAACGCCCACACTTGTGGCGCGCACCAAAGTTGGTGTTTCCCGACATCAGCGAACGACCCCGCTTCGCGCTGGATCGCTCGGGCGCGGTGGTCAACGGCGACTGCTACTGGATTTCGCTCACCGATCTCGGTGACGCGCCCACCGATCTGGCGTATCTGCTGATGGGCGTGGCGAATTCGACGCTGGGGTTGAAGTTCTATGACGCGGTGTGCGGGAACCGTCTCTACTCGGGTCGACGTCGCTGGATCACCCAATATGTCGCCCGGCTGCCGCTGCCCGATCCTGCCTGCCCGGCGGCCTGCGAGATCGTGCGGAGAGTGCGTGCGCTGTTGGAAGACGGTGTGCCCGTGGCGGACTCGTGTATCGATGAGGTCGTTGCGGCGGCCTTCGGTGTCTCAGCGGATGCCGACCATGGGTAGCAGTGTGCGCCGCGCGAACTCGCGCCCGGCCTCCGCGTCGTCGAGCGGGATGAGCCCATCGGGGGTCAGCGCCAGCGACAACGCCAGCCGCGCCATGACCTCGGCGACCAGATCGGGGTCGAACTCGGGCACCGGTGCGCTGACCTGCAGTTCGCGCAACTTGTCGGCCAGATACGCGCGGCCCACGGCCAGGATCGGCCCGGCCTGCGTGGTCAGGCGCGGCAGAATGATCTCGGGCTCGGTGGCCAGCAGTCGGCGCAGCAGTTCGTTGCCCGCGATGGTGGTGACGAACGCGACGAAGATCTCGACCAGGTGCTCGCCGGGCTCGGTGACCGCGCGCACGCGCTCGTCGATATCGCGGACATAGCGTTGCGCCTCGCGCACACCGACCGCTTCGACCAGCTCGTTCTTGGAGTCGAAGCGTCGGTACAGGGTGGCCGGGCTGATGCCGGCCCGCCGCGCGATCTCGCCCATGCTCGTGCGCTTGATCCCGAAATCCAGAAACGCCGACAGCGCACTGTCGAGCAGCTTCTCCCCGTCGGTGACGGGCTTTTCCAGTATCCGCGCGAGGATGGACGAAACGGTAGGCATTGCCCCATTATCCCTACGGGGACAGATCCAGCGCTGCCATCTCTTGTTCGATCGCATTGGCCGCGAAATGCACACCGCGCGAACGCAGTTCGTGCACGCGCGATTGCAGCGCTTCGATCCCGCCGGGCTGGGCCGCGATGTCGGCCAGGCTCAAGCGCCCCGCCGCTCGGCGCACACCGGAATGCACGTATGCCACCGTGATACCTCCTGCCTCGCGTACCCGGAGCCGATCGTCGCTCTGGTGATCGGACGCGATACGCAGGACAAATGCTATCAGGTTTACCTACTGGACACTTGCTCAGTGTGAGCTGTCACAACACCTCGGCGTCGCGGTGGTTGGTCAGGTTGTGCAGATACACCGCGGCGTTGAGCTTGATGCCGTCCTGCTGTGCCTGCGTGAGTTCGCGCCGCACCTTGCCCGGCACGCCGGCCACCAGTGAACCGGGCGGAATCTGCGCCCCCTCGGGGATCAGCGCGTTGGCCGCGATCAGACTGCCCGCACCGATCACCGCGCCGTTGAGCACCGTGGCGCCCATGCCCACGAGCACATCGTCGCCGATGGTGCAGCCGTGCAGAATCGCGTTGTGCCCCACCGAGACTCCGGCTCCGACGGTGAGTTCGAAACCGGGGTCCGCGTGCAGCACGCAGCCGTCCTGGATGTTGGTGCGCGCGCCGATGGTGATCTGCTCGAGGTCGCCGCGCAGCACCGCCGAGTACCAGACGCCGACCTCCGCGCCCAGCCGTACCTGGCCGATGACGGTCGCGTTGGGCGCGATCCAGGCGGTCTCGTCGATCTCGGGCGTGGCACCGTTCACCTTGATGATCATGGTTGTGATTATCGCGCCGCCCCGGGGAACGGTGCGCGGGGGGCTGCCAACACACTCCTGACGGCGGCCGACGTCAGATCGAGTGAAATGTTTTCGGCGCGCGAGTCGATGTCACGAATAGTTCTGCTATCTAACATCTTTCGTGGGCTGAGGAGCCGAAATGTTGCGGAAAGTATTGAGGGGCAACCAGTTGCGTGCGGCGTTCGTCGTGCTGGTCGGCCTTGTGGTGCTCGTGCTCGGCGCTTGCTCGTCGGGAGGAGACTCGGGGGTCTCGCGACCGAGCTCGGTGACGAAGACTTCGGTCACCGTGACGAAGTCGGTGACGGCCACGAGTTCGCCTACGGCGTCTACTGATCCGGGTGGGGCGGGTCCGGAGTCGTCGTATTACCACTCGCCCACGCAGCCGCCCGCGGTCGCGCCGGGGGAGATCCCGCCGGGCTACAACTGCGTTCCGGGGCCCGATTGTGGCACCGACAACTGTGGTGACCAGTGCGGGGTCGAGACCGGTCCGGGTTGCCCGCCAGGGGTGAAGCACTGCGGGACCGACAACTGCGGTGACCAATGCGGGGTCGAGACCGGTCCGGGCTGCCCGCCGGGAGTGAAGCACTGCGGCACCGACAACTGCAGTACCGAGGCGTGTGGGGTGGTTCCGCCGCCGGTCACGACCACCGTCGCCCCGACCACGACTGCGCCGGTCACCACCACCTCGGAAACGGCGGCGCCGACCACCACGATCCCGGCGACCGCACCGGAAACCACGTCGAGCCAGTCGGCTGCACCACCGGCATAGGCCGTGCTGTTTGCGCTTCGGCGCTGATGGACAAGTGATCACCAGGCTCTGGTGCAGGATTCGAGCGGCTGAAATCTGCATCAGAGCCTGGTGATCTTGTTACTGGCCGCCGCCCAGGTACCAGTCGGGGGCGCCGTCGGTGGGCAGGTCGCGGAGTTTGTCGGGATTGCGGACCACATTGATCGCCACGACCCGGCCCGCGTCGACCACGAACGAGAAGACTCCGGTGTGGGTGCCGTCGAACACCACCAGCCCCGGCATGCCGTTGACCAGCACCGCCCGGCCCCACCCGTCCGCCGCCGAGGGCGCGTGGTACCAGCCCAGCAGCATCTTCGCGATGAGTTCCGCGCCGCGCACCGGCTGCCGGATGGCGGGCACCTTGCCGCCACCGTCGGCGGTGAGCACCACCTTGTCGTCGAGGATGCCCAGCAGCGAACTCAGGTCACCGGAGCGCCAAGCCAGCGCGAAGGCCGAGACGACCTTCTCCTGTTCGACAGGCGACGCCGGAAAACGTGGGGTGCCGTTCTCGACATGCTTGCGAGCCCGCGACGCCAGCTGACGCACCGCGGCCGGGGTGCGCCCGACGACCTCGGCGACCTCGGGACCGGTCATGCCGAACACGTCTTGCAGCACGAACGCGGTGCGCTCGGCCGGCGACAGCGACTCGAGCACGACCAACAGCGCGGTGGTGACGCGCTCGTCCTGGGAGATGCGGTCGGCGGGATCGTCCCAGGACGTGACCTCCGGTTCCGGCAGCCACTCGCCGACATACTGCTCGCGACGGGCACGCGCCGACCCGAGTTGGTCCAGGGCCAGACGGCCGATGACGGTGGTGAGCCACGCGCGCAGGTTGTCGATCTCGTCGGCTTTGCCCGCGTCGAACTGGCGTTGCAGGCGCAACCACGCGTCCTGCACCACGTCCTCGGCGTCGCTGATGCTGCCCAGCGTGCTGTAGGCCAGGCGCCGCAGATAGGGACGGTGTTCCTCGAAGCGGCGGGCCAGCTCGGCCTGATCCAGCGGCTGCGGTGCGGTCATGGTGTGCGCCCGTTCGGTTGATCTTGCTCGGTTCCGGCGAGTCTAGAAGCGCCGTCGCAGTGATGACGAACCAGCGGGCGTGGGTGTGACATTCGGGCTGCCCGCTACTGTCGGCCGGTGCGTACAGGGATATCGACGGCGGCCGGGCTGGTGCTGGGATTCGTGCTCGATCGGGTCTTCGCCGATCCCGCGCGGTGGCATCCGGTGGCTGGATTCGGTTCGGCGGCAGCGGCTTTGGAGAAAGTGACCTATGCCGATGATCGGCGGGCCGGGGTGGTGCACGAGATTGTCGCCGTCGGGTCGGTGGTGGGGATCGGTGTGCTCGCCACCCGTGTCGGTCGTGGGGGTGTGCTGGTGACTGCGTTGGCCACGTGGACTGCGCTGGGTGGGCGCAGTCTCGCGCGTGCCGGGCGTGCCATGGCTGACCGGCTCGACGCCGGCGATCTGGCGGGGGCACGTGAACTGTTGCCGTCGCTGTGCGGGCGGGACCCGTCGGTCCTCGATGCCGATGGATTGGCTCGTGCGGCGCTGGAATCCATTGCCGAGAACACCTCGGATGCGACTGTCGCGCCGCTGGTGTGGGGGGCGGTCGCGGGGGTGCCGGGGGTGCTCGGATATCGGGCGGTGAACACGCTCGACGCGATGATCGGGTATCGAAACGAGCGGTACCTGCGGTTCGGGTGGGCCGCGGCTCGAGTGGACGATGTGGCGAATTTGGTGCCCGCCAGGGTGGCTGGGTTGTTGACCGTTGCGCTCGCGCCGGTGGTGGGGGGCCGGTCGGGGTCCGCTTGGCGGGCTTGGCGGCGGGACTCGGGGAAGCATCCGAGTCCGAACGCGGGGGTGGTCGAGGCGTCTATGGCGGGGGCGCTGGGGGTTCAGCTCGGGGGGCGGACGCAGTACCGGCATGGGGTGGAGTTGCGGCCGACGTTGGGGGAGGGGCCTGCGCCGACGACTGGGGATTTGCGGCGGGCTGTGGTGATGTCGGAAGTGGTGCAGGTGGGGGCGGTTGTGGTTGCGGGTGTGGTGGGGATGGTTGTTTCGCGAAGGCAGAGATGACCTGGGTTTTGGTGATTCCGGGGGCTGGTAGGGGGCGCGGTCAGTTGCGGCCGTAGCGGTCGGCTAGGCGGGCTTCGGTGGTGGGTGTGGTGGGTTCCGTAGTGGGTTCCGTGGGCGCGGTTTCGGCCTTCTCTCGGCGGCGGGCGCGGAGTTCGGCGACTACGAAATAGCCGAGGCCCAGTGGAGCCATCAGGCCGAAGGCCAGCCATTGGAGGCCGTAGGACAGGTAGGGGCCCGCATCCAGTTGGGGGAGGGGGGTCGGGGTGAAGGCGCCGGGTTGGTCGGCGGCCAGTTGGAGGTAGCCGCCCTTGTCGGTGCCGGTGGGGATGGGTGTCAGTTCGGTGCCGAGGACGGTGGATTCCTGAGTGGTGTCGACTGTGTACACCTGACGGAAACCGTCCTGGGTGGTCGGAAGTTTGTCGGGGACAACGCCTTCGGAGGCTCGGATGCGGGCTTCGATGCGTTGCGGGCCGGGGGGCGGATCGGCGATCGCGGGTGGGCGGGTGCCGTCCACGGAGGCGACCAGGCCGCGGTCGATCAGCAGGGTGCGGCCGTCGTCGAGGCGGAAGGCGGCCAGCACGGCGTAGCCGGGGGCGCCGTCGAGGTGGCGCAGGCGCACCAGCACTGTCGACTCGGGGACGAAGGTGCCGGTCGCGGTGACCTTGCGCCATTCGGTGTGGGCGTCGGAGTCGCCGAGGACTTCGGTCACCGGTACCGGGTCGGCCTGGACGGAGTCGGCGATCAGTTGATTGCGGTGTTCGGTGCTGTCGTTCTTGCCCAATTGCCAGGGGGCCAGGACGGTGAAGCACAGGTAGGCGAACGCGCCGACGATCACCGCGAGGATCAGCCAGCTGGGGCGCAGCAGGAAGGTGAGTTTGCGCATCAGCGTGGCACGTCGGCGCGGGCGTCGAGTTCGGCGTGGACCCAGTCGAGCAGGCCGGGGATGGCGGCTTCGATCTGGTCGCGGACCAGGTCGAAGTCGGACTGGTCGCCGTAGTACGGGTCGGGGACGTCGAGGCCGTTCGCGGCGGGGTCGAAGCTGCGCAGCAGTGCGCGCTGGTCGGACGGGACGCCGCGGTGGGCGAGTTCGCGGTCGTGGCCGGTGTCCAAGGCGACGATCAGGTCGGCGTCGCTGTGCTCGGGTCCGAAGGTGGCCGCGACGTGCTCGGCGGCGTAGCCGGCGCGGCGCAGGGTGGCCTCGGTGCGCGGGTCGGCCGGATCGCCGACATGCCACGAACCGGTGCCCGCGCTGCTCACCCGCACCCGGTTCGCCAGACCGGCACGGTAGAGGTGCGCCTCGAACATCTTCGCGGCCATCGGCGAGCGACAGATATTGCCTGTGCAGATGAAGGTCACGTGCAACGGTTCCACGGGTCCCATTGTCGCCGGTGCCGCCCGATCGGCGCCACGTAGGGTGTTCAGTTGTGTTCCCCGACGCAGTCGACCCCGCGATGTTGCGCCACCACGGCGATGTGGAAGCGCGCCCGGGCATGGTCGATTTCGCGGTGAACGTCCAGGGTGTCGCCCCGCCTTCCTGGCTGCGCGAACGCCTCGCGGCCCGCCTGACAGACCTCGGCCGCTACCCGAGCGCCGACGACGAACTCGCCGCCCGCACCGCCGTCGCCGCCCGTCACGGCCGTTCACCCGACGAGGTCCTGCTGCTGGCCGGCGCCGCCGAGGGCTTCGCGATGCTGCCGCGTCTGGGGTCTCGCCTGGCGGCCGTCATCCACCCGTCCTTCACCGAGCCGGAACTGGCCCTGCGCGAGGCAGGTGTCCCGGTCACCCGCGTGATCCTGGACCGGCCGTACACCCTCGACCCGACCCTGGTCCCCGAAGAAGCCGACCTGGTCGTCCTGGGAAACCCCACCAACCCCACCTCGATCCTGCACCCGGCCGAGACGATCCAGGCACTGCGCCGCCCCGGCCGAATCGTGGTCGTCGACGAAGCCTTCGCCGACGCGGTGGTCGGCAGCGAACCGGAGTCGGTGGCAGGCGTCTCCGCTGCGGACGTGCTGGTCTTCCGCAGCCTCACCAAGACCTGGGCCCTGGCCGGCTTGCGCTGTGGTTACGTGCTCGGCGCCCCCGAGGTGCTGGCACGGCTTGCGCACGGGCGCCCCCACTGGCCGCTGGGCACCCTGCAACTCGAGGCGATCATCGCCACCGCGCAACCGGCCGCCGTCGCGGAGTCCCGCCGTTACGCCGAGCGCATCGCCGTCGACCGGGCCGCCATGAGCGAACGTCTCACCGCGCTGGGCATCGACGTTCACGCGCCCGCGACTGGCCCGTTCCTGCTGCTGCGGGTCACCGACGGAGCGCTCGTGCGCAAGCGCCTCGCCGACCGCGGGATCGCCGTTCGCCGCGCCGACACGTTCCCCGGACTGGGTCCCGACCATCTGCGCGTGGCGGTGCGCGGTGCCGCGGAAGTCGACCGGTTGATCGATGCGTTGAACGCGGCACTGTGGTGAGTCGCCTGCGCCGGGTGAGAACCGTCGACTCGGTGCCGACCGGCTCGCATCAGAAATACCGGTCATGGCGGGCGCGAAGCCGCCGATCACCCGAAACGTTTGCACCGCAAGATGATTCGATAACCATCATTCCCACGAAACGAAGGAGGCGGCGGTGACCGACCTGGCCGAACTGATCGCGGTACTCGACACGGCATACCCGCCGAGACTGGCCGAGAAGTGGGATTCCGTGGGCCTGGTGTGTGGTGATCCGGCGCAGGAAGTCACCAAGGTGATGTTCGCCGTCGATGCGACTGCCGCCGTGGTCGACGAGGCGATCGCCTGGGGCGCACAGGCTTTGGTCGTGCATCACCCGCTGCTGCTGCGTGGTGTGGACACCGTCGCCGCCGATACGCCCAAAGGCGCACTGCTGCACCGTTTGATCCGATCCGGGTGTGCGTTGTTCTCCGCGCACACCAACGCCGACTCCGCCGATCCGGGCGTCTCCGATGCGTTGGCCGCCGCCGTCGGTCTCACTGTCACCGGCCCGCTCGATCCGAAACCCCTTGCCTCCGTGGACAAGTGGGTCATCCAGGTCCCGCAGACCCACACCGCTTCGCTCATGTCGGCACTGTTCACCGCGGGCGCGGGCGCAATCGGTGATTACCGCGAAGCCGCCTGGTACACCGCGGGCACCGGCCAGTTCCTCCCGGTCGACGGCGCGAACCCGGCGATCGGCGCGATCGGCACCGTCGAAACCGTCACCGAAGACGCCGTCGAGGTAGTCGCACCCCCGACCTCGCGCCTGGCCGTGCTCGCCGCCCTGCGCGCCGCGCACCCCTACGAGGAACCCGCCTACCACGTCACCGAACGCGCACCCCTGCCCTCCTCGCTGGGCATCGGCCGCATCGGCGAACTCGCACAACCCGAAACCCTGCGCGAATTCACCGCGCGCGTCGGCGTCGGCCTCCCCCGCACGGTCTGGGGCGTACGCGCGGCAGGCGACCCCGACCGCATGATCGAACGGGTCGCGGTGTGCGGCGGCGCAGGCGACTCCTACCTCGACAAGGCCATCCGAGCCGGCGTCGACGCCTACCTCACCTCCGACCTGCGCCACCACCCCGTCGACGAACACCTACGCCGCGGCGGCCCCGCCCTCATCGACGCCGCCCACTGGGCCACCGAGTTCCCGTGGTGCGGCCAGGCCGAACAGTTCGTCAACGCCGCCCTGCCCTCGGTGGAAACCAGCGTCTGCACCCTGCGCACCGACCCGTGGACGCTCACCGGCTAGGCCCGCCGTGCTGTTCATCGCGTGAGCTGCCTCGCATCCGCTCCGGTGGTATCGGGTGGGATCAACCTCCTGGACGCGCCGCACCAGCATTTCCAGTGACCGCGGTCTTCGGGTCTTGGCGAGATCACCCCTCGCGGCGCGGTACGGTTGATCGATCCCATCCATCCACTGTTCAGGAGTTCGTGCGCGTTGAATGTCGAACCGTCGGTCCAGACCAAGCTGCTGCAGCTGGCAGCAGTAGATGCCGAGTCCGCGCGCATCGCCCACCGTCGTTCCGCGCTGCCCGAGCAGCTGGAAGTCACCCGGCTGGCCGCCGAGCGCAACGGCTACAAGGACGCGGCCGTGGCGGTGGAGATCGGCATCGATGATCTGGACCGCGACATCCGCAAGCTAGAGGGCGAGGTCGAGGCCGTGCGCAAGCGCGAGGACCGCGACCGCGGCATGCTCACCGCGGGCACCGTCGCCGCCAAGCAGCTGTCGGAACTGCAGCACGAACTGGGCAGCCTGGAGCGTCGCCGCTCGGTGCTCGAGGACGAGCTGTTGACCGTGATGGAACAGCGCGAGGCGATGATCGCCGACCACGCGCACGCCGGCGCCCGGCTGAGCAAGGCCGACCAGGACCTCGGCGACGCCGAACGCCTGCGCGACGAGGCGATGGCCGACCTGGAAGTGGCGCAGCAGCGGTGCGAGAACGACCGGTCCGCGCTGATCGGACTGTTCCCCGCCGAGCTGATCGCGCTGTACGAGAAGCAGCGCGCGGCCAACGGTGTGGGCGCGGCGCTGCTGCAGGCCCGTCGCTGTGGCGCGTGCCGGATCGAGATCGACCGCGGCGAGATGCAGCGCATCGCCAAGGCCGCGCCCGACGCGGTCCTGCGCTGCCCGGAATGCAGCGCGATCATGGTGCGCACCAAGGAATCGGGGCTGTGACCGGATCGGTGCGCTGATGCGTTCGGTGATCGTCGAAGCCGACGGTGGTTCGCGCGGCAATCCGGGCCCGGCCGGGTACGGGGCGGTGGTCTTCGCCGACGATCACGTGCGGGTGCTCGCCGAACGCAAGGAGTACATCGGCGTGGCCACCAACAATGTGGCCGAATATCGTGGTCTGATCGCGGGTTTGGCGGCGTCGGCCGAGTTGGGCGCGCGGGTTGTCGCGGTGCGGATGGACTCCAAGCTCGTCGTGGAACAGATGTCGGGGCGCTGGAAGATCAAGCACCCCTCGATGATTCCGCTCGCCGAGCAGGCGCGGGCTTTGGTCGCCGGGTTCGATGCGGTGAGCTTCGAATGGATTCCGCGCGCCGAGAATTCGCACGCGGATCGGCTGGCCAACGAGGCGATGGATGACGGTGAGATCACCGGCACCGTCCGCGAAGCTG
Source organism: Nocardia sp. NPDC058640 (assembly GCF_042716995.1). NCBI lineage: Bacteria > Bacillati > Actinomycetota > Actinomycetes > Mycobacteriales > Nocardiaceae > Nocardia > Nocardia sp. NPDC058640. Next base: position 97,772 of record NZ_JBHXRG010000001.1, read on the forward strand.
TCACCGCCGGGTATGCCCCCGGTGACGAAGTCGCCGTGCCGACATCGAGCACCGCGACGAAATCGGTTGCTACCAACCAGGTTTCGCCCGGCTGGACCGGCGCGGTCGGCAAACCCACCCGCCTGCTGCTGCTACGCCACGGCCAGACCGCGCTGTCGGTGGAAGGCCGCTACTCCGGTCGCGGTAACCCGCCACTGACCGAACTCGGTCGCGAACAAGCCGCACGCGCCGCGAAAATGCTTGCGAACAAAGGCGATATCGCCGCAGTGGTGAGTTCCCCGCTGCAGCGTGCCCGCTCCACCGCCGAAGCGGCCGCCGCCGCACTCGACGTGCCGCTGCGAATCCTGGACGGCCTCACCGAAACCGACTTCGGCGACTGGGAAGGGCTCACCTTCACCGAGGCCGCCGAACGCGATCCGCAACTGCACAGTGACTGGCTCGGCGACCCGTCGATCCCCGCGCCCGGCGGCGAGAGTTTCGACCAGGTACGCGAACGCGTCGAAGGCGTGCGCCGCGATCTGATCGCGCTGTACCCCGGCCAGAACGTGGTCGTGGTCAGCCACGTCACCCCGATCAAAACCCTGCTGCAGCTGGCCCTGGGCGTTGGCCCGTCGCTGCTGTACCGCCTGCACCTGGACCTGGCGTCGCTGTGTATCGCGGAGTTCTACCCCGACGGTGGCGCCTCGGTGCGCCTGGTCAACGACACCTCTTACCTGTGAGCTAGCAGCTTGTCACCCGGGCACGGTACGGTCGCCCGGCTGACGGTCGACGTAACGACGACGCCGCATCGCCCGAAAGATCATCGGGCACGCGGAATGCCGCGGCCACACTGGAAAGGTACTTGATGAGGTTTCTACGGATGGCGGCGTTTGCGGCGGCCATCGCGGGGGTGCTCACCGCGTCCGCGGGCAGCGTGACGGCCGACCCGAGCGTGGTGCTGGGCGCCGCCTCGGGCATCGTGTTCGACAACGACTCCGGTTGTTCGCTCACCGCCATCGGCCACGACAACGCGGGCCGCCTCGTCGGCCTCACCGCGGGTCACTGCGCACCCACCGGTTCGCGGGTCGGTGCCGAGCAGGCGCTGCACGCCGGCGTGATCGGCACCGTCGCGTTCTCCGACGACGGCGACTACCTGGATTTCGCTGTGCTGCAACTGGATGCGTCCAAGGTGATCCCGGTCCGCACCATCGGCGCGACCACCGTCGCCGGCATCGGCGCCGCACCCGGCCCCGGCGCCACCGTGTGCTCGGACGGGCGCACCACCGGCCGCAGCTGCGGCGTGGTGTGGGGTGAGCTCGAGGGCACCTCGATCAACCAATACTGCTCGCAGCCAGGCGATTCCGGCGGCCCCGTCGTCGTCGGCGACCGCCTGATCGGCATGAACCAGGGCCGCCTCACGGGCCTGGGCCCCGTCGACTTCGACGTCCCCTGCACCGGCGGCGTCAACCCCGTCCACTCGCCCGCCTACTTCCAGCCCATTCAGGTGATCCTGGACGTGCTCAACCGCGCAGGCGGGGTAGGCGCGGGCTTCCAGCCCATCTGATCTCACCCGAAACAACAAGGGGCGCACCGTCTATCAGGCGGTGCGCCCCTTGTCGTAGCAACTCGACAGTCTCAGGGGCGCAGGACCGAGACCAGGAATTCGGTTTCGTCTTTGACCACCTGTTCGAAGACATCGTCGAAGTAGACGTCGAAGTGGCCGACCGGGTATTGCTTGATCACGGCGTGTTTGGTGCGTTCGGCGGCTTTGCGGGTGGGGCCCGCGGGGGCGACGGTGTCATTTTCGGCGATGGCGTAGAAGACCGGGACCTTCAGGGCTTTGGCGCGGCGGCCGGGGGCGTCGAACAGGGTCGAGAAACCGATGCGCGCACCGACTTTGGGGTCGTAGGTGTCGCTTTCCTCGGCGAGGCGGCCGTAGCCCTCCGGGACGTCGGTCGCGCTCATCAGGGCCGCGGAACGCTTGCGGCCCGCCAGGCGGATGCGTACGGGTTTGCGGCGGATCGTGCCGAAGATCAGGTCCGTAGCCGCCAACGTGGCGACCTTGGTCAGGCTGATCGGACCCTTCGCCATCGACGACGCCCACCCGCTGGTGAACGGCACCTGCGCCACCACCGCGGCGATGTAATCGTCGTCGGGTGCCACCGCCAGCACGTGCCCACCACCGAACGAGGTGCCCCACAACGCGATCCGGGTGGCGTCGAAGCCGCGGATGCTGCGCGCGTAGGCGATTGCGGCCTTCCAGTCCTGCCGCTGACGGGCGATGCTCAGTACCTGGCGGGGCGTACCCTCACTGGCGCCGAAACCCCGGTAGTCGAAGGCCAGCACCCCCATCCCCGCCGCGACGAACCGCCGCGCATACCGATCCAACCCCATCTCGCGGTTCGCCCCCAGCCCGTGTCCCATGATCACCAACGGGCGCGGCCGAGGCGCGCCGTCGGGCAGGTAGAGCCACGCGGCGCACTGCTGGTCACCCGAGGGGAAACTGACGTCGACACGTTCCATGAGTCAATACCGTAGCGAGTAGTCTGTACCGGCGGGCGAGTCGGCCGGGCGACCGCGGTGACGGGAACGGGCACAGCAGTGCCGCAGCCCGGCGCCGAGGAAAGTCCGGACTCCACAGAGCAGGGCGGTTGTTAACGGCAACCCGGGGTGACCCGCGGGACAGTGCCACAGAGAACAGACCGCCGCACGCGAGTGCGGTAAGGGTGAAACGGTGCGGTAAGAGCGCACCAGCGCCCCGGGTGACCGGGGCGGCTAGGTAAACCCCGCCCGGAGCAAGGTCAAAGGTCGCATCGGCAACGGTGCGGCTGCGCAGGTGTTCGAGGGCTGCTCGCCCGAGCCTGCGGGTGGACTGCTCGAGGCACCCGGCGACGGTGTGTCCAGATGGATGGTCGCCCCCCGGTGCGAATCGGGGACAGGATCCGGCTTACAGGCCGGCTCGCCCGCCCAACGCGAAAGGCGGCGGTTCCCACCCGGGGACCGCCGCCTTCGCGTTATGCCGATGATCGGCTCAGCACATCATGGTGGACATCTGGTAGACGGCGGTCGCTTCTTCCTTGGTAGCGGCGACATCGCCGTTCTTGGCGGCCTTCTGGATCGTGGCCACGGCCTCGTCCTGGGACTTGCCGGCCTTGATGTCGGAGCAGGAGTGGTTCAGCACCGCGGCCACGGTGGCGTCGTCACGTCCCTGCGCCAGCTTCGGGAAGGCATTGCGGTAGCTGACCACGAACGTGCCCGCCTTGGTGGCGTCGACCTGGGTCGCGGGCGCGGCGGTCGTGGTGGCGGCGGCGGGGGCGCCGGCGGAGGAGGAAGAGTCGTCGCTGCAGCCGGCCAGAAGCAGGGCGAAGACGGTGGCGCTGGCCGCGATGGCGGCGGTAGTTCTACTCACGGAGCGCGATCGTAGCGGCCCAGGAAACATGTCGCCTCCCGTCGGGTTAACGGGAGGCGACATGTTCGATATCGGTGCGGTGAGCTAGAGCGGGTTGATCGCGAGCACGGTGGCCCAATAGGTGGCCGCGTCCGGTCCGATGATCGGTAACAGGTAATCGAAAACAATCCACGACATACGTTCGAAAACTCCCCTTTGTCGACGTCGGTGCCACACACCCGCACAGTGCACGGGCCTGCCGCCGCCACAGTAACCGCGTCCCCGCCACGGAAACAATGCCCGCGTTCTCGCGCCGCGCGTGTGTGTCGGCTCGATGAATTTGCGCCCGAACTGTCCGCGAACGTGAGTGAGGTCATAGAGTGTGCGCGTCGGCCGGGTTCGCTATCACATCTTCGGGCCCAACAACATTCGATCGCGGAAGCAGGTCACATTTAACATGCGGGTAGTTCGTTCCATTGTCGCCGGTGCACTCATCGCCGGAGCCGCTGCTGTCGCGGCCACCCTCGGCGCAGGCTCGGCGAGTGCTGTCGCGGTGACGCCGCTGTCGGGTGGGGTCCAGGTCGACCTGAGCCCCGCCGATACCGCCTGGGTGCACCAGTCCCGATTCGGTCTCACCCTCGCGGGTCTGCCGCACCCGTCGGCGGCCTCGTTCGGCCAGGCGCTGCAGGCGGCCGCGTCGGTGTCGTCCACGGTGCCCAACGGCCGCGTCACCTTCACCGTCTACGGCCCGTTCGATCAGCTCAACGGCACCATGCTCGCCCTGCAGTAAGTCCCGCTACTCTGCGAGTTATGCAACTGCATCAGCGGATCGTCTCGGCGCCGGTCGACTTCGGCGCCATCCGTTCCGAATTCGGACTTGCCTCGGAATATCCGGCCGAGGCGGTCGCCGATGCCCGCGACGCGGTGGACGCGTTCGCGGGCACGCGGATCGATCGGACCGATATCGAGTTCGTGACCATCGATCCCCCCGGCGCCATGGATCTGGACCAGGCGCTGCATATCGAACGCACCCCCACCGGCTTCACGCTGCACTACGCGATCGCGGATCTGGGTGCGGTGATCGTGCCCGGCAGTGCCCTTGCCGCCGAATCCGAATTGCGCGGGCAGACTTTCTATTTGCCCGACGGCACTGTGCCGCTGCATCCACCGGTGCTGTCGGAAGGGACCGCCAGTCTGCTGCCCGGCGTCGACCGGCCGGTGGCTTTGTGGACTATCGAACTGTCCGATGATGCTGTGCCGCTGAGTTTTTCGGTGACAAGGGCTTTGGTGCGCTCGCGTGAACGGTTCGATTACGCGCAAGTGCAGGCTGCCGCTGACGCGGGGACTTTGCATCCTTCCCTGGTCGCGTTGCCCGAATTCGGCCGGCTGCGGATCGAGGCGGGGCTGGCGCAAGGCGCTATCTCGTTGCGATTGCCCGCGCAGGAGGTGGTCGCCGACGGTGACAGTTGGCGGTTGCGGCTCGAGCCGCGTACCGCCGCCGACGATTGGAACGAACAGGTTTCGCTGCTGACCGGAATGTGCGCGGCGCGAATCATGGTGGAGCACAAGGGTGCCGGACTGCTGCGGACGATGCCACCACCGCCTGCCAGCGCGATCGAATCGATGCGGCGCACAGCCGCGGCTATGGGCGTCGAGTGGCCCGATGACATGCCGGTCGGGCGGATGCTGGCCGGGCTCGACGCGAATACGCCCGTGGCGCTGGTGCTGATGTCCGAAGCCACCGGGTTGCTGCGCGGCGCGAGCTACACACTGCTCGCCGACCTCGACGACCCGTCCCCGGACAAGCTGACGCACAGTGCGATCGGTGCGCCCTATGCCCACGTCACGGCACCACTGCGACGACTGGCAGACCGCTTCACCACCGAAATCTGCCTGGCACACTGCGCGGGCGTGGAGGTCCCGCAGTGGGCAGCCGACGGTGCGAAGGCGGCCGCCGACGATGCGGCGCACCGACGCGGTGGCCAACAAAGTCGACCGTGCCTGCGTCGACCTGACGGAGGCGACCCTGCTGGAGCCACGCGTGGGCGCCACGTTCTCCGCGGTTGTCCTGCGTGATGCCACCGATTCTCGCCCCGCGGAGATCTTCGTCAGCGAACCGCCGATCCTGGCGCGATGCGAGGGGAAGCCGCCCGAAGGCCAGACGGTTGACGTGCGATTGACCGTCGCCGACCCGGCAACTCGCACAATCGTTTTCGAATACGAACGGCCGCAAACGTGACCAGCTGATCAGGCAGAGATGAAGGCGGCGGCTGCGGGGTAGTGGGCTATTGCTGCGCCCGCGGCGGCTTCTTCGGTGTCGGCCAGGAGTTCGTAGAGGGTGGCCGCGGGGCCGTGCGCGGTGGTGGCCACGGCCAGGATCGCTTCGCGGGATTCGACGGCGTCGCGGTGGTCGCCCAGCACCGATTGCAGGCGTTTGGCTCTCGCTCCCAGGTCGCTGGCATCGGGGCCCAGCACCGTGCTCGCGGCTTCGCAGGAATACCGTAAACGCTTGGCGCCCTTGCGAATATCGTGCAGCAGTTCTACGCGATCGGCGGGGGTGGCGGTGGGTTCGGCGAACACGAGTTTGCGTAGGCGTTTGCGGTCGCGACGCAGGACGTCGTCGAAGACTTCGGTGGCGTCGTCACGGGACAGCTCGGGCGACAGTGGGGGATCGGTGCGCCAGGCGTCGAGGACTTTCTTCAAGCGGCGGTACCGCTTGCCGTCCAGCGCGGTCAGGACTTCCGCGTGGGCGTCGGTGTAAGCCTGGCGGGACGCGCCGACCAACGCCTCGGTGACCTCGGCGGGGACGTCGTCGTAACTGGCGAGCAGGTCGGTGAAGCGTTCGGCGCGCACCTCGGCGTCGCGGGCCACGCCGAGCAGGTCGGCCAACCATTTCAGTTCCGCCTCGGTGCCCGCGGCCTGCTCGGCGTCGAACAGTCGGCGATACGAGCGCAGCACGCTGCGCAGTCGGCGCGTGGCTACCCGCATCTGGTGCACCGAGTCGTAGGCGTCGGCGCGCACGTCGGGTTCGGCGGCGGTGAGCCGGTCGATGTCCTCGCGCAGTGCCGCGACGACGGCTTTTCCGGCCCTTGGCGCCATGGTGTCAGCCTCGCTTTCCGAACGTGTCGGTCGCCTCCACCAGGTGTGCGGTGATGCCGGGCTCGTGCGCGGTGTGTCCGGCGTCCTCGACGATGTGCAGGGTCGAGGACGGCCACGCGTTGTGCAGGTCCCAAGCACTCACCGCCGGGCACACGATGTCGTGGCGGCCCTGCACGATCACACCGGGGATGTCGGCGATCCGATCTATGTCTGTGAGCAACTGTGCCTCGTCGAGGAATCCGCCGTGACGAAAATAGTGGTTTTCGATCCGGGCGAAGGCGAGAGCGAAGCGGGCTTCACCGGTTTCGGCGACCCGATCCGGTTGTGGCAGAAGCGAACTCGTCGCACCCTCCCACGTCGACCAGGCGACCGCTGCCTCGAGGGCGACCTGGGGGTCGGGGGAGTGCAGCAGCCGGTGGTAGACCTCGACGAGGTCGTCCCCGCGTTCGGCAACCGGAACCGGCGCAAGGAATTTCGCCCATTCGGCGGGGTAGACGTTGCCCGCCGCGCCATTGTAGTACCAGTCGATCTCTTTGCGCCGCAACAGGAAAATGCCACGCAACACCAGTTCGGTCACCCGTTCCGGATGAGCTTCGGCGTAGGCGAGCCCGAGCGTGGAACCCCAGGAACCGCCGAACACCTGCCAGCGGTCGACACCGAGTCGCTCACGCAGCAGCTCCATGTCGGCGATCAGGTTCTGGGTGGTGTTGGTCTCCAGCGAAGCCCCATCGGCGATGTGCGGCATGGACTTTCCGCAGCCACGCTGATCGAACAGCACGATCTTGTACACCGCCGGATCGAAGAAGCGCCGTTGCATCGGACCGGTGCCGCCGCCGGGCCCACCGTGCACGAACACCACCGGTTTCCCGTCGGGATTGCCGCTGACCTCCCAGTACACCGACTGGCCGTCGCCGACGTCGAGGAGTCCCTGTTCGAAGGGTTCGATCTCGGGGTACAAGGTGCGCATCAGAAGGCCAATCCGGCAGCGAGGGTGGGCAATTCGAGGGCGGTCAGCGTTTCGGTGCGCACGTCCGGGCACGCCTCGGTGGTCACCCGGTCGATCATCGCCTTGTCGGCGAGCACGTGCCCGTTGATCCCGCCCTGGCGCAGGCCCCAGTCGTGGACCATGGCGTTGAGCGAAAGTCGACCCAGCGTCGGGCCTTGCACGCGGAAGTTCGACAGCTCGGGTCGGATCATGTCGCACAGTTGGGTGGCCGACGAGGGGCTGATCGTCAGCGTCCCCGCCGGAGTTGGCGCCGCCGAGGTGGTCGTCTCCGCGCTACCGGTCGGCGCCGGTTGCACCCCACCACACGCGGTCAGCCCCACGGCGACCACACCCAACAGCACAGAACGAGTAATCCAACAGCGTCGCGGCATCGGTACCTCTGGTAGTCGAACAGTGTCGCTATCGAGTCTGCCATCAGCCGCCGACAAGTTCCCGCACGAGAACGGCCGCCCCGTGATGGGAGCGGCCGCTCGGAGGGAAACTCAGAAGCTGTGTTCGGGACCGGGGAAAGTGCCCTGGCGAACTTCGGCCGCGTAAGTGGCTGCGGCGGTGCGCAGTTCGTCGCCGACATTGCCGAAACGCTTGACGAACTTGGCGGTCTTGCCGCTGGTGTAACCGGCCATGTCCTGCCAGACCAACACCTGGGCATCACATTCGACTCCGGCGCCGATGCCGACGGTGGGGATGGTGAGCTTGCGGGTGACCTGGCCCGCGATCTCGGCGGGCACCATTTCCATGACCACCGAGAACGCACCGGCTTCCTGCACCGCGATCGCGTCGGCGACCAGCTGCTCGGCGCCGTCGCCGCGACCCTGCACGCGGAAACCGCCCAGCGTGTTCACGCTTTGCGGGGTGAAGCCGATGTGGGCCATCACGGGGATGCCCGCGGAGGTGATCAGCGCGATCTGCTCGGCGACCCGTTCGCCACCTTCGAGCTTGACCGCGTGCGCGCCACCTTCCTTCATGAAGCGGATGGCGGTGGCAAGAGCCTGCTGCGGCGAGGACTCATAGGTGCCGAACGGCAGGTCGGCCACGACCAGTGCGTGCGGTGCGCCGCGCACGACGCCGCGCACCAGCGGGATGAGTTCGTCGATGGTGATCGGCACGGTGGTGTCGTAGCCGTAGACGACATTGGCGGCGGAATCGCCGACCAGCAGCACGGGGATGCCGGCCTCTTCGAACAGCCGGGCGGACGAGTAGTCGTAGGCCGTCAGCATCGACCAGCGTTCCCCGTCGACCTTCATCTGCTGTAGATGTTGGACGCGGGTCTTGCGGCGGGGCTTGTTCTCGACGGGAGTGGCACCGTAGGCAGGACTCTGCTCATCGGATACGGACATCATCGTCCCTTTCGTCTGGTTCCTCGAGGCCCATACCGGGTCCCCGGGCATTTCTGACCTGTCCAGTGTGGCACCAGCGCGCGACCGTTTTAAGTGCGGGAGCCGGTGTGATCGGTCACATCCACGATTCGGCTACCGTGATCGCGAGCCCGTCCGGGCGCGTTTTGTGCGGCGCCGCAGGGCGCGGAAAGGTGGGCCCACTGTGCAGCGAGGCCGGCTGTTCGTCCTTCTCGGCGCGACCTGCGCGTTGATCGCCACCGGTTGTAGTACGGGCGAGGACACCGCGTCGAACACGCCCTTGCCGCCCTCGCCCGCGGGCCTGAACAGCTTCTACGAGCAGCGCGTCGACTGGGGCTCCTGCACGGACTTCGGCAGCCCCGAGGACCGGCTGCCGCCGAAAACCGAGTGCGCGCGCATCACCGTCCCGATCGACTACGCGCAGCCGGACGGCCCGACCGCCCAGATCGCGCTGTCGCGGATCCCGGCCACCGGCAAGAAGGTCGGCTCGCTGCTGATGAATCCGGGCGGTCCCGGCGTTTCCGGCCTGTCGATGGTGGGCGTGGGCAACCGCACCGAGTTGGCCGAGAGGTTCGACCGGGTGGGGTTCGATCCGCGCGGTGTCGGCTCGTCGCTGCCCGCGATCGTGTGCCTGACCCCGCAGCAGGCCGACGCCGAACGCGCCGAGGTGCCCGTCGACAACACCCCCGCCGGCATCGCCGCGGCCGAGGCCGACAACCGTGAGTACGCCGACCGTTGCGCCCAGCGCACGGGCGTGGAGCTGCTCGAACACGTCGGCACCCGCGAGGTCGTCCAGGACATGGATGTCATGCGGGCGGTGCTCGGTGACGCGAAATTGAGCTATCTGGGCTATTCCTACGGCACTCGCTTGGGCTCGGCCTATGCCGAGAAATTCCCGCAGAACGTGCGCGCGATGGTGCTCGACGGTGCCGTGGACTCCTCGCAGGATCCGGTCCAGGAATCGCTGCGCCAAGCGGCGGGCTTCCAGGGCGTGTTCACCGCGTACGCCACCGACTGCGCGACCAAATCCGACTGCCCGCTCGGCACCGACCCCTCCCGGTCCGTCGCCCGTTTCCGCGAGCTGGTCGCCCCCCTCGAAAAGACCCCGGCCCGCACCGCCGACCCGCGCGGCCTCAGCTACAACGACGCGATCACCGGCGTCCAACAGGCCCTCTACAGCGACGACATGTGGCAGATCCTCACCCAGGGCCTGACCGAACTGCGCGCGGGCAACGGCGACACCCTGCTGCAACTGGCCGACATGTACGACGGCCGCCGCGCCGACGGCACCTACTCCAACACCCAGGACGCCTTCAACGCCATCCGCTGCATCGACGACCCGCGCATCACCGATCCCGCGGTGACCGGCCGTCAGGACACCGAATACCGCAAGGCCGCCCCGTTCCTCGACGACGGCAAGGGCACCGGCGCCGCGCCGCTGGAACTGTGTGCGGCCTGGCCGGTGCCCAACACCAGCGAACCGCACCGCATCTCCGCGCCCGGCCTGCCCACGATCGTGGTGGTTTCCACCACCGAGGACCCGGCCACGCCCTATCAGGCCGGTGTCGACCTGGCCGCCCAATTGGGTGCCGAACTGATCACTTTCCGCGGAAACCGGCACACCGCCGCGCTGGTGGCAGGCGATCAATGCCTGGATAAAGCCGTGATCAATTACCTCGTCGATCTCGCCACGCCCGCTGCCGGTCTCACATGCTGAGAGTCGATTGTGCTCACCACGCCCTGTCATGCCCGGTGAGATGTGCGAATGATGTGACGAGATCGAAAACCCATCCGTGTACGTAATACAGATTTAACACGGGGTGCTTACGCTCGCCGATATGGATCGCCAGAAGGAATTCGTGCTGCGGACGCTCGAAGAGCGGGATATCCGCTTCGTCCGTCTCTGGTTCACCGATGTGCTGGGCTACCTCAAGTCCGTGGCCATCGCCCCCGCCGAGCTCGAAGGCGCCTTCGAGGAGGGCATCGGTTTCGATGGCTCCGCGATCGAAGGCTTCGCCCGCGTGTCCGAGGCCGACATGGTCGCGCGGCCCGATCCGTCGACCTTCCAGGTGCTGCCGTGGGCCAGTTCCAAGGGTCACCAGCATTCGGCGCGGATGTTCTGCGACATCACCATGCCCGACGGTTCGCCGTCGTGGGCCGACCCGCGCCACGTGCTGCGCCGTCAGCTCAACAAGGCCGCCGACGCGGGCTTCAGCTGCTACGTGCACCCCGAGATCGAGTTCTTCCTGCTGAAGAACGAGCTCAAGGACGGCTACGAGCCCACCCCGGCCGACAACGGCGGCTTCTTCGACCAGGCCGTGCACGATGCCGCGCCGAACTTCCGCCGCCACGCCATCGACTCGCTCGAGTCCATGGGCATCTCGGTGGAGTTCAGCCACCACGAGGGCGCCCCCGGCCAGCAGGAGATCGACCTGCGCTACGCCGACGCGCTGTCGATGGCCGACAACGTGATGACCTTCCGCTACCTGATCAAAGAGGTCGCGATCGACGAGGGCGTGCGCGCCACGTTCATGCCCAAGCCGTTCTCGCAGTACCCCGGCTCGGCCATGCACACCCACATGAGCCTGTTCGAAGGCGAGAACAACGCGTTCGCCGACCCGGACGACCCGAACAACCTGTCCGACACCGCGCGCTCGTTCATCGCGGGCATCCTCGAGCACGCCCCCGAGATCAGCGCGATCACCAACCAGTGGGTCAACTCCTACAAGCGCCTGATCCACGGCGGCGAAGCCCCGACCGCGGCGTCGTGGGGCCGGTCCAACCGGTCCGCGCTGGTCCGCGTGCCGATGTACACCCCGAACAAGTCGTCCTCGCGCCGCGTCGAGATCCGCAGCCCAGACTCGGCCTGCAACCCGTACCTGACCTTCGCGGTGCTGTTGGCCGCCGGTCTGCGCGGCATCGAAAAGGGCTACACCCTGCCCCCCGAGGCCGAAGACGACGTGTGGTCGCTGACCGACGCGGAACGTCGCGCCATGGGCTTCCGCACCCTGCCCGGCACCCTCGACGAGGCCCTGCAGGCCATGGAGCGTTCGGAGCTGGTCGCGGAAACCCTCGGCGAGCACGTGTTCGACTTCTTCCTGCGCAACAAGCGCCGCGAATGGGCCGACTACCGCTCGCAGGTCACCCCGTGGGAGCTCAAGGAGTACCTGAGCTTGTGAGGTGATGCAGTCGGTGGCGTAGTAGTTTTAACCTCATGGTCCGGCCACCGACTGCCCGCTCCGCTGTTCCCGGCGTCGGCCGGCTCGGGTTACTCGAACCGACAGCGGCAGCTTCACTGAACCAGCTCGGCTGGGACAACGTCGACAGCGTGCCCGTGCTCTGGGCACTGTCGCGTTCGCCCGATGCCGATCTCGCGCTGTCCACGCTGGTGCGGTTGCGCGAATCGCTGGAAAACCAATGGCCCGAACTGGATTCGGCGATCCGTTCGGATACGACGTTGCGCGGCAGGCTGTTCGGTCTGGTCGGGTCGTCGACCGCCTTCGGTGATCACCTGGTCGCCGCCCCCGCCGCGTGGAAAATTCTACGTACGGAACAACTTCCGACCCGCGCGGCACTGATCGCCGATCTGCTCGACGCTGTCGACGCCACCCCGGAAACCGGACCTAATGCGGGCCCGATGCTGTTCCGTGCGGGAATCGCAGGCCCCGAGGCAGTGGCGTTGTTGCGCAGCAGGTATCGCGATCAGCTGATGCTGCTGGCCGCGGTCGACCTCGCCTCCACAGTCGAGAACGAGCCGGTCCCGCCGTACCTGCTGGTCGGCAAACACCTGTCCGATCTGGCCGACGCCGCACTCACCGCCGCCCTCTCCGTCGCGATCGCACGGGTGTGCAAGAACGGCGAACTGCCGGTGCGCCTGGCGGTGATCGCGATGGGCAAATGCGGTGCGCGAGAACTGAATTACGTCAGCGATGTCGACGTGGTGTTCGTCGCCGAACCGGCCGACGCCACCGCCACCCGCCTGGCCGCGGAGATGATGAGCGTGGCCAGCTCCGCCTTCTTCGAAGTCGACGCCGCCCTGCGCCCCGAGGGCAAAGCCGGTGCCCTGGTGCGCACCCTGGACTCCCACCTCGCCTACTACAAGCGATGGGCGCGCACCTGGGAGTTCCAGGCACTGTTGAAGAACCGGCCGATGACCGGCGACCTGGAACTGGGCCAGCAATACCGCGACGCGCTGATGCCGATGGTGTGGACCGCGTCCGAACGCCCCGACTTCGTCGCCGACGTGCAAGCCATGCGCCGCCGAGTCGAGGACCTGGTCCCCGCCGACATGCGCGAGCGCGAACTCAAACTCGGCGCGGGCAGCCTGCGCGATGTCGAATTCGCTGTCCAGCTCCTGCAATTGGTGCACGGCCGGGTCGACGAATCCCTGCACGTGACCAACACCGTCGAGGCACTGACCGCACTGGCCACGGGCGGCTACGTCGGCCGCGACGACGCCGCCAACCTCACCGCCTCCTACGAATTCCTGCGCCTGCTCGAACACCGCCTGCAACTGCAGCGCCTCAAGCGCACCCACACCCTGCCCGCCGCCGACGACGCCGACGGCATGCGCTGGCTCGCGCGCGCCGCCCACATCCGCCCCGACGGCCGCCAGGACGCGGTCGGCGTGCTCGACACCGACATCCGCCGCAACGCCGTGCGGGTGCGTCGCCTGCACGCGAAACTGTTCTACCGTCCGCTGCTGGACGCGGTCGCCCGGATGGACTCCGACGCCCTGCGTCTCAGCCCCGATGCCGCCGTCCGTCAGCTCGCCGCGCTCGGTTACGCCGCCCCCGCCAACGCGCTGGCCCACCTCAAAGCCCTCACCGGCGGCGTGTCCCGCAAGGGCCGCATCCAGGCCCTGCTGCTGCCGACCCTGCTCGAATGGCTCGGTGACACACCGAATCCCGACGCGGGCCTGCTCGCGTACCGCCGGGTGTCGGAGGGGCTGGACGACCAGATCTGGTTCCTGCGCGAACTACGCGACGAGGGCGCGGTCGCGCAACGGCTGATGATCGTGCTCGGCTCCTCGGAATACCTGCCCGACCTGCTGATCAACGCTCCCGACACCATCCGCATGTACGCCGACGGCCCCGGCGGCCCGCAACTGCTGAGCACCAAACCCGAAGACGTGGCCCGCGGCATGCAGACCGCTGCCGCCCGCTACGACGACCCCAAACGCGCTGTGGCAGCGGCACGTTCGCTGCGCCGCCACGAACTGGCCCGGGTCGCCTCGGCCGACGTGCTCGGGATGCTGGACGTCCCGCAGGTGTGCGCGGCACTGTCCTCGGTCTGGGTCGCGGTGCTCGAAGCGGCACTGAGCGCGGTCATCCGGGCGTCGGAAGCCGAACGCGGGGCCCCCGCACCCGCGGACTTCGCGGTGATCGGCATGGGCAGGCTCGGCGGCATGGAACTGGGCTACGGCTCCGACGCCGACGTGCTGTTCGTGTGTGACCCGCGCCCCGGCGAGGACGAGGCCGCCGCGGTGAAATGGGCCAACGGCATCGCCGAACAGGTCCAGCGACTGCTCGGCGCGCCCAGCGTCGACCCGCCGCTGCAGGTGGACGCGGGCCTGCGCCCGGAGGGCCGCAACGGGGCCCTGGTTCGCACGCTGGCGGCCTATCAGGCCTACTACACGCAATGGGCCCAGCCGTGGGAGGTGCAGGCGCTGCTGCGCGCACACCAGGTGGCAGGCGATCAGGACCTGGGCGTGCGTTTCCTGCACGTGATCGACCCGATCCGCTACCCGACCGGCGGGGTGTCGGAGGAATCGGTGCGCGAGATCCGGCGCATCAAGGCCCGCGTGGACGCCGAACGCCTCCCACGCGGCGCCAACCCGTCCACCCACACCAAACTGGGTCGCGGGGGACTGGCCGACATCGAATGGACGGTCCAGCTGCTGCAGCTGCGCCACGCCCACGAGGTGCCCGCCCTGCACAACACCTCGACCCTGCAATCCCTCGACGTGATCGAGGAAGAAGGCATTCTCGACTCCGAAGATGTTGCGCTGCTGCGTGAATCGTGGATCACCGCCACCGCGGCCCGCAATGCGCTGGTCCTGGTCAAGGGCAAACCGTCGGACCAACTCCCCGGTCCGGGCAAGCTGCTCACGGCGGTCGCCCGCGTGGCGGGCTGGCCCACCGACGACGGCAGCGAATTCCTCGACACCTACATGCGCATCACCCGTCGCGCGAAAGCAGTCGTCGAGCGCGTGTTCGGCGGGTAACTCGGGCACGAAAAAGCCCCGCACCAGAGGTGCGGGGCTTTTCCAAGTTCACGCCGAAATCAGATGGCGCGGACGTCCTGAGCCTGGGGGCCCTTCTGGCCCTGGCCGACCTCGAACTCCACCCGCTGTCCCTCTTCGAGGGACTTGAAGCCCGAGCCGCCGATAGCCGAGTAGTGAACGAAGACGTCGGGGCCGCCTCCGTCTTGGGCGATGAAGCCGAAGCCCTTTTCGCCGTTGAACCACTTGACGGTGCCTTGAGTCATGTTTTAAAAGTCTTTTCCGTAGGTGAGCCATGGCGATCACTTGCGATCAGCCCAGTCTCAGCAACCCAGTATGCCATACTCGCCAGCAAACCGCGCTAGGAGATTTTCGCACCGCGATCTGGGCGGAGTTTGGCGTGGTGGACCGGCGTGTCGCGGCGGCAGGCAACCAATGTGTGCGCCCCTTTCGCATCCCATCACCGACTGTGCCAATCTGGGCATTATGGGTGAAACGAACGGTGGTCACGTCGACCTGGCGATGCGAGTGCTCGACGCGCATGTGGCGTTCACCAAACAGCAGTTGCGCGACCCCGCCGGGTTCCTCGAGTTCGTCACCGAGGAGATCGACGGGATGCTCGACGAGGCCGCGGTGCTCACGCTGGCGCAGGCGGTGACCCGCGAGCAGATCAAGGCGGTCGCGCACAAGTTCGCCGTGCAGGTTCCGGTGGAGGGCGCGATTCCCGAACTCGTCGGCGAGATCGTGACCCGGTTGTACAACCATCGCGCCAACGACGAGATCGAGGTCGGCGAGCTGGTCGACCCCCGCCGGTTCGACGAGCTGATCGACGCCGTGGCCGATCTGGACGTCACCCACCGGCTGGTTCGCTTGATCCTCAACAGTCCCGTCACCGTCGACGCGTGCGTGGAGGCGGTGCAGCGCGCGGTGGTCACCGCGGTCGACGACGGCAAGCACGCCGAAGGCAGCAGCCTGACCCGATCGTTGCGCGGCGCGCTGTCGCGGCTGGCCGAACCGGCGATGCCCGCGATCGAGAACGGGGTGGGCATGATCACCCGCACCGGCGCGCGATTCGTGTTGCGCGGCAACAGCGGTGACGCCGACGAGGTGCTCATCGACAGCGCCCGCGAAACCTGGCGCAAGCACACCGGCGACGCGGTCGGCTCGTTCCGCGAGGTGGTCTCGGCCGACGACGTCGAGGACATCGTGGTGCTGGTGTTCGAATTCTGGCGCACCTTCCGCGACACCGAATACTTCCGGGCGCTGCTGGACGAGGGCATCGACGGGGTGTTCGACAAGTACGGCGACACCCCCCTTGCCGAACTGCTCGGCGAGCTGGGTGTGGGGCGTGCGGAGATGATCGAGGAGGCGCTGCGGTTCGGTCCGCCCGCGCTGGAAACACTGGACGAGCGTGGCTATCTCGACGCGATGCTGCGCCGCAGGTTGGCACCGTTCTATGCCTCCGATGCCTTCCGTGCGGCGGTCGCCGACGCGGGTCGGTAGCGCCAGTTCCGTTCGGCCGCTGGCATGTCGGAGTGTGTCGGTACGATCCGTGCAACGATGGGGCGCTTGTCCGCCACCGGATCTCGATCGAAAGGCTGCCGTGACACGTCTGTCCACCCTGCTCGACCAGATCGACTCCGGTGCTGTGCTGCTGCCCGAATTCCAGCGTGGGTATGTGTGGAACCGCGACCAGGTGCGCGGCCTCATGCGCTCGCTGTACCTGGGTTACCCGGTCGGCGGGTTGTTGGTGTGGGAGACCGGGTCCGAGGAGATCGCGGTGCGCGGGGCGACGAACGGGTCGGGGCTGCGGCAGTTGCTGCTGGACGGTCAGCAGCGGATCACCACCCTCTACGGGATCGTGCGCGGGTCGGCGCCGTCGTTCTTCGAAGGTGACGAGATCGCGTTCACCGGCCTGCATTTCGATGTCGACCGCGAGGTCTTCGAATTCCAGGTGCCCGGCCGCGACACCGCGCCGACATGGATCGACATCACCGAACTGTTCGCCCGTGGGCCCATGCACTACCTGGCCCGGTTCCCCGATGAAGCGCCGGAAACCCTTGCGGTGTACCTGAATCGGTTGAACAAGGTGCGCGAGGTGGTCAACCGCGAGTTCAATGTCGAGACCATCACCGGTTCGGACCGCACGGTCGACGAGGTGGTCGACATCTTCAACCGGGTCAACTCCGGTGGCACCAAACTGTCCAAGGGTGATCTGGCGCTGGCCACGCTGTGCGCGCAGTGGCCGCAGGCGCGCGGCAACCTGCGCGATCACCTGATCCGCTGGGACAAGGACGGTTACACCTTCACCCTGGATTGGTTGCTGCGCAACGTCATCGCCGTCGGCAACGGGCGCGCGCATTTCGACGCACTCGGTGATCTCGAACCGGCGGAATTCGAACAGGCCCTGCTGGCCACCGCGAAGCAGGTCGACACCTTCCTCGATACCGTGGCAGGCCGACTGGGTCTGGATCACGACCGAGTCCTGATGGGCCGCTACGCGATTCCGGTGATCACCCGGCTGCTGTTCCTCAACGGCGGCCGTTTCGACGACGACCTGCACCGCGACCGCGTCCTGTACTGGTACGTGCATTCGGCGCTGTGGGGACGGTTCAGCGGGTCCACCGAAACCTTCCTGCAGCAGGACTACGACACCCTCGAACGCGGCGGTATCAACGCGCTGATCGGTTCGCTGGAACGGTTGCGCGGCGGTTCACTGGACCTGTGCGCCGACGATTTCGCCGGCGCCACTCGAGGCTCGCGGTTCTACCCGCTGCTGTATCTGCTGACCCGCGTGGACGGTTCGCGCGATCTGGGCACCGGTTCGGAGTTGGGGATCGAGCAGTTCGGTGAGCGCACACCGGTGCAGGTGCACTACCTGTTCCCGAAAACCGTGCTGCGCGATGCCGGTTACGAGCGCAACGAGATCAACGCGATCGCCAACTTCTGCTTCCTCAGTTCCGGCTCCGAGACCGCCATCGGTGAGCGCGAACCCGCCGACTACTTCGCCGAAGTGGAGAGCCGGAATCCGGGAGTTCTTGCCTCCCAGTGGATTCCGACCGATCCGGCGCTGTGGCGGGTGGAGAACTACCGCGAGTTCCTGCGCGCGCGCCGCAAACTGCTGTCCGCGTCGGCGGATGCCTTCCTCGAGAAACTGCGCACGGGCAAACTGCACCGCCCGACCCTGCTGACCGTGGGGGTGGCCGGGGTGACCATCGGCGATCCGGCGGTGGACCAGATCAACGCCCTGGTCGAGGACCTGGTCGCCGACGGCTTCGGCTTCCCGCTGCTGGACAGCGAGGTCTCCGACCCGATCACCGGCCGCGAACTCGCTGTCGCGGAAGCATTTTGGCCCGACGGCCTGCAGCCCGGCGTCGGCATGCCGGTGGTGCTGGTGCTCGAACCCGCCAACGCCGACCTGACCCGTTTCGCCCAACTGGGCTACGCGGTGTTCACCTCCGTGGACGCCCTGCGCGGCTACGTCGACAACCTGCGCGTGGAAGCCTCCGGCGACACCGGCGTCGAGGGCCCCGCCGCCGACGTGGCCGCGCTGGCCGACCGCCTGCCCGCCACCTGGGTCGGCAACTCCGAACAGGTCTGGTTCCGCTTCGCGTGGAACCTGCTCGAACACGACCGCGCCGACGGCCCCGAATCCCACCTGGGCCCCGAACACCTGGCCCTGCGCTACATCGCCCTGTGGGCGCTGACCCGCACCTTCTACATCCACGCCTTCGACCAGGGCAATCCCGGCGAATGGCGCTACTACCTCGGCGACGCCATCGGCCCCGTCCCCCTGGTCCCGCACACCTGGCTGGCCCAACGCGCCGTCGAATCCGGCGCCCTTGCCCCCGGCGCCACCCCCGGCGACGAAGACATCGCCATCGCCCTGGTCCACGGCGTCCTGGAAACAGTCGACGAAGTAGCCACCGCCCTATCCCACCTCCTGGGCGGCCCCGGCCTGTTCGCCTCCCTGTGGGCCTCCGCAGGCGCCGCAGAACACTACGGCTACCCCCTGTCCACCGACCAGATCAACGACCTCATCAACCAGGTCGTCAACGACCCGGCGTCCCGAAAGATCCAGGCGTACAACTGGATCGAAGCGGGTCTGCCCCTCTAAGCCTTGCCGGTCGCGCGCTGGAAGGTTCGCACGAAGTCGGCCAGCGCGGTGCGGTCCTCGACGTCGACCGGCCGGTAGCCGCGGTCGGCTTCGACGGTGATGGAGGTGCCCGCGCGCACCGGCAGTTCGTCCCAGCAGACCGGGAGCACCGGCAGTTGCACGGTGCGCTCGCCGACGGTCAGGGTGATCGCCGAGGTGTATCTGGTCGCGACGGTCATCAGCTCGTCGACGGCCTGCTCGGTGAGTGGGCCCGCGGCGGTGAATTCTTCGATGTACACGGTCACCTCCTTCTCGGCGGCCAGTGTAGGCCTCAGTAAACCTTCAAGGCAGTCACAAGGGAGTCGAAAGTGGGCGCGCTTAGGCTCGCTCGCATGATGCGTAAATGGGTGGAGCGGGCGTTGCTCGTGCTGGGGTGGGGCGCGGTGGTCGCGGCGGTGGTCGGGATCGTGTTGCATGTTGTGGACTGGCAGCAGAAGTGGATGGTGTTGCTGGCTTCGGGGGCGATGTGGTTGATGTTGGCGGGTGTTGTCGGGTTGGTGTTGATGCTGGTCGCGCGCGGGTGGCGGAGTTCGGGGGCGGCGGCGTTGGTGTTGGCGGGGGCCGCGTGGTTGGTGGTGCCGTCCTACATTCCGGAAGCAGAAGCTGCCGATGGGCCGGAACTGGTGGTGCTGCAGTCCAACATCCTGTTCGGACTGGCCGATCCAGCCTTCCTGACCGCCACCGTGCGCGACAACAACGTCGACGTGCTCACCGTCGAGGAACTGACCATCGACTCGATCGCGGGCCTGCGTAAAGCCGGTCTGGAAGAGCAGCTGCCCTACTTCTACGTGGAGCCCACCCAGTCGGGCGGTGGCGGTACCGGCATCTACAGCCGATACCCGTTGCGCGACACCAAGAAATACGACGGCTTCATCATGAGCAATATCTCCGCGACGATGGAACATCCCCAGCGGGGCCCGATGTCGGTGTTCGCCTTCCATCCGATCCCGCCGAATCTCGACTTCGCCGCGTGGTCGGCCGAGATGCGCCGTGTCGACGAAATCCTCGCCGCCACAAGCGCACCCGCGATCGTCGGCGCGGATTTCAATGCCACCCACGACCATTCGGAGTACCGAGCCCTGCTCGACGGCGCGTTCGCTTCCGCCGCAGACCAAACCGGCGACGGTGTCCTGCTCACCTTCCCCGCGGACCGCCGCTGGGGCCCCGTGATCGGCATCGACCACATCCTCGTCGCCGGCGGGGTGGCCGAACAGATCCGCACCCTCACCGTTCCCGGCTCCGATCATCGCGCGGTGCTGGCCACGATCCGAATGAACCGTTGACACAGTGGATTACCATGTGATCGCCGCGGACCATCAGGTGTCCGCGTCATTCCCCGGGGAGGACAAACGTATGAGAAGACATCGGTTCGCCGTGGCCGCGGCACTGATCAGTGTCGGTGTGCTGGTCGCCGGCTGTTCGTCGACCAACGCCGCCAGCGACAAAGCCGTTGCCACACAGGACAACCCGTGGGAGGTGGCAGGCGCCACGACCGCCACCGGTCCCAGCGGCCAACGCCCCGGTGTGCCGCCCACCGACAAGAAGGCCGACAACACCGACAACGGTGCGGTCGACACCCTGGCGATGAACGCGGTCGCCGATATCGAAGAATATTGGAAGACCGAGTACCCCAAGACTTTCCGCGGCGACTTCAAGCCCGCGTCGAAGTACATCTCGTGGTCGGCGAAGGCGCCCGAAGCCGAGGCGGCCAGCTTCTGCTTCAGCAGCACCTACAAGCTGGTCAACGCCGCGTACTGCCCGCTCAACCACACCATCGGCTGGGACCGCAGCGTGCTGCTGCCGCTGCTGATCGACAAGTACAAGGAAATGTCGGTGGTGATGGTGTTGGCCCACGAGTACGGGCACGCCATCCAAGCCCAAGCCGACCTGCTGCGCGGGTTCACCATGGACGGCCTGGTGAAGGAACAGCAGGCCGACTGCCTGGCCGGGGTGTTCCTTCGCCATGTGGCAGAAGGCAATTCGAAACACTTCACCCTCAACACCACCGACGGACTCAACGGTGTGCTCGCGGCGTCGGTCGCCGTGCGTGACCGCGACCCCAACGACCCCAACGCGATCCACGGTTCGGCGTTCGAACGCGTCTCGGCAGTGCAGATGGGGTACACCGAGGGCGCCAAGACCTGCAAGGGCATCGACAAGGCGGAGATCGAGAAGCGCCGCGAGGGCTTGCCGGTCACCTTCGAAGAGGGCGAGCGCGACGAGCAGCTGCCGGTCGACAAGGAAACCCTGACCGCTCTGGCCGCCCAGCTGGGCAAGTCGATGCCGGTGAAGAACGCCCCGAAGTTCGACTACACGGGCGTGACCCGCAACTGCGCGTCGACCACCACCACCGAGCCCGCGTCCTACTGCCCGGCCTCGAACACGATCGGCACCGACATTCCCGCGATGGCCAAGCGCGCGGGTGCGGGTGCCAGCACCAAGCAGGAGCCGCTGTCGGCGGTGGTCACCGGCGACTACAACGCCGCGGCGGTGTTCGTGTCCCGCTACGCGCTGGCGGTGCAGCAGGATCGCAAGCTGTCACTGACCGGCGCCGACACCGCGGGCCTGCGCACCGCCTGCCTGACCGGGGTGCTCACCACCAAACTCAGTGAGCCCAACAGTGATCCGCGCCTGTCGGCCGGTGACCTCGACGAGGCGGTCTCGGGGCTGCTCATCGACGGGCTGGCCGCTTCTGACGTCAACGGCAAGGTGGTGCCCAGCGGGCATCAGCGTCTGGAGGCATTCCGTATCGGCGTCCTCCAAGACGAACAAGCCTGCCTGAATCAGTTCAAATAGCAGGCAGTGACCGCAGGGAGCTGAGGGTGTTCGCCACCGCGCGGGCAGCCTCGGCTCCCTTTGTCACGAAGTGGTTGGTGTAGTAGTCCACGTGCTCGCTGTGCTCGTGGAAGTGGTGCGGGGTGAGCACCACCGAGAACACCGGCACATCGGTGTCCAGCTGCACCCGCATCAGGCCGTCGATCACCGCGGAGGCGACGAAGTCGTGCCGGTAGATGCCGCCGTCGACCACCAGTGCCGCGGCCACGATCGCGTCGTAGCGGCCGGTGCGGGCCAGGCGTTGGGCGTGCAGCGGAATCTCGAAGGCACCGGGCACGTCGAATACCTCCACGACCTCGGGATCGAACCCGAAGCCGGTGTATTCGGCGAGGAACCCCTCGTGTGCCTTGGTGACGATGGAGCTGTGCCAGCTCGCCCGGATGAAGGCAACGGCGCCGGTAGACGTGGTCATGCGGGCAGTCTACTAGCTCACCGGGACAAAAAGCTACTGGTCGGTAACATGGGCGGCGAGCCAGTCGGTGACGTCGCCGAGCACCTTCGCGCGTTCGGGTTCGTTGAACACCTCGTGGTACAGCCCCGAATACCGCAGCACCGTCACATCCGAGGAGCCCGCGTCGCGTTCGAGCAGGTCCGCGCTCGACGGTGACGCGATCAGGTCCGCGGTGCCGTGCAGCACCAGCAGCGGTGCGGTGAGCGCGCCGAGCCGCTGCTTCACCAGCGCGGTGTGCTGCAGGATCTCCACCGCGGTGCGCGCGGGCAGCTTGCCGCGGAACACCAGCGGGTCGTCGTCGTAGGCGCGAACCACTTCGGGATCGCGGCTGATCGTGGACGAATCCAGGGTCAACACACCGAGATTCGGCGCGAACCGGGTGAGCAGCGGGGCGGCCAGGCGTTGGATCGGGTTGCCCAGTGGGATGTCCAGCGGCGGGGCGGAGATCACGATGCCCGCCACGTCGACCGGTCCGCGCGTGGCCAGATGCAGTACGGCCAGACTGCCCATCGAATGCCCGAGCAGGAACTTCGAAACCCCCGGATGGGCGGTGCCCGCGAGTTCGAGCAGGGTCGCGGCATTGTCGGCGGCGGCCTGCATCGAACCGATATTGGCCGCGGCGCCCTCGGACAGTCCGTGTCCGATGTGGTCGAACGAGTAGACTGCGAAACCTTCGTCGACCAGTGCCGTTCCGACGTGTTCGTAGCGCCCGGAATGTTCGGCGACGCCGTGCACCAGCACGACCACCCCGCGCGGCGTGGTGTCGGGTTGCCATGCGCGCCACGCGATCTTGCCGCCGTGGCCGGCGAATTCGCCCGTATCGGTGGTCATGGTCGCGCTCCTGTGGCTTCGGGCGTCGCGGCCAGCCGCTCGAGCAGACGCCGGTTGAACTCGATCAGTCGAGCGTAGTTCAGGCGCGAGATCCGCTCGTCGGTTCCATGGATCCGTTCCAGATCCGCCGCGGTCAGCACGATCGGCGCGAAGTTGCACCGGGTGGCGGCCAGGCCGTCGTAGTGGCGCGAATCGGTGGCGCCGGGCACGATCCCGGTGGTGGTCACGATCCCCGGCACCACGCTGCTGGCCAGTTCGGCGATCAGATCGAAGGTCGGGCCCGGTTCGCTGAACCGCGACGGCTCCGAAGTGGGGCCGACCAGCTCGATGGCCACGCCGATATCGCGGATCACCCGAGCGCAGTGCGCGAGCACCGCAGCCACCGAATCACCGGGCAGGATCCGGAAATTCACCAACGCCTCCGCGCTCTGAGGCAACACATTGGCTTTCACGCCGCCGCTGATCACCGTGGGCGCGGTGGTCGTGCGGACCAGCGCCTCGGTGGTCGGCCCCGCCGCCATGATCCGGGTGATCAGCGGCCGGGCCAGCGTGCTCAGCCCGCGCGCGTCGGTGAGCGCGAGCAGCTTGCGGCGCGGTTCGGGAAACGCCACCCGCATGCGGGCGAGCATGTCGCTGATCACCGGCGTCAACCGCAACGGCATCGGATGGTCCTGCACCCGCGCCACCGCGCGCGCCAACCGTCCCACCGCCGTCTGCTTGCCCGGCATCGAGGAGTGCCCGCCGGTCTCACTGACCGAAAGCCGCACCGTCGCATAGCCTTTCTCGCCGAGCATGATGCTGGCCACCGGCCGATCCGCTCCGTCGGCGACGCCGTCGGTGATCACGCCACCTTCGTCGAGCAGCAGGTCCGCGCGCACGTCCAGGTCGCGCAGATGCTGTGCCATCCGCACCGCGCCGCCGTCACCGAAGACCTCTTCGTCGTGACCGAAGGCCAGAAAGATGGTGTGCCGCGGGCGAATTCCGGCTTCTAGGGCCCACTCGACCGCTTCCAGCACGGCGAGCACGCGGCTCTTGTCGTCGATCGCCCCACGGCCCCAGATGAATTCGTCGTCCACGACACCGGCGAACGGGGGATGGGTCCACCGTTGCGCGTCGTCGACGGGCACCACGTCCTGGTGCGCCAGCAGGATCGCCGACACCGTGCCCGGCTCGACGCCGTCCCAGCGATACAGCCTGCTGTGCTCGAACATGGTCAAGCTCAGCTGCGCGTGCACGAGCGGGAACGACGACTCGAGGTGCGCGGCCAGTCGGACGAACTCCGCGTCGGCGGTGCGCGCGGGATCCTCGGTCGACACCGTGACGCACTGCAGCGCCACAGCCAGCCGCCGGGCGACCTCGTCGTCGACACCATCGGTCACGGGGGAGTGGGCGGGAATCTCGGTGATCGGGCGCATCGCCCCCATTGTGGTCCGCGGGGGCGCCGTCTGCGCGGGAACCGCGCCCGAAACGCCGGGATCCGCGCCCGGTGTGATGCGGTCAGACGCGTGCGCGACGCGCCATCTAAGCTGACACCCATGGCAGGAGGCAAGGGCGGCAAGCCGTCGAAGGAAGCCAGGGCCGCGGCTAAAGCGGCCCGTAAGCAGGCATCGCGCGAACGTCGTCAGCAGTTGTGGCAGGCGTTCAACATGCAGCGCAAGGAAGACAAGGCGCTGCTGCCGCTGATGATCGGCGCACTGGTCGGGACCACGGTCGTGTTCTTCGGAATCGGCCTGATCTTCGACATGCAGTGGTTCCTGCTGCCGCTGGGTCTGCTGCTGGGTGTGCTGCTGGCATTCATCCTGTTCGGGCGCCGCGTGCAGAAGAACGTGTACCGCAAGGCCGAAGGTCAGGCGGGCGCCGCGGCGTGGGTGTTGGAGAACCTGCAGGGCAAGTGGCGGGTCGCCAACGGCGTCGCCGCGACCACCCAGCTCGACGCCGTGCACCGCGTGATCGGTCTGCCCGGGGTGATCTTCGTCGCCGAAGGTTCCCCGCAGCGGGTCAAGTCGCTGATCGCACAGGAGAAGAAGCGCACCGCCCGGCTGGTCGGTGACACCCCCATCTACGAAGTGATCGTCGGCAACGAGGCAGGTCAGACGCCGCTCAAAGAGCTGCAGAAGACCCTGACCAAGCTGCCGCGCAACATCGACGTCAAGCGGATCGACCAGATCGAGGGCAGGCTCACCGCCTTGAGCTCGCGCAGTGGTCCCGCGATGCCGAAGGGTCCGATGCCCCCCGGCGCCAAGATGAAGGGTATGCAGCGCGCGATCCGTCGCCGCTGATCCCCGCCAGTTCTTCCCCGGCCCGTGTTCTGTCCAGAGCGCGGGCCGGACCTATGTCAGCGGGCGTTGACCAGCGCGGTGCCGGTGGCCTGGTCGTGCATGCCGCGGCCGTCGGCGTCGGTGAACAGCGCGGGCACCACGAACACCAGCAGCACCTGCCTGGCCAGCGCGCGCACGAACCCCACCGCCACGGCGGCGTCGACCCGCACCACGCGCAGCTTCATGAAGTACTGGCCCGGAGTGAACCCGAACAACGTCACCGCGCCCACCCCGATCGTGAACCACACCAGCAGCTGCACCGAAGGCTTCACCGTGCCGCCCATGACCACCGCCGCGATCCCGACCGCGATGAACCAGTCCAGAAACATCGCGACCACTCGGCGCCAGGTCGGCGCCAGCGAGCCCGCACCCTCGCGCGGCAGCCCGTACAGCTCGCCTGGGTAGCCGGGGGTGTCGCCCTGCCCGGGTTCGGCCGGGGAGCCGGAGAGCCATGTGCCGGTAATACGCGCCATGAGCCCAGGATAGTGGCGCGCGATCGGCCGCCCACGCGCGCATTCGTGGAGGTCACGTCAGCGCGTGATCGCGCGGATGGCAGGATTAGCCTGAAGGACGCACCCGTTTGGCTCACATCACCCAGGCATCCAGCTCGCGTAACACTGGCGAAACACAGCCTTGACTGTTGGGAAACACCGCGTCCTTAGCGTCAGGTCGCGACGAACCCCTTCGCGGCGACTGCTCGCAGTCGTGGGGAAAGGGCCAGCATCGCGACTGGCTGGGAACCGATTCGTAAGGAGAGCAAGTGACGTTCAGCACGGCCGAAGAGGTCATCCAGTACATCAAGGAAGAGGACATCGAGTACGTCGATATCCGCTTCTCCGACCTGCCCGGCGTCCAGCAGCACTTCTCGATTCCGGCCAAGGCGTTCACCGCCGACCTGGCCGAAGAGGGTCTGGCGTTCGACGGCTCCTCGGTGCGTGGCTTCCAGTCGATCGACGAGTCGGACATGCTCCTGCTCCCCGACTTCAGCACCGCGCGGATCGACCCGTTCCGCAACGCGAAGACGCTCAACATGAACTTCTTCGTGCACGACCCGTTCACCCGTGAGGCGTACTCCCGCGACCCGCGCAACATCGCGCGTAAGGCCGAGGAGTTCCTGCGTTCGACCGGTATCGCCGACACCGCGTTCTTCGGTGCCGAGGCCGAGTTCTACATCTTCGACGGCATCCGCTACGGCTCGGAGATGAACGGCTCGTTCTACGAGATCGAGTCCGTCTCGGGTTCGTGGAACACCGGCAAGGAGTTCAACCCGGACGGCAGCCGCAACCTCGGCTACAAGGTCCGCAACAAGGGTGGCTACTTCCCCGTGGCCCCGTACGACCACTACGTCGACCTGCGCGACGAGATCTCGACCAACCTGCAGAACGCGGGCTTCGAGCTCGAGCGCGGCCACCACGAGGTCGGCACCGCCGGTCAGGCCGAGATCAACTACAAGTTCGGCACGCTGCTGTCCGCGGCTGACGACCTGCAGCTGTTCAAGTACATCGTGAAGAACACCGCGTGGAAGGCCGGCAAGTCGGTCACCTTCATGCCGAAGCCCCTCTTCGGTGACAACGGCTCGGGCATGCACGTGCACCAGTCGCTGTGGAAGGACGGCAAGCCGCTGTTCCACGACGAGGCCGGCTACGGCGGCCTGTCGGATCTGGCGCGTCACTACATCGGCGGCATCCTGCACCACGCCCCGTCGCTGCTGGCGTTCACCAACCCGACCGTCAACTCCTACCACCGTCTGGTGCCGGGCTACGAGGCCCCCATCAACCTGGTGTACTCGCAGCGCAACCGTTCGGCTGCCGTGCGTATCCCGGTCACGGGCAACAACCCCAAGGCCAAGCGCATCGAGTTCCGCGCGCCGGACTCCTCGGGCAACCCGTACCTGGCCTTCGCCGCCATGATGATGGCCGGCCTGGACGGCATCAAGAACAAGATCGAGCCGATGGCGCCCGTGGACAAGGACCTCTACGAGCTCCCGCCGGAGGAGGCCAAGAACATCCCCCAGGCCCCCACCAGCCTGTCCGCGGTCATCGACCGCCTCGAGCAGGACCACGACTACCTCACCGAGGGCAACGTCTTCACGCCTGACCTCATCGAGACCTGGATCCAGCTCAAGCGCGACAACGAAATCGCCCCGGTCAACCTGCGCCCGCACCCGTACGAGTTCGAGCTCTACTACGACGTGTGATCGTTGACCTGCGGGAACGGGTGTGAACAGCCCGTTCGGTACGCGGTAGGTCCGCGGTAATCGAAAATCCCCTTCAGCTCTGGGCGATTTCTAGGGGTCGTCGCAACACCGCTGGTGTTAGACGGTGAGTAGATCACGCAGACGCTCGGCTGGGGTATCCCAGTCGAGCGTTTTGCGTGGTCGCCTGTTGAGTTGCTGGGCGACGTGTTCGAGGTCTTCGGGTCCGTGGATGCTCAAGTCGGTTCCCTTGGGGAAGTATTGGCGCAGTAGTCCGTTGGTGTTTTCGTTGGTGCCGCGCTGCCAGGGACTGGCCGGGTCGCAGAAGTAGACGGCCATGTCGGTGGCTATCGAGAATTGTTTGTGCCGTGCCATCTCCGCACCCTGGTCCCAGGTCAGCGAGCCACGCAGATGCGCGGGCAGGGTCGAGATCGTTGCGATCAGCCCGTCACGAACGGTTTCGGCGTCGTGGCTGCCGGGCAGGTGCACCAGCATGGTGTAGCGGGTCGTGCGTTCCACGAGTGTCGCTATCGCGGATTTGTTGAGCTCGCCGACGATGAGATCGCCTTCCCAGTGCCCGGGCACGGCCCGATCTTCGATCTCGGCGGGTCGATCGGCGATCATGACCATTTCATCGACGAACCGGTGCGTGCGCTGCTCGGGTTTACGATGCGGTTTGCGGCGAGTACGGCCTGTCCGAAGTGCTTGGGCCACTTCACGTTTGAGTCCGCCTCGGGCTTGGAAATACAGTGCCTGGTAGATCGTTTCGTGGCTCACCCGCATGCTTTCGTCGTCGGGGAAGTCCTTGCGGAGCCGGGCAGAGATCTGCTCGGGCGAGAACTGGTTCGCGAGCCCCTCGGCCACCGCGTCCCGCAAGGAATGGTTGGTCACCAGTTTGGACTGCTTGGGACGCCCCCGAGCGACCGAGGCCTGTTCATGGGCTTGATAGGGCAGGTAGAGGCCGTCGACACGATGGGCCCGAACTTCCCTCGACACCGTGGATTTGTTCCTACCGGTCCGGATGGCGATCTCGGTGAACGACAGCCCGCAGACCAGCCCGTCGGCGATCGCCAACCGATCTCGGATCGACAAGTAGCGGTCGCTGATCACCGTCGGCGCGTCGGTGCTGATCTTGGTCACCGGAGCTGTGTAGCGCGTCCCGGTCGTGTAGTCCACTACCGTTCCGTCGGGGTGAATCCGGGCATTGGTTATGGAGTTACGAACCCTGCGGACCCCGCCACGCCAGTCCTGGCCGGTGCGTTCGTGCACGCCGACCTCGCGGGCCGCACGCGTGGTCGACCAACCGGCCTCGACCAGCTCCAAGAACCGCGCCTTGGCCTCAGGCTTGGCGATCGCAACGGTCTGCGCATCGACCAGTCCGGCATCGACCAAGATCGCGCGGGCGGCCGTGTGTGACACTCCCGCTGCTTTGGCTGCTTGATTTACCGATCCGCTCGACCCGAATACCGACCTGATCAGGTCCTGGTCCATCGCCGATCGTGACCGCTTCGGCTTGCCTACCGGCCGGCCCTTCGCGCGCAGGATCGCATAACAACGATCGCGGCGGATACCCAGCGAGACCGCGGCATCTTTCACCGTGATCCCGGCATCGACCAAACGGATCAGTTGCTCACCGAACTGGTCCAGATCCTCTGAAAACGACACGGTCGTCGCAACCTCTCAATCGAGAGTGTTGCGACGACCGCGTGAACCCGCCCGCAACGGCGGGGGTTTTGGTGATCAGTTCGAACGCTTACTCGGCGACGACGGTTTCCTCGACGGCGACCGGCTCGGCGGCGGCGTCGTCCTCGACCGGGACCAGCGAGATCTTGCCGCGGTTGTCGATGTCGGCGATCTCCACGCGCAGCTTGTCGCCGACGTTGACCACGTCTTCGACCTTGGCCACGCGCTTGCCGTTGCCCAGCTTGGAGATGTGCACCAGACCGTCACGGCCCGGCAGGAGCGACACGAACGCACCGAAGGCGGTGGTCTTGACGACCGTGCCCAGGAAACGCTCGCCGACCTTGGGCAGCTGCGGGTTGGCGATGGCGTTGATCATGTCGATCGCGGCCTGGGCGGAAGGCCCATCGGTCGCACCGACGAAAACAGTGCCGTCATCTTCGATGGAGATGTTGGCGCCGGTTTCCTCGGTGATCTGGTTGATCATCTTGCCCTTGGGCCCGATGACCTCGCCGATCTTGTCGACCGGGATCTTGATGGCCGTCACGCGCGGGGCGTAGGGGCTCATCTCGTCGGGGTCGGTGATGGCCTCGGCCATCACGTCCAAGATGGTGGTGCGGGCGTCGTGCGCCTGGTTCAGCGCACCCGCGAGGACCTGCGAGGGGATGCCGTCGAGCTTGGTGTCCAGCTGCAGGGCGGTGACGAAGTCACGGGTGCCTGCCACCTTGAAGTCCATGTCGCCGAAGGCATCCTCGGCGCCGAGGATGTCGGTGAGCGCGACGTAGCGGACCTCTTCGACACCCTTGTCATTGGTGATGGTGTCCGACACCAGGCCCATGGCGATGCCCGCGACCGGCGCCTTCAGCGGCACACCGGCGTTGAGCAGCGACAGGGTCGAGGCGCAGACCGAACCCATCGAGGTCGAGCCGTTGGAGGACAGTGCCTCCGAGACCTGACGGATGGCGTACGGGAACTCCTCCTGCGAGGGCAGCACCGGCATCAGCGCACGCTCGGCGAGCGCGCCGTGGCCGATCTCGCGACGCTTCGGCGAACCGACGCGGCCGGTCTCGCCGGTGGAGAACGGCGGGAAGTTGTAGTGGTGCATGTAGCGCTTGGAGGTCTCCGGGCCCAGCGAGTCGACCTGCTGTGCCATCTTCACCATGTCGAGGGTGGTGACACCCATGATCTGGGTCTCGCCACGCTCGAAGATCGCCGAACCGTGGGCGCGCGGGATCACGTCGACCTCGGCGGACAGCTCGCGGATGTCGGCCAGGCCACGCCCGTCGATGCGGAAACCGTCGGTGAGGATGCGCTGGCGAACCAGCTTCTTGGTCACCGAGCGGAACGCGGCACCCAGTTCCTTCTCGCGACCGACGAAGTCGTCACCCAGGCGTCCGAGCACCTCGGCCTTGATCTCGTCGATCTTGGCCTCGCGGACCTGCTTGTCGGCGATGCTCAGCGCGTCGTTGAGCTCACGCTTGGCGGTGCCCTCGACAGCCTCGAACACATCGGGGCCGTACGGCGGGAACAGCGGGAATTCCTGAGTCGGCTTGGCAGCCAGCGCCGCCAGGTCGGCCTGCGCACGGACCAGACGCGCGATGAACGGCTTCGCGGCTTCCAGACCCTGGGCCACCACGGCCTCGGTCGGCGCCTGCGCACCGTCTTCGATCAGCGCGATGACCTTGTCGGTGGCCTCGGCCTCGACCATCATGATGGCGACGTCGCCGGTGTCGGTGACACGGCCCGCGACGACCATGTCGAACACGGCGCCTTCGAGCTGCTCGACGGTCGGGAACGCGACCCACTGCTCACCGATGAGGGCGACGCGAACGCCACCGATCGGGCCGGAGAACGGGATGCCCGACAGCTGGGTCGACGCCGAGGCGGCGTTGATGGCCACCACGTCGTAGAGGTCGACCGGGTTGAGGCTCAGGACCGTCACGACGACCTGGATCTCGTTGCGCAGACCGTCGATGAAGGTCGGGCGCAGCGGCCGGTCGATCAGGCGGCAGGTCAGGATCGCGTCGGTGGAGGGGCGACCCTCGCGACGGAAGAACGAGCCGGGGATGCGACCCGCGGCGTACATGCGCTCTTCGACGTCGACCGTCAGCGGGAAGAAGTCGAAATGATCCTTGGGGTGCTTGCCGGCGGTGGTCGCCGACAGCAGCATGGTCTCGTCGTCCAGGTAGGCGGCGACGGAGCCCGCGGCCTGCTTGGCCAGACGGCCGGTTTCGAAGCGGATGGTGCGGGTGCCGAAGCTACCGTTGTCGATCAGCGCGACCGACTCGAAAACACCGGGCTCGACCTCGACCGCAGTCGATGCACGTTCAGTTGTCTGCGTCATATTTTCGTCTCTCGACCTCTCGTCTCGCTGGACCGCGCTGCCGTTTCCAGGCGCATGTGCACCCTGGTGGGCGCGGAACCAGCTGTCGTCAGCCGTACCGGACACGGACACGTGGAAACCCTCCTGGCTTGCCACGCGCAGCACCCGGCCGAATCCCCTTGGAAGCGGCGACGCAGAGGCGGTCATCGATCGAAGCCCGACGGCGGTTAGAACAACGCCTGCCGAAAGGCCACTACCGAAGACCGACGCCACGCGGACGGGTACACACGGCTGTCACATGTTGAATACACAAATAGCCAACGAGAAGAAGTGTACTTCTTCCCGCTGGCTAGATGTCGACCGCCTCCCTCAGGATGGCATGTCATACGAACTCGAGCACCACGTTTTCGGCCGCCCCGGATCCGAGGGGCGAGACGGAACGCCGAAGGCGCAGTATCGCCCCTCGGATTCGGGGTTACGAGGCCGAAAACCCGCGGCACCAGCCGCAAAAATTACCGACGCAGGCCGAGGCGCTCGATGAGCGAACGGTAGCGGTTGATGTCATTGGCCTGCAGGTACTTCGACAGGCGGCGACGACGACCGATCAGGGCCAGCAGGCCGTGACGGGTGTGGTGATCGTGCTTGTGCGTCTTGAGGTGCTCGGTCAGGTCCGAGATCCGCTTCGACAGCAGCGCGATCTGCGCCTCCGGCGAGCCGGTGTCGGTGGGGTGCAGGCCGTACTCGGCGAGAATCGCCGACTTCTGCTCGGTGGTCAGCGCCATGGCTGGACTCCTATTTTCAGTTCCGCGCTCGAAGTTCCGGTTACCCGGGATGGGCGCCGCCGCGGACCGCAGCAAACCCGAGGAGCCACTTTACCCGACGCAACAATGCGCTAACGAATCGGCCTCAGGCCTCGTCGGCGGTGAGGACCTTGCGCGCGGCCTCGACATCGCGGCCCATGGCTTCGACCAGTTCGTCGATGGAGTCGAACTTGCGCATCCCGCGCAGCTGTTCGACGAAATCCACGCCGACGTGCTGCCCGTACAGGTCCGCCTCACCGTCGAGCACGAAGGCCTCCACGGTGCGCGTGCGACCCGAGAAGGTCGGGTTGGTGCCCACCGAGATCGCCGCCATCGCCCGCTGTCCGGGCGCGACCGTGCCGATGGTCGGCCCGTCGCCCAGCACGGTGAACCAGCCCGCGTACACCCCGTCGGCGGGGATCGCGGCGTGCATCGTGGGCGCCACATTGGCGGTCGGGAAGCCAAGACCACGCCCACGCCCGTCGCCGCGCACGACGATGCCTTCCACCCGATGCGGGCGGCCCAGCGCCTCGGTCGCGGCGGCCATATCGCCGGCGTTCACGCAGGCGCGAATGTAAGTAGAGGAGAACGTGACCGCGTGCTCACCGAGCAAGGTCACGCCGTCGACCTCGAAACCCAGCCGCTCGCCCAGCTCACGCATCGTGTCGACCGTGCCCGCGGCCTTCTTCCCGAAGGTGAAGTTGTCGCCGACCACCACCTCGCTCACGTGCAGTCGATCCACCAGCAGGTCGTTGACGTACTCGCTGGGCGCGAGCTTCATGAACTCCTGGGTGAACGGCATCACACAGAACACATCGATGCCCAGCTGCGCGGCCAGTTCCGCGCGCCGGGTCAACGTGGTCAGCTGCGCGGGATGCGAACCGGGTCGCACCACTTCCATCGGGTGCGGATCGAAGGTCATCAGAACCGACGGGACACCACGCTGTTCGGCGGCGGCCACCGCGCGGCTGATCAGCTGCGCGTGCCCCCGGTGAACTCCGTCGAACACGCCGATCGTGAGAACGCAACGCCCCCAGTCGCCGGGCACGTCGTCCAGACTTCGCCATCTCTGCACACCGCGAAGCCTACGCAAAGCACGACGCGAACAGAATTCCGGTGCGACGAGTTCACCGGCGTGCCGGTTCGCCGATGTGTCATTCGGGCCAGGGATGCCTAACATTGAAAACGTGCCAGGTAAACGAGATGTCGCGACCCGCCGTGCGTCCACGCAGCCCGGCGAGCAGGCCGAACTCAGTCCCACCGCCACCCTCGCCCCCGATTTGTCGGCGGTGGCGCAGGACTATCTGAAGGTGATCTGGACCGCGCAGGAGTGGTCGCAGGAGAAGGTGTCGACCAAGCTGCTCGCCGAACGCATCGGCGTCTCGGCCTCGACCGTGTCCGAGGCGGTCCGCAAACTCACCGACCAGGGCCTGGTCGAACACGCCCGCTACGGCGCGATCACCCTGACCGAACACGGCCGCCGCGCCGCGGTCGCGATGGTGCGCCGCCACCGCCTGATCGAGACGTTCCTGGTGAACGAACTGGGTTACGGCTGGGACGAGGTCCACGACGAAGCCGAAATCCTCGAACATGCCGTCTCCGATCTGCTCATGACGCGCATCGACGCCAAACTCGGCTACCCCGACCGCGACCCCCACGGCGACCCGATCCCCTCCGCCGACGGCGCGGTCCCCACACCCCCCGCCCGCCAACTCAGCGACTTCGCCGCGGGCGAATCAGGCCGGGTCGCGCGCATTTCCGACTCCGACCCCGCGATGCTGCGCTACTTCGACTCCGTCGGCATCGCCCTCGACACCTCCATCGCCGTCGAGGAACGCCGCGACTTCGCCGGCACCATCGCCGTGCGCATCGCCGCCGCCGATTCCCCTACCGAACTGGGAACCCTTGCCGCCGAAGCTATTTGGTTGACCGCCTAGCAGTCGAAGAAACGCTTGAACCGGTCGGGAACACCGTCGGCGGTGGCCTTCGCCCAGCAGATGGTGTGCGGGAAGATCGTGTACGTCTGCCATCCGCCGACGTTGGAGTTGATGATCTGCTGGTTGTCGCCTCGGCTGTCCCAGCGGACCACCGCCCACGCCCCGTCGCAGAGGTCGATGGTGATCGCAGGCGCGGGATCGACCCCGAGGCTGGTTTCGATGGTCGTCTCGTCGCAGTTGGGTGAGCTGGTCATGTTGTTGAACTCCAGGGTCCCCTTCTGGGTGGCGCCCGCGGTCGTCAGGAACAGCGTGTGCATGCCGACGGGGACCGGGCTGCTGCCCTCGGGCGGGGTCATGCCGAAGTAGTAGCAGCCGACCGGCACGTTCGGGAACGTGGCGATGCCCTGTGCGTCGGTGTGCGCGTCGAATCGCGCGGCCTCCGACGTCTCGCCCGTCTTGATGTCGTGCGAGACCGGGTCACAGGGTCGATGTAATGCCAAGTGCACCAGCACATTCGGCACCGGCGAACCGGCCACCGTCCGGGTCGACAGGATGATCGTGCCCGTGGGTTGCGGCGTCGGTGCCGGTTTCGTCGTCACCGATCCGCCGGATGATGCGGTGGTCGACGGCGCGGGCACGATCGTGGGCTGGTCGGTGCCCGAAGCCGGCGTGATGACCGTTGTCGTCACGCTCGTCGTCGGCGTGGTGCTCGGCCGCACCGAGCTCGACCCCGGCGCCTGCGCATCCCCGCTACCGCACCCCGCGAGCACCAGTGTCACACCGGCGATCACCCCGATCCAAGACTTTCCCATCATGATCTACCCCTCTGCAGCGAAAGCCATACTTCTCGGCTATCGCCCACCCCGATTACGGCGTTAACCCCTGTCCACCACCCCTGACACCCGGCGTAATCACGCAAAACGTCGCCCACCGATCAGTTTTCTGATTATTCGGCGTCGAATTGCGTGATTACGCCGGTCTCACCGCGACAAGAAGTCCAGCAGCACACGGAATTCGGACAGCGAGAGATACCCGTCGCCGTCCTGGTCGGCGGCCGCGAGCAGGTCGGCAGCCGGTTCGTCGATGCGCCCCGCACCCACGTGCCGAATCAGCGCGTCCAGTTCGGTGACCGAGATCCGGCCGTCGCCGTTGATATCGAAGACCCGAAACGCCGCGTCGGCGTCGGTGACCTCGATCCGCCCCTGCACCACCGCCGCATCGAACTCGGCACGGGAGACCAGAAAATCCCCGTTGGTGTCCGCGGCGGCGACCATCCGCTCGACAGCCTCCCGATCGACTTCGACTCCCGCGGAACGAATCCCGTCGACGATGTCGTCCACCGACACCAGCCCGTCCCCGTCGCGATCCCACAGCGTGAACGTATCGACCGACTCTGCACTCATCTCACGATCCCTCTCCCGCGACCACCCTCGGCCGGTCCCGCCACTCTACGGATTCCCCGAAGCCGGTGCGGCACACAACGAGTCGGCCAGACGGTCGGCAAGCTTCCCGCTCAGCGGCGCACGAGTCACCGAGAGTCGATACCAGAGCACGCCGAACGCTTGATCTACCAGCAACTCCACGTCGTCGGGGTTCGCCCCGTCGCGGGCGAGAATCGCGGCGAGCGCATTCCGGCGAACCGCGACGAACTCGGCGAGCTGGTCCGCGACCTGTCGATCACGTTGGGCGTCAGCCAGAATCGCGCGCAACAGCGCATCGGCGGGCGGCGTCGACGCAGCGGCGAACGTCGCCCGTAGGAACGCGGCGACGTCGTCGCGCCGGTTGCCGGTGCGGGGTTCGGGCACCGCACCACTGGCCCATTCACTCATCGCGTCGAGGAGCAAGGCACCTCGCGAGGGCCACCAGCGGTAGATCGTCTGCTTGCCCACGCACGCCGCGGCGGCGATCTCGCTCATCGTGACATCGATGCGGTCCGCCGCGGCCAGCAGGGAGGGGACCGCCCGCAGGATCGCCTGCTTGGCCGCGTCGTTTCGTTTGCGCCCGGTATGCGCGCGCACCGGCTTCGACTCCATGCCGCCATCATAGTCATTGACGGAACCGTGAGTCTCGACAATACTTTGTGGAGACTCAACGTCTCGACAAATGAGGTCGTCATGACATCACCGCAGGTCAAACGCACCATCGTCACGTGGTGCCACCGGCACATCGCCAATCCACTGACTCGACATCTGGCCGGTCGGGCGATGCCGGGCTCGGCCCTGCTCGAGACCACCGGCCGCCGGACGGGCCTCGCGCGCCGCACGCCGATCGGCGGCATGCGCGTGGGCGACTCGTTCTGGCTGGTCAGCGACCACGGCGCAGCCTCGGCCTACGTCCGCAACATCGAGGCGAATCCGCAGGTCCGGCTGCGCCTTCGCTTCCGCTGGCACACCGGCACCGCCCACCCGCTTCCCGCCGATGACGCACGCGCTCGGCTTCGCGAGCTACCCCGGTTCAACAGCATGATGGTGCGCATGCTCGGCACGGATCTGCTCACGGTCCGGATCGATCTGGACTCCACCGCAGATCCGCATCGCTCGCGGACATCCCCTAAGACGCTGTAGGACAACATCTTTCGTCGGGATCGCTCAGCTCGCATGACCGTCGAGACGCGCGGCGTTACCGATTCGGCAGCGCTGACCACCGCTCACCCCCGACGGCGATCCGGCCTAATCGACCAATTCGCCTTCCCTGAACCGATTTTTCGGGTTACGAGGCGGCGGATTGGTCGATTAGGCCGGACCACGAGTCGGCCAGGCGGCCCGTGAGGTCAGTCGCCGATTCCGCGCGGGCGCACCACGATGACCGAACCCGCGCGTTTGCCGCTTTCCTGGAGCAGGGCGATGGCTCGACCGCGGGGATCGATGGCGGCGTAGACGCCTTTGATGCCGACGGGGTCGAGCCAGCGGCCGGTGCGCAAGTCGGTGGCTTGGGATTCGTCGATGTCGCGGAGGGGGAACGCGGTTTTGACGGCGGTGTCGACGTCGAGGCTCAGCAGGGGCTGGTCGGCTTCGGCGGCGGCGGCGAGTTGTTCGAGGGTGCGGGCGTGTTCGAGGGTGAAGGGGCCGACTCTGGTGCGGCGCAACGCGGTCAGGTGGCCGCCTACGCCGAGGGCGGCGCCGAGGTCGCGGGCCAGGGCTCGGATGTAGGTGCCGGAGGTGCATTCGACATCTACGTCGAGGTCTACGAATTCGCCCATGTCGCGTCGGGCCAGAATGTCGAAGCGCGACACCGTGACCGGGCGGGCAGCCAACTGCACCTCTTCGCCCGCGCGGACACGGGCGTAGGCGCGTTCGCCGTCGACCTTGATGGCGCTCACGGTGGCGGGCACCTGCTCGATGTCACCGGTCAGCGCGGCGACGCCGGCGGCGATCGCCTCGTCGGTGACGTGCAGCGCGGGGGTCGTCGCGATGACTTCGCCTTCGGCATCATCGGTGTTCGTGGCCTGGCCGAGCCGGATTGTCGCGGTGTAGGCCTTGGTGGTCAAAAGCAGCTGGCCGAGCAGTTTCGTGGCCCGCTCCACCCCGAGCACCAGCACACCGGTGGCCATCGGGTCCAGGGTGCCCGCGTGCCCGACCTTCTTGGTTTGCAAGATCTTTCGGCTACGCGCCACCACATCGTGACTGGTGAGCCCACTGTCCTTGTCGACGATCACCAGACCGCCGAGCTCGCCGACCCGCGACACCCGCGCCGCCATCAGACGTGCGCGATCGCGGTCAGGATCAGCCCGTCGGCGATCAACCAGCTGCCGTCGAACTTCGTCAGCGGGGCGCCGCCGTCGTTGGTCAGGCCCGGCACGAGCAGTTCCGTGTGAAAGGTTCCCGATCCCGAATCCGCTGTGCGGGAATCGATCTCGAACGTGATGTGCGCGTCCTCGAAACCCAGCCAGCGCATGGTCAGCGGGAACCAGGCCTTGTAGGTGGCCTCCTTGGCGCAGAACAACAGTCGATCCAGGTGCAGACCCTCGCCGGGGGTGGCAGCCAGCCACTCGCGCTCGGCGGGCAGGCTGACCGAATCGAGCACGCCGTCGGGCAGCGGACCGTGCGGTTCGGCATCGATGCCCACCGAACGGAAACGCAGCGCGTGCGCCATCGCGGCCGCGCGGTAGCCGTCGCAATGGGTGAGGCTGCCGACGATGCCGCGCGGGAACAGCGGCATTCCGCGCTCCCCCTTGCCGATCGCGACGGGCTTCTCACCGAGTTCCTCGAGAGCAAGGCGGGCACAGTGCCGGGCGCCGATGAAGTCACGGCGACGCTTCTCGACGGACTTGGCGATGAGGTGTTCTTCGGCGGGGTGCGCCGTCAAATCATCCGGGAACGCCAAGAGCTCCGCCGAAGCGACACTGCGCGGCAAAATCCTTTCCAGCAAGGCTGGCCCGCCTCTCCGTGTATTCAGGCCAGACTCAGGTGCCGGTTGCGGCAGCGTTGGCGTCTGGCGGGACCGGGGTAGGCAGGTTTGCTCGAGCCCGGTGAGTTACGTCTGTGCTTACGAAATCAGGTGGTGGGATTTCGTGCAAATTTGCTTCTAGATGCCTCTTCTGCGTTCTGCCTTGGCGCGCATTTCCTCGGCGGCGGCTTCCATTTCCGGGGTGACCTTGAAATGGCCGCCCCAGGCGTTCAGGTCGCCTTCGGCGTAGGTGGGTTCGGGCAGGATTTGGCGCAGGAGCGGATCCGGGACGCCTCGGCGCTTCCATTCGCGGGGGTAGCCCAGCGAGACCTCTTCGAAGCGGACGCCGTCGTAGTAGGTGGTGCGGGGGATGTGGAGGTGGCCGTAGACCGAGCAGACCACGTTGTAGCTGGTGTGCCAGTCGGCGGTCAGGTCGGTGCCGCACCAGAGGGAGAATTCGGGGTAGAACAGGATTTCCGTGGGCTGGCGGACCAGGGGGAAGTGGTTGATCATCACCAGCGGGGTTTCCGGCGGCAGCGCGTCGAGGCGGCGCTGGGTATACTGGACGCGGGCGTGGCACCACGCGTCGCGGGTGAGGTACGGGTCGGGGGTCAGCAGGAACTCGTCGGTCGCCACGACATTGCGTTCGCGCGCCAGCGCCAAACCCTCCGCCTTGGTCTTCGTGCCCGCGGGCCGCCACGAGTAGTCGTACAGCAGAAACATCGGCGCGAGGGTGACCTGCCCGCCGTACTTCTCCGCACCCGACCCCGTCCACACCGGAAACGGATCCTCCGGCGTCACGACATCCAGGTCACGACACATCGCCACCAGATAGTCGTACCGCGCGGCCCCGTGCATCTGCACCGGATCCTTCGGCGTGGTCCACAACTCGTGATTGCCCGGCACCCAGATCACCTTGGCGAACCGGCTACGCAACAACCCCAGCGCCCACCGCACCTCCTCGGCCTTCTCCCCCACATCCCCGGCAACGATCAACCAGTCCTCGGGCGAATCAGGCTGGATCTGCTCCACCACAGGCCTATTCCCCTGATGCCCCACATGCACATCACTGACCGCCATCAACTTCGGAATCACCTGTCCACAGTGGCACACGACTCATCGGCCGGGTCATGCACCATGGCGACCCACGCGAACACCGCGTCTCTACGCCGCTCCGCTCGGCACCTCCGCGCCCACGGTGGCCCACCGACCCGACCTCGCTCGCGCGACGACCGCGATCAATCGCAGCAGCATGAACGCGACTAAACCTGTCCAGATTCCGGCCACACCCCAGTCGAAGATCAGGGAGAGCCAGATCAGGGGTAGGAAGCCGGTGAGGGCGGCGGCCAGGGTGGTGGTGCGGAGGTAGGCGGCGTCGCCTGCGCCCAGGAGGACGCCGTCGAGGGCGAAGACGGCGCCGGCGACGGGGATCATCGCTACGAAGAACCACCAGATGACGTGGGTGCGGTCCAGGACCTGGGCGTCGTCGGTGAACAGCAGGGGGATCACGTTCGCGCCTGCGGCGAAGACTGCGGCCAGGAATAAGGCGAACAGGACGGACCAGACGGTGACGCGGCGGGCGATTGCTTTGGCGCCGTGGACATTGCTCGCGCCCAGGGCCGCGCCGACCAGGGTTTGGGCGGCGATGGCCAGCGAATCCAGGGTCAGGGCAAGGAAATTCCACAATTGCAGGACTACTTGGTGGGCGGCCACGGAGGCGGCGCCGAAGCGGGCGGCTACGGCGGCGGCGGAGACGAAGCAGATCTGGAAGGACAGGCTGCGGACGATGAGGTCACGGCCGAGGACCAGTTGGGCGCGCATCACCGCGAGTTGCGGACGTAGCGAAACCCGTTCGCGCAGCAGCGCATAGGCGAACAAGACTCCTGAGACCGACTGGCCGACGAGGTTCGCCACCGCGGAACCGGCCAGTTCCATGCGCGGCGCGCCGAGTAATCCGTACACCAGCACCGGGCACAGCACAGCCGAAAGTGCCAGCCCCACAACAACATAGGTCAGCGGTCTGCGGACGTCCTGCACCCCACGCATCCACCCGTTACCCGCCATGGCCAACAGAATCAACGGCACCCCGAAGATCGCGATCCGCACCCAGACCAACGCTTCCCCGGCAATTTCCCCGCCACCGGACAGCACCGAACACAGTGGTGCCG
The DNA here is from genome assembly GCF_042716995.1 of Nocardia sp. NPDC058640. Lineage (NCBI taxonomy): Bacteria > Bacillati > Actinomycetota > Actinomycetes > Mycobacteriales > Nocardiaceae > Nocardia > Nocardia sp. NPDC058640. Next base: position 138,901 of record NZ_JBHXRG010000001.1, read on the forward strand.
CGAACAATTGGATCACCGCCACGATCACCGCACCGACCGCCAACCCCACCCAGCTGGCCTGCACACCTTCCTCGACAGCGCCGGTCCGGTCCCCCGCACCATGTCTGCGGGCCGCGCGCGCCGTCGTTCCATAGGACAGGAACGTGAGCTGCGTACTCACCGTCCCGAGAATCACCGCCCCCACCGCGAGCCCGGCCAATGCCAGCGCACCCAACCTGCCGACCACCGCGATATCGAACAGCAAGTACAGCGGCTCGGCGACCAACACCCCCAACGTGGGCACCGCGATCCCGAGAATGCGCGCCGGGCCGACCGTCTCAACGGTGTCGTCTATCGACTTCGCAGTCCCCACACCCACCACCGTCCCTAGGACCGATCGGCGCGAACGCTACCGACCTGCCGATCGTGGCACACCCCACCGACAACTTCGGACCGGCCACGCTGCGCCCCAGGTCAGGGCCGGGCGAACAGGTTTCCGACGAACTCCAGCACACTGTCGCGCGAGACCACTTCGATCTCGCTGTGACCCACCGTGTGCACGTCGAACTCGTAATCGGTTCCCGCCGCCTGCAATTGGGCCAGGTAGGCCAACGTCATGGGCAGCGGCACCACCATGTCCGTGGCCCCGTGCGTGATCAACAAGGGTTGTTCGAAGCGAGTCGGCGCGGCCATGTACGCGCGCAGAGCCTCGCCGATCTCGGAAACGGGCGCGGCGAGCATCGTGCCGAAAGTGGTACCAGCGGCGACTCGGTCGAAATCCTCGACGCAACTGGACGCGATGGCATCGACAAGTGCGCGGCCCGTGGGCGTGAGAATCCTGTTCACGTCGATATCAGAACGGGTGAGCCTGAGCCCGGCCAACATCCCCGCGAACGGGCCGATCAGCTTGTCCTCCATCGGGAAATTCGTGGTCGCGGGGCTGATCTGCGCGAACACAGTTTCGAAGTTGGACTCCGGTGCCATGGCAGCGGTTCCGCGAAAATCCAGCTCCGGCGCGTACTGCGGCGCGATGCTGCCGGTGGCCAGGGCCGCGTGTCCACCCTGCGATGCCCCGACCACAGCCCAGGTCGTCGACAGTGCGGGCTCGGCGGCGCGGGCCGCGCGGACCAGATCGATGGTCGAGGTCGCCTCGGTGCGCGTGTGTAGATAGGGGTGCGGGAACGTCGAGTTCGGTGACAGACCCAGGTAATCCGGCGCGACAACGGCCCATCCTCGATCGAGAAACGCCTGCATGATGGCCTGTTCCTGGACACCGCGGGACGTGGTGATGCCGCAATGCCCGGCCAAACCCATGGTCGGGTGATCCCAGGCAACCACCCGATAGCCATCGGCAGGAGCGGGCGAGTCGGGCAGCAACAGCAACCCCGAAGCCGAAACCGTCTCGCCGACAGGACCTTCCGTGCGGTACTCGAGAATCGATGCACGATTCCACGTACCCCACCCTGGTTCCTGCACCGTGCGCCCGAGCAGCTGCCCGGTCGAGTCCGGCGCGGCCTGCGCGACCGACCCACCGAGCGTGACCAGCAACGCCGTCAACGCCAACCCGGCCCACCTCGACACCACATCGCCTCCACACGTCAGCCCAACAGCCAGGCTCTGACCCTAACCAACCGAAGCCAGTCGCACAGGGCCGAACGAATACGCCCGCAGCCTCGATACGACGAAGTCCCGCGAAATGTGGACGGCAGCCCCCCAACCGGTGATACTGGTCACCTGCCCAGCTCGGGCAGTACCCCGCGAACCGAGTTCGCCCGAAAAGACTCAGGACCACCCATGGCGTTTGTGCAGCGATGGCGGGTGATCACGGCATTCGCCCTGGTCGGCGCGGCGACCCAACTCGTATGGCTCACCTACGCGCCGGTGACCACCGTGGCCGCGGAGCACTTCGGCGTCTCCGAGTCGGCGATCGGGTGGCTGGCGAACATGTTCCCGCTGCTCTACGTCGTGCTGGCCATCCCCGCCGGGATCATGCTGGACCGCTGGTTCCGGCCGAGCCTGATCGCCGGTGCCGCCCTCACCGCGATCGGCGCCGCGTTGCGCCTGGTCGACGACGGATTCGTGATGGTGCTGGTCGGCCAAACCGTCGTCGCGATCGCCCAACCCCTGGTGCTCAACGCGATCACCGGCATCGCCGGTCACTACCTCGACGAGAAGGACCGCCCCACCGGCATCGCGATCGGCACCGCGAGCACCTTCGCAGGCATGACGGCCGCGTTCCTGCTCGGCGCCGCCCTGCCCGCGGAAAGCCAGCTCACCACGCTGGCCGCGGTCGGCACGATCTTCGCCGCCGTCGCCGCGATCGCACTGACCGTCGAATTGATGCGCGCGGGCACCGGACCCGCCGCGAGCACCTCGACCTCGCTCGCGGCCGTGCGAGCCACCATCGGCGACTCCTACGTGCGGCGACTGTGCCTGACCGTGTTCTTCCCCTTCGGCACCTTCGTGGCCCTGGCCACCTACGGCCAAGCCCTGCTGGAACCCGCCGGCGTCAGCGCGGACTCGGCCAGCATCGTGCTGCTGGTGAACGTCCTTGCGGGCGTGGTCGGGTGCGCGGTGATCCCGGTCGCGGTGCTGCGTCGCGGTATCGAGCTGCCCGCCGTCATGGTCGGCCTCACCGCCAGCGCCGCCGCCTGCCTGCTGGTTGCCGTCGCCCCCAACCTGGCCACCGGCTTCCTGGCCTTCGTCCTGATCGGCCTGACCCTGCTGCCCGCCCTGCCGATCGTGCTGGCCATGGCCGAACGCCACACCGGCACCGCCGAAGGCACTGCGGCAGGCCTGATCTGGATGACCGGCAACCTCGGCGGCCTGGTCGTGGCGGGCCTCACCGGCCTGCTGGTGGACACCCCGGCCTGGGCTTTCGTGCTCTGCGCCACCACCACGATCCTGGGCGTACCCCTCGCCCTTCGGTTGCGCACCAACGCGCCCACGCTGAGCGCCCACTAATCGCGAAAACGGTCGAATTCTCGACCGTTGAGTGAAGTTCTGTCCGCTCAACGTGGTTTCCCACCCCGCGAATCAGCCCAGCGCGGAAACCAACGCGCGCACAACGCCGTCGGGGTCGCCATAAGTGGTGTAGCCCGCGGCGAACCGATGGCCGCCACCGCCGAATCCACTGGCCACCGCCGCGACGTCGACGCCGTCGGTCAGGCCGGGCGCGGAGTCCCGGGAACGCAGGGAGACCGTCCAGCGGTCGTTCTGGCCGCGAGCTTCCTTGAAGACAGCGGCGATCCCCGCCTCGGAAGTCGTACGGATGACGTCGATGACGCTTTCGACCTCTTCGGGCCCCACATCGTGGGTGTCGGCGGCGCGAACCAGCGCGTAGACGAGGCCCACGCCTGCGGCCTGCGGCACGACCACAGCGGAGGACAGCACCTTCGACAGCATCGGCAGCCATGCATAGGGATGGGTATCGAGCAGGACACGGGTGATCTCGGTGCCGTCGATGCCCGTGGCCAGCAGACGCTCGGCCATGGCGTGACTGCCGGGGCGCGCCCACCGGAACGAACCGGTGTCGGTGACCAGGCCCGCGAACAGGCAGTGCGCGATGGCGGCGTCGATCGGCACACCCCACGCGTCGAGCAGGCGGGTGACCAGTTCGGTGGTCGAGGCCGCGGATTCGTCGATCAGGTCGACGGTGCCGAAGCCGTCGTTGGCGCGGTGGTGATCGATCACCAATGTCGTTGTCGCGCCGGGCAATCGGTCGGCGAGCGCACCGAGACGGCTGCGCGCACCGCAGTCGACGACGATCAGCAGGTCGACCTCGTCGGGCACCTGCGCGGGCGGCACGACGAGCTCCACGCCCGGCAGCGTGCGCAACGACGCGGGCAGCTCGGCGGGCTCGGCGAAGGACACGCACACCGGTATGTCGCGCCGATGCAGGGCCAAGGCCAGCGCCAGCCCGCTGCCGACGGTGTCGGCGTCGGGCTGCACGTGGCACAGGATGGTCACCGAACGCGCCGCCGCCAGTGCGGCGACGGCGGCGTCCAGTTCGGTCCCGTCGCGGACGCTGGTCATCCGGCGTCCACCGGTCCTGCGCCCGACAGGGCGGTGCCCGCGGGGCGCGCTTGCGCACCCCGCGTGGTCACTCGAGCTACCGGGCGCTGACCGGACATGCCTGCCTACTCGTCCTCGTCGTCGCGATCGACCTTGTACGGGTCCGCGTCGCCCGCGTGCTTGGCGTTCGCGGCGACCTTGGCCACCTCGTCGTCGATGGCGCGAGCCCGAGCCAGCAGCTCTTCCATCTCCCGCGCCACCTCGGGCACCTTGTCCAGGGTGAACGACAGGATCGGCGTGAACTTCACGCCGGTGCCCGCGCCCACCTTGGACCGCAACACGCCCTTGGCCGCGTCCAGCCCCGCGGCGGCCTCGGGGTAGTCGGGTTCGGCGTCGATGGTTTCACCCATCACCGTGTAATAGACGTTCGCCTCGCGCAGATCGCCGCTCACCTTGCAATCGGTGACGGTGACGAACCGCAGTCGCGGATCCTTGATCTCGTATTCGATCGCGGTAGCCACGATCGCGGAAATCCGCTTGGCGAGTCGGCGTGCCCTGGCTTGATCCACCATGGGAGTTCCTCCTCTTTCAGTCTTCGGGCCCGAAGATGCGGCGGCGTACTGCCAGCAACTCTATCTCCGGACGCGCGGCAACGTGCCGCTCACACTTGTCGAGCACCTCGTTCAGGTGTCCCGTCTCCGCACTGACCATGGCCACCCCGAGCAATGCCCGGCGGTGTAGGTCCTGATCTCCGGCTTCCGCGGCATTCACGCCGAAGCGTTTTTGCAGCTCAGCAAGGATCGGCCGAATCACCGACCGCTTCTCTTTGAGCGAATGCACGTCACCGAGCAACAGATCGAATTCGAGCGCACCAATGAACAGCGGTGCTCACCTCCTGTGTGTGTTGTGGTGGTTGTACGCCCGCACGCCGCACCCGAGAATTCGGATGCGGCGTGCGAAACGGTGTTGCGTTTTATCAGTCGCGCGGCTTTTCACGAAGCTCGTAAGCCTCGATGATGTCGCCGTCCTTGATGTCGCTGTAGGTGACGGTCAGACCGCACTCGAAACCTTCGCGCACCTCGGTGGCGTCGTCCTTCTCCCGCTTGAGCGAGGAGATGGTCATCGTCTCGGCGATCACTCGACCGTCGCGGATCAGGCGCGCCTTGGCGTTGCGCTTGACCGAACCCGACAGCACCATGCAGCCGGCGATGTTGCCGATCTTGGACGAGCGGAAGATCGCACGGATCTCCGCGCGGCCCAGCTCGACCTCTTCGTAGATCGGCTTGAGCATGCCCTTGAGGGCCTTCTCGATCTCGTCGATCGCCTGGTAGATGACCGAGTAGTACCGGATGTCGACGCCTTCGCGGTTGGCCAGCTCAGTGGCCTTGCCCTCCGCGCGGACGTTGAAGCCGATGATGATCGCGTTGGAGGCCGACGCCAGGTTGACGTTGGTCTCGGTGACGCCACCGACACCGCGGTCGATGACGCGCAGACGCACCTCGTCGTCGATCTCGATACCGAGCAGGGCCTCTTCGAGGGCCTCGACGGTACCGGAGTTGTCGCCCTTGAGGATCAGGTTGAGCTCTGAAGTCTCCTTCAGTGCGGCATCCAGATCTTCCAGGCTGATCCGCTTGCGGCTGCGAGCGGCCAGTGCGTTGCGCTTGCGCGCATTGCGGCGATCGGCGATCTGACGGGCGATGCGGTCTTCCTCGACCACGATCAGGTTGTCACCGGCGCCGGGGACGCTGGTGAAACCGATGACCTGGACCGGGCGCGACGGGGTCGCCGCGTGGACGTCCGCGCCGTGCTCGTCGACCATGCGACGGACGCGACCGTAGGCGTCGCCCGCCACGATCGAGTCACCCACGTGCAGGGTGCCGCGCTGGATGAGCACGGTGGCAACGGGGCCACGGCCGCGGTCCAGGTGCGCCTCGATGGCGACACCCTGGGCGTCCATGTCCGGGTTGGCACGCAGGTCCAGCGAGGCATCCGCGGTCAGCAGCACGGCTTCGAGCAGCTGATCGATGTTGGTGCCCTGCTTGGCCGAGATGTTGACGAACATGGTGTCGCCGCCGTACTCCTCGGTGACCAGGCCGTACTCGGTGAGCTGCTGCTTGATCTTGTCCGGGTTCGCACCCTCTTTATCGATCTTGTTGATCGCGACAACGATCGGCACATCAGCGGCCTGCGCGTGGTTGATCGCTTCCACCGTCTGCGGCATGACGCCGTCGTCGGCCGCGACCACGAGGATCGCGATATCGGTGGCCTTCGCACCACGCGCACGCATGGCGGTGAACGCCTCGTGACCCGGTGTATCGATGAAGGTGATCAGACGCTCTTCGTCGTTGAGGTTGGTGAGCACCTGGTAGGCACCGATGTGCTGGGTGATGCCACCGGCCTCGCCCTCAGCGACGTTGGCCTTACGGATCGTGTCCAGCAGTCGGGTCTTACCGTGGTCGACGTGACCCATGACGGTCACGACCGGCGGACGGTGCTCGAGATCGTCTTCGCCGCCGGCGTCTTCGCCGTAGGTGAGGTCGAACGACTGCAGCAGTTCGCGATCTTCGTCCTCGGGGCTGACCACGTGCACGACGTAGTTCATCTCGCCGCCGAGCAGCTCGAGGGTCTCGTCGTTCACCGACTGAGTGGCGGTGACCATCTCGCCGAGGTTGAACAGGGCCTGCACGAGAGCTGCGGGGTTCGCGTCGATCTTCTCGGCGAAGTCCGACAGCGAGGCGCCACGGGCGAGGCGGATGACCTCACCGTTGCCACGGGGCAGACGCACGCCGCCGACGGCGGGAGCTTGCATGTTCTCGTACTCGGCGCGCTTCGCCCGCTTCGACTTACGACCACGACGGACAGCACCGCCGGGACGACCGAACGCACCGGCTGCGCCACCACGGCCACCGGGACCACCGGGACGACCGCCGCCGCCACCGGGACGACCACGGAAACCACCGGCCGCGGGAGCACCGGCACCGGGAGCACCGGGGGCACCGCCACCGCCGCCACGGTAACCGCCACCGCCTGCGCCACCACCGGGACGGCCTGCGCCGCCACCGCCGGGAGCGCCACCGGGACGACCGCCGCCACCGGGACGACCCGCGCCGCCACCGGGGGCGGGACGTGCCGAACGGGCGGGCATGGCACCGGGGTTCGGACGCGGAGGCATCGAACCCGGGTTGGGACGGGGACCACCGGGACGCGGGGCACCGCCCTGCGCGGCGGCCGGGCGCTGGCCCTGACCACCCTGCGGGCGGGGACCGCCCTGACCGGGAGCCGGGCGAGGACCGCCCTGACCGGGTGCGGGACGGGGACCGCCCTGACCCGGAGTCGGGCGAGTGCCGCCCTGACCCTGGCCCTGACCGGCCGGACGCGGCGCGGGACGCTCACGATCGGGGGCCGAGCTGAACGGGTTGTTACCCACGCGCGGAGCCTTGGGGCCCGGCTTGGGGCCGGGACCGGCAGGACGCGGGCCGGGTGCGGCCGGTGCTGCCTGACCCGGACGGGTCTGTGCCGCGGGCGCCTGCTGAGCCGGACGCGGCGCGGCCGGAGCCGGACGCGGGCCGGGTGCGGGGGCACCTGCGGGCTTGGTGGCCGGAGCCGACTCGGCGGCCGCAGCGGTGCTCGCGGGTGCCGGGGTAGTAGCGGGCTTGGCTTCCACCGGAGCGGCCTCGACCTTCGGCGCGACCGGCGCGGCAGGAGCTGCCGGGGCGGGCGCGGCCGGAGCCGGACGCGGACCGGGGCGCGGGCCACCGGGGGTGGGCTTGGCGCCGGCCGGACGGGCCGGTGCTGCTGCTGCGGGGGCCGACGGGCCCGGACGGGCCGCCGACTTCGCATCGGCCGCGGGGGCGGCCTTGGATGCGACAGATTCGCGCAGACGACGTGCGACGGGTGCTTCCACCGTCGAGGACGCCGACTTCACGAACTCGCCTTGCTCCTTGAGCTTCGCGAGTAGTTCCTTGCTTGTGACACCGAGTTCCTTAGCCAACTCGTGCACGCGGGCCTTGCCTGCCACTGCTCTCCTCACTGAGAGGCCGAGCAGTGACGCCGCCTAGGTAAGGCGGGCCCGCACGACCTCGGGTTATCTCCGACGGACGTTCATCGTTGGTGCTTCACGGTGTGCTCATGAGTGCTCGTGCCTGTTCTCGAGGTACTGCTCCAGGGCTGAGATATCCAGATTTCCGGACACTCGTAAGGCTCTGCCGAATGCTCGGCGCCGCTCTGCGGAACGCAAACAAGCTGAAACGGGGTGCAACCAGGCACCCCGTCCGGGAAGTCTGCGCCGCGGATCGGGAACAATCGCGACATCGGAATTCCGATGCTGCGCCACGATCCGCAACAGGTCGGCAGATGGCTCACGCTGACGGCATCCGATACAGGTGCGAACGGATTGCGCGGGCCGGTCCTGTACCCACTCTACCGGTGACCCGGTCATAACGACGAACCCTCCCCTGTCGGAAGTTACGAACATGAAATCCGCGGGCCGGGATTCGACGCGTGTTCGGATCAGCCGCGCTGCGCTTCGGGCCGGACCGAGTCGTCCGGTTCCGGGGCGGCATCGCTGCGGATATCGATGCGCCAGCCCGTCAGACGGGCAGCCAGGCGGGCGTTCTGCCCCTCCTTGCCGATCGCCAGCGACAGCTGGAAGTCCGGCACGACCACGCGCGCGGCCCTGGCCTCCGGATCCACGACGGTGACCGATACCACCTTCGACGGCGACAGCGCGTTGCCCACGAAGGTCGCGGGATCCTCGTCGTAGTCGATGATGTCGATCTTCTCGCCGGCCAGTTCGCTCATCACATTGCGCACGCGCTGACCCATCGGACCGATGCACGCGCCCTTGGCGTTCACGCCGGGCACCGTGGACTGCACCGCGATCTTGGACCGGTGGCCCGACTCGCGCGCCACCGCGACGATCTCCACGGACCCGTCGGCGATCTCGGGCACCTCGAGCGAGAACAGTCGACGCACCAGGTTCGGGTGCGTACGCGAGAGCTGGATCTGCGGGCCACGCTGGCCGCGCGAGACGCCGTAGACGTAGCACTTGATGCGATCGCCGTGCTCGTAGGTCTCGCCCGGTACCTGCTCGGCGGGCGGGATCAGACCCTCGGCGCCGTTGGCCTCGCTGCCGATACGCACCACCACGATGCCGCGGGCGTTGGCCCTGGCGTCGCGCTGCACCACACCGCCGACGATCTCGCCCTCGTGGGCGGCGAAATCACCGAACGACTTCTCGTTCTCGGCGTCGCGTAGTCGCTGCAGCACCACCTGGCGGGCGGTGGTCGCGGCGATGCGGCCGAAACCCTCTGGGGTGTCGTCCCATTCGGTGACCAGGTTGCCGTCGGCGTCGAGCTCGCGCGCCATCACCCGCACCACACCGGTCTTCTGGTTGATGTCGATGCGGGCGTTGGCCTCGTGGCCGTCGGTGTGCCGGTAGGCGGTCAGCAGTGCCGACTCGATCGCCGAGATCACGGTCTCGATCGAGATGCCTTTGTCGGCGACGATCGCGCGCAAGGCTTCGATTTCAATATTCATTCCGCAACCCCTTCGGTGGGAGTGTCACTGTGTTGTCCTGGTGCGGCGAGGTCGGCCGGTTCCGCGCCCGGAACGGGGCGGCCCGGCGCGATGCCGCCCGCGAGTTCGAGTTCGGCGGCACCGGGTGCGTTGAACTCGACCTGCACGACGGCCTCGGCGATGTCGGTGAGCGGCACGTGCACGCGATGCGGCTTGTTCTTGCCGCCGAGCACGAGCGCGATGGTGGGGTTGTCGGCGTCGTCGGCCAGCTGGCCCACGCGCGCGTCGAAACGGGCTTTGTCTTCGACCCGGTCGGCACCGTCGGCCAGCTTCACGCGGACCTTGCGGCCCTGCGCGCGGCGCCAATGCCGTTCGGTGGTCAGCGGGCGATCCACGCCGGGCGTGGTCACTTCCAGCAGATAGGCGGATTCGCCGAAATCGCCTGCGGCATCGAGAAGTTCGGACATATCGCGACTGAGTGCGGCGATGGCGTCCAGGTCGGCGGGGCCGTCGCTGTCGACGGTCACCTTCACCCGCACCGGAGCCAACTCACCATTGCCCGCGGCCACGATCGCAACGCCCTCGAGGTCGAATCCCCGGCGTGCGACGAGCTCAGCGACTAGCTGGCTCACCCTTTCCTCGGTGGGCATCGGCATATGGGCGGCTCCTGGTTCAGTTGTGACGCGATCGGAAATATCTACGCTGAAGGTCTAGCGTAACGCGCTCAGAGAGTGTAAAGGACTAGGCGGCGTGCACCGCGCACCGGTCCGACTCGGCGTGCCCGCCCGTGTCGCGGCGTGCGCGAGGCCCCCGCGCGCGATCTGGCACGATGGTGCACGTGCCCCACCGCCATCCCGTCCCGCGCCACGCCGGGCGACCTTCCGGCATGAGCTTCGACCGGCACGATCCCCGCACCCTGCGGATCGAACGTGTCACCGGACCGCCGTCGACTCCCACTGCCGCGACCCCCTCGCACTCGTCCGTCCATGTTCCGCATCCCCCTGCAGCGCAGCAGTTTTCAGCATCGGAACCCGTGCGGGTCGACACCGAACCGATGGAGCCCGTGCGAGCCGACACCGGAACGATGGGCCCCGAGCGAGCCGACACCGTATCGACTTGGCCCCGCCGCACCATGCTCCGATTCGCCGCAGCGAGCGCGATCGGCATTCCGACTGTCGCCGCACTCGCCGCCTGCGCCGAGGACGATACCGTGCACGCCCCGGATCCCCTTGCCGCACAAGAGGTTCTGGCCCGAGCCGACGCCGCCGCCGCGACCGCCGCGATCGCACTGGCACCGCAGTCGAACACCACACTGACCACCATCGCCGCCGAACGCACCGCCCACGCCGACGCACTGCGCACCGAAATCGACCGCGTGATCGGCGTGTACGGCGACGGCACCACCCCCGTGCGCCGCACCGGCGCACTGACCGTGCCCGGCCCCGACGGTTCGCCGGTGCCTGCCACGCAGGTCGAGACCACGGCCCAGCAGCCGGTGACCATCGCACAGTTGCGTGACCAACTGGTCCGCTCCCAACAGTCCGCCGCCACGCTGGCTGCCACCGAATCCGGTTACCGCGCAGGACTTCTCGCGTCGATCAGTGCGGCCTGCGCCACCCAGGCAGGAGTCCTGCTGACATGACCGAACAACGCACGGCCCTACAGAACGCCCTGGACGCCGAGTACGCCGCCGTCTACTCCTACGGCGTGATCGCCGCCTACGCCAACACCGACCGCTCCCGCCTGGTCGCGGAGTTCACCGCCGCGCATCGAGCCCGCCGCGACGCCACGATCGAACTCCTGGAAGCGGACGGCACCGCCCCCGAAGCACCCGCCGCCGCGTACGACCCACCCGCACCCGTCGACGACCCGATCCCGGCGGCCCACCTGGCGGTGAGCGTCGAAACCGACTGTGCCACAGCGTGGTACGCGGTCGTCGAGAACGCGACCGACAAGTCGGTGCGCGCCACCGCGACCGAAGCGCTCACCGAAGCCGCCATCCGCCGGGCCCGTTGGCAGTCGATCCTGGGCACCACCCCGTGGACCGTCGCCTTCCCCGGTCAGGCGTAACCGCCGACCCACCGCGTATCCGGCGTAATCGTCCAAAACACCGGCTCCAAGTCAGAATTCCGACTCCGAACGTGCCGTTTTGGACGATTTCGCCGGGCATCCGGCGTAATCACGCACAACGCCGTCGCCGAGTCAGAAAACTGACTGTAGCGAGGCGCTTTGCGTGATTACGCCGGTGATCCTCCGCTACGGCCGCATCGCGTACGCGCCGTCGTACGCCTGCACCTGCTGCCACACCCGATCGAAACGCTCCTTGTCCGCAACCGGGCTGCGCAGGGCACCGATCGCCCAGTCACGCTGCGCTTCGGTAACCGACGGCTTGCCCAGCAGCGCCGAGGCCTGGGTGTTGAAGTCACGGATCTGGAAGTCGAAGATCTGGTCGACGACATCGCGGTCGAGACCGGTGAGCTGCGCCTGTTCGAGGATCAGCTGCCCGTAGACCACCGTGGAGAACAGGTGGCCGATGGTCAGCATGAAGTCCAGGTCCTTCTGCTGGTCCGCATCCGGTGCCGCGGTCAGCAGCAGCGTTTGCAGCGCCTTGGCCTGCTCGTAGAACCGCGCGACGTTGGGCACATCCGAGGCCTGCTCGTAGGCCGGGGTCCAGTCCGCGAACTGCACCTTGCCCGCGCCGCGCGCCGGTCCCTGCGCCCAGAAGAACGCCTCGTCACCGGCGTCGAGGTTGGTGCCGATGGCCGGGTATTCCTTGGGGTTGAACAGGTAGTTGGGCATGAACTTCAGGATCTGGCCCACGTTCACGTGCACGGTGCCCTCGAGGCGCGGCAGGTGGTTGATGTAGCGCGAGGCCTGCGCGAAGTAGGTGGCCTTCTCGAATCCCTTGGCCGCCAACACATCCAGCAGCAGGGTCATGGCGACCTCGCCCTCGGAGGTGACCTTGGACTTGGTCATCGGGTTGAACAGCAGGTAGCGGCGGTCCTCGAGGGAGGCGCTGCGGAAGTAGTCCACGGCCCGGTCGCTGAACAGCTTCATCGCGATCAGGCGGGCGTAGGCGTCGACGAAATTGCCGCGCACGTGCCCGAAGTCGGTGACCGGGTTGCCGTAGAGGATGCGGTTGTTGGCGTGGGTGATCGCCTCGAAGAACGAGTGCTCGACCATGCCGATGCTGCCGTGGCAGAGGTTGAACTTGCCCACGTTGACGGTGTTGAGCGCGGCCGAGAAGCCTTCCGGCCCTTCGTGCAGCACGTCGGCGGCGGTCACCGGGTAGTTCTCCAGCCGGAAGTGGCTGACGTACATCTGGCCGTGGATGACGCTCTCGACCAGGTGGTAGTTGTCGTGACGACTGTCGGCGGCGAACCAGATGTAGCCGTCGGGCCCTTCCACGTCACCGCGCCGGGAGAACACCGACACCATCGAGGCCACATTGCCGTTGCCGATGTAGTACTTCTCCCCGTTGGCGCGGAACAGAATTCCCGCTTCGGCGTCGGCACTACCCGGCTCGCTCGGGGTGAGGATCAGGTCGGTGTTGTAGATGTCGGCACCGTGATCGCGCTCCGACAGCGCGAACGCCATCACCTGACCGTCATCGAGGTCAGCGGCAGCCTTGCGCTTAGCGATCTCGTTGTCGCTCTGCCAGATCGGGCCGAGTCCGAGGATCGTGACCTGCTCCGCGTACCAGTACGCGAGGCCGTAGAAGCCGAAGATCTCCGACAGCGCCGCGTTGCGGGCCGCGTCCCAGCGCTTGTTCGGGTCGCCGTCGGCGTAGGCAGCGGGGGTGAGGAAGGTAGCGAACAGCTTTTCCTTGCCGACGAACTCCAGGAACTCCGAGGTCCACACCGCATCGCGATCCTCGACCAGCAACTGCGCCTTGCCCTTGGACTCGAACCACTCGATAGTGGCCTTCAGCAGCCGCCGCGTCTCAGCATCGAAGTGCTGCGGGTCGTAGGTAGCAGGGTTGAACAACAGGCTGGGCGAACTCGTCATGCCCGCTAACTTATCAGCGCCCCGCCACACGCCAACGCGCCTAACTGCAGGTTTCCCTTACGTAGGCGTAAGTCACTGCCCAGAATCGGGTACGGATTTCGAACTGTCAGGACAGGTTCGGGACCGCCGTCCCACCTCGACTCTGGCTGTGAGTCGCGCTGAGATGCGCCTGACGAATTAGATAATCCTGAATCTCCCGGTGCCGGAATTGATAGCCGATACCGGCAGTACGAAGCAGGCCGCAATCATGACCCCAGTCAAGAAAGCGGACGAGGCGCCACGGCAGTGGGTTACGCGACCAGCGCCGCGTACTGAGCAGCATTGCGAGGTAATAGATCGATGTCGGGGCAATCGTCCACCCGATGACGATCCCAAGCGCGGGACCTACAAGTAACCCGAAATCGTCGGGGACGTCCGGCGGTGGGGGCGCAACCCTGACAAGCACCGCCATGAGCGCACCCGACACTCCAGAAAACAAGACGCCGAACCGAACGTCAGCAGCGACCACCTCGCGTGGGTGCCGCGCGGCGACTGAGGCGTCGTCTCGGGTAAGTGCGGCTACTGCGAACGCAGCACCACATGCCGGTACAGCCCCCCATGCCCAGCTGGCCACCACGCGATCCGACAGAGCAATCATTGCAAATCCCAGCGCGATGACGCCTGCCCAGAGCAACAGTGCCGCCGTTATGGCTCGGCGAAGCTGTTTCCTCCCGCCTACCTTATGGGTGAAAGTCCAGACGAATCGGTGCGGCTCCACCTCGTTCAATAGCACGAATAGCATCGATGTCGCCAACACAGCACTACCAAAACCACCGACTGTCGCAACGTACGCAGCGGATAGCCGCGGATCGGCCCGAACCAGTTCGCCACACAACGCGGTTGACAGCAGAACCCACGCAATCAACATGGTGACAGCTCGAACACGACGCACACCCGCCAGCGGCCACAACCGATGAGGCACAACATCAGTCCCAGAAACGGTCACACCGCCGACTGTCGTGCCCCCTAAGTTGCTCAGGTACTCGCACGCCAACGTGGTCAGCCAGCGCTCCACTTGCGCCGGTGCGTAGCTACAGGTTTTCGAATCGATAACCGCAGCAGGTATCAGAAGGGCCAACAGATGATCCCGAACGGCATCGGAACCGCCCGTAGCCACGCTGACCACGTCGACAGGTTCCCGTGAAAAGTTGCCGTCGGGGTCGCGCCACTCGTAGATCCGACGCACCAACGACAGCCGCCACGGTGTGCTCAATGCAGTCGCCAAGGCACCATTCGGTTCGAATGCCAGCTTCGAGAGCACCGGCTGCCAACGTTCGACATCAACAACCTCGGATTTCAGGTAGAGCTGCGCTTTCGCTGGCGACACCGGTTCGATCTCGATTGTCGCGGAGTCGTGAACCCACACTCGAGCCGCGATCAACGCTTCGAGCTGCGTGGTCCGGCAAGTGACAATTATCGGAGCTCGGCGGTTGAGATCCTGGAAGCTGTTGAGGGCTGCAACCAACTTGGCGGACCTCGAGCCGTATCCCAGTACACCGGAGTCCATCTCGTCAAGTCCATCGACGACAGGTATGACCAAGTTGGCATGGACTACGGATTCGGCCGAGGCCGGACTCATCCGATAGACGGCGACCAGGTGCTGAACCAGCCACACTCCGATCGAATCTCCCGTCTTCCAGGTGGGAGCACTGATACGGACTGGAACTGGATCCCCAGGAGCGCGGGCATTCAGAAGGCCGAGCACGAGCTCCAACGCCAGTACCGTTTTCCCTGCGCCTCCGGCTCCGGCGATGACCACCCGTCGTGGCTGAAGATCGCTGTAATAGCGAACAACCTCCGACAGAGCCCCTTCCGATCCCGAGCCACTCGCGTTATGGGAAGGAACCGCTCGAAATCGAAAACTTATGTCGAGCCGCCCACTGCTACCCACCAGGTCGGAACGAGCAGTGCCCTCTACTGCAGCTATCGAGGGTGCAAGCCGATCAACAACACCATGGGCATCCGTGTCGTTCCACCGTTGTGCCAGCTGATCGGATCGCTGAGATCGCCATCCCCGCGCGACAGCGAACAAAAACCCCAACACCGCAACGACAAGGGCTCCGGGGTCAACACCTCCGAGCTCGACTCCGCCTAACGACCACACCCCAGCACAAGCGACACCCACCAGCGCCGCTGCGCCGAAAACCGCAGCAGGCACGGACACCGGTCCCCTACGCCGTCGCATCTACGCCCCTCGCTCGATGACACCCCGAACCTGCCACAACCCCACCCATCGAAGCGCTGCCCGGCACCAACAGAGCCCCGGACACGGAGGTGCGCTTCACGAGAATGGAACCTCCGTGTCACCGCGGCTGGTCGGAATTGTCGGGAAGGAGCCTCAGCCGCGGACCTTCGCGGTGACCGTGCTGACGGCGTCTTCGGCCGGGATCTCCTCGGCTTCGCC
The DNA here is from genome assembly GCF_042716995.1 of Nocardia sp. NPDC058640. Taxonomy (NCBI): domain Bacteria; kingdom Bacillati; phylum Actinomycetota; class Actinomycetes; order Mycobacteriales; family Nocardiaceae; genus Nocardia; species Nocardia sp. NPDC058640. The sequence goes on from NZ_JBHXRG010000001.1 coordinate 154,862, forward strand.
GGTGAAGCGGTTGCGCAGCTCCACCTTGCCTTCGGCCCAACCGCGGCCGATGACGAGGATCCAGGGCATGCCGAGTAATTCGGCGTCCTTGAACTTCACGCCGGGTGAGGCGGTGCGGTCGTCGAACAGCACGTCCAGGCCTTCGGCGTTCAGGCCGGCGACCACGTGTTCGGCGCCGTCGCGGGCGGCGGCGTCCTTGTTGGCGATGACCACGTGGACGTCGTACGGGGCGACCTCGGCGGGCCAGCGCAGGCCCTTGTCGTCGTGCTGCTGTTCGGCGATCACCGCGACCATGCGGGAGACGCCGATGCCGTAGGAGCCCATGGTCAGGCGGACCGGCTTGCCGTTCTCGCCCAGCACATCGACGTCGAACGCGTCGGTGTACTTGCGGCCGAGCTGGAAGATGTGGCCGATCTCGATGCCGCGCGCGGCGACGAGCACGCCTGCGCCGTCGGGCGAGGGGTCGCCGTCGCGGACTTCGGCGGCTTCGATGGTGCCGTCGGGGGTGAAGTCGCGGCCCGCGACCAGGCCGACCACGTGCTTGCCCTTGACGTCGGCGCCGGTGATCCACGCGGTGCCGTCGACGACGCGGGGGTCCACGAGGTAGCGAATACCGTTGGCGGCCAGTCCCTTCGGGCCGATGTAGCCCTTCACCAGGAAGGGGTTGGCGGCGAAGTCGGCCTCGGTGAGCAGTTCCACCTCGGCGGGTTCGACGGCGGCACCCAGACGCTTGTCGTCGACCTCGCGGTCACCGGGGATGCCGATGCCCAGGATCTCGGTCTTGCCGTCGGGGTGGCGCAGTTTCACCATCACGTTCTTCAACGTGTCGGCGGCGGTGACCGGGCGGCCGAGCACGTCCACGGAGTTGGCCCAGTCGACCAGCGTCGCGATGGTCGGGGTGTTCTCGGTGTCGTGCACCACGGCCTCGGGCTGACCCTCGATCGCGATCGCGGGGGGCGCGGGGGTGACCACGGCTTCGACGTTGGCCGCGTAGCCGGACTCCGCGCAGGCCACGTACGTGTCCTCGCCGACGGGGCTCACGGCGAGGAATTCCTCGGACGCGCTGCCGCCCATGGCGCCGGAGGTGGCGGCCACGATCACGTACTCGACACCGAGGCGCGAGAAGATCGACTGGTAGGCCTTGCGATGGGTGGCGTAGCTGTTGGTCAGGCCGTCGTCGTCGATGTCGAAGGAGTACGAGTCCTTCATGACGAATTCGCGCCCACGCAGGATGCCCGCGCGGGGACGTTCCTCGTCGCGGTACTTGGTCTGGATCTGGTACAGCGTGACCGGCAGGTCCTTGTACGAGTTGTACTCACCCTTCACGGTGAGCGCGAACAACTCCTCGTGGGTGGGGCCGAGCAGGTAGTCGCCGCCCTTGCGGTCCTTGAGCCGGAACAGGCCGGGACCGTATTCGGTCCACCGGTTGGTGGTCTCGTAGGGCTCGCGCGGCAGCAGCGCGGGCAGCGAGATCTCCTGGGCGCCGGTGGCGTCCATTTCCTGGCGCACCACCTCTTCGATCTTGCGCAGCGTGCGCAGACCCAGCGGCAGCCACGAGTACACACCCGGGGCGATCCGGCGGACGTAGCCGGCGCGCACGAGCAGTTTGTGGCTCGGCACCTCGGCGTCGGCGGGATCGTCTCGCAGGGTGCGCAGGAACAGGCGGGAGAGGCGGGTGATCACGGATGCACAGGGTAGTCCCTGGTGTGGACGGGGCGACAGCCGATTACCTCTAGCGGGCTCGAGGCGGCCCGAAAACGAGTGCGGAGACAGGTAATCCATATGGGGGTACCCATTTCGAACGCGGTTGAATCATCAAATAACAACCTGATAACGTAACCGCACCTGACAATTATCCGGTGCGTAGATTTCCCTTATAAGTCAATTACATACGTACAACAGAAAATTGGTAGCGCGACGCTACCCTTGCGAGAGGTCACAATGGCTGAGACGAATTCCCTGTCGAAGCGCTGTACAGCAGTGTTCGCCGGTACCGCGCTAGTAGCCGCAGCCCTCGCCGGTTGCACCAAGACCGAGACCGCAGACAGCGGACAGCTGCTGCAGTCGCTGAAGGACAAGGGCACGATCACCGTGGGTTTCGCCGGTGAGGCCCCCTATTCGTTCGAAGACGGCGGCCAGCTCACCGGCGCCACGGTGGCCCTGCACCGGGAGATCTTCGGCAACCTCGGCATCAAGACCGTCGACGGTGTGCAGACCGAGTTCGGTGCGCTGATCCCCGGCCTGCAGGCCAATCGTTTCGATGCCGTGAGTGCCGGAATGTCGATCTTGCCGAAACGCTGTGAACAGGCTTCTTTCAGCGAACCGGAATTCATGTACACCACCGCGTTGATGGTCAAACCAGGCAATCCGATGAAATTGACCGATATGCAGTCGGTGAAGGCCAGCGGCGCGAAAATGGCGTCGATGACCGGTGCCATCGAATCCGATTACGCCGACGCACTGGGCATCGAGTCCACTCAGGTGGGCACCCCGCAGGACGGGATGGACGCGGTCACCTCCGGGCGCGCCGACGTGTTCGCGCTCACCGCGATCTCGCTCAACGACCTGAAGAACCGCACCCCGAACGCCGCGGTCGAGGTGACCCCGTCGTTCGTGGCGGTCATCGACGGCAAGCCGCAGGTCGGCGCGGGCGGCACGGTGTTCCGCACCACCGATCCGGACCTGCTGGCCGCGTACAACGCGGAGCTGGCCAAGATCACCGGCGACAAGGACAAGTACCTGTCGATCGTGGGCAAGTTCGGCTTCACCGAGCGTGAGCTGCCCGATCCGAAGTACACGACAGCCAAGCTGTGCAAGGGCGAAATCTGATCCACCCATGAGCAATTTCGATGCGGTGCGCGATGCCCTGCCCGCGCTGTGGCAGGGCATCGTGGTCACGCTGGAGCTGACCATCGGCGGCGCGTTGCTCGCGTTCGTCCTCGCCCTCGCCCTGGGCACCACTGCCCGGGTGCGCAATCTCGCGGCCCGCGGCAGCGCCCGGGTCATGATCGAATTCTTCCGTGGCACTTCACTTCTGGTGCAGATCTTCTGGTTGTTCTATGTGCTGCCGCTGCTGGGTTACAAGCTCGACCCGCTGTTCTGCGGCATCCTGGCGCTGGGTCTGAACTACGGCGCCTACGGTGCGGAGGTGGTGCGTGGCGCGCTCAACGCGGTGCCGCGCGCGCAGTTCGAAGCGGCGGTGGCGCTGAATTTCAGTCCGTGGCAGCGGATGCGGCGGGTGCTGTTCCCGCAGGCCTGGGCGCTGATGCTGCCCTCACTGACCAATCTGCTGGTGCATCTGCTCAAAGGCACCGCGGTCGCGTCGTACATCACCCTGCACGACCTCACGTACGAGATCGGTGACCTGCGCAAAGACACCGGCGACACGCTGTTCTCGTTCGGTGTCGGCCTGCTCATCTACTTCGTGCTCGGCTACCTGCTCACCCTGGGCATGAACCTGCTGGAGACCCGCGCCAAGAACAAACTGGGCCGCGGAGCGTCGCTCAAGGAAGTCCTCAGCCTGGCACCGGAGGTGGCGTCATGACCGCTGAATGGAGTTGGGAACGCGCCCGCGAAGCGCTGCCGGTGCTGTGGGAAGGCTTCCAGATCACGCTGCTGGCGACGCTATTGGGCTTCACGCTGGCCGCGGTGCTGGGGTTGGCGATCGCGCTGATCCGCCGCACGGCGCCGACCTGGATCGCCGGGCCTGTCCACGCGTGCAGCGAGTTCATCCGGCTCACTCCCCTGGTCGTGCAGCTGCTGTTCGCCTACACCCTGCTCACCCAGTTCTCGGCGCTGCAGATCGGCGTAGTGGTGCTGGGCATCCACTATTCGAGCTACCTGGCCGAGGTGTATCGGGCCGGGATCGAGGCGGTGCCGAAGGGACAGTGGGAGGCGGCGCGCGCGTTGTCGCTGCCGCCCACGCGCACCTGGGGTGCGGTGGTGTTGCCGCAGGCGATCCGGGCCAGCCTGCCAGCCCTCGGCACCAATGCCGTGTCGATGTTCAAGGACACCCCGTTCTTGTTCGCCATCTCGGTCGTCGAATTGGTGACCGCCGCACAGCAATTCGGGGCACGCCACTTCGCGTACCTGGAGTCGATCACGCTGGCCGGGGTGTTCTTCCTGGTGGCCAGCTACCCGACGTCTGTGCTGATCAGAAGACTGGAGAAGCGACTTGCCTACTACTGACGACGAGATGATCAGATTCGATCAGGTGGTCAAACGCTTCGGCGCGCTCACCGTGCTCGACGAACTGGATTTCAGCGTCCGACGCGGCGAGAAGGTGACGTTGATCGGGCCGTCCGGGTCGGGCAAGACCACCATCTTGCGCCTGCTGATGACACTGGAGACCATCAGCGACGGCGTGATCTGGGTCGACGGCGAACCGCTGACCCACACCCAGCGCGGTGGAAAACTGGTGCCCGCCAAGGAGAAACACCTGCGTGCGGTGCGCACGAAGATCGGCATGGTGTTCCAACAGTTCAACCTGTTCCCGAACATGACCGTGCTCGAAAACATCACCGAGGCACCGATTCACGTGCTGGGCAAGTCCAAAGACGAAGCGCGCGAACGTGCCCGGCATCTGCTGGACGTAGTCGGGTTGTCCGACAAGGAGAACGCGCACCCCTCGCAACTGTCGGGCGGTCAGCAGCAACGCGTGGCGATCGCACGCTGCTGTGCGATGGACCCGAAGGTGATGTTGCTGGACGAAGTGACCTCGGCGCTGGACCCGGAACTGGTCGGCGACGTGCTCGACGTGCTGCGCACCATCGCCGAGACCACCGACATCACGATGCTGATCGTGACGCACGAGATGCGGTTCGCGCGCGAGGTGTCGGACCGGGTGCTGATGTTCGATTCCGGGCGGATCATCGAGCAGGGTCCGCCGGAGCAGATCTTCGAGGCGCCCACCAACGAACGGACGCGCAAGTTCTTGGAGGCGGTGCGCTGAACGGGGCGGGGCGAGATGGCGGTTCCGGCGACGATTACCGTTGACGATTGTGCTGGTGCTGCTGCCTCCCTCCGAAACCAAGTCCGACGGCGGATCGGGCGCGCCGTTGAACCTCGACGATCTCGCGATGCCGCAACTGTCCGCGGTCCGCGACAAGCTGCTCACCGAGGTCGTGCAACTGGCCGCCGACCCCGCCGTCTCGGCCGCCGTGCTGGGCCTGGGCAAAGGCGCCGACGCCGAGATCGCCCGCAACGCCACCCTGCGCACCAGCGCCACCCGCCCTGCTCTGGAGCGCTACACCGGCGTCCTCTACGACGCACTGGACGCGAAATCGTTCACGAAGGTCCAGCGCGCTAAGGCCTACGCACGGCTGGGAATCGGCTCGGCGTTGTTCGGCGCCGTCCGCGCGAGCGACCCCATCCCCGCCTACCGCCTCTCCGGCGGCACCAAACTCCCAGGGCTGCCGACACTGTCGGCCGTGTGGCGCGACGTGCTCCCCGACGCCCTCTACACCGAAGCCGCGGGCGAGCTGGTGATCGACCTGCGCTCGGGCACCTACCAGCAACTGGGCCGAGTCCCCGAAGCCATCACCGCCAACGTGCTCACCGAGCACCCCGACGGCTCCCGCACCGTGGTCAGCCACTTCAACAAACATCACAAGGGCCTGCTCGCCCGCGCCCTGGTCCTCACCCGCGCGGACCCCACCGACATCCGCGCGGTCGCGCGCGTGGCCACCAAAGCCGGTCTGCGCACCGAGATCGCGTCCCCGACCGAATTGCTCATCATCACTGAATAGCGGTGTCCGCGGTCGCCGAGAGTTGTTGTCCCGCACAAACCTGCGTGCGTTGCGCCCGCGCGCACCGCGCGGATGCGGCACAGTGATCGGCACCGCCGCGATGCGGACCACCGGTTCCGCCGCGAACCCCGATGATCAGGACCTCCGATGAACACCTGGCTGCGCGCGCTCGCGACGACCTGCCTGATCGCGGCAGTGGCGATCACCCCCGCCACCGTGCACGGCCAACCGACGCCCGGAGCCCGGTACGTGGCCCTCGGCGATTCCGGCGCGGCCACCACCGGCGCGGTCAACCTCGACCTCACCGCGCCCCTGCGCTGCGTGCGCTCGACGACCAACGCACCCAAGTTGGTCGCGCAACGACTCGGGTTGTCGCTGGACGACCGGACCTGTAGCGCCGCGAAGATCGCCGACCTGTACAGCTCGCAGGGCGCGGGAGTAGCACCGCAGCTGGACGCGCTCGGGCCCGCCACCGAGATCGTCACCCTGCACATCGGTGCCAACGACGCCGGCATGACCGAGTACATTCTCGGCCACTGTCACGTGGGTGGCTGCGCGGCCGAAGCAGATCCGCAGTGGGACAGCAAGATCGACGCTATCGCCCCCTCCTACGCCGCCGCGCTCGACGAGATCGCCCGCCGCGCACCGAAAGCCACCATTTTCGTCGACGGGTGGCCCACCTACCTCACCGACACCAGCTGCCCGGCGATGCTGGGCCTGCGGCCCGCCGACGCCGCCTACATCCAGTCCAAGTTCGAACGTCTCAACACCGTGGTCGCCCGCGAAGCCCGCGACCACGGCGCCGTCTACATCGACACCGTCGCCGCGTCGAAGGAATTCGGAATGTGCGCCGACCCGTCGACCCGCTGGTTCGACCCCCTGGTGGCCGACCTGACCCTGCTCCCCTACCACCCGACACTCGCCGGCCAGCGCGGCGTCGCGGAGTTGATCGCCTCGGCGATCGAAGCCGAGCTCGGCCGCTGAACTACTCCGCGATCGGCGCCATCAGCTGGATGAGGTTGCCGCAGGTGTCGTCGAAGACCGCGGTGCTGACCGGGCCCATAACCACGGGCGGCTGGGTGAAGAACACGCCGCGGTCGACCAGGCGCGCGTATTCGGCGTCGAGGTCGTCGACGGTGAACACGATCACGGGGATGCCCTCGGTGCTCAGCGCCGTCTTGTAGGCCTTGGCCGCCGGGTGCTGGTCGGGCTCGAGCAGCAGCTGGATGCCGTCGACGTCGGCGGGTGAGACGAGGGTGAGCCAGTCGTATTCGCCGACGGGGACCTTGTCTTTGACCTGGAACCCGAGCACGTCGGTGTAGAAGGCCTCGGCTTTGGCCTGGTCGTCGACGAAAACGCTGGTTACTCCGATGCGGATCATGTGTCCTCCTTGGGGATGGGCCATCGCTGCGAAACCGCGTGCAGGGGCGTGAAATCGGCGTGATGGAACTTGTATCGACCTTGACGGCGGGTATGCACGAGCCCGACCTCCTCGAGCACCCCCAGATGCTGGGTGATCGCCTGCCGCGACGAGCTGATGTCGTGTTTGCTCACCAGACGGGCGCACAATTCGAACAGGGTTTGCCCGTCGCGATCGGCGAGTTCGTCGAGGAGTGCGCGTCGTGTCGAATCCGCGAGTGCGGTGAAGATGTCGGTCACGGGGCGCTCCTGTTCGCTCCCCCGAACAATAGGCAAGCGCTGACTTGCCTGTCAAGCTTGTCGGACCGGCATAATCACGCACTCGGCCTCGTTCCGATCAGATATCTGACTCGAAGACGTCGAAGTGCGTGATTATGCCGGTGAGATCCAGGCCGTCAGCCGATTGCGGCGGCGAGTTCGGCGAGTTCCGCCGCGAGGTTGGCGCGGGCAATCGCCTCGTAGCGGTCGTGGGCGAGGTCGGTGCGGAACAGGCGGGGCTGGTCGGCCAGATTGCGCAACACCGAGGCGCGGCCGGCCCGGAACAGGTCATCGGGCACGTGCGCGTATTCGGCGCGGATCGCGACGGTGTAGGCGGCGTATTCCTCGGCAGTTCCGCCGAGAACGACCAGGTCGGCATCACAGAGCACGGCACCGTTCGCATCACCGGGCTGCGGCTTGTGCCCACGCGTCAGCACGACCAGCCGCACGACCTCGTCGACCAATTCCGGTGGGGCACCCAGTGATTCGAGAACATCGCGCCCCAGATCGGCGCTGTGCTCCTCGTTGTCGGCGCGCGCAACCGCGTAGATCGCGTCGTGGAAGAACGCCGCGTACCGCACCGCATCGATATCGTCTGCCGCCTCGGCCAACTCATCGATCGCCGCGAGCATCACCGCCAGGTGAGTGGTGGTGTGATACCGCCGATGCGGTTCCTCATATCGCCCGATCACACCGGCACCGCTGCGCGCGGCATCGCCCCCGGCCAACGCGATCCACCGCTGCAACAGGTCCTCCGACAACGCGCTCATCCCCAAAGTTTCGTCGCCCACCCCCGCCCCCACAACCCCCCTTTCCCAATGTCACTGCCGCACAGCTCGATACGACGAACGGAACCCGGAAAGATCTTCCGGGTTCCGTGTTCGTCAGCGTTCGTGCGACTCCTCGAGCACCGTGCGCCCCAACAACGCATACCTCTCCGGCGCGCGCTGTTTCAGATACTGGGCGTAGGCGAACCCGGCGATCGCGATCACCGCCACGATCCACGGACTGGCCCACAGCACCAGCGAATCCGCTTCGGCACCGGCCGCGGTGTCCATATTGACCACCAGCAACGCCACCACACCGAGCATCGCGATGCCGCCGATCAGCGGTGCGGTGAAGGTGCGCCACCAGTGCTTGCTCTCGGGATGGTGGGTGCGGAAGTAGGCCAGTACCGCGAACGAGCAGGTGGCCTGCACGACCAGGATCGCGGTGGTGCCCAGGATCGCGAGCAGCGTGTAGGTGCCCGTGTACGGGTCTTTGCCCGCGAGGCCGAAGGCCAGCAGCAGCGCGGCGGCGAACCCGGTCTGCACGAGCCCGGCGATGTGCGGGGAGCCGTGACCGGGGTGGGTGCGGCCGATGGTGCGCTGCAATACGGGCAGCACGCCTTCGCGTCCGAGGGCGTAGAGGTAGCGGGCCGCGCAGTTGTGGAAGGCCATGCCGCAGGCCAGCGACCCGGTGACCATCAGCCACTGCATGGCCACAACCGCCCACTGCCCGACGTAATGTTGCGTCGGGTTGAAGAACAGGTCGGCCGGGCTCGCCGAGGCGGCCAGCGCCTGCGCACCGTCCAGGCCGTTGCCCAGAATCGCCATCCACGACACGAACACGTAGAACACACCGACGCCGAGCACGGCCAGCATCGTGGCCTTCGGGATGATCCGCTTGGGGTCGCGCGATTCCTCGCCGTACATGGCGGTGGATTCGAAACCGACCCACGACCAGAACGCGAAGAACAGGCCAAGGCCCGCCGAGACGCCGGTGAACGCGTTGATCGGGTTCAGCGGTGCCAGCGAAAACCCGTCCGGCCCACCACCATTGATCGCCACGCCGATTCCCATCGCGGCGAGCACCGCCACTTCGGTGACCAGCAGCACGATCAGGATCTTCTCCGCGACCGCGACGCCGAACCAGGTGCCGATCGCGTTCATCGCCAGCATCGCGATGGCGAAGACCCACCACGGAATGTCCAGTCCTAGTTGGTCACTCACCGTATTGGTGGCGAAACTGGAGAAGATGCCGATCAGCGACGGCTCGAAGACCATGTAGGCGAAGGCGGCGAGCAGTCCGGCCGACAGCCCGACTCGTCTGCCGAGGCCGTAGGAGATGAACCCGTAGAACGCGCCGGTCGCGGTGATGTGCCGCGACATGGCGGTGAAGCCGACGGAGAAGATCGCCAGCACCACCATGGCGATGAGAAATGCTGCAGGCGTGCCGATTCCGCTGCCCGACGACACCATGAACGGCACGTTGCCGGTCATCGCGGTGATCGGTGCGGCGGTGGCCACGGCCATGAAGACCACGCCGAGCAGACCGATCGCGTTCGGTTTGAGCCGCGAAACCGCCTTCTCGGTGGGCTCGGTGGCGGTGGATGGCGATGTCGATTCCATCTGAAAACTCCCTCATCACTGGTCAATTGACCTGGTGAGGATTGTGGGTCCGGGAATATTGCGCGGATATGAAACGGGGTTACCGAGACGCACCAACAATATGATCCACGTCACATTCTTGACGGACTGCGGGCCGAAAGCCCTTGCTACTTACAGTTTGTCGCCCGCGGTGAGCTCGCGGATCAGCAGGGCGGTGTGCAGCGAGGTGCGGGATTCACCGTCGTCGAGGTCCACTGCCAGGATCCGTTCGATGCGGGCGAGGCGGTCGTAGAGGGTGGGGCGGCTGATGTTGAGGGTTTTGGCGAGTTCGGTTTTGTTGCCTGCCAGTTCGAGGAAGCGGCGCAGGGTGCCGGTGAGGTCGGCGGCGTGGCGGATGTCGTAGCGCAGCAGCGCGCTGAGTTCGGTTTCGGCGAAGCTCTGCACGCCGGGTTCGTCACGGATCAGCGAGAGCAGGCCACGCAATCGGATGTCGGCGCTGCGATAGAACGGGCGGACCACCACCCCGCGCATCGACAGGGCGACGGCCGCGACCCCGGCCGCGTGCGCGAGTTGGTGCGCGGTGTCCAGCAGTGAATCCGAGTCGGCGCCGAGTCCGACCACCGCCCGGCGCACGCCGTCCACGCGCAGGACTTCCGCCAGCACCGTGGCACACACCGATCGCAGGTGTTCGTCGAGGTTCGCACCGCGCGCGACAGCGAGGATCACCGCGACACGATCGCCGTCAGCCGCGATTCTGCGGTTCGCCGGCCGCCCGACGGCAGGCGCGGGGCGCACGGCGGGCCGATGTTCCAGCGCACTGAGCGCCGACGCGTCCGCGAGCCCGAGCCCGTGCGTCACCGCTTCCACGATCGAGGCGCTGCGCCGTTGCGCCGACACCGGGTCGTCTTCGGCGGTGGTCTCGAGCTCGATGGACAGCGGAACGTAGCGGGCCCGACGCGCCAGTCCCAACGCGGCGGCGCGCGCCTGAGCGTCGTTCTCGTCGATCACGCGGCCGTCCACCAGGTCGTCGATGAGCCCGGTCTGGGCTTGGCGATGCAGTCCGAAGCGGTCCTTGTCGATCATCCGGTGCAGGGTCAGGGTCTGCGCGGCGCGTTCGAGCACCATGGTCGCGCGCGGTGTCTGGACTCGTTCCGAGCGCAGGATCAGCCTGCCCCACCGCTGGGTGTGCGGGCCGACAGCGACGACGCCCGGCCCGCTCGCGAGCATCCGCGAGAGGGACTCCCAATTATCCAGCAGCGCAGCCGAACTCGTGTGACGAGCGGTGGCGGCCAGCACCCGGTGCGCGAGATCCTCGAGCACTACCGAGGCATCGAGCATGCTCGCCGCGGTCTTCACGATCTCGGCCAACGCGGCCCGGCGCACGCTCAGCTCGGTGAAGGTCTCGTGCACGGTGCGCGCGAATTCGAGCTCGGCGTATTGATCGGCCACGATCGCACGGTGCACGGCTTCGGTGATCTCCACGAAACGGGTCACCCGATGCAGCGCGATCACCGGCATCCCGAGTTCGGCGGCCGTGGCGGCCACGACCGGACCGAGCTCACTCACATAGCTGCCGAGTTCGACGACCAGCCCCGACACTCCCGCTGCCGCCAACGATCGCAGATAGGTGATCCGCGCCTGTTCCGGTGCGGCCAGCGCCTGCCCGGTGGTCAGGATCAACTCGGCACCGACCAGCACATCGGCGACCGCGGCCTGGTCGCTGACGTGCACCCAGCGCACCGCCCGCCCGAGGTTCGCGGCACAGATGACCTCGGGTTGTCCGGCTTGCACCACCGGCATCGCGAGTACATCGGCCACAGTCAACAACACCCGACGAATCGTAATATGGAACTCGGAATTATGTACAGATCGTCCGACACTGTGCGCCCTCCGATAGTCCATGGTGGAAGCACCACATCACCCGGAGCGAAACGAGGCACTCATGCAGTCCATCGGCCACTGGATCGACGGCAAGTCGGTCAACGGCACCAGTGAGTCCACCGCGCCGGTGACGAACCCGGCCACCGGCGTCGTCACCGGCGAGCTGGCCCTGGCGAACGTGGCCGATACCCGCGCCGCCATCGACGCCGCGACGATGGCGTTCGCGTCCTGGCGTGACACCTCGCTCACCCGCCGCACGCAGGTGCTGTTCCGCTTCCGCGAGCTGCTGTCCGAGCGCAAGGCCGACCTGGCCGCGATCATCACCGCCGAGCACGGCAAGGTCGCCTCCGATGCGCTGGGCGAGGTGACCCGCGGTCTCGAGGTGGTCGAATTCGCCTGTGGCATACCGCATCTGCTCAAGGGCGGGTTCACCGAGAACGCCTCGACCGATGTCGACATCTACTCGATCCACCAGCCGCTGGGCCCGGTCGCGATCATCGCACCGTTCAACTTCCCGGCGATGGTGCCGATGTGGTTCTTCCCGCTGGCCATCGGCGCGGGCAACACGGTGGTGCTCAAGCCGAGCGAGAAGGATCCGTCGGCGGCGCTGTGGTTGGCTCGGCTGTGGCAGGAGGCAGGCCTGCCCGACGGTGTGTTCAATGTGGTGCAGGGTGACAAGGTCGCCGTCGACGAACTCCTGGACAACCCGGGGATCAAGGCGATCTCGTTCGTGGGCTCGACCCCGATCGCCAAGTACGTCTACCAGCGCGGCACCGCGGCGGGTAAGCGCGTGCAGGCGCTGGGCGGGGCTAAGAACCACATGGTGGTGCTGCCCGACGCCGATCTGGATCTGGCCGCCGATGCCGCCGTGAACGCCGGTTTCGGGTCGGCGGGCGAGCGGTGCATGGCGATCAGTGTGGTCGTCGCCGTGGGCGGGGTGGCCGACGAGCTCGTAGCCAAGATCAGCGAGCGGGCGTCGAGCATTGTCACCGGTGACGGCACCAGCGGCGCCGAGATGGGCCCGCTGATCACCCTCGCCCACCGTGATCGCGTGGCGGAATACATCGACGCGGGCGAAACCGCCGGTGCGAGTGTGGTTCTCGACGGCCGCGGTCTGACCGTGGAAGGTGCGCCGGACGGATTCTGGCTCGGCCCAACGATTCTCGACAATGTCACCCCCACGATGAGCGTGTACACCGACGAAATCTTCGGCCCCGTGCTGTCGGTCGTGCGCGTGGACACCTACGAGGAGGCCGTGGCGCTGATCAACGCGAACCGTTACGGCAACGGCACCGCCATCTTCACCAACGACGGCGGCGCGGGACGTAGATTCCAGCACGAGGTCGAGGTCGGCATGGTCGGCATCAACGTGCCGATCCCAGTTCCCATGGCCTACTTCAGTTTCGGTGGTTGGAAGAACTCGCTGTTCGGCGACTCGCACGCGCACGGCACCGACGGCGTGCACTTCTTCACCCGCACCAAGGCGGTCACCACGCGCTGGCTCGACCCCAGCCACGGCGGCCTGGAACTCGGCTTCCCGCAGAACAAGTGACTCGAGGAGACATCAATGCTTTCTGAAGAAGCCGCTCGGGCTTACGAGCTCGACCGCCGCCATGTCTTCCATTCCTGGTCCGCGCAAGCGGCTTTGACGCCGACAGTGCTCACCGCGGCTGAGGGTTGCTACGTGTGGGACGGCGAGGGCAACCGCCTGCTCGACTTCTCGTCGATGATGGTGAACACCAATATCGGCCATCAGCATCCGAAGGTCGTGGCCGCGATCCAGGAGCAGGCGGCCAAACTGTGTACGGTCGCACCGCAATTCGTCAATGACGCCCGTTCGGAAGCGGCTCGCCTGATCAGCGAACGCACCCCCGGCGACCTGGACACCATCTTCTTCACCAATGGTGGCGCCGACGCGATCGAGCACGCCGTGCGCATGGCGCGCCTGCACACCGGCCGCTACAAGGTGCTGTCGCGCTACCGCTCGTACCATGGCGGCACCGAGACCGCGGTGAACGTCACCGGCGACCCGCGTCGCTGGCCCAACGACCGCGGCAACACCGGGACCGTGCACTTCTTCGGCCCGTTCCTGTATCGCTCGGAATTCCACGCCACCGACGAGGCCCAGGAAACCGAACGGGCGTTGGCCCACCTGCAGCGCACCATCGAAATGGAGGGTCCGGCCACCATCGCCGCGATCGTCCTGGAATCCGTGCCTGGCACCGCCGGCATCATGGTGCCGACCCCGGGGTACATGCGCGGGGTGCGCGAACTGTGCGACAAGCACGGCATCGTGTTCATCGCCGACGAGGTGATGTCGGGCTTCGGCCGGACCGGAAAGTGGTTCGCCATCGAGCATTTCGATGTCGTCCCCGATCTGATCACCTTCGCCAAGGGCGTGAACTCGGGCTATGTCCCGCTCGGCGGTGTGGCCATCAGTGCGGCGATCGCGGCCACCTTCGCCGACCGCCCCTACCCCGGCGGGCTCACCTATTCGGGCCATCCGCTCGCCACCGCCGCGGCCGTCGCGACGATCAACGCGATGACCGAAGAAGGCATCGTCGACAACGCCGCGGACATCGGCGCGAACGTCATCGGCCCCGGCCTGCGCGAACTGGCCCAACGCCATCCCAGCATCGGCGAAGTCCGCGGTCTCGGCGTGTTCTGGGCCCTGGAGCTGGTCCGCGACCGCACCACCCGCGAACCCCTGGCGCCCTACGGCGGCACCAGCCCCGCGATGAACGAACTGATCGGCGCCTGCCGCGCCGGCGGGATGCTGCCGTTCGTGAACTTCAACCGCCTGCACGTGGTCCCGCCGTGCGTGATCACCGAGGCCGAGGCGAAGGAAGGACTGGCCATTCTCGATCAGGCGCTGACGGTGGCCGACGCGCACACCGTCGAGGGGGCGTCGAGCTGATCGGCGAACCACGCGGCCGGGCTCGGAGATAGTCGCCGAGCCCGGCTTCGCGCATCCAACTTCGTTGTCGCCGAGCAGGTTCGGCGGCCTTCTCAGTGGAGTCCCGATTCATGAACGACGTGATGTTGCAGTACATCGGCGGCGAACGACGCCCCGGACGCGGCGAACAGTTGACGATCACCGAGCCTGCCACCGGTGCCCTGATCGCGACCGGTGCGGCCGCGTCCACCGCCGACGTCGACGATGCCGTAGCCGCGGCCCGAGCGGCATTTCCTGCCTGGTCGGGTTCGGCGCCTGCCGAACGGTCGGCCGCCCTGTACCGCTGGGCCGACGTATTGTCCTCGCGCGCAGACGAACTGGCCGCCATGGAAAGCCGTGGCGGTGGCAAGCCGATCTCCTTGGCGAAGGGTTTCGACCTACCGGGCGTCATCGACAACATCGCCTTCTTCGCCGGTGCGGCCCGCAACCTGGAAGGCCGTGCGGTAGCGGAGTATTCCGGTGAGCACACGTCTTCGGTGCGGCGCGAGCCGATCGGCGTGGTCGGCTCGATCGCCCCATGGAACTACCCCCTACAGATGGCCGCGTGGAAGATCCTGCCCGCAGTCGCGGCGGGAAATACCGTGGTGCTCAAGCCTTCCGAGCTGACGCCGTTGACCTCACTCGTTTTCGCGGAAACCGCTGTCGAGGCAGGGATTCCGACGGGCGTGATCAATGTGGTCACCGGCACGGGCGGCGAAGCGGGTGCCGCATTGGTCGCGCACCCGGACGTCGCGATGGTGTCGTTCACCGGGTCGACCGCCGTCGGCAAGCAGGTCGCCGCCACCGCGGCGGGCGCGGTCAAACGGGTGCACCTCGAGTTGGGCGGCAAGGCACCGTTCGTGGTGTTCGACGATGCCGACCTCGAGGCCGCCGCCCGAGGCGCGGTCGCGGGCGCGCTGATCAATGCCGGACAGGACTGCACCGCGGCCACCCGCGCCTACATTCAACGACCTCGCTTCGACGAATTCGTTTCTCGCGTAGCCGATCTCATGGACGGCGTGCGGATCGGCCCGGTCGACGATCCCGACACCGACCTCGGTTCACTCATCTCCCCCACCCACCGCGACCGAGTCGTCGCCATGGTCGACCGCGCGCGCACCGCGGGGGCGAAAGTTGTTCGTGGCGGCCGCATTCCGCAACACATGCCGACCGCGGGCGCGTACTACGAGCCGACCTTGATCACCGGCGCGACCCAGGATTCGGAGATCGTGCAGCACGAGGTGTTCGGCCCGGTGCTGGTGTGTCTGCCGTTCGACACCGACGACGAAGCCATCGCACTGGCCAACGACACCCCCTACGGCCTTGCCGCGTCCGCCTGGTCGCGCGATGTCTTTCGCACCCAGCGCGCCGCCCGCGAAATCCGCGCGGGGTGCGTGTGGCTCAACGACCACATCCCGATCGTGAGCGAAATGCCGCACGGCGGCTTCGGCGCCTCCGGTTTCGGCAAGGACATGTCGGCCTACTCGTTCGAGGAGTACACCAACGTCAAGCACGTGATGGCCGAACTCACCGGTGTCGCCGACAAGTCCTGGCACCAGCTGATCTTCCGCAGCCGCTGACGGCCGCCCTCAGACGTTCTGGGCTTCCTCCTGGACATGCTGGGCCTGCGCCAGCTGTCCGGGAGTGAAGCGCAGCGTCAACGCCACCGCCCCGGTCAGCACCGCCATGCCGAAGCACACCAGCAGCACGGTGGTGTACCCGCTGGTGAGGGCGTCCAGTTGCGAGCCGTTCATCATCGAGACCTTGATGTCGGTGTCTCCGCCCAGCGACAGCGTGCGCGAGGCCGCCACGGGGGTGAGCAGGCCGATGGCGATGGGGGTGGCCAGGTTCATGAACATCTGGCCGACCGCGGCCAGCGGGCCGATATCCGACGGCGGCACATCCACGAGCACGCACAGTGGTGCCAGGACCATCGCCATGCCGACGCCGAAGCCGATCACGATCAGCAGCGGCAGCAGGGTGGTGAAGTAGCCGATGTGCCGGTCCAGGGTGGAGCCGAACAGCAGCCCGGCGGCCAGGACCACCGAGGCGCCGGTGAGCAGCCAGCGCGGCGAGACCAGCAGCGCCGCCTTGGAGGCCAGTGCGCCGCCCACGCCGATGCCGATGGTGAACGGGATGCAGGCGATGCCGGCTTGCAGGGGGCTGTAGCCGATGGAGTTCTGCAGCATCTGCGCGACGAAGAAGGTCATCGAGCCGAGGATGGCGCCGGCCAGGAAGATCAGCAGGAAGGTCGCGTTGCGGTCGCGGCTGTTGAACAGCGACCACGGCAGCAGCGGGTCGGGCTCGTTGCGTTCGACGAAAACGAACACGATCAGCAGCACCACACCGGCGATCAGCGACGCCACGATGACCGGGCTGCCCCAGCCCCACGACGGTCCTTCGGTCGCACCGAAAACCACCAGCGCACAGGCCAGGGTGCCCAGGATCGCACCCTTGATGTCCAGCGGCGCCCGGTGATGGGCGGTGTCGGACAGGGTGTAGATCGCGCCGACCACGATGAGCGCGCCGATCGGCACATTGATCAGGAAGATCAACCGCCACGACAGTTCGGTGAGCAGGCCACCGATCACCAGGCCGCTGACCGAGCCGATGCCTGCCATCGACCCCACCACGGCGATCGCCTGGTTGCGTGCCTTGCCCGGGGCGAAAGTGGTGGCCACCAGCGCGAATGCCGTCGGTGCCGCGATCGCCGCACCGGCGCCTTGGAAGGCTCGCGCGA
Organism: Nocardia sp. NPDC058640; assembly: GCF_042716995.1. Lineage (NCBI taxonomy): Bacteria > Bacillati > Actinomycetota > Actinomycetes > Mycobacteriales > Nocardiaceae > Nocardia > Nocardia sp. NPDC058640. The sequence continues at coordinate 172,211 of NZ_JBHXRG010000001.1, forward strand.
TCAGCAGGGTCAACTCGCCCTGGGCCAGACCGCACGCCAGCGAGGCCACCGTGAACAGTCCGACGCCCGCGATCAGGGTGCGTTTGCGTCCGAAGACGTCACCCAGTCGCCCGCCCAGCAGCATCAATCCCGCGAAGGTGAGGCCGTAGGCGGTCACGGTCCAGGCGCCGCCGGACGTGGACAGCCCCAATTCCTCCTGCAACCGGGGCAACGCGAAGATCACCACCGTGCCGTCGAGTACGACCATGAACTGCAAACCGCTGAGCACGATGATGGCTAGCCCGAAGGCCGACTGCTTCACGGGGGACTGCGGCGAGGCAGCGGGGTTTTCGAGCACAGTCGAACACTGTAAACGACGCCGATAAGGGCGCAGGTCCAGATCGTGCGGCCGACGATCTCAGGGCTGGGGGTCGAACGCGGCTCCGAAGCCCGCGGTGGGCCCGATGACGATGATCGCGGGCGGGCGGATGCCCTCTTCCTTGACCCGTGCGGCCACGGTGGCCAGGTCCGCGCGCACCACGCGCTGGGTGCGCAGGGTGCCCTCCTGGATGACCGTGGCGGGGGTGTCGGCCGGGCGGCCGCCTTCCAGCAGGGCGGTGGCGAACTTGTCGATGCGTTCGACCGCCATCATCAGCACGATGGTGCCGCGCAGCTTGGCCAGCGCCGACCAGTCGACCAGCGAATCGGGATGGTCGGGGGCGACGTGGCCGCTGACCACGACGAATTCGTGGGTGACGCCGCGATGGGTCACCGGGATGCCTGCCGCGCCGGGTACCGAGATCGGGCTGGTGATGCCGGGCACGACCGTGACGGGGATGCCCGCTTCGGTGCACGCCTCGAGTTCCTCGTACCCGCGCCCGAACACATACGGGTCGCCGCCCTTGAGCCGGACCACGAACTTGCCCGCCTTGTACCCCTCGATGAGCGCGAGGTTGATCGCCTCCTGCGCCATCGACCGGCCGTACGGGATCTTCGCGGCGTCGATGACCTCCACGTGCGGGCCGAGTTCGGCGAGCAGTTCCGGCGGTGCGAGGCGGTCGGCGACAACCAGATCGGCGCGCGCCAGCAGCCTGCGGCCGCGCACGGTGATCAGGTCGGGGTCGCCGGGGCCACCGCCGACGAGGGCGACGCCGGGGGTCACCGGTTCCGAATCATCGGTCACCACACCGGATTGCAATGCTTCCAGCAGTCCGTTGCGCACGGCCGCGGATCGTCGATGCGCGCCGCCCGCGAGCACGCCGAGGGACAGTCCGTCGTAGCGGGCGGTCGCGGGAGTGACCGCGGTGCCGTCGCGCGCGATGTCGGCGCGCACGCAGAAGATGCGCTTGGCGGTCGCCTCGGCCACCACGGCGGCGTTGGTCTCGGGCTCGTCGGTGCAGGCCATCGCGTACCAGGCGTCATCGAGATCGCCGTCGGCATAGGCACGCAATTCGACACTGATCTGCCCCGCGGTCGCCATCCCTTCCACGGCCGGCGTGACCACTCGACTCACCACGTGCACATCCGCACCGGCGGCCACGAGCAGTCCGAGCCTGCGCTGCGCGACGGTCCCACCGCCGACCACAACCACTCTGCGTCCTCGCAGATCGAGCCCGACCAGGTAGTTCGGGTCGCCTGCGGGCGGGGTCGATGCGGTGTCAGAGGTGTTCGGCACAGTGTCCGAGCCTAGTTCGTGCGTCCACGCGGCCCGAACGCGCCTGCCGCCTGGCTTCCGCGCTCCACGATCCGCGTCCTGTCAACCCGCAATCCCACTCACCGACGCGGGACTTACATTCCGAGCGGTCTTCCGGTACCCAGTAGTGACACACGTTACAGTTTTGCTGACAGGGGTACCCCGCAGATGTCCGAAGATCTGGATCCGGCCGTTCGGATGGCGCTCACGGTCAATGAGCGCGATCTGGACGAGCTGGCGGGGAAATTGGCGCGGTGGCTGTCGGACAAGGTCGGCGCCGAGGCCACAACCAGCAATCTGAGCAAACCGTCCAGTGGCGGAATGTCCAGCACCACAATCCTTTTCGACGCTTCTTGGTCGGGCGCCGAGCAGGGATCCTTCGTCGTCCGGATGGCGCCGGAGGACAGTTCGTTTCCGGTGTTCGAGTCCTATGACCTGGCGATGCAGTATCAGGTGATGGCGGGGGTCGGCGCGGCGTCGGCGGTCGCGGTGCCGCCGGTGCGCTGGCTCGAACTCGACGAGTCGGTGTTCGGGTCGCCGTTCCTGGTGATGGAACAGGTGCGGGGCCGCGCGCCCACGGACAATCCGCCGTACGTGTTCTTCGGCTGGCTGTTCGATGCCACCCCCGCCGAGCGCGCGCTGATCGCCGACGCGACGGTCGAGGTGATCGCCGCGGTGCACGCGATTGACGATGTGGCCCAACGGTTTCCGCTGCTCGACGGTCCGGATACCGCGCTGCGCAGGCACTTCCAGGCGCAGCGCGACTGGTACAAGTGGGCGCTGCTGGACCACGACGTCGAAGTACCGCTGATCGAACGGGCCTTCGACTGGCTCGAGGCCCACTGGCCCGCCGATCCCAGCCCCGAGGTGCTCAACTGGGGCGATGCCCGTCCCGGCAACATCCTGTTCGACGGGTTCGTCCCGACTGCGGTGTTGGACTGGGAGATGGCGACATTCGCGCCGCGCGAACTGGATCTGGGTTGGACCATCTTCATCCACCGGTTCTTCCAGGATCTGGCCACCCGCTTCGACCAGCCCGGCCTGCCCGACTTCATGCGCCGCGACGCGGTAGTGGCGAAATATGAAGCGCTGACCGGACATTCGGTCCGCGACCTGGACTTCTACATCGTCTACGCGGCACTGCGGCACGCGATCGTGATGGCGCGGATCAAATGCCGGATGATCCACTTCGGCGAGGACACCGTGCCCGACGACCTCGACGACTACGTGATGCACCGCCTCAGCCTCGAAGCGCTGCTCGACGGCACCTACGAATGGGACTGACCATGCCCGCGATCATGCCCGTCCCCCTGGACGAATACCCGGTCCATCAGACCCCGCTGTCGCTGGCCCGCGTGGCCACCAGCGACCGAAACTTCTACGACCGCTACTACTTCAACGCCTTCGACCCCGCCGGCGACACCATGCTGATCACCGGATTCGGCGTCTACCCGAACCTCGGCGTGGTCGACGCGTTCGCGACGGTGCGGCACGGCCGGACCCAGCGCAGCGTCCGGTTCTCCGACGCGCTGACCTCCCGCGACCTGAACACCGCCGTGGGTGGTTATCGGATCGAAGTGCTCGAGCCGCTGCGGAAGTTGCGGGTGGTGTGCGAGCACGACGACCTCGGTTTCGACCTCACCTGGACCGGCGCGCAACCGGCCGTGCAGGAACAGCCGCACCTGATCCTGTCCGGCACCCGGCCGATCATCGAGGCCTCCCGTTTCGCCCAATTGGGTTCGTGGGAAGGAACTCTCGCCGTCGACGGCATCGACTTCACGGTCGACCCGACGGCATGGACCGGCAGTCGCGACCGCTCGTGGGGCATCCGACCCTCCGGCGAGCCCGAACCGGCCGGTCGCCCCACCGGCATGGACGGTTTCTGGTGGCTGTACGCACCGCTGCGGTTCGCCGACTTCTCGATCATCGTGATCGTGCAGGAAGAACCCGACGGCACCCGCACGCTCAACAACGCGGTCCGGATCTGGAACGACGGCCGCAAAGAACAACTGGGCTGGCCGCGCATGCAGTGGACCTACGAACCCGGCACCCGACACCCGCAGTCGGTGCGCCTTGACATGACCACCCCCGACGGCAAACCCCTCGAGGTCGAGATCGAATCGCGCCCCGGCATCGCCCTGCACGTGGGCTGCGGGTACGGCGCCGACCCCGACTGGACCCACGGCCACTGGATGGGCGAGAACTGGTCGCTGTCGACAACGTACGACCTCACCGACCCGTCGATCATCGCCCGCACCCCCTACGGCGTGATCGACCACATCGGCCACGCCCGCTGCGGCGACGCCGAAGGCTGGGGCCTGTTCGAACACGCCTCCATGGGCCGCCACGACCCCACAGGTTTCGCCGATTGGTCCTCCGTCGCCCCTTGACGGAACTCTCGCGCGAGAGGAAAGGCGCCGCCGCGACAACGAGGTCGCGGCGGCTCCGATTTCTTGATTGTCGGTGAAACCTATTGCTGCCAAGGATGCTCGGGGGCGCCAGGCGCCAGGCCGATGCTTTAGCCGAGGCAGATACCGGGGCCGAGGCGGGGCGGTCGCCGACGCTGGGGCCGTCGCCGACGCTCGGACCGTCGCCGACGCTGGGGCCGTATCCGAGGCTCAGGCTGGGCTGGACCATAAGCCGAGGCAGGCGCCGAGGCCGGGGCTGGGGCATTAGCCGAGGCTCAGGCTCAAGCTGAGGCTGAGGCTGAGGCTGAGGCTGAGGCGACCACGACGCCTTCGACAATGGTTCTGCCGCAGACGATTTCACCGCCGCCGGCGAGCAGGGCTGCGGCCTCCGCGACACTGGGCGTGCCCACGGCCGCCGACACCCGATCGGAAGTGTGCCGCACGTCCACCGCTGCCAATTGCTCGGCGGTGAATGCCACCACGGGCACGCCGAGGGTCTGCGCGGCGGCACGGATGCCGGGTTCGTCGGCGCGACGATCCAGCGTTGCCAGGCAAGCGATTCCGGCCGTGCCGACCACTGCGCTGATAGCACGAACGATCCGCTCCGCATCGGCGCCCGGCCGAACACCGACTCCGACCGCCACCGTTGGGCGGGAGTGCGCGGGCTGGTCTCCCATCAGGAGTCGAATTTTGTTGCTGCCGCGACGAATCGATCGATCGCGTCAGGGTTCCCGGCCGGGTGGGTGTGCAGGTAGGAGGCGTGCACCTGGCGAACCACAGCACCCTCGGTCATGGAACCCATTGCCCGCCAACCCCATGCGGCAGTCTCGGCACCCGCGCGAACCAATCGCGTGCGATGGAATTCGTGCCCGCGCACCCGCGCCCCAGCCCGCCACAGCACAGAATCGTGCAACGCCACGGCATCCCGATAACCCAGCGTCAGACGAGGACCGAACTCCGCATCGGCATCGACGACACCCGCCATCTGGTGACCGTCCAACGAGCGAGTGAGATAGAGCAAACCCGCGCACTCGGCATGAATCGGCAACCCCCTGGCAGCCCCATCGGCCACCGCGACGCGCAACCGTTCATTGGCCGAGAGCTGCCCGGCATGCTCCTCCGGAAAACCACCCGGAAGCACCAAACCCGCAGTGCCATCTGGGAGTTCGTCTGACAGCGGGTCGAACACCACCACCCGCGCACCGGCCGCGACCAGCAGTTCCCGGTGCTCGGCATACCCGAAGGTAAAGGCAGGCCCACCCGCCATCGCGATCAACGGCCCCTGTCCCGAGGTACCGCCTTCGAACTCGGCTTGTGTGCGCACCGATTCTGTTCCGCTCGCACGGTGTTCGGCGGATGCGGCCAACTCCGCCACCGGATCCCACGCGGCACCCTGCACCGAGCCACCCGCGAGATCGACGATCGCGCGCAGATCCACATGTGCCGCAACGAGTTCCGTCATCGCGTCGACCGCAGCCGTGGCAGCGGCTCCGTGTTCGACGGCGGGGATCAGGCCGAGATGCCGTGAGGGAACTTCCAATTCGGCCATGCGAGGCAGCGCGCCGAGAACCGGCAGGCCCACCCGGTCGCACGCCGCGCGCAGAACCTGTTCGTGGCGTTCGCTACCCACGCGGTTGAGGATCACGCCGCCGAGGCGAACCGAGGAGTCGTAGGTGGCGAAACCGTGCAGCAGGGCGGCCAGGCTCTGGGAATGTCCGCGAGCGTCGACAACCAGCACGACCGGCGCCCCGAGCAGCCCGGCCACTTGCGCGGTGGAACCCTCGGCGATCGCGTCGGTGCGGTTCTCGTCGATGCGCCCGTCGAACAGGCCCATCACGCCCTCGACGATCGCGATATCGCACCCTTGCGCGCCGTGCCGATACAGCGGCACCACCCGATCCTCGCCCACCAGAACAGGATCCAGATTTCGCCCCGGCCGCCCGGCCGCGAGCCCGTGATAGCCGGGGTCGATGTAGTCCGGCCCCACCTTGAACGGCGCCACCCGATGCCCGGCCCGCCGCAGCGCGCCGATGAGCCCGGTGGCAAGGGTGGTCTTCCCACTGCCCGACGCAGGAGCGGCGATCACCACCGCGGGCGCGCTCACCACTGACATCCGTCCTCGACCCCACGCCGACGCCGATCTCCCGGCGCGTTCTGCCCGGCGGCGATCGGCGCAGCGACCGCGGCACCGCAGCCCGCTGCGCGCCGCAGCGCGGCACCGTTGGCCATGGCGAGCCCGGCCGGCCGGTCACCGGTCACGAAGGACATCACCATTCGATGCCGCGCTGGCCCTTGCGACCCGCGTCCATGGGGTGCTTGACCTTGGTCATCTCGGTGACCAGATCGGCGGCCTCGATCAGCGCAGGCGGTGCGTCGCGGCCGGTAATGACCACGTGCTGGTTGCCGGGGCGGTGGGTGAGGGTTTCCACAACCTCGTCGATGTCGACCCAACCCCACTTCAGCGGGTAGGTGAACTCGTCGAGGACGTAGAACCGGTGCTGTTCGGCGGCCAAACGGCGGGAGATCTCCTGCCAGCCCGACAGCGCGGCGGCCGCGTGATCTTCCTCGGTGCCGTGCTTGCGAGTCCAGGACCAGCCTTCGCCCATCTTGTGCCATTCGACCGAGCCGCCCACCCCGGTCTCGTCATGCAGGGTGCCCAGCGTGCGGAACGCGGCTTCCTCGCCGACCTTCCACTTGGCACTTTTCACGAACTGGAAAACCGCCACGTCGAAGCCCTGATTCCAGGCCCGCAACGCCATCCCGAACGCCGCGGTGGACTTCCCCTTGCCCGGCCCGGTGTGCACGGCCAGCACCGGCAGATTACGCCGCTGCCGAGTGGTCAGACCGTCCTCGGGGACGCTGTCCGGAACACCTTTGGGCACAGAAACTCCTCTTCTCGACGCACGCGCTGTGCGCATTCCTCGCAACCTCGCCGGTCGATCTCCGGCCGCCGGTCCACCATTTCTATCAGGGCGCACCCGGTGACCTCGACGTCGTGAGCAGGTAGGAACCTACGCCGGGCCCCGAGTGCGCGCTGCACCGGCGTAATCGACCATTTCGATGCCCCGAAGCCCCGAAAACCGACTCCGAGCGCACCGATTGGTCGATTACGCCGGTCCATGCCGAGTGGACGGCGGGGCCGGTGGCGAGGACCGCGCCGACGACCGTGTCACCGGTCTACGCCGCGCGAGCGGGCAGCCCGGTGGCGCGGACTACGTCGGCGACCGTGTCGCCGGTGAGTTCGTTCAAGCGCAGGTAGCGCGCGCGCAGGTCGCGGGCCAGTTCGCCGGCCAGGCCGAGGCGGATCATGCCGCGTTCGCAGTCGATGACCATCGCCGTGTGGCCTTCGGCAGCCAGCAGCCGGGCGGCGGTGCGGGCGCGTGGGAGGGGGTCGGTGCCTCCGGTGGCTCGGCCGTCGGTGAGCAGCACGAGCATGGGGCGGCGGCGCGGGTCGCGGACGTGTTCGCGGGCGATCACTTCGCGGGCCTTCAGCAAACCCGCGGCCAGGGGGGTCTTGCCGCCGGTGCGCATTCCCGCCAAACGTCGGACGGCGATGTCGACCGAGGATGTCGGCGGCAGGACCAGTTCGGCAACGCTACCGCGGACGCTGATCACGGCCACCTTGTCGCGGCGCTGGTAGGCGTCGCGCAGCAGGGTGACGATGGCGCCGGTCACCGCGGTGAGACGATCACGCGCGGCCATCGAGCCCGACGCGTCGACCACGAACACGACCAGATTGCCTTCTCGCCCTTCGCGATACGCGCCGCGCAAGTCCTCTGCGGCCAGCGCGAGGGGGCCACTGAGTCGGCCGCGCTCGAATTGCTTTGGCGCAGCGGCGAAGACGGTGCCGAGAAGGTGCAGGCCGGTCGAAGGGTCGGCATCGGGGCGCACTGTGCGGCCGGTTCTGGTGCGGGCGCGTGAACGTCGGCCGGGTGCGCCTTCGCCGATACCGGGGACTTCCCAGCGCGGGATCGCCTTTCCGGTCGAAGTCGGTGTGCCCGTCAGCCTTTCGGGCCCCGGCCGCGAACCGTCGCGATCAGAACCATCCGAGCGGTCACCGCCGGAACCACCGCTGTTCGGCCCACCGCCGTTCGATCCACCACCACCCGGTCCTCCACCGTCAGGGCCTCCGCCGTCAGGTCCACCGTCGTCAGGTCCACTGCCGTCTGGACCACCGCGATCGGAACCACCGGCCGAACCACCATCCGGGCCACCACCATCCGGACCGCCACCCTCGGGACCACCACCATCCGGGCCATCACCGTCGGGCCCATCCTCAGGCCCCCGGCCGTCCGGCCCACCATCGAACCGGCGATCCCGCCCCCCGTCGAGACGCCGATCATCCGCCGCACGACCATCGCCCCCGGTGCGCCCACGAGAATCGCCACCCGCCCCATCATCACCGAGTGCGGACTCGTCCTCAGCCCGGTGACGCCCGTTTCCCGACGGACCATCGAACTCCTCATCCCCCGAAGCCTTTTCGACCTCAGCAGCAGCAGACTCCATCGCCTCGTCGAGCTGCTGCTCACTGATCCCCGGCTCGTCGAACGGATCCCGCCGCCGCCGATGCGGCAACGCCAACTCCGCCGCGATCCGCACATCGTCCTCGGTAACCCGGTCCCGCCCACGCCACGCCGCGTGCGCGGTCGCGGTCCGCGCGACAACGAGATCCGCCCGCATCCCGTCCACATCGAAGGACGCGCACAGCGCCGCGATCCGCCGCAACTCCGCATTGTCCAGCGCCACTTCGGACAGCCGATCCCGTGCGGTCAGAATCCGTTCCGCCACAACCTGATCCGCGTCCACATACCGAGCGGCGAACGCGTCGGGGTCGGCCTCGTAGTCGAGCCGCCGCCGCACCACCGCCATCCGCACATTCACCTCACGCGAGGCAGCCACATCGACAGTGAGCCCGAACCGGTCCAACAGCTGCGGCCGCAACTCCCCCTCTTCGGGATTCATCGTCCCGACCAGCACGAACCGCGCCGGATGCGAATGCGACACCCCATCCCGCTCGACATGCACCCGCCCCATGGCAGCCGCGTCGAGCAGCACATCGACCAGGTGATCGTGCAGCAAGTTCACTTCGTCGACGTACAACACCCCATGGTGAGCCGCAGCCAACAACCCAGGCCGAAACGCCTGCTCCCCATCCCGCAACACCCGCTCGAGATCCAGCGACCCGACCACCCGATCCTCGGTCGCCCCCACCGGCAACTCCACCAGCTTCGCGGGCCGCGCCCCCGTCTCGTCCACCACCGGCGGCAGCAACTGCGCCAACGCCCGCACCACAGTCGACTTCGCGGTCCCCTTCTCCCCGCGCACCAACACCCCACCGATCCCCGGATGCACAGCGGACAAGATCAACGCCAACTGCAACCGCTCCTGCCCCACCACAGCCGAGAACGGAAACCCCGCCTCACCCCCCACACGCGCGGGAATGTGCGGACCAGCGGCAACATCAGCAAAACCAGGCACGCCCCAACTCTATGCGTGCTGCGATCGCCGCCAACCCTCGGGCATCAGCGACCCGAACCGGCGTAAACGCACAAATGGTCCCCGCAGAATCAGAATTCTGATTGAAACGAGGCGAAGTGCGTGATTACGCCGGTCCTTCGCACAAACCGGACTACCCGCGCCGCATCGGCGTATGCATGATCCCGTCGTCATCGAATTCCGCCCCGTCGACAACGAACCCGAACTTCGCATACATCCCCACCAAATGCGACTGCGCATCCAATCGCACAGTGGCAGAACCGGTTTCAGCCAAAGCGGCCTGCATCAACCGAGTGGTGTACCCATGCTTGCGAGCGTCCGACGCCACACAAACCCGACCGATGCGAAAACTGGTCACCCCATCGACAACCTCTTCGAGCAGCCGCAAAGTGCCCAGCACCGACCCGTCATCGAGCCAGAAATGCCGCGTCGAAGGCAGCAGGTCACGCCCATCCAATTCCGGATAGGCGCATTCCTGCTCCACGACGAACACATCCACCCGCAACCGCAGCAGCCGGTAGAGGGTGGCGGCATCCAGATCCGCCGCCCACGACCGCCTCAGCGAGACATTCACACCTGCGCGAAGCTCGGAGCAGCCGCGGGCGCGTGGTTGCGGTCCAGCTTCAACGTGGAGTTGGTCCAGTCCCACACTTCCTGGAACAGCGCCTGGTTCTCCGACAGCTTCTGTCCCAGCGACGGGATCATCGTCTGCAGCCGCGGCTCCCAGCCCGCGTACTGCTGCGGGAAGCAACGCTGCATCACATCCAGCATCGCGGTCACACAGGTCGACGCACCCGGCGACGCACCCAGCAGACCCGCGATCGAACCGTCTTCGGCGGAGATGACCGCGGTGCCGAACTCGAGCACCCCACCGGCACCCTTACGACGAATGACCTGCACACGCTGACCGGCGGTGATCAGCTCCCAGTCGCGACCCTGCGCACGCGGCAGGAACTCCTCGAGCACGCCGACCTTGCCGTTCTGCGACTTGAGCAGTTCCTCGACCAGGTACTTGGTCAGGCCCATCTCGGTGAGACCGACGCCGACCAGCGAGGCGATGTTGTTGGGCTTGATCGACTTGAACAGGTCGGCGTTGGAGCCGTCCTTGAGGAACTTGGGCGTCCAGCCGGCGTACGGGCCGAACAGCAGGCCCTTGCGGCCGTTGATCACGCGGGTGTCCAGGTGCGGCACCGACATGGGCGGCGCGCCGACGGCGGCCTTGCCGTAGACCTTCGCCTCGTGCGCGGCGATCAGGTCGGGGTTGGTGCAGCGCAGGAACTGGCCGCTGATCGGGAAGCCACCGAAGCCCTTGGCCTCGGCGATACCGGCCTTCTGCAGCAGCGGCAGCGCGCCACCACCAGCACCGACGAACACGAACTTCGCGTTGATCGTGCGCGACTGGTAGGTGCGCAGGTTGCGCACGGTGACGTTCCAGGAACCGTCGGCCTGCTTGTCCAGGTTGCGGACCTCGGTGCCGAAGGCGATCTCGCCGCCGGAGTAGCCGATGTAGGCCAGCAGCTGCTTGGTCAGCGCGCCGAAGTCGATGTCGGTGCCGCCGTCGGTCCAGTTCAGCGCGATCGGGTCGCTGAAGTCGCGGCCCTTGGCCATCAGCGGCAGGCGCGCGGCGAACTCGTCGGGGGTGTCGATGTACTCCATGCCGCGGAACAGCGGGTGCGGGGCCAGAGCCTCGTAGCGCTTGCGCAGGTAGTCGACGTTGTCGGCACCGTGCACGAAGCTGACGTGCGGGATGGGGTTGATGAAGCCGCTGGGGTCGTCCAGCACACCGGTGTCGACCGCGGACGCCCAGAACTGGCGCGAGACCTGGAAGCGCTCGTTGATGTCGACGGCCTTGCTCACGTCGACCGAGCCGTCAGCGTTCTGCGGGCTGTAGTTGAGCTCGCACAGCGCCGAGTGGCCGGTGCCCGCGTTGTTCCACGGGTCACTGCTCTCCGCGGCGGCGGCGTCGAGGCGCTCGAACACCGAGATCGTCCAGTCGGGCTGCAGCTGCCGCAGCAGCGCGCCCAGCGTGGCACTCATGATGCCTGCGCCGATGAGAACTACATCGGTCTTTTCCATCTTCGCAGCGTTCGACACGGGTAGATCGACTTCCTTGTCCTTCTCAGCTACTCACCGGCGGGTGAGTTCGCTTGGCGCGGGCGCTTTGGCGGTGTTGCGGCGACTCGCGGTGAATCGCCGGGAGGTAGGTTACCCGTCGTTCACCTGACGCCAATTGTGCACCTGCGTGCGGCGGACTTCTGCAACGGAGGTCACTTATGTGACGCAAACCAACCCTGCGCGTGCCCGCGACCGCGCGTTAGATTGAGCGGTGTGACGAACGAAACCCTCGCCGGGCAGCAGTGGCAGCCCGATGTCCTCGGTACCGCCTATCAGCAGCGGACCCTGCCGCTGGGTGTAGACCCCGACGGTGAGGGCGACGTGGTGGCCACGCTGGTGCGCTACCTGCCCGACGCCGCGGCCCCCGCGGTCGAGCCGACCGTGCTGTACGTGCACGGGTTCACCGACTACTTCTTCCAGGAGCACCTGGCCGAGCACTTCGCTTCCCGCGGGCACCGGTTCTACGCCCTCGACCTGCGCAAATGCGGGCGCTCGCGCCGCGAAGGACAGAGCGCGCACTACGTCAGCGATCTCGCGCTGTACGACGCCGAGCTCAACGAAGCGCTGCGGATCGCCCGCGAGGAAACCGGCAACGATGTGCTGATCCTCGCGCATTCGACCGGCGGTCTGATCGTGCCGCTGTGGCTGGATCGGCTCGAATCCGCGGGCGGCAGCGCGGCGGCCGGGGTGGCCGGTGTCGTGCTCAACAGCCCCTGGTTCGACCTGCAGGGCCCGTCGTTCTACCGCACCATCGGCACGCCGGTGATCAACGCGGTCGGCCGATTCCGCGCGTTCGCCCAGCTGCCCGGCGGGGTCAGTACCGCGTACGGCGACAGCCTGCACAACACCCGTTCGGGTGAGTGGGATTACAACCTGGACTGGAAGCCGCTCAACGGCGAACCCGTGCGTCTGGGCTGGCTGCGCGCGATCCGCCACGGCCAGGCCCGCCTGCACCAGGGTCTGACCATCGGCGTGCCCGCGCTGATCCTGCGCTCCCGGATCACCAAGTTCGCCCGCGAACACTCCCCCGCCGTCGACGTGGCCGACGCCGTACTCGACGTCAAACAGATCCAACGCTGGGCAGGCTGCCTGGGCGAACGCACCTCGATCGTCCCCATCGACGGCGCCCGCCACGACGTCTTCCTGTCCTCGGAGTCCGTACGCGCCAACGCCTTCCAAGAAACCGACAACTGGCTCGACTGGCTAGCGGCCTTCCGCAAGTCCTAGTCCTGGACGGTTGATCACCACGCTGTGATGGCGGCATCGCCCGAGAGGCCTGCGCCACCACAGCGTGGTGATCTTGGTCGACTACCAGAGGCTGGTGCGCAGCACGATCTCGGTGGCGAGTTCGTGGCCTGCTTCGGTGGCGATGTTGTCGACTTCGAGTGGGACTACGCGGAATTCGCCGTAGACGTAGCGGCCCGACGCGTCGGCGGTGGCGCGCGGGAGGCTCTTGGTGACCAGCATGGTGACCGGGAGCTCCAGGGGTGGGCAAGTCGCGTCGGGGATGGTGCCGTCGGCGCCGGGGACGGCCGGGTGGCCGTGGTCCGCCACGACCAGGCTCATGAACCGCCCGAATCGTCCCGCGCATACCCTCCAAGCCAACTCCGCGCCCGTGCCACGTCCGGCGACGTTCACATAGGGCATCTCGAGCTCGTCGAGAATCGCGAGCACCCCCTGGGGATCCAGGCCGCCCGCGGACTCCACGACCACGGTCTGCAACTCGGATTCGTGCAGCCGCGCGCACACCTTGTCGAACACGTCGGCAGGGTCGTCCGCATCGGGAAGCAGCAGCACATTGTGCCGCGAAGTTGGGCCGTCGACCCGCACTGTCCAGGCCTGGTCACCGACCGTGATCTGCCGAGATTTCATGCCGGGTTACGGTACACGGCCCCGCTGAACCGCACAGGTTGTTCCGCTGCGACCGGCCAGCCCCGACACCCCCGTGTACTGGCCTTTCACCGCCCCGGACACAAGAATTGACAGACCTGTCACAACCCGCCGCTGCACACGGTGAGGCGAGACGGCCCGCACACCACACGCTGGTAGCGACGGACCGCACGCGAGGAGCAGGCAGGACCCCGGCTTCCGACAGGTCAGAGCCGACGCCCTCGCGCTACCGGTAGGTCCGCCAGGTCGACAACCATCAGATTCTCGGTCAGCTGACCACCGTCCATGTCCAGAACGTGCACATCGGTCCGGTACCCGTGCGCCGGATCATCAAGGGTTGTGTCGAGGCGGCAGTGATAGTGCCCGGCGAACAGGCTCCCCGGCGCAACGACATCGACGACCCGCCGCAGAAGCTCGCGATGCTGTTGCGCCGCAGCGATTTCCGAGTCAGGGAACCCATGCGGATTGCCCTCGATACAGGGAATGTGGACGCCGTCCGGGACGTCATGACAAAGCATCACATCCGCGGGCCCACCGTTCGCCGCTTTCGCCGCCTCGAACAGCGTGATGGTTTCCCGTTCCCACCACTCACCCCGCGCCCGCCACAACCGATCCACCGAATGCGCGCCGCCCAGCGCGAGAAACGTCACCCCCGACCACGACCATCGATAAGTGCGCGGCAGGTAGAAGATGTTCGGGCGCAACGCAATCGCTGTACATCCATGCTCGTGTTCGCGCGGGTCGAGGTAGTCGTAGGAGTCGTGATTACCCGGCACGAACCCCATCAACAGCCCGGTGTCCTCGAGCGCCCGCTGCACCCGCGCAAGGAAGTTCGGCGCGAACTTATATCCGAGATCACCGACGTGCAGGATCGCTCGAGCCCCCTGCTCAGCCGCGTACCGAATCGCCCGATCAGCCCAAAAGCTGTTGCCATGCCAGTCCCCCGCACAAACGATCCGAGCCGGGGTGAGCCGTTCCCAGTCATTCACGCTCCGCGCCTTTCGATGTCATCGACGTGGCAACTGCCGACTACGTTCTACCAGGCACGATCCGACCCAGTCGCCCCATTTTCCGCCAGGGGCTCGGCGGCGCTTCGGGAGTGAGCCGGTCAGGGTTGCCGTGGGTCGAGGAGGGCGGTGGCGATGGTGGGGAGGGTGGTGGGGGCGCCTTGGTTGATCAGGGATTCCAGGGCGGGGAGGTCTAGGTGGGTTTCTATCAGGTCGGCCAGTAGGTCGAGTTGGGTTGTGCGGGTGGCGGTTACCGAGGTGGTGGGGGCGGGGGTGAAGCCGGGGCGGGCTGCTCGGGTGGCTACTTCGGTGAGCCAGGTTCGGCGGAACTCGTCGGATTCCAGGAGGCCGTGGACGTGGGTTCCCCAGATTGCTTCGCGTGCACTGCCTTCGGGGGTGCCGTCGATGGTCAGCCAGGCGGGGTCGGCGGTGCGGGTGACTCTGCCGTGGTGGATTTCGTAGCCGTGCACGGGAATCGAGGCTGCGGTGCCGTGTACCTGGCGGGCGATTTTCGGGTTGGCGAATTCGATGTCGAGGTCGAGTACGCCGAGGCCGGCTGCGGTGTGGGGTGCCACGTCAGCACCTGCGGCCAGGGTTTGCGCCGCGCCGTGCTCCACGCCGTCGACGATGCGGGTGCCCAGCATTTGGTACCCGCCACAGATGCCCAGGATCGGGCGTCCCGCTGCCGCGCGGGCTCGGATGGCCTCACCTAAACCGTTGGCGCGCAACCACTCCAGATCCGAGACCGTGGACTTGCTGCCGGGGATCACCACGAGGTCGGCGGTGGTGATCTGGTGGGGGCTGTCGGCCCAGCGGACCGAGACGCCGGGTTCGCAGGCCAGGGCTTCGATGTCGGTGGAGTTGGAGATGCGGGGTAGGCGGATGGCGGCGACGGTGAGCCAGTCGGTGCCGTGCGGTGGGGACGGGCGGCCGACGGTGGCGCCGGAGATGGTGCCGAGGGAGTCTTCGGCGTCGAGCCAGAGGCCTTCGGCGAACGGGAGGACGCCGAGGGTGGGGCGGCCGGTCAACGCCGTCAGTTGGTCCAGGCCTGGTTGCAGCAGCGATACGTCGCCGCGGAATTTGTTGATGATGAAACCCGAGATGAGTTGCTGGTCTTCGGGTTCCAGGACGGCGACGGTGCCGAACAGATGCGCCAGGACCCCGCCCCGGTCGATGTCGCCGACGACGAGGACGGGGATGTCGGCGGCGCGCGCCAGACCCATGTTCGCCAGATCGGTTGCCCGGAGGTTGATTTCGGCAGGCGAGCCCGCGCCCTCACAGATCACCACATCGAATTCGGCTCGCAGCGAAGCCAATTCAGCAGCGACGACCTCGCGTAGCTCCTGTCGACGCGTGAAATAGTCACGCGCGCCAACAGTTCCGACCGCCTTACCCCGAACCACCAACTGCGAACGCCGATCACTACCGGGCTTCAACAGCACCGGGTTGAACCGCACACTCGGCTCCAACCCACACGCCCGAGCCTGCAACGCCTGCGCCCGCCCGATCTCCCCACCATCGAGGGTGACCACCGAGTTGTTGGACATGTTCTGCGCCTTGAACGGCGCCACCCGCACCCCGCGCCGCGCGAGCATCCGGCAAATACCCGCCACCACAACGCTTTTCCCGGCGTCGGAGGTAGTGCCCGCGATCAGCAGTGCGCCACGCAGGGGCGTGCTCACGGCAGCGTGAGAATCTCAGCGCCCGTCTCGGTGACAACCAACGTGTGCTCGAACTGCGCCGTCCACTTGCGGTCCGCGGTCACCACGGTCCAACCGTCATCCCAGATGTCGTAGTCGATCCCACCGAGGTTGATCATCGGCTCGATCGTGAACGTCATGCCGGGCTCGATCACCGACTCGATGTTGGGCTGGTCGTAGTGCAACACCACCAGACCGCTGTGGAAGGTGGGCCCCACACCGTGCCCGGTGAAGTCGCGCACCACCCCGTATCCGAAGCGGTTGGCGTACGCCTCGATGACGCGGCCGACCACGTTCAGGGCGCGACCCGGCTTGACAGCTTTGATCGCCCGGTTGGTGGCCTCTTCGGTGCGCTCGACCAGCAGCCGCACTTCCTCGTCGACATCGCCGGCCAGGAAGGTGCGGTTGGTGTCGCCGTGCACGCCGTGGATGAACGCGGTGACGTCGATGTTGACGATGTCACCGTCTTCGATCACCGTGGAGTCGGGGATGCCGTGGCAGATGACCTCGTTCAGCGAGGTGCAGCAGGACTTGGGAAAGCCCTTGTAGCCCAGCGTGGAGGGGTAGGCGCCGTGGTCGCACATGTACTCGTGGGCGATGCGGTCGAGTTCGTCGGTGGTGACGCCGGGCGCTACCGCCTTGCCCGCTTCGTCGAGGGCCTGCGCCGCGATCTTCCCCGCGATCCGCATCTTCTCGATGGTCTCGGCGGTCTGCACCCAGGGCTCGTTGCCCTCGTTCGCCGTCTTCTTCCACACGTATTCGGGGCGCTCGATGGAGCGCGGGACGTCCCGGATCGGCGACTGGGTACCGGGAACTAGTGGCTGACGGGTGCGAACGGACATGCCTGCAGTGTATCTATGGGCTCATGCTGCTGCGTCAGATGGAGTACTTGATCGCGTTGGCCCACGAGCAGCACTTCGGTCGCGCGGCCGAAGCGTGTCATGTGTCGCAGCCCGCGCTGTCGGCGGGCATCCGCAAGTTGGAAAGCGAATTGCGGGTGCAGATCGTGCAGCGTGGGCAGCGATTCGGCGGCTTCACCGCGGAGGGCACCGAGGTGTTGGAGTGGGCGCAGCGGATGATCGCCGAGCAGGAACAGTTGCATTCGACGCTGTCGGGGATGCGCGGGGGCCTCACGGGTGTGTTGCGGATCGGCGCGATCCCCACGGCGTTGACCGCGGCGTCGCTGGTGACCACGCCGCTGCATCTGCGGCATCCGATGGTGCGGTTCTCGCTGGAGTCGATGTCGTCGCGGGAGATCGCGACCCGGCTCAACGACTTCGATATCGATATCGGGATGACCTATGTCGACGGTGATCCGTTGGGCCGGGTGCGGGTGGTGCCGCTGTATCGCGAGCGCTACCTGTTCCTGACCCCCGCCGACGGTGAGTTCGGTGGCCGCGAGTCGATCAGCTGGGCCGATGCGGCGACCGCGCCGCTGTGTCTGCTCACGCCGGTGATGCAGAACCGGCGGATCCTGGACGGGCATTTCGCCGAGGCGGGTGCTCGGATCGAACCGGTGGTCGAGACAGACACTGTTTCCGCGATCTACGCTCATCTAGAGTCGATGGGACTGTCCAGTGTCATCCCGCACGCGTGGTTGCACAGTTTCGACATCCCGCGGGGAGCCAAGCTGCTGTCGATGCCGCAGCCGCGCCGATCCTTCCATGTGGGACTGGTACTGGCCGGTAAGGACCCCCGGTCGATCCTGGCGCGCACGCTGGTGGACACGGTCGGCGAACTCGATATCGCCGGTGAGCTGGACCGCGGTCTGGCCCGCGTGCTCACACACGATTTCTGATAACTGACGCTTATCAATTCATCGAAAATGAAACTTTGACGCTGATCACACTGCGGCCGCACTATTCACAACACGGGACGGCGCGGCGCGATCAGCGGCGCAGCGCGGCCCGCTGACCGGCAGGTGATCATGAGCAGGGTTCGACGTCGAAACACCGATGGCCGCAACGCCGTCGGTGTTTTGTGCCGCCTCGCCACAGCCACCGCACCGGTGACCCATTACTGAGGGACACCTCGAGGAGGTGCGCAGTGCCTGCGCTTACTTTTCTGGACCGGGAGCACACGATCGCTCCCCTCGGCTACAGCCGGTGGCTGATTCCACCGGCCGCGTTGGCCATCCATCTGTGCATCGGTCAGGCGTATGCGACCAGCGTCTATAAGGACGCGTTGGTCAAGCATTTCGATTCCAGTCTCACCGCGATCGGCCTGATCTTCTCGATCGCGATCGTGATGCTGGGGCTGTCGGCGGCGATCTTCGGCACCTGGGTGGATCGGGTGGGCCCGCGCAAGACCATGTTCGCCTCGGCGTGTTGTTGGTCGTCGGGCTTCCTGGTCGCCGCGGCCGGTATCGCCACCGAACAGTTGTGGCTGGTCTATCTCGGTTACGGCTTCATCGGCGGCATCGGTTTGGGCCTTGGCTACATCTCGCCGGTGTCGACGCTGATCAAGTGGTTCCCCGACCGGCCGGGTCTGGCGACGGGCATGGCCATCATGGGCTTCGGTGGTGGCGCGATGGTCGCCGCACCGTTGTCGCGGGAACTGTTGGCGCGCTTCGGCGGTGCCGCGGCCGGTGGCGACGCGGTGATGAAACTGTTCATCACGTTGGGCATCGCGTACTTCATCGTGATGATGCTGGGTGTGTTCACCGTTCGGGTGCCCGCGCCGGGTTGGAAGCCCGACGGCTTCGATCCGAAAACGATCGCGGCGAAGCCGATGGTGACCACCGCGAATGTGTCCGCGGCCAATGCGATCAAGACGCCGCAGTTCTGGTTGCTGTGGGTGGTGTTGCTGTGCAACGTGACCGCGGGCATCGGCATTCTCGAGCAGGCCGCGGACATGATCCAGGACTTCTTCCGCAACGGCGACGGCGTGTCCACGGTGAGCGTGTCGGTGGCGGCCGGGTTCGTGGGCTTGCTGTCGGTGGCGAACATGGCGGGCCGGTTCGTGTGGTCGAGCACCTCGGACTATCTGGGCCGCAAACCCACGTACATGATGTACCTGGGCGTGGGCATGGCCGCGTATCTGACGCTGGCGCTGATCGGTTCGAACGCGACCGCGCTGTTCGTGATCCTGTGCGTGATCATCATTTCCTTCTACGGCGGCGGTTTCGCCACGGTGCCCGCGTATCTGCGCGATCTGTTCGGCACCTTCCAGGTCGGCGCGATCCACGGCCGACTGCTCACCGCCTGGTCGACCGCGGGTGTGCTCGGGCCGCTGATCGTGAACCGGGTGCTGGACGCCCAGGGCGAACCGGGGCATCTCATGGCCCGCGACTACCGACCCGCGCTGTTCATCATGGTCGGTGTGTTGGCCGTCGGGTTCTGCGCGAACCTGCTGGTCCGCCCGGTCGCCGCGCGCTGGCACGAGAAGCAGCCGGTCACCGATGCCGCCGACGGCGCTGCCCCGCCGGCCGCGGTTCGCACCTGAAATCCCTTGGCGCGCACGTAAGGAGCTCCGATCATGACCGAAACACATACTCCCGCACCGCACAGCTACCGCACGCAGCTGGTCATCTCCTGGCTCGCTGTCGGAATACCGCTGGCCTACGGGATTTTCAACGCGGTGAAAGCCGCACTCAAACTCTTCAGCGGATAGAGGGGACCCGATGCAAGACACGACCGGACAGCTGGCCGACCTGGTCAGCACGGTGGCCGACAAGCACCGCGACGATCGCGGGCCGCTGCTACCGATCCTGCACGACCTGCAGTATCTGCTCGGCTATATCCCGCCCGAGGTCGTCGGTCTGGTCGCGACCGAACTCAATCTCTCGCGGGCCGACGTGCACGGCGTGGTGACGTTCTACAAGGACTTCCGCGCCGAGCCGGTGGGTCGGGTCTGCGTGCAGGTGTGCCGGGCCGAGGCCTGCCGGTCGGTGGACTCGGAACAGCTGGCCGGTGACCTGGAGCAGTGGCTGGGCACCAAGACCGGGCAGACCACTCCCGACGGCCGGATCACCTTGGATCAGGTGTTCTGCGTGGGCAATTGCGCGCTGGGGCCGTCGGCGTTGATCAACGGACAGGTATACGGCCGGCTCGACCGAGACCGCGTCGCGCAGATCGTGCTGGCGGAGGAAGAATGAGCAAGGTCACCAAGGTCTATGTCTCGCGCGACTCCGCCGCCGCCTCGGTCGGGGCCGACGAGGTCGTGATCGGGTTGTACTCGGCGGCGTCGCGGATCGGCCGGGAGATCACCGTGGTGCGCACCGGCACCCGCGGGATGCTGTGGCTGGAACCTTTGGTCGAGATCGAAACCGACCGTGGGCGAGTGGGTTTCGGGCCGGTGCGACCCCAGGACATCGACGACCTGGTCGAACTGGGCATGCTCGACGGTCTGCCACATGAGCTGAATCACGGTGTGGTGGACGATCTTCCGTGGATGCGCGAGCAGCAGCGACTGTGCCTGGCTCGCGTCGGCGTCACCGATCCGCTGTCGCCTACCGACTACGTGGCACACGGCGGCCTGGCCGGGCTGCGCCGCGCGTTCGAGCTCACCCCCGCACAGGTGATCGAGGAAGTCACCGAGTCCGGGTTGCGCGGGCGCGGCGGCGCCGGGTTCCCGGCGGGGATCAAGTGGCAGACCGTGGCCGACGCCGAGGGTCCGCTGAAGTTCGTGTGCTGCAACGCCGATGAGGGCGACAGCGGCACCTTCGCCGACCGGGTGGTGATGGAGGGCGACCCCTTCAGCCTGCTCGAAGGCATGACCATCGCCGCGTACGCGGTCGGCGCGAGCGAGGGCTACATCTACCTGCGGTCGGAATACCCGGACGCGGCCTCGGTGCTCGAACAGGCCATCGAGATCGCCCGCAACCAGGGCTGGCTGGGCACCGACATTCTCGGCACCGGTTTCACCTTCGACATCCACCTGCGGATCGGCGGCGGCGCCTACATCTGCGGCGAGGAGACCTCGATGCTGGAAAGCCTCGAGGGCAAACGCGGCATGGTGCGCCCGAAACCGCCGATCCCCGCGATCAGCGGCTTGTTCGGCAAGCCGAGCGCGGTCAACAATGTGCTCACCCTGGTGAGCGTGCCCGCGATCCTCGCCGACGGCGGAAAGGCTTACGCGGCACTGGGTGTCGACCGTTCGCGTGGCACCCAAGTGTTCCAGCTGGCCGGAAACATCGCGCGCGGCGGGGTTTTCGAGTCCGCGTTCGGTATCTCGCTGCACGATCTGGTTTACAGGTACGGCAACGGCACCCGTTCGGGTCGGCCGGTGCGCGCGGTGCAGGTCGGCGGGCCGCTGGGCTCCTACCTGCCGGCCGACAAACTGGACCTGCCAACGGATTACGAGGCGTTCGGCGCGGCTGACGCGATGCTGGGGCACGGCGGGATCGTGGTGTTCGACGACACCGTCGACATGGCCGGGATGGCGCGTTTCGCGATGCAGTTCTGTGCCGAGGAGTCGTGCGGCAAGTGCACCCCGTGCCGGGTCGGCGCGGTGCGCGGGGTCGAGGTGATCGACCGCATCACCGGCGGTGTCGATACCGACGGCAACCTCGCCCTGCTCAACGACCTGTGTGACCTCATGGTGAGTGGATCCCTGTGCGCGATGGGCGGACTCACCCCCAACCCGGTTCGCAGCGCGCTGCTGCATTTCCCGGAGGACTTCACCCCCGCACCACCCGAGGAGACCTGAGATGACACTCCTACCAGAAAGAGATCTCGGCACGCCGGCACCACCGTCGGATGCCGCCCCGATCACTGTCGACATCGACGGCCTGCCGGTGACAGTCGGCGAGGGCACCTCGGTGATGCGCGCCGCCGCCCTGGCCGGTATCGACATTCCGAAACTGTGTGCCACCGACAGTCTCGACGCGTTCGGCTCGTGTCGGCTGTGTCTGGTGGAGGTCGACGGCCGACGTGGCACGCCCGCGTCGTGCACGACCCCGGTGACCGAGGGGATGCGGGTGCGCACCCAGACACCGCAGCTGGAGAAGCTGCGCCAGGGTGTCATGGAGCTCTACATCTCCGACCATCCCCTCGACTGTCTGACCTGCCCCGCGAACGGCGATTGCGAACTGCAGGACATGGCGGGGGTGGTGGGGCTGCGTCAGGTCCGCTACGGCTACGAGGGTGAGAACCACCTCGACCTTCAAAAGGACACCAGCAACCCGTATTTCGATTTCGATCCGTCCAAGTGCATCGCGTGTTCGCGCTGTGTGCGCGCGTGCGGCGACATCCAGGGCACCTTCGCGCTGACCATCGAGGGCCGCGGGTTCGATTCCAAAGTGTCGGCGGGAGCGGGCGAGTCGTTCGTGGACTCCGAATGTGTCTCCTGTGGCGCGTGTGTGCAGGCGTGCCCGACGTCCACGCTGCAGGAGAAATCCGTAGTGCAGCTGGGCATTCCGACGCGCACCGTGTCGACCACCTGCGCGTACTGCGGTGTGGGTTGCTCGTTCAAGGCCGAGCTGCGCGGCACGGAACTGGTGCGGATGGTCCCGGACAAGAACGGCGGCGCCAACGAGGGCCACGCCTGTGTGAAGGGCCGCTTCGCGTTCGGTTACGCCACGCACCCCGACCGGATGCTCGAGCCGATGATCCGGGAGAAGATCGCCGACGAGTGGCGAGTCGTGGACTGGGACACCGCGATCGGCTATGTCGCCGAGAAGATGCGCGCCATCCAGGACCGGCACGGTGCGGGTGCGATCGGCGGGATCAGCTCCTCGCGCTGCACCAACGAGGACGTGTATGTCGTGCAGAAGATGGTGCGCGCGGCGTTCGGCAACAACAACATCGACACGTGTGCGCGAGTGTGCCACTCCCCCACCGGATATGGGCTCAAGCAGACCTTCGGTGAGTCCGCGGGCACGCAGGACTTCCGGTCGGTCGCGAAGGCCGATGTGATCGTGGTGATCGGCGCCAACCCCACCGACGGGCACCCGGTGTTCGCGTCGCGGATGAAGCGACGGTTGCGCGAGGGCGCGAAGCTGGTGGTAATCGATCCGCGTCGCATCGACCTGGTGCGCTCGCCGCATATCGAGGCCGCGTACCACCTGCCGTTGCGGCCGGGCACCAATGTCGCGGTGGTGAACGCCCTGGCGCACGTGGTGGTCACCGAGGGCCTCGTCGACACCGAGTTCGTGAACAGCCGCTGCGAGGACTTCGAGGAATGGGCGCGGTTCATCGCCCAGCCCGAACACAGTCCCGAAGCCGTCGCCGACCTCACCGGCATCCCCGCCGCGGACCTGCGCGCGGTCGCCCGCCTGTACGCCACCGGCGGCAATGCCGCGATCTACTACGGCCTGGGTGTCACCGAGCACAGCCAGGGTTCCACGATGGTGATGGGCATGGCGAACCTGGCCATGGCCACCGGCAATATCGGCCGCGACGGGGTGGGCGTGAACCCGCTGCGCGGGCAGAACAATGTGCAGGGCTCGTGCGATATGGGGTCGTTCCCGCACGAACTGCCCGGCTACCGGCACGTGTCCGACGATGCGGTGCGCGAGGTGTTCGAAAGCCTGTGGCGGCGACCGATTTCCGCCGAACCGGGCCTGCGGATTCCGAACATGTTCGACGCGGCCATCGACGGCACGTTCCGTGGCCTGTATGTGCAGGGCGAGGACATCGCCCAGTCCGACCCGAACACCAAGCACGTGTTCGCGGCCCTGGCGGCACTGGATCTGCTGGTGGTGCAGGACCTGTTCCTCAACGAGACCGCGAAGTTCGCGCACGTATTCCTGCCGGGCACTTCGTTTTTGGAGAAGGACGGCACCTTCACCAATGCCGAGCGGCGGATCAACCGGGTGCGTCCGGTGATGGCGCCCGCCACCGGCAAGCACGAGTGGCAGATTCCGTGCGAGATCGCCAAGGCCATGGGTTACCCGATGGATTACGACCATCCCAGTCAGATCATGGACGAGATCGCGGCGCTGACACCGACTTTCGCTGGAGTGTCGTTCGCGAAGCTGGATCAGGTGGGCAGTCTGCAGTGGCCGGTCACCGCGACCGCGCCCGACGGAACACCGATCATGCATGTCGACGAATTCGTGCGTGGCAAGGGCAGATTCGTCACCACCACGTTCGTGCCGACCAGCGAACGGGCTACCCGCCGGTTCCCGCTGATCCTGACCACGGGCCGAATCCTGAGCCAGTACAACGTGGGTGCGCAAACTCGCCGCACCGCCAATGTGGTGTGGCACGCCGAGGACATCCTCGAAATCCACCCGCACGACGCCGAGGTCCGCGGCATCACCGACGGCGCTCAGGTGAGCCTGGCCAGCCGGGCAGGCGAAACCCGTTTGCACGCGGTGATTTCCGATCGAATGCCGCCGGGCGTGGTGTACACGACGTTCCACTACCCCACCACCGGGGCCAATGTCGTGACCACCGACAACTCCGACTGGGCCACCAACTGCCCCGAATACAAGGTGACCGCCGTGCAGGTGGCCCTGGGTTCGCCGTTGCGCGACGCCTCGCATCGCGAGCACCTGCCCGAGGCGATGCGGCTGGCCACCGAGATCGCCGCCCAGTTCCGTGACCTGCCGCAGCAGGAGGCGGCGTCGGTGATGGCCACGCATATTCGCAAGTACTGGGACCCGCGGATGCGAGACCAGTTGCGCGACCAGGTGATCCGTGCGGGCGCGACCTGCGACGCACACGTGCGGGCCACCGCCGAACTGCTCGAAGTGCCCGTCCGCTGACGAGCACCGCACGTCCGGAGCCGGCTTCGGGAGAATGGAGTACACAGTGGGGCGAGTGACCGCGCGGCGACGGGTGCTGCGCATCAGAGACGGTCAGTACTCCGAACGGCCCGACACCCTGGTCGCCGAGGAACCCCTCGAGATCAGGGTCGGCGGCACACCGTTGACGATCACGATGCGCACGCCCGGTGCGGATTTCGATCTGGCGGCGGGTTTCCTGGTCAGCGAAGGGGTGGTGCGGTCGCCCGACGACATCGCCACCATCCGGTACTGCGCGGGCGCCACCGACGACGGCAGCAACACCTACAACATCGTCGACGTGGTGCTCGCGCCCGGCGTGGCCCCGCCCGATGCCTCGTTGGAACGCAATTTCTACACCACGTCCTCGTGCGGGCTGTGCGGTAAGGCCAGCCTGGACGCGGTGCGCACCCACACGACCTGGTCGGTCGCCGACGATCCGATGCAGAGCACCGCCGGGGTGTTGTCGACCCTGCCCGAACAGTTGCGCGGCGCGCAGCGGGTCTTCGACACCACCGGCGGCTTGCACGCGGCCGGGCTGTTCACCGGGTACGGCGAATTGCTGTGCCTGCGTGAGGATGTCGGCCGACACAATGCCGTGGACAAGGTGATCGGGTACGCGCTGCAGTCGGGGATGCTGCCGTTGCGCGGCACGATCCTGATGGTGAGCGGTCGGGCCTCGTTCGAGCTGGTGCAGAAGGCGCTGATGGCGGGTATTCCGATGCTGGCCGCGGTGTCCGCGCCGTCGTCGCTGGCCGTGGATCTGGCGCACGACAACGGGTTGACGCTGGTGGGTTTCCTGCGCGGCTCGTCCATGAATGTCTACACGGGCGCGATGCGCCTGGCGCAGCACGCGGTCATGTAGGCCACCGTTTCGGCCCGATCAATGGCGACCGGGCCGAAATGCGGTGTCAGCCAACCGGTTCCAGGCGAACGATGATGCCCTTGGAGGTCGGCGTGTTGCTGATGTCGGCCACACTGTCCAGGGGTACCAACACATTGGTCTCCGGGTAGTAGGCAGCCGCCGATCCGCGACTGGCCGGATACCCCACCGCGACGAACTTCTCCGCCCGACGCTCAGTGCCGTCCTCCCAGATGCTCACGATGTCGACCACGTCCCCGTCGGCGATGCCGCGTTCGGCGAGATCGTCCGGGTTGACCATCACGACCCGACGCGCATCGTGAATGCCGCGGTAGCGATCGTTGGCGGCGTACGGAATCGTGTTCCACTGGTCGTGCGACCGAAGTGACTGCAGTACAAGGTATCCCGGCGGCGGTTCGATCATGTCGAACCCGTTGCAGGTGAACTCGGCCTTACCGCTGGCGGTGTTGTAGATGCCCTCGTTGACCGGATTGACCAGCAGCATTCCGCCCGGCTGACCGACGCGGGCATTGAAGTCCTCGAACCCCGGCACGACCCGGGAAATCCGGTCGCGCACGGTGCCGTAGTCGGCGATGAACTCCTCCCACGGAATCGTGGACTGCTCCCCCAGCGTGGCGCGCGCCAGCCGCGAGATGATCGCGACCTCGCTGAGCAGGTCGGGCGAGGCCGGATCCAGACGTCCTCGCGACGTGCGGACCTGGCTCATCGAATCCTCGACGGTGTAGAACTGCTCACCGGTGGCCTGGATGTCGCGGTCGCTGCGACCCAACGTGGGCAGGATCAGAGCCGTCTCCCCGCACACCGTGTGCGAGCGGTTGAGCTTGGTGGAGATCTGCACCGTCAGCGAGCACTTCCGCAAAGCGGCCTCGGTGACGTCGCTATCGGGCGTGGCGCGCGCGAAATTGCCTGCGACACCGACGAATACCTTCGCCTCGCCGTCACGCATGGCCCGAATCGAATCCACCGCGTCCAGCCCGTGCTCAGCGGGCGGGGTGAAGTCGAACTCCTTACCCAACGCGTCCAGGAACGACTGCGGCACCCGCTCCCAGATGCCCATGGTGCGGTCGCCCTGCACATTGCTGTGCCCGCGCACGGGACACACCCCGGCGCCGGGTCGGCCGAGATTGCCGCGCAGCAGCAGGAAGTCGACCACTTCGCGAATGGTGGGAACGCCGTGCTTGTGCTGGGTCAAACCCATCGCCCAGCACACGATGATCTTCTTGCTGCCCAGCACCTGCTGGTGCACGGCCTCGATCTCTTCGCGCGTCAAACCGGTCGCGGTGAGCGTGTGCTCCCAACTCACCTGCCTGGCGTAAACGGAGAACTCGTCGAAACCTGTTGTCTGCGAGGCGATGAACTCGCGGTCCAGCACCGTGCCCGGCGCGGCGTCCTCGGCTTCCAGCAGCAGCTTGTTCAGCATCTGAAACAGCGCGAGGTCGCCGCCGGGCCGGATCTTGAGGAAGATGTCCGCGATCTCGGTGCCGCGCCCGATCACCCCGCGCGCCTTCTGCGGGTTCTTGAACCGGATCAACCCGGCCTCGGGCAGCGGGTTCACCGCCACGATCTTGCCGCCGTTGCGTTTGGTCTGTTCCAGCGCCGACAGCATCCGCGGATGGTTCGTGCCGGGGTTCTGGCCGACGACGAAGATCAGGTCCGCTTCGTAGATATCGTCAAGGGACACAGTGCCTTTGCCGACACCGATGGTCTGCTGCAACGCGGAACCGCTGGACTCGTGGCACATGTTCGAGCAGTCGGGCAGGTTGTTGGTGCCGTACGCGCGCGCGAACAGTTGCAGCAGGAACGCGGCCTCGTTGTTGAGCCGGCCCGAGGTGTAGAACAGCGCCTGGTCGGGGGTGTCCAGGGAGCGCAGTTCGCGGGCCATCAGATCGAGGGCTTCGTCCCAGCCGATGGGCTCGTAGTGCGTGGCGCCGGGGCGCTTCACCATCGGCTCGGTGAGCCGACCCTGCTGGTTGAGCCAGTAGTCCGACATCGTGTCCAGCTCGGCCACGGGATGTTCGGCGAAGAACTGCCTGGTCACGCGACGGGTGGTGGCCTCGTCGTTGATGTGCTTGGCACCGTTTTCGCAGTACTCGTTCAGGTGCCGGTTCTTCGGCTCCGGCCACGCGCACCCCGGACAGTCGAATCCCTTGGTCTGATTGATGTTCAGCAGGGTCAGCGCCGTGCGGGCCGGGGAGTTCTGCGACAGCGAGTATTCGATCGCGTGCACTACCGCGGGTACGCCAACCGCCCAGGTCTTGGGCGGGGTCACGCGCAGATCGTCTTCGGGGTCCTCGATCGAGGTCATGTATCAGCTTCTTTTCAGTTCGACATCTGTGATCAAAGGCTTCTCACAATGCTCACCGATGTCAAAGTGGAAAGCCCGATCGCCTGATAGGTACAGGTTATCGGGCCGCCCACTTTCCTTGCGATTACTCGAAAATGCTGCTGCCGTAGACATCTTCGGCGGTCAGCGTGATCAGGTCGGCCTTGCCCAGCGGCCGGTCCAGCGCCACCAGCCGTCGTGCCTGCCGCAGTCGACAGCGTTCGATGGCGTTGCGCACGCTGCGCGCGTTGGAGAACCGTGGCTGTTGCATCCGCAACGTCAGGTACTCCGCGAACGCCTTGTGCGCGTCGTCGTCGAAGGCGAACCCCTCCGACTCCACCATCAGACCGGCGATCTGGGTCAGCTCCGCATGGTCATAGTCCTCGAACGTGAGATGGTGCGGCACACGGGAACTCAGGCCCGGATTGGCGGAGAAGAACGTGGCCATCCGGTCGGGGTAGCCGGCGAAGATCACCACCAGGTCGCCGCGTTCGTTCTCCATCTCGGTGAGCAGGATCTCGATGACTTCCTGCCCGTAGTCGCGTTCGTTCTCCGGCCGGAACAGGTAATAGGCCTCGTCGATGAACAGCACGCCCCCCGCGGCGCGCGCGATCGCCTCCTTGGTCTTGGGTGCGGTGTGGCCGATGAACTGGCCGACCAGGTCGTCGCGGGTGACGGTGTGCACGCGCGGCGCCCTGATGTACTCGAGGGCGTGCAGGATCGCCGCCATCCGCAGGGCGACCGTGGTCTTGCCGGTGCCGGGGCCGCCGGTGAAACTCATGTGCAGCGTGGGTCGTGTGGTGGTCAGGCCGAACCGGCGCCGGGCCCGGTCGACCTGCAGCAGTGAGGCGATCTCGCGGACGCGGCGTTTCACCGCGGCCAGGCCGACCAGCTCGGCGTCGAGTGCGGCCAGGGTGTCGGTCACCCTGGCCGCGGCCTCGTCGGCCGAGAGATCGAGCACCTCGTCGTCGCCGAGAATCGCGGGTTCGCGCGTTTCCTCGTCGACGGCGGTGTCGGTCGCGCCGTGCACGCCCGGCCGGTGGAACCCGAATCCCTTTGGTGTGTCCATCAGTTCACTCGCCCGTGTACCGATCGCCGGTGGGACGGGCGGTGGCGTAGGACTTCACCGAGTACCGCTGGGTGCGGTCGGGTCCCTCCACGCGTTCGAGCAGGAAGCCCGGTTCGTGCGCGGGGCGCTGGACCAGGAACGACATCGCGGTGGACTGTCGACCCAGGGTGGCGTCGTAGGCCAGCAGGCGAATGTAGTGCTGCGGGAAGGTGGCTCGGCAGTCCGCGAGTTGGGCGAGCACGCCGTCGGGTTCGGTCAGGTCGAACATCGGCAGCCCCCACATCTCCCAGTAGACGTTGCGGGGGTGCGGGTCGTCGGTGTATTCCAGCGAGACCGGCCAGCCGTGGTCGAGGGCGTATTTCACCTGGGCGGCGATCTCGTCGTCGGTCAAGTCGGGCAGGTAGGAGAAGGTGCCGTAGCGCAGTTTCATCGGGTGTTCCTTAGATCGAGGGCACCGGGGTCGCCACCACGTCGGGCGCGTCGGTGCTGGTGTAGTCGAAGGTGATGTCGCCCCAGGTGTCCAGGGCCGCCTGCAGTGGTGCGCAGTGCTTGGCCGCGTTGCGCAGCACGCCCGGGCCCTCCAGGAGCAGATCGCGACCTTCGTTGCGCGCCTTGACCATTGCCTCCAGCGCGACCCGGTTGGCTTCGGCGCCCGCGGCGATGCCGTAGGGGTGGCCGATGGTGCCGCCGCCGAACTGCAGGATCACGTCGTCGCCGAAAAGGTCCAGCAGCTGGTGCATTTGGCCTGCGTGGATGCCGCCGGAGGCCACCGGCATCACGCCGGGCATGGAGATCCAGTCCTGATCGAAGAAGATGCCGTTGCCCAGGTTGGCGGGAACGTCGTTGTCGCGCAACGTGTCATAGAAACCACGCGTGGTCGCCGGATCGCCTTCGAGCTTGCCCACGACCGTGCCTGCGTGCACGTGATCGACACCCATCAGTCGCGACCACTTCGCGATCACCCGGAAGCTCACGCCGTGGGTCTTCTGGCGCGTGTAGGTGGAGTGGCCTGCCCGGTGCAGGTGCAGCAGCACGCCGTTCTCGCGCGCCCAGTGCGCCATGGACTGGATGGCGGTGTAGCCGATGGTGAGGTCGATCATCACCACGACGCTGCCGAGTTCCTTGGCGAAGTTGGCGCGCCGGTACATCTCCTCCATGGTGCCCGCGGTGACGTTGAGGTAATGGCCCTTGATCTCGCCGGTTTCGGCCATTGCCCGGTTCACCCCCTCCATCGCGTAGAGGAAGCGGTCGCGCCAGCGCATGAACGGCTGGGAGTTGATGTTCTCGTCGTCCTTGGTGAAGTCCAGTCCACCGCGACAGGCCTCGTAGACCACGCGCCCGTAGTTGCGCGCGGACAGGCCGAGCTTGGGTTTGATGGTGGCGCCCAGCAGCGGTCGACCGTACTTGTTGAGCATTTCGCGTTCCATGACGATGCCGTGGGCGGGGCCCTGGAAGGTCTTGGTGTAGGCGACGGGGATGCGCATGTCTTCCAGGCGCAGGGCCTTGAGCGGCTTGAAGCCGAAGACATTGCCGATGATCGACGAGGTCAGGTTCGCGATGGAGCCTTCCTCGAAAAGGTCGATGTCATAAGCGATGTAGGCGAAGTACTCGCCGGGCCGACCGGGAACCTGGTCGACCTTGTACGCCTTGGCCTGGTAGTGGCTGTTGGCGGTGAGCCGGTCGGTCCACACGACAGTCCAAGTGGCAGTGGAGGATTCGCCTGCCACGGCGGCCGCGGCCTCGATGGGGTCGACGCCGTCCTGCGGGGTGACACGGAATACGGCGAGCACGTCGGTGTCTTTGGGGACGTAATCGGGGTTCCAGTAACCCATTCCGGCGTAACTCTGCACGCCCGGATCCCAGCGTTCTTTGGTGACTGGTCCCTCGTTCTCGATCGTGGTCATCGCCGTTCCTTTCGGTCACGCCTGGAGAAGCTCTTCCAGTGTGTGGGCGCGATTGTTCAACGACAATGGAATGTTTCCTGTGAACTGTTAAGGCATAATTGAACGATGTTCGCCAGCCCGGACCTGCCCGCCGCCGCCACCTGGGGTCGGTTGCGCACGTTTCTCGCCGTGTACGAGACCGGCAGTGTGCGGGCGGCGGCGGAAACACTGCATGTCACGCCGCCTGCGGTGTCGGCGGCGATCACCGCGTTGGAAGAGGCTTTGGGCACAAGGCTTTTCGGGAAGTCCGGGCGTGGGATCGTGGCGACGGATTCGGGTGAGATCTTCGCGGGGTACGTGCGAAAACTGCTCGGACTGCTGGCCGAGGCGGCGGGGGCGGTGCACGATGCGGACCGGGGGCGGGTGCGGATCGGGGCGGTGGCCACGGCCAGTGAGTACGTGCTGCCCGCGCTGATGGCGTCGTTCGCACAGGCGCATCCGCATGTCGAGCTGTCGCTGTCGGTGCTCACGCGCGGGGAGCTGTTCGCGCGCGCGGCCGATCATGTCTTCGATATCGCGTTGGCGGGGCGGCCGCCGACGGGGTCCGGGCTGGTCACGGCGGCGCGGCGGGCGAACCGGTTGTTGCTGGTCGGGCGGCCGGGACTGCTCGATGACCCGCTCACGCTCCCCTGGCTGCTGACCGGTGTCGGGTCCGGTACGCGCGATACCGCGCTGTCGTTGCTGAGCCGGCTACAGGCCGCGCCCCCGCTACTCACCCTCGGCACGTCGGGCGCCGCCGTGGCCGCCGCGCGCGAGGGACTCGGGGTCACCCTCGTGCACGAGGAGGCCGCGCGCGAGCAACTCGCCTCGGGCGAACTGGTCGCCTACGACCTGCCCGGAACACCCCTCGACCGGCCGTGGCACGTCTGCACAACCCCGGAACCGACCTCGGCGACCCGGTTGTTCGTGGCCCATCTGTGCGATCCGGACCAGGTGGGCGCTGCCGCGTTTCACACCCGCTCTCGCCCGAAGGGGTGAGGACGGCGGTCGCGGGTGCCGCGATGCTGGTCGTCATGACGACACTTACCGCCACCGCCCTCGCCGATATCGCCCGACAGCTGACCAGCGGCGGCCGCGGCATCCTCGCCGCCGACGAGTCGATCAAAACCATGTCATCGCGCCTGGAACAGGAGGGGATCGCCGCCAGTGCGACCGCCCGGCGCGACTACCGCGCACTGCTGCTCACCGCCGCCGACCTGTCGCAGTGCATCAGCGGAATCATCCTGTGCGACGAGACTTTCGGCCAGGATCTCGCCGACGGGCGGCCGTTCCCGATCGCGGCGCGCGAACTCGGGATCCTGCCGGGGATCAAGGTCGATACCGGCACGTCTCCGCTGCCGGGTCAGGGTGGGGCGCTGATCACCGAGGGTCTGGACGGCCTGGGTGCGCGGTTGGCGTCGTACGCACAGCGCGGTGCGGCGTTCGCGAAGTGGCGGGCGGTGTTCGACGTGCACACGATCACGCCGTACTCGGCGCGGGCGAACGGGCAGGCCCTGGCCAGGTACGCGGCGCTGTGTCAGCAGCACGGCATCGTGCCGATCGTGGAGCCCGAGGTGCTGTGCACCGGCGATCACGACCTCGCGGCGTCGGCGGCGGCCACCTCGCTGG
This sequence comes from Nocardia sp. NPDC058640, assembly GCF_042716995.1. Classification (NCBI taxonomy): domain Bacteria; kingdom Bacillati; phylum Actinomycetota; class Actinomycetes; order Mycobacteriales; family Nocardiaceae; genus Nocardia; species Nocardia sp. NPDC058640. The sequence continues at coordinate 204,996 of NZ_JBHXRG010000001.1, forward strand.
CGTTGGGCGCGGTGTTCGAGGCGCTGGTCGATGCGGGGGTGCAGCTGAGCGGGATCGTGCTGAAGCCGAACTTCGTCACGCCGGGGCTGGACGCCTCGCCGGTTCCCGCGGCCGAGGTCGCGGCGGCCACGTTCGCGGTGTTGAACGAACACGTGCCTGCCGAAGTCGCCGGGATCGCGTTCCTGTCCGGTGGGCATCCGACCGCGAACGTGTGCGCATTTCTCAGCGCGCTCGCCGCGGATGATCGTCGACCGTGGCCGGTGACGTTCTCGTTCGGTCGCGCGCTCGTGAGCGCCGCGCTACACACCTGGGCGGGATCGCCGGCCGAAGTCACTGCCGCACAAGGGGTTCTGCTCGACAACTGCGCAGCCGCGGCTCAGGCTGCGGCGGAATAGCCGAACAGGCGGGCGACGAAGGCGCTGGGCGGGCGTAACCGCAATACGGGTCGCGTGCCCACTCCCCCGGGGATCGGCTCTTCGACGATGTCGACCAGCCATCCTTGGGGTAGGGCGCGTTGCATCCGGGCGGCGTGGCGCTGCATCGGGGTGCTCGGATCGGTCATGTACCTACCCCTTTCTGGGAGTCCGACCGGGGGGACCTGTCGGTGATCTCATTCCAGGGTATGACCAGTCTTTCCGCAGGTCACGACCAAAAACGGCAATTGGGGGCGCGGAGGGGTGGAGTTAGGGACGCTAGGGGAAAAGCCCCGGCGAGCGAACGGGCAGCTCCACCAGGACGGTGGTCCCACGTCCCTGCATCGACTCCACGCGCAGCGAGGCTTCGATGATGGCGCAGCGTTCGGCGATCGAGGTCAGGCCGAAGTGTTGTTCGCCGTCGAGGTCGGCGGCACGGTTCGCGCGACGTTCGGCGTGGTCGAAACCTTCGCCGTCATCGGAACATCCGAGCACGATCGAATCACCGACCCGACGCAGGGAGACCACAATTCGTTGTGCCCCAGCATGTTTCACCGCATTCGCCAGGGACTCCTGCGCGATGCGGTACAGCGTGGCGGCCGCGTGGTCGGGGATGTCGTCGATGGCGGCGGTGGGGTCGACGAGGAATTCGATCTCCGGTGGCCCGTCGCCGCTGACCGTGCGCACCAACGATTCGATCGCGGCGACCAGGCCGAGGTCGTCCAGGACCAGGCTGTGCAGGCCGGAGATGGCGGCGCGGGTCTCGTTGTAGGCGAAATCGGCGAGCTCGCGGGCGCTGACCAGTTCGGCGCGGGCGCGGGCGAGGTCGCGCAGGCTGGCCTCGTCGGTGACGTCGACGTGCGCGACCAGTTCCGACACGGTGAGGTCGGCGGCGGACAGGTGGAACGACATCGAGGCCAGGGCGGTGGTGACGCCGTCGTGCAGGTCGAAGGCGATGCGCCGGCGTTCGGCTTCCTGGGCGGTGATCGCCTGCTCGACGAGACGGTCGCGTTCGGTGCGTTGACGATGGACGGTGCGGAACAGGCGCTGCGCGTGCAACCACAGGCCGAGCACGGCGGCGTAGTGCTGCGCGCCGTCTAAATCCTGCTGCCCGAAGGGATTTCGCGGATCGCGATGCACCGCCAGCACGCCGACTATCTCGCCCTCCAGTCCCGGCAAAGGCAGGCACATGCGCGCGAGGGTCTGGTGGGGGTCCAGTCGTAACAACCTGCGGTGCAAGGCATTTCGCGGCGAGTCGTTGTCGATCAGCACGGGTTTGCGAGTACGAGCCACCAGCCCGGTCACGCCGAACCCCACCTGCAGTCGCAGCGAACTCGCCGACGGATGCACCGGCCACATGTCGACGATGCTGAGATCCTGGCCGTCGATCGCGTACAGCAGCACACCGTCAGCGCCCAGCAGCGGCGCGAGCTCCGCCGCCGTAGGAACCGCGCCACCGGCGTAACTCACCGAAACAGCCCCTCCCGCAACGCAACCGCGATCGCCCCACTGCGATCGGACACGCCCAGCTTGCGATACAACCCGCGAATATGGGTTTTCACGGTGTCCTCACTCACCACCAACTTGCTCGCCACCGCACGGTTCGAATGACCGGAAACCAACAGCCCCAACACTTCTGATTCACGCTGCGTCAGCCCCAGGTGCGCCCCCGACCAGAACTGCCCCGCGTTGAGCCTGGCCGCCGCCAATGCCACCCGGCCGGCCAGCGACGCGTCGACCACCGTCTCCCCGTCCTGCACGCGCCGCAGCTGGGCGACGAGTTCGCGCCCGTCGACGCGTTTGAGAATGTAGCCCGAGGCGCCCACGCGCAGCGCCTGATACAGGTAGTGCTCGTCGTCGTACACGGTCAGCAGCACGACTTTGGTGTCGGGATATTGCAACGTGATCTGACGGCACAGATCCAGGCCACTGGCCTTGCCGATGCGCACGTCGCACAGCACGATGTCGGGTTGGTGTTCGGCGACCATCCGCAACGCGGCGGTGTCGGTGGTGGACTGGCCGACTATCACGACCTCGTCGGGAAAGTGGCCGAGCATGGCGTCGAGCCCGTGCAGCACCATCTCGTGATCGTCGACGAGCACAAGCTTCAACGGGGTCGGAGGTAACTCCGGCATCCCTCCACCCTACGGCGGGCGGGAGTCCGCGCTACCGGCATTGACGAGATCTCACCCGGACCTCCACCCCCGAGGGGGAGCCCCGAAGGTGCGCCGGTGCGGTCCGATGAACGGACCCGATCAGAAAGGCCGTGCCATGCCGCAGTCCCCAGTCCCCCGGCCGCTCATAGTGCCCTCGGTGTTGCCCGCAGATTTCGCTCGACTGGGTGAGGAGGTGCGTGATCTGTGCGCGGCCGGCGTCGACCGGATCCAATGGGACGTGATGGACGGTGTGTTCGTCCCCAACCTCACGTTCGGCCCCGCGGTGATCGCGTCCACGCGCGCGGACAGCACCGTCGGGTTCGAGGCGCACCTGATGGTGGTGAACCCCGACGAGCTGCTGCCCGAGTACATCGACGCCGGGTGCGAGCTGATCATCGTGCACGCGGAAGCCTGCACGCACCTGCATCGCACCCTGGCGCGGATCCGCGATCTCGGGGCGCGCAGCGGGGTCGCGCTGAACCCGCACACGCCCGCCGCAACCGTGGCCCACGTGTTGGCCGAGACCGATCTGATCCTGGCCATGACCGTGAATCCGGGCTTCGGCGGGCAGGCCTACATTCCGGCTGTCGAGCCGAAGATCGCGCAGTTGCGGCGGATGATCGACGAGTCGGGGCGGTCCATCGAGCTGGAAGTCGACGGCGGGATCACCGCCGACACCATCGGTGGCGCGGCTGCGGCGGGGGCTGATGTGTTCATTTCGGGGTCGTGGATGTACGGGTATCCCGAGGGCAAAGCGGCCGCGGTGAAGCGTTTGCGCGATGCCGCCACCACGTCGGGAGAGGCAGCCTGATGACCGATATCGCTTTCGTTCCGTCGGTGCAGACCGACCGGCTGGCCGTGGACACGCTGCGGTTCCTCGCCGCCGACATGGTGGAGGCCGCCCAGTCCGGGCATCCGGGGATGCCGATGGGGGCGGCGCCGATGGCGTGGACGCTGTGGAGTCGGCATTTACGTCATGATCCGGCTGACCCGCAGTGGGTTGATCGGGACCGGTTCGTGCTGTCCGCCGGGCACGGGTCCGCGTTGCTGTACGGGCTTTTGCACCTGTTCGGGTATGACCTGCCCGTTTCGGAGTTGCGGCGGTTTCGGCAGTTGGGTTCGGCGACGCCGGGGCACCCGGAGTACGGGGATACCCCCGGCGTCGAATGCACGACCGGGCCGTTGGGGCAGGGGTTGGCGATGGCGGTCGGGATGGCTTTGGCCGAGCGGATGACTGCTGCCCGGTTTCCCGAGATCACCGGGCATCGGACCTACGCGATCGTGGGTGATGGGTGCCTGATGGAGGGTGTCAGCCACGAGGTTGCTTCTTTCGCAGGGCATTTGGGGCTTGGTGGGTTGGTCGTGCTGTGGGACGACAACGAGATCACCATCGATGGTGCTGTCGGGCGGTCGTGTAGTGATGACCAGGTGGCGCGGTTCGCGGCGTATGGGTGGCATACCGAGGTGGTTTCGGATGGGACCGATATCGAGGCGATCGATGCTGCTCTGACCCGGGCCAAGGGTGATCCTCGGCCTAGTTTTCTGGCGGTGCGGACGGTGATCGGGCATGGGGCGCCCGGTGTCGCGGGGACGTCCAAGGCGCATGGTGCGCCGTTGGGTGCCGAGCGGTTGGCGCAAGCCAAAGACCTTGCGGGATGGTCGCTTCCGCCCTTTTCGGTGCCCGAGCAAGTTGCCGCGACGTGTGCGGCGTTGGCGGCTCTGGGTGGTGAGGAGCACGCAACCTGGCTCGACGAGTTCGCGGCCTTCGACGCTGTTGCGCCTTCGCGAGCCGCGGAGTTCCGACGTGCTCATGCACGACTGCTGCCTGAAACACTGTTGCCTGCACTGGAATCCGTCGTCGCGGGCGCACCTCGTGCCACCCGGCAGTCGTCGCAGGCGTGTTTGAACGCGGCACTGTCGACCATGCCGGAGTTGGTCGGCGGGTCGGCCGATCTCGCCGGGTCGACGGGGACGGTGTGTGGTGACGTGATCTCGCGCGATGACTTCGCTTCCAGCGCTATCGCTTTCGGTATCCGCGAGTTCGGGATGGCCGCGATTCTGAACGGGATGAGCCTGCACGGTGGGTTCCGGGTGTTCGGGAGCACGTTCCTGGTGTTCGCCGACTACCTGCGGCCGGCGCTGCGGTTGTCGGCGTTGATGAAACAGCCGGTGATCTATGTGCTCACGCACGATTCGATCGCGGTCGGTGAGGACGGACCGACGCATCAGCCGGTCGAGCATGTCGAGTCGCTGCGGGTGATCCCCGGCCTGCAGGTGTTGCGACCGGCCAACGATGCCGAGACCGCCCTCGCGTGGGAACTCGCACTGACCCGCACCGATGGGCCCACCGCGCTGATCCTGTCGCGCCAGTCATTGCCTCAGCTCGACATCCCCGATGCACCGACTGCCGCCTCTGTCGAAATCGTCGCTACCGGTTCGGAAGTCGCGTTGGCAGCGGCCGCCGCCGAGCAGTTGCGCGCCGAGGGATACACCGTGCGGGTGGTGTCGGCACTGGACCGGTCCCGCTTCTCCCCCGACCCCGCCGCGCACACGATCAGCCTCGAAGCCGGCAGCACGGCAGGCTGGGCGGGTCTGGTCGACTTGGCGGTCGGTATCGACGAGTTCGGCCACAGCGGTCCCGGCGACGAAGTCATGGCCCATCACGGCTTCACCGTGGCGGCCGTGCTCGACCGCATCCGCGAATACCTGCACGGCACACCATGACCGAACTTCGAGCAGTGATCTTCGATGTCGACGGCACGCTGGTCGACAGTGAACGAGACGGCCATCGGGTGGCCTTCAACACGGCCTTCGCCGAGGCGGGGCTACCCGACCGCTGGGACGTCGACGAGTACGGGGACCTGCTGAAGGTCGCCGGCGGCGCGCAGCGGCTCACATTCTGGTTCGAACAGCACGGTATGCCCGCCGGGCAGGCCCGGCATCTGGCACAACAGTTGCACCGCAACAAGACTCGGATCATGCGGCAGATGGCTGCGGACGGGCGCATCAGTGCCCGTCCTGGCGCGCGGGAACTGATCGAACGGCTGCGGGCGCGCGGTGTCCGGTTGCATGTCGCGACCACCGGCACCCGCGCCTGGGTCGAACCGCTGCTGAAGCACGCCTTCGGTGACCCCTTCGACACGGTCACCACGGGAACCGAAGTGCCCATCTTGAAGCCGAGCCCTGCGGTGTACCTGGACGTGTTGATCCAGACCGGGCTGTCCGCTGATCAGGTTGTGGCCGTGGAGGATTCAGCCAACGGTGTTCGATCCGCCGTGGCTGCCGGACTGCGGTGCGTGGCGGCGCAGAACGCCTACACACGCACCGACGACCTGTCCGCGGCGGTCCTGGTCGCCGACGGACTCGACGACCCGGAACTGGTGACATGGTTCGACGACCACCTCGCATGAGGTGGTCGTCGAATTATCAACGGCGGGAGCGGCTGCGTTCCATCAGCCGCAACAGCATCGGCGTGAAGATCAACTGCATGGCGAGGTCCATTTTCCCGCCCGGGCACACGATCGTGTTCGGGCGGGACATGAACGAGTCGTGCAGCATCGACAGCAGGTATGGGAAGTCGATGCCGTGCGGGTCGGCGAACCGGATCACCAGCATGGACTCATCAGGCGTCGGGATCGTCCGTGCGACAAATGGATTCGATGTATCGACCACGGGAACCCGCTGAAAATTCACGTGGGTGCGGGAGAACTGCGGGCACATGAAGTTCACGTAGTCGTGCATGCGGCGCAGGATCGTCTCGGTGACCGCCTCGGTGGAGTAGCCCCGTTTGTCCTTGTCGCGGTGCAACTTCTGGGTCCACTCGAGGTTGATCACGGGCACCACCCCGATGAGCAGATCCGCGTACTGCGCGACGTCGACCTGGTCGTTGGCCACCGCACCGTGCAAGCCCTCGTAGAACAGCATGTCGGTGCCGGGGCGAATGTCCTCCCACGGGGTGAACGTTCCGGGCTCCTGGTTGTACGGTGCGGCTTCTTCCTTGTCGTGCAGGTACTTTCGCACCCGACCGGTCCCGTTCTCGCCGTAGCCGCGGAACAGTTTCTCCAGGTCCTCGAACAGGTTGGCTTCGGAACCGAAGTGACTGAAAGTGTGGTCGCCTTCGTCCAGGGCCCGAGCCAGTTCCTCCTTCATGCCGACCCGGTCGAACTTGTGGAAGCTGTCGCCCTCGACATACGCGGCATCGATGCCTTCCCTGCGGAAGATCTGATCGAACGTGCGCATCACCGAAGTTGTTCCGGCACCGGACGATCCGGTAATGGCGACGACGGGGTGCTTGGCGGACATGAAACTCCTCCTCAGGTGGTGGAACGGTAGAGACCGCGCAGACCGAACAGCGGACTCCACTGGCCATCGGGTTCTTCGGGCGCCTCGGCGTGGTATCTCACGATCCGGGCCACCTCGTCGCGCGAACCGAAGATGAACGCGATCCGCTGATGCAGTTCGGTGGGGGCGATCTCGAGAATCCGTTCCCGCCCGGTCGAGGCGAGACCGCCGGCCTGCTCGATCAGGAACGCGATCGGGTTGGCCTCGTACAGCAGCCGCAACCGGCCCTCTTTAGATGGGTCTTTGGAGTCGCGCGGATACAGGAAAACGCCACCGCGCGTGAGGATTCGGTGCGTTTCCACCACCAGCGACGCCACCCAGCGCATGTTGAAATCCTTCTCGCGCGGGCCCGTCGCGCCTGCCAGACACTCGTCGATGTAGCGGCGCACGGCCGGTTCCCAGAAGCGCCGGTTGGAACTGTTGACCGCGTATTCCGAGGTGGACTCCGACAGGCGCAGGTTCTGGCCGGTCAGGAAGAATTCGCCCAGTTCGGGGTCGAGGGTGAACGCGTGCACGCCGGTGCCGACGGTGAGCACGAGTTGTGTTGCGGGACCGTAGATCGCGTAGCCCGCGGCGACCTGTTCGGTGCCGGGCTGCAGGAAGTCCTCCGGTGTCGCGTCTGTGCCCGGTGTCGGGGCACGAAGAATCGAAAAGATGCTGCCCACAGCGACATTCACGTCGATATTAGAGGAGCCATCCAGGGGATCGAAGGCCAACAGATACTTTCCGCGCGGGTAGTCCGGCGGGATCGGATACGGATCGTCTAGTTCCTCCGACACCATCCCCGCTAACTGGCCGCCCCATTCGTTGGCCCGCAGGAACAAGTCGTTGGCGACCACGTCGAGCTTCTGCTGCTGCTCACCCTGCACATTCACCACCCCGGCATGGCCGAGCACGCCGGTGAGGGCGCCCGAGGCGATGCGTTTGGAGATCGCCTTACAGGCCAGCGCGACGTCGAGGATCAGGGAATTGAGCTCACCGCTGGAACCGGGATAGCGGCGGCGCTCTTCGATGAGGAATTGGGTCAACGTCGTGCGATCGGTCAGCATTCTTCGAGGACACCACCGAACCCCCGGGCGGACATCCACCCGGGGGGTGAACCGTGGGGGTGGATGTCCGCTCGGCGGGTTACGCGGCCAGGATCGGCTCGTCTGTCGGCGTCATGTCGGCGCTCTGCTGCTTGCGCAGCACAGTGACGCTGATGAGCAGGGCGGTGGCGAGCAGACCGGCCGCGACAGTGAACGCCAGCCGGTAACCGCTGGTCAGAGCCTCGGCGTTGGATGCACCGGCCAGCAGGTCGGTGCCGGTTCGCGCGGCGGCCAGGGTCGACAGGACCGCGACACCGATCGCCATGCCTACCTGCTGGGTGGTGTTGAACAGACCCGACGCCAGGCCCGCGTCGTCGGCCTCGGCGCCGGACATACCCAGCGCGGTCAGGGCGGGCAGCACCAGGCCGCCGCCGGAGATGGCCACCATGACCGGCAGCACGTCGGTCAGGTAGGTGGCGTCGACAGGCAGCCTGGTCAGCCAGGACATTCCGGCCAGCAGTAGCGTCAGACCGGCAATCAGGACCGCGCGCTCACCGAAGCGGGTGATCAGGCGAGCCGACGCGAACAGCGACACTCCGCCGATCGCGACAGCGGCGGGCAGCATAGCCAAGCCGGTCTGCAAAGCGTTGTAGCCCAACACCTTCTGTAGGTACAGCGCGACGATAATCTGGAAGGCGAACATCGCTGCGAGCGTGAGCATTTGCACCACGTTGGCGCCGGAAACGGTGCGGGAGCGGAAGATTCGCAGCGGCAGCAGCGGGTTTGCGGCGGTGGCCTGACGCAGGACGAACGCGGCGAGCAACCCGGCAGCCAGTGCACCCAGACCCAGGGTGTGCGTCGAGACCCAGCCGTAGCGTTCGACCTCGACCACGGTGTAGATGCCCAGCATCAGACCGGCGGTGACCAGGACGGCGCCCAATACATCAGCACCGGCGGACCAGCCCAGACCACGGTCGGCGGGCAGGGCCTTGTGCGCGACGAGCACGGTCACCAGGCCGATCGGCACGTTGATCAGGAAGATCCAGTGCCAGTTCAACGCGTCGGTGAGCACCCCGCCCAGCACCTGCCCGATCGAGGCGCCCGCGGCGCCGGTGAAGCTGAAAACACCGATGGCCGTTGCGCGTTGGCGTGGTTCGGTGAAGATCGTCACCAGAATGCCGAGCACCACCGACGCGGCGATCGCGCTGCCGACGCCCTGCAGGAAACGGGCCGCGACGAGCACGGCGGGAGTGGTCGCGACGCCTGCCAGCACCGAGGCGGCGGTGAAAACGATATTGCCCGTGACGAACATCGTCTTGCGGCCGATCAGGTCACCGAGGCGCCCTGCCAGCAGCAGCAGTCCGCCGAACGCGATCAGGTAGGCGTTCACGGTCCAGCTCAGACCGGCGGGCGTGAAGCCCAGGTCTTCCTGGATCGCCGGCATGGCAACGGTCACGATGCTGCCGTCGAGGATGGTCATCAGCATCGCTGCCGACAGCACCGCGAGGGCGGTGCGCTGGGACTTCGTCATGGGTCATCTCCTGCTCGTCTCGAACAAGAGTGACACTACTAGATAGTTTCGTTGCAGACAATCTCTAACGGACTATTGCCGGGCGCGACGCGCGGGCGCGGCTTCGACCAGCGTCGACAAAGGGCCTTCCACCAGGAGATTCAATGCACGCAGCAGGGTTTCGCGCTCCGCCTTCGGTAGCGAATCCAGCGCGCCCCGATGGACGTCATCGACGATTTCCGCGCTCTGGGCGGCGAGTTCCGCGCCTTTCGGGGTCACCGAGATGATGCGGGCGCGGCGGTCGGTGCTCGACGGTTTGCGTTCGGCCAGGCCCGCCTTCTCCAGCGCGTCGACGGTGACGACCATCGTCGTCTTGTCCATGTCACCGAGTTCGGCGAGCTGCGCCTGCGTGCGCTCGGCTTCCAACGCGTGGACCAACACGCAGTGCATCCTGGCCGTCAGCCCGATCTCGGCCAGCGCCGCCGCCATCTGCGTGCGCAGGACGTGGCTGGTGCGGTCGAGCAGGAACGACAGGTCGGGTTCGTTGCGCGTGGGCGCCAGAGCGGTCATACCGCCCACTATAGTTTCGTCATAGATAATCCGCATACATCCACAACTGCGCGCGGGAATGTTATCGGACTGCGGTCCGTTTAGAAGGTGACCGGATACCGCAGAAAGGGTTCACCATGGAACTGGGGCTCACCACCTTCGCCGAGCTGTACCCCACCGGCGACCAGCCCGCGCCGACCGCCGCCGTGCGGCTGCGCCAGGTGGTCGACGAGGCCGTGGCGACCGAGGCCGCGGGCCTGGATGTCTACGGCGTCGGCGAACACCACCGCAAGGATTTCGCCGCGTCCTCCCCCGCCGTCGTGCTGGCCGCCGCCGCCGCGCGCACCGAGCGCATCCAGCTGACCAGCGCGGTCACCGTGCTCAGCTCCGACGATCCGGTGCGCGTGTATCAGGACTTCGCGACGCTGGACGGGCTGTCGAACGGGCGCGCGGAGTTGATGGCGGGGCGCGGGTCGTTCACCGAGTCGTTCCCGCTGTTCGGGTACGAGCTGTCCGATTACGATGCGCTGTTCGAAGAGAAGCTCGCGCTGCTGCTGCGTCTGCGTGAGGAATCACCGGTCACTTGGTCGGGCCGATTCCGTGCACCGCTGCACGACGCGACGGTGTACCCGCGCACCGACGACCGGCCGCTACCGGTGTGGATCGCGGTCGGTGGCAGTCCCGAATCGGTGATTCGCGCCGGGTTGCTCGGCTTGCCGTTGGCTATCGCGATCATCGGCGGCGAGCCTGCCAGGTTCAAGCCGCTGGTCGAGTTGTATCACCGGGCGTTGGCCGAAGGCGGCCACGAGAAGCAGCCGGTGGCGGTGCACGCGCACGGCTATGTGGCCGACACCGAGGCGCAGGCTGTCGCCGAGTTCTACGAGCCGTACGCCCTGGCCATGTCGACCATCGGTCGTGAACGCGGCTGGGGTCCGATGACGCGCCAGCAGTTCGACGGCCTTCGCTCACCCAGCGGTTCGCTGTTCGTCGGCACTGCCGACTACGTGGCCGACAAGATCGCGCAGGTCCGCGACACGCTCGGGCTGGACCGCTTCATGTTGCACACCAGCGTGGGGACGCTGCCGCCCGAGCAGGTGCTGCACAGCATCGACCTGCTGGGCACGAAGGTGGCGCCGCAGGTGCGGTGAAACTCGCGCCGACCGAGGGTGTTTCGTCGCAGGCGACTGTCAGTGCTCTGACAGTCGCCTGCGCGCTGCGCGGAAGTGGTGAGATCGGTCCCCGACGCCCGGAATCACTCGACGGCGGGATCGATGCCGGCCTTCCGCGCACCGTCGCGTTCCCTCCTTCGTCGGAGGTACCGGCGGATTCGACTGGCGCACAGATAGACCACCGATAAACCGATCGCCAGCAGGACAGCGGCGATCACCGCCGCCAACACCGGAAAGAACACCGCCAAGGTGATAACGCCACCGACGGTGAAGTCCTCAGCGGTACTCATCGCAATATTGGTCACCGGCTCCGGTGAAGTATTGATCGCCATCCGAGTCCCCGCCTTGACGATGTGACTGAGCAACGCCGTAGTCCCACCCACCGCCGCGGCGAACATTGTCGGTAACGAATCATCCTGCCCCGCAATCAAACCCGACACGATCGCGCCTGACGCAGGCCGCACCACCGTATGCACGGCGTCCCAAAACGAGTCGAGATACGGAATCTTGTCCGCCACCGCCTCGATCAAGAACAACACCCCAGCGGCAACGAGCACATCAGTCCGCTGCAACCCCGGCGGCACCTCCCCCGCCCACCCGATCCGCCCGAACAACCCGAGCAGAAACACCACCGCATACGCATTGATCCCGCTGGCCCAGCCCGCGGTAAAAATCAGTGGAAGTACCGACACGCGCCCAGCGTAAACCGCCCCACCGACAATGCACGCCAACCCAGCGCGGCGTTCATGCGGGGACAGCGTCTCCGGGGAAGCCGTGGCACGAATGCACCTCGTACGTCATCATTCCGGCCAGCACGCAGGGGTCCTCGGCCATGATCTCGGCCGCCTCCTCGACAGGCCCGATCATGATCGCAACGCCGGCCAGGTCATCGGAGCCCACCGGACACAGAACCACGATCACCCCGTCGGCACGCAGCGAAACCATCCGCCGCTGATGCTCGAGTTCGATGGCGTCGGCGCCGTCCATCGTCCGCTCCGTGGTCCACCGAAGCAGCACCAGACTGAACGGTTTCGCAGTCGCAGCCAAAGCCTGAATCTGTTCGTCGGTCACTGTCGTGCTCATCGTTCTCCTCAATTCTGGATTCGGTCGGACGTTGCGCAGGACAGGGTCAGCCGACTTTGCCTCGGCCTGGTGGATCGACGCGTTGCTGCCGGTCGACAGGATCGTCGGGATGCAGGGTCTGTTGGAGATCGCGGATCGCCTCGTCGTCGAGGTCGGCGTCGTGCGCGGCGGCCGCCCAGTCCCAATTCGGGGTGGACCAGACATACTGCAGCACACCCGAACGGGGAGCCCACCCTTCCTCACTGCGCGGGCGGCGGGAGATCGACGTGTTCCGGTTCATGGCGTCGAAGGCCCCTGACTCGGGATCACTGAACGGCACGGCGTCCGGCGTGAAGTCGATCGGCACGCGCACCACAATCGGTGCAGCAGTGACTGTTTCAGCAAACCATTCAGTCTGCGCACGCTTCACCGCCTCGAACTGCTCCCTCTGTATCTGCTGGTGTTGCTCCGGCGTGTAGACCGGACCGTCCCACACGAACCGCGCATCGTCGATGTCCTCGCCCACGTGAAGGTCGACGAACTGCGCCCCCACACCAGCCTCCTCGGACCGATATCCGAGCATCTGCCCCGACTCGATGTCTACCCAAATCCGCAGCGGCGTCGGCTTGTTCGGAGGCGGAGCCAACTCGACAGTCCAACACGCCCTCCCGACGAACTCGACCTCTTCCACCGGACCGACAGGCCGGGTGAAATCCTCCCCCGCCCAGTCCGCCGCATCGCGTCGCCGCAACAGGAACTGATTCCGCCCGAGGTAACGAACGCGGTCAGGTGGACCGACGCGGGGACGCTCAGGATCTGCGGTGAAATCCCACGCCTTGACCCCATCGGTGATGAAGATCGGCCGCCCATCTTCCTGATCGACCCGCAGCCGTTCCCCGTTTCGCCACACGCGACATCCGTCCCGGGCGACGACCATCATGGGCATTCGCGACCCGACCGAGACGGACCGCTCAGCCCGATCCGCGGGAGCAACCTCCCGAATAGTGCCATGAATAGGCAGGTCAGGACCATCAGTAAGCGCTGTCAGAACCTCGATCCACGCTGTCATAGCGTGAGTCTAGAACTCCTGCAGCTACCCAGGCACGCCTCGCCGACCGTCCACGCCGAGCCCGGCGTAATCGACCACTTCGCCCACCATCCAGCCCGTTTTCCGCCAATTCGGCGACGAAGTGGTCGATTACGCCAGTGCTACCGTGTCCGCGCAGAAGCGGCGCTGCTGTGGATCCCTATCCACACTCACAACACTTCGCTACTCGTGACGAACGGGAGCGGTGGTCGGTGGGGTGATCGGTGCGGTTCGGGCGCGGTCTTGCCTGTATTCTGCTCGGGCGCGGCGGTGGCGTGCTTGTCGCACAACGGGATCGGGATTGTGGGTACTCGACGTGGGGGTTCAGTGAACAGGCGTATTGCTGGTTTGATCTTGGCGGTAGTGGCGGTTTTCGGCGGTCTCATCACCGTCGGATGCGCGGATACCGTGAGCGGGCAAGCCACTGTCAATGAGGCCGATCGGGCGGCGCATGTCACCTCGGTCAGCGCTGCTGCGGCCACGTCGTCGTCGAAGGCGAGGGCCGCGCAGGGGGCGGTGTGTGGGCCGTTTCTGACCAGTGCGCTGCAGGTGAAACTCAAGATCGACGCGTTGAAACGCCGGCTCGACGAGAAGGACGACCGTGCGGCGTCGCGGACCGCCGCCCAGGACGCGGCGACCGCACTCGACGACTCGGGCGACAAGGTCGACACCGCATTGGCCGCCAACAAGGTTTCGACCAGCCTCAACACCGCCCTGACCGAATATGCTTCTGCCGCACACGCTTTCGGCACCGAACTGAACAAGTTGGCGCTGGGGTCCGGCGATTCGGCCGTGGTCACTACAGCCCAGACCCGCTACTTCACCGCGAAGGACGCCGCGATCACAGCTTGCGGATCGTCGTAGTCGTCGAACGGCTTGCCCACCTCGCGCCGGCAGTCGACGAGCTCACCGCCGAAGCGACCGTGGTGAGCCGAACCCGCTCTTCGACTCTGACCCATGTCCGTGTCGTCGACACCACGAAATCCCTCATCGCCACCGGTGAGGTGACCAGTCGCATCTTCCACCACTGATCGCACCGGGCCTCGCCCCGAGTAGAACCGGCTCACCGCCGCCGCGGCGACTCCGACGTTGTTACCTTGGTTGCATGGTCAGTGCGGCATCTGCCCGGCGGCGCGAAGAGCTGCGCGATTTTCTGCGGTCGCGGCGGGAAGGGATCGGGCCGGGTGAGGTGGGGTTGCCTGCGGCCGGGCGACGGCGGACTCCTGGGTTGCGGCGGGAGGAGGTCGCTATGTTGGCGGGGGTCGGGGTTTCTTGGTACACGTGGTTGGAGCAGGGGCGCGACATCACGGTGTCGGGGGAAGTGCTCGATGCGGTGGCGTCGGTGTTGCGGTTGAGTGAGGTGGAGCGGGCGCATTTGTATGTGTTGGCCGGGTTGAATCCGCCGGTGGCTGGTGGGTCCGCGGTGGACGTTACTGCGGAGATTCGGGCGGTGCTCGACGGGTGGGAGCGGGGGCCCGCCATTGTGCGGGATCGGTACTGGAACATCTTGGCGTTCAACGGGATTGCGGGGCGGGTGTTCGGGTGCGAGGACGGTGAGCCGCACAATTGCCTGGTTACGTTCTTCACCAGCCGCCGCTACCGGGAGTTGCCCGAGGTGTGGGCCGAGGCCGCGCCCGGTGTGGTTGCCGCGTATCGGGCGGATGCGGCGCTCGTTCCGCACGACATCGAATTCCGGCGTGTGGCAAGCGAACTCGCTGCTTCCGAGCCGGAGTTCGCTGAACTCTGGGAACGCCACGAAGTCGGTGCGCCGCTGCAGGCTGTGAATGCGCTGCGCCATCCCGAGGTCGGGGATCTGTACTTCGATGCCACTACGCTCACTGTCGCTGACCACCCGAATTGGTCACTGGTGCTCTACAACCCGCGGCCCGAGACCGACACCGCGCAACGTCTAGCCGGACTTCCGCGATTGCGACTGACCGAATCCGCGTGATCCGAGCGTGCTCGCTGGTCGAGTCCATGTCGGGCAGCGGATGCTGAGCAATGCTCGCGATACATCAAGCCAGCCTGGTGGTGGCACACCCCTGATAACTGCGCACTGCCTACTCCGCCGACCATCCACCACGCTGAATCCCATGACACACAACAGTTCTCGATTCGATGGCAAGACCGCGCTGATCACCGGCGGAAGTAGCGGGATGGGGTTGGCTACCGCGCATCGGTTGATCGCGGAGGGGGCCCGGGTGGTGATTACCGGGCGGGACAAGACACGGCTCGATGGGGCTGTCGCCGAGCTCGGCGGTCAGGCGCACGGAATTGCCGGTGACGCTACCGATCTCGATGATCTCGATATCCTCGCGGCGGCGGTTGGCGACCACTTCGGGCACCTCGATCTGGTGTTCGCCAATGCGGGCATCGGTTCGTTCCAGACGATCGATCAGGTCACCGGTGAGCTCTTCGATCACGTGATCGGGAGCAACCTCAAGGGTGCCTTCTTCACTGTTCAGAAGACTCTGCCGCTGCTCCCCGACCATGCCTCGATCGTCATCAACGCGTCGTTCGGTCTGCATCTCGGTGTCGCCGGCTCGGCTCTGTACTCGGCGAGCACGGCCGCGGTTCACAACCTGACTCGCAGTCTCGCGGCGGAATTGGCGCCGCGACGAATCCGGGTGAATTCGGTGAGCCCCGGCTATATCGACACCCCTGCCTTCCATCGGGAAATGCCCGAGGATGCGAGGCGTGCCGTGGCGACCTTGCCGCCTGCGGGCCGTGTCGGTACCTCCGAAGATGTGGCCGCCGCTGTCGCGTTCCTCGGGTCGGTCGACGCCGCCTACGTCAATGGCCACGACCTTCGCGTCGATGGCGGACTGACCGCGGTCGCCGCTGGGGCGTTCGGGTAGGTCACACCACGCTGAGCGCCCACAACTTCGAATTTGGGTCGAGAATCGCACCGTTTGTGCGAATAGTGGGCGTTCAGCGTGGCCCACTCGATGCGCATTCGACTCTGGGCCGCCGCACCCGCAGGCCGGTGCTGATCTGGCGCGACCCGCGCATCGAGCCGGATCAGCGGACGGCGGCACGTCCTCGGACGCGGCCGAGGACTACCAGCACGATCAAGGTGACCACTACGAGCACCGTCGTTCCGGCTGCGGCGTCGAAGACTTCGCCGCGGTCGGTTTGGGCGAAGATGCTGATGGGCAGGGTTTTCCAGGTGGCGGGGTAGACCATGATGGTGGCGCCGAGTTCGCCCATGGACAGGGCTACTGCCAGGCCTGCGGCGGCGCCTAGGGCGGGGAGTAGGAGGGGGAGGGTGATTTGACAGAGGACTCGTACCGGGCCTGCGCCTAGAGATTCGGCGGCTTGGCGGTAGGCGGGGTCCAGGCGGTCGAGGGCGGCGGAGACTGCGCTGAAGGCGTAGGCCAGGACCAGGACGGTGTGGGCGACTATGACGATCCACTTGGTGCCGCCGAGGAGGAGGGGGCGTTCGTTGAAGGCGATGAGGACGCCTAGGCCTACTGCTACGGAGGGGACGGCTACGGGGAGGTGGAAGACGGCGTCGGTGAGGCGGCGTAGCCAGGTGGGGGCTTCGCGGGAGGCCAGGGCTGCCCATGTGCCCAGGATCAGGGAGATCGCGCCTGCTAGGAGGGCGGTTTGTAGGCTGACCGAGAGGCTGGCGGCTTGTTCGCCGGTCAGGGCGTTGCCGATGTTGGTGAAGCCCAGGTCCGAGGGCAGGGGGCCGGTCCAGCTGCCTGCCAGGGCGGCGGCGATCACGGTGGCGATGGGGGCGATGAAGACCACCGTGACCACCAGGGCGAAGGCGCCCAGTACCAGGGCTTTTCCGCGTGGCGTCCAGACGAGCATGATCAGTCCCCCTTCGGGCGGGCGATGAAGCGGGCGAAGACGAACCGGTAGACCAGGTACAGGCTCAACGACAGCAGGACCTGGACCGAGGCGAGCACGGCCGCGCCGGGGAGGTCGAAGGTGATGATGCCGCGGGTGTAGATCAGGGCGGGCAGGGTGATGACGCCCTTGGCGCCGGTGAACAGCACGATGCCGAACTCGTTGAGGGTGAGCAGCAGGACCAGGGAGCCGCCTGCGGCGAGTGCGGGCCACGCCTCGGGCAGGATCACCTGGCGCAGGACTCGCCAGGGTGAGGCGCCCAGACTTGCTGCTACGTCGAGTTGTTCGCGCGGCATTTGCGCGAAGGCGGCGAGCACCGGGCGCACTACGAACGGGGTGAAGTAGGTGATCTCGGCCAGGATCACGCCGAGGGGGGTGGTGAGGAAGTCGATGACAGGTGTTGTGGCGCCGGTCAATTCGGCGATCAGGGCGTTCACCGCGCCCGCTGTTCCGTAGAGGAAGGTGAAGGCGAGGGTGATCAGGAACGACGGCAGCGTCAGGATCGTGTCGATGAGCCTGCCGACCACACCCGATCCGGGGAACGGGACGAAAGCCAACACGATCGCCAGGAAGGTGCCAAGGACCAGGCAACCCGCCGTGGCGCAGACGGCGATGGATACCGTGCGCCACAAGGCTTCTCGGAATGCTTCCGAGCCGAGTACCGAGGTCCAGACTTCGGTGCCGCGGCCGGTCGGGGTTTGGGTGGACTCGGTCAGCACCCGCAGGATCGGATAGCCGGCGATGCCGAGCACGACCAGCACGGGCGGCAAGGTCCACAGGATCGGCAACCACGAACGCCGTGGTGCGTTGGTCGGCTGGGACGCATCGGGGTGTTCTAGAACGACGGCACTCACGATGACGCGCTCCCGGAATTGGTGGCTGTGTCACCGACTGCGCGCGGGATGAGCACTCCCGCTGGATCCGGGAGTTTCACTCCGACGACGGCGCCGATCTCCGCCGTGAAGTGCCCCGCCACATCGGCGGCCAGCGCGTCGGAGAGCCCGTCGACCGCGAGTTCGACTCTGGTCGTCGCGCCACGCCATACCGACGTCAACACTGTGGCGCGCAAGGCATCTCGGTCGCAGGGCTTGCAGATCGTGATCGTGTGCGGGCGGATGCAGAGTAGGGCGTCGTCGCCGGGTGCCCAATCAGCAAGTCCCACACCGGGTTGCGGAGCTTCCGCGCGCAAGGTGGCGTCGCCCGCAGTGACCAGTGCGGCGGTGCCGGTGACGTGATTGACCGTGCAGGGCACCAGGTTTGCGCCACCGAGGAACCCGGCGGTGAAGTCGGTGGGTGGACGCCGCCACAAGTTCTCGGCAGTGTCGATATCGACCAGACGCGAATCGCGCATCACCGCGATCCGGTCGGCCAGCGCCAGCGCCTCGGCTTGATCATGCGTCACATACAGCATCGCCGTGTCGGGCAACGCTTTTCGCAGAGCCTGCAGTTCACCCAGCATCGAGTGACGTAACTGCGCATCCAACGCGGCCAGCGGCTCGTCGAGCAACAGCACACTGGGCTTGATGGCCAGTGCGCGAGCGATCGCCACGCGCTGCTGCTGTCCACCGGACAGCTCGCGAGGCAGCCGCTTCGCGTATCCGCCCATGCCGACCATGTCCAGCGCCTCGGTGACCCGCGCGGCGATGTCACCGCGCGGCACCCGATGCGATTTCAGACCGAACGCCACATTGCTGTGCACGTTCATGTGCGGGAACAGCGCGTAGGACTGCACGACGACACCGATTCCGCGCTTGGCGGGCGACAGATCGGTGACGTCGCGGCCCGCCAGGCGGACCGAACCCGTGGTGGGTCGAACGAAGCCGGCCAGCGCTTTGAGCGCGGTCGACTTGCCCGACCCACTGGGGCCCAGCAGCGCGACGGTCTCGCCGACGGCGACGCGCAGGGTGAAATCGGCCAGCGCGACCGAGGCCTTGCGGCCCCTGCCGTAACTGACCCCGACCCGGTCGAACACGATCGCGGGTTCGCTGGTTGCCGCCGCCGTGGTAGCGGATTTCATCTGGACATCGCCGTCGGACATCGTCAACTCCCTTAGCTCACAGCCGAATTCAGCTGCCGGTTGCCTTCTGGTACGCCGCGACATCGGCGTCCAGGTCGGTCAGCACCTTGTTCCAGTCGACCGCCACAACCTCGACACCGGTCATCGCGGCGGCGGGGCCACCGTCGGTGGGGGCGGGCACGTCGGTGCGGGGCGACACGGCGAACGCATCGGGACCCAGCTTCGCCTGCGCGGCCGGGGCCATCAGGAAGCTCATCAGCTTGGTGGCGTCGTCCTTGTGCGGGGCGCCCTTGGCCAGACCCATCATGTACGGGACGGCCACGGTGGAGCGCACGCCGGCGCTGGCCGGGAAGAAGACGTTGAACTTGGAGCCCTTCTCCTTGACCGTGGTCAGGTTCATCTGCACGTCGCCGTTGGCGATGAGCAGCTCACCCTTGTCGACCTTGGCCTGCAGCTTGCCGGTCGACGACGACGGGCCGACATTGTTGGCCTGCAGTGCGGCAAGGTAATCCAGCGCGCCCTGCTTGCCGCGCAACTGCTGCAGCAGCACCAGCACCGCGGTGCCGTCACCGGCCTGGCCGGGGGTGGAGTACTGCAGCTTGCCCTTGTACTCGGGCTTCAGCAGGTCTTCCCAGGTCAGCGCCGACGCGTCGACCGCGGGGTTGGCGATGAAGCACAGGAAGTTGTTCGCCATGGTCACGTAGGTGCCCTCGGCGTCCTTGGCCGCGGCCGGGATGGCGGCGGTGTCGATGCCGCTTGGCTGCAGCAGGCCCGACTGCTTGGCCTTCTGGATGAACGGCGGCAGGGTGACCACGACGTCGGCCTGCGGGTTGGACTGTTCCTTGTCCACGCGGTTCACGACCTCGCCCGAACCCGCCTCGACCAGGTTGACCGCGATGCCGGTCTCCTTGGTGAACGCGTCGAACTGGTTCTTGTACCAGCCACCGACACCGTCGGCGGAGTACACGGTGACGGTCTTGCCGCTGGCGGATTCGGTGCCGGTGCCACCACAGGCGCCGGTGAAGGCGACGGCGGTGACGCCGACCAGCAGCAGCGCGGCCTTGGACAGGCGGCGCGCGGTGAGGGAAGTACGCACGATTGCAACAACTTTCGTTCAGATGCCGGGGGAATCGCAGGGACGGAAGGATCGGAGGGGGACGCCGCGGCGGTACCGCGACGCAAGCTTTAAAGGACCAGTGCCGGGAAATCGGCGACGGAGTCCACGACATGGGTGGCACCGGCGGCACGCAGCTGGTCGGCGGTGTGCGCGCCGGTCAGGGTGCCCGCGACGATGCCCGCGCCCGCGTTGCGTCCGGTGGCGATGTCGCTGGTGGTGTCACCGAGCACGGCGATCCGGTC
This sequence comes from Nocardia sp. NPDC058640, assembly GCF_042716995.1. Classification (NCBI taxonomy): domain Bacteria; kingdom Bacillati; phylum Actinomycetota; class Actinomycetes; order Mycobacteriales; family Nocardiaceae; genus Nocardia; species Nocardia sp. NPDC058640. The sequence continues at coordinate 225,545 of NZ_JBHXRG010000001.1, forward strand.
GACCGCGTCCACGCCCAGACGCAGTGCGGCGGCCAGGATCATGTCCGGGTAGGGGCGACCGCGACCGGCGTCGGAAGGGGCGAGGGTCAGGTCGACCAGGTCGATCCAGCCCAGCGCGGCCAGCAACTTGTCCTGGGTGCCGCGGCTGAATCCGGTGGTCAACGCGACCTTGATACCGGCGTCACGCAGCGCGGTGATCGCTTCGACGGCACCGGGAATCGGCGCGATGTCGACCTGCTCGACCAGTGCGTCGTAGGCGGTTTCGAAGGCGCGGTTGCCGAGTTGGGCGGCGGCCTCGTCGCCGGGCAGCAGGGCGCGGAACACCTCGATCTTGGACTGGCCCATGGTGTCGATGACGTAGCGGCGAGCTTCCTCGCGACGCGGGCCCTCGGCTTCGATCCCGGCGGCGGTCGCGGCGGCTTCGAAGGCCTGCAGTACCAGTCCCCCGTCGGCGACGGTGGTACCTGCCATGTCGAGCACAGCGAGCTGAATCTTGTGGTCCGACATCACAGTCCGATCTGGTCGATGGTTTGTTCGCCGATGGCGGGGCCAAGGGTCATGCCGCGGCCGCCGGGGCCGGTGACGACCCAGACGTTGGTGTCGGCCTGCACGCGGGTGACGATGGCGCCGGGGTCGACGCTTTGGCTGTACACGCCCGCCCAGCGGCGCACGATCTGCGGCAGCTTGCGGCCCAGCAGTTCCTCGGCCACCTCGGTGAGGTGGTCGTAGGGGGCTTCGTCGACGTCGAAGGCGAAGGGTTCGGTGTATTCGTGGGTGTCGCCGATGGTCAGGCCGCCGTGCAGGCGCTGCACGCACAGCAGCTGCATCTTGTGCTCGGCGGCGGTGGCCGACTGCGACTGCTCGGCGTTGAGCGAATCCAGTTGCGGCCCTGCGAAACCGGGGTAGTAGCGGAAGCTGTCGCCGTCGGCGATCGCGGTGGTCAGGGGTTCGCCCAGCGGCGCGGTCTGCATCATCTGCAGTCGCACGCGGCGCACGGGGAGGTCGCCTGCCAGTTCGCGGGTGAGGCCGGAATGGGCGGCGCCGGGGCAGTGGATGACCAGGTCGGCCTCGTGGCGGCGACCGTGATCGTCGAGCACGACCGCGCCGGAACCGGTGTCCAGGATCGAGCGGGCCTCGGTGCTCTCGTGGAAGGTGTAGCGGCCGGTCGCGGTCATGTGGGCGCGCAGGGCGGGCAGCGCCTGGCGCGACTCCACCGCGGCATCGGTCGAACAGTGCAGGCCCGCAAGGTATTTGCCGCGCAGGGCGGGGTTGATCGCGCGGACTTCGTCGGGGTCCAGCAGCGAGAAGCCGCGCGCTTCGGCGGTGGCACCGACGGCCGCGGCTTCGGCGACGGCGAGTTCGGCGGGGGTGCGCGCCAGGGTGATGGAACCGGCGGGGCGGAAGCCGACGCCGGGGACCCGGCCGCCGATCTCCTCCCACATCTCGCGTGAGCGCAGCGTCAGCTCGAGCTCGTCGGCCGAGCGGCCCGAAACCCAGACCAGACCGAAGTTGCGGACCGTCGCGCCGCGGGCTTCGCGTTCGCGTTCCAGGTGCACGACCTCGTGTCCACGGGCTGTTGCCGCCCAGGCGTGTGCGGTGCCGAGGATCCCTCCACCGATGATGACCAATCGCATGGCACCGATAGTGGCAAATGGTCTAGACCTATAGGTGTGGGCCGTGAGAACGGCAAGTTAAATTTTGGTATAGACCAATCCATGTACCCTGGATGGCATGGATTCGCCGCCGACAACCCGTGTTCCGAAGGTGTTCCTGGTCCGCACCGAAATCGATCTCATCCTGACCGAGCTCGACGAAGGCGACCCGGTGCCCTCGGAACGCGACCTGGCCGCCCGCTTCGGCGTCGCCCGCGAAACAGTTCGGCACGCACTGCGAGAACTGTTGGTGGAGGGCAGGATTCGCCGACGCGGCCGGGGCACCGTGGTGTCGCGGCCCAAACTGACGCAGCCGCTGTCGCTGCGCTCCTATACCGAGGGCGCGATCAGTCTGGGTCGCACCCCCGGCCGCGTGCTGGTGGCATGGGAGGACATCGCCGCCGACGCCGCGACCGCTGCCGACCTCGAGGTGGAGGTGGGCACCGAGGTGATGCACCTGGAACGTGTCCTGCTCGCCGACGGTGAACGCGTCGGACTGGAGAGCACCTACCTACCGCTGCATCGATTCGCCATTCTGCGCGGTACGTATGACCCGACCACGTCGTTGTACGCCGCGATCCGCGCCACCGGTGTCGAACTCGCCAGTGCGCGCGAACGCATCGAAACCGTACTCGCCGCGCCGAGAGAAGCAGGACTGCTGGAATGCACCACCGCACTGCCGATGCTGCTGTTGCACCGGCGCAGTGTCGACGCCGACGGCGCGCCCATCGAACGGGTGCGCTCGCTGTACCGCGGTGACCGCATCGCCTTCGAGGCGCGGCTGTCACCGGAGCACGCGTAACCCCTACTGCTCGGGCAGCCTTCGCCGTCCGCCGGCCACATCGGTGACCAGATCTGTGTAACCATCCACAAGCTCGGCAAGGTGATACCAGTGCTTGTGTGTGTTATCGCTTCGCGCGCCGTCGATGTCGATGGCCTGGTTGGCATCCACCCAGCTACGCGCCATCCGGTCCACCACCGCACCCAGACTTTCGGTGTGCAGCGAGGCGCCGTTGCGATGCAACGGGATCTCCTGCACACACCAGTCGTTGATGTCGTCGACCAGTTCACTTCGACGGCAATCGATCTCGGCGATCAATGCCGTGTCACGCACCTGCCCCCGCCGTTCGTGCAGTTCAGCCAGTGCGTGCGCTGACCGCAACAATTCGCGATCTTGAAATCGCCGCCCCTGAAACGCACACAACAATTGCGGAGCGGTCGGCAGCAACCCCATCACCGGCGCGCTCATCGCAAGGCCCCGAATTCACCCGACACCCAAGATTTGTCTACCAACATGATTGGCTCTCGATTCGGTTATCCCGGTCATCTGTTCGGATTGTTCGCAACCAGGCTAACGCCGATCATGCTCGCTCAGAACAGGAAACGCAAGATTGCGTTAGCACTGCCGCAGTAAAGCCTCCTCGACAGAACCGGCGGTCACATCCGCAGTCCCACACAGCCTTCCGGCGTGCCTGCCCGACGCGCCGAACACCATGGCAACCGCTATGTTGCTGTCTTCGCCGAACGCGTGACAGCGGGGCCTCGCAGCGCAATAATGCGTTTCATGGCAGGCAAGCGTACGACCCTGACCGTCCGGCTCCGCCGGCTCGCCGCGATGCTGCGTGAGTTGCGCGAAAGCGCCGGACTGAGCAAGGAAGACGTCAGCGCGCGCACCGGAATCAACGTCACCACGCTGTACCGGATCGAAATGGCGCAGGCGCGCCCGCAACGGCGCACGCTGGGCGCGATGCTCGATCTCTATCAGGTCGACGACAAAATGCGCGACGAGGCACTCAGCCTGCTGACCGACGCATTGAAACCCGGCATGTCGCGACCTTACGAGGGCGCGGTGTCCGAGGTTTATGCCAATTACATCAATTTCGAGGCAGAGGCGTTGTCGGCCCGGCAATACCAGACCTCGACGATCCCCGGACTGCTACAAACGTTCGAATACGCCGCCGCGGTGATCGACACTTCGATGCCACGACTGGACGCCGCGGTGATGGAGAGCCGGGCGCAGGCGCGGATGGATCGCGCCATCAACCTCACCAAGGACGAGCCGCTGGAACTGTGGGTGGTGATGGACGAGGCGGCCATTCGCCGGGTGGTCGGCGGCGCGGCGACGATGGCGGGTCAGCTGGATCGGCTGCTCGACGAGACCAAGCGCAAAAACGTGATCCTGCAGGTACTTCCATTCGACGCGGGCGCGCACCCCGGCATGGCCGGGTCGTTCACGCTGCTGGACTTCCGCAATCCGGTCGACCCGGAGCTGGTGTATGTGGAGTCGATGTCGGTGCACGACCTGGTGGAGGGGCATTCCGAGATCCGGCGGTTCGGTGTGATCTTCGATCAGCTGCGCGCGATGGCGTTGAGTCCGCGCGATTCGGCGAAATTGATCACCGAGGCGCGCGACGAGATCGTGCGGTCCGCCGCGGATCAGTAGCGGCTGGCGCGGCGGAAGCCGAGCGCGGCGGGTATCGCGAAAACGGCTATCGCGCCGATGGACCAGGCAACGGTCGCCAGTAGTGGGCCTCGGACGGGCCCGCCGAGGGACAGGCCGCGCATGGTGTCGATGGCGTGCGACAGGGGGTTGTTCTCCACGATCGGTTGCGCCCAGCGCGGGTAGGCGATGAGTGGGACGAAGCCGGTGCTGAAGAACATCATCATCGATGAGGCCAGCGAAACACCTTCTACCAGTGTGGCTTTGGCGGTGTAGACGGCCAGTGCGGTGACCATGGTGGCGAAGCCGAGGCCGAACAGGACCGGGATGGTGAACAGGGCTATCGCTGCCAGGGGGCCCTGGGTGAAGCGGAAGCCCAGGGCTAGGCCGACGGCGAAGATCACGATGGTGCACAACAGGATTCGGACGGCTTCGGCCAGCACTCGTGACAGCAGGCCCGATGCGCGGTGGACCGGCAGGACCCAGAATCGGGACAGCAGGCCTTCGTCGCGTTCGCGTCCCAGGGTGACGGCGCCTGCCAGCGAGCCCGACATCACGCCGACCAGTGCGACCATCGGGACCGAGCCATAGAGGGCGTTAGCACCCGCGAAGGATGAGACCTGTTTGCCCAGTACGGCATTCAGCATCACCAGGAGCAGTGCGGGGAACAGCAGAGCCTGCATCACCGTGAACGGGTCTCGGCTCCAGCGCATCAGCAGTCGCTTGGTGTGGATCATCGTCTGCGGCAGCAGCATTCGCAGCGACTCGGCGCCCTGCGACATGGCCATTGTTGTCATGAGGTCCGCCGGGCGGCGTGATGCGCGGCGAGCGCGGCGCAGACGATCAAGATGCCGATCGCCCAGGCCAGGCCTGGTCCTAACGTAGCGATGTCGACCGCGCCCGCGTTTCCGGTGGAGTCACCCGCCAGTGCCCGCAGCCCGCCTACGAACTGGGAGACGGGCTGATTGCGGACGAAAAGCTGTAGCCAGCTGGGGAATTGGCTCGCAGGGGCGAAGCCGGTGGACACCATGCCGAAGATCAACTGGGGCAGCACCAAGATCTGGGTGGTCGCCTCGGGACTCGACGACAGGCTGCCGAGCAGGTCGGCGCCACAGCACAGGGCTATCGCGATGAGCAGCGCGAAGGCGAGGAAACCGGCTGTGTGCCACCAGCTTCCGTAGAAGCGGAAGCCGATCACGGCACCGCAGACCAGTGCGGCGGCGATCGCGATCAGCGCGCGGTGTGCGGCCACGGTGATTCTGGCCGCGAACGGTACCCAGCGTGGCATCGGCAGGGTGGCGAAGCGGACGTCAAGGCCCTCGCGGGCGTCGGTGGCGGAGCGGAAGGCGGCGGCGATGGCGCAGAACGCGACCGCCTGCATCACGATCATCGGCATCAGGAACTGGGCGTAGCTGCTCAGGCCGTGGCCGTAGACGGTCATCACCAGGTTGAGCGGGACGTAGAAACCGATCGTGAACACGACGGGGGCCAGCACGGCGGTGAGGATCTCGCCGGTGCGCCAGGCGGGGCGGATCAGCCGTAGCGCGAGCACCCACCATTGCGTCAGGGCAGCGGTGCGCGACCGGTCGTTCGCGGTGACCGGATCGTCGAGGGTGTGCACCGGTCCATCGTGGTGGATGCGGGTTGTCGCCGTGGGGAACTGGCGTGCGCATGTCGGGCGCGCCAGTTCGGCGGCGGGCCAATGCTTTCGGTTCAGTAGGTGTGCGCGGGCAGGCTGCGCGCTCCCGACCACAGGTCGTCGATGAGGCGTTCGTAGCTGTCGGCCAGGTCGTCCAGGCGGATCCACTCGTCGTAGAACACCGACTCCGGGGCGCCTGCCAGGGCGACGAAAGCTTGCGAACTGTGCTGGGCCAGTCGGTCGACCAGGTCGCCGAGGGTCTCGCAGTGTTCGTCCGCGGCCGCGGGCGGGACGGGGGCGGCGAGGATGACCCAGCGGTCGATCGAGCGCATCAGTTGGGCGCGGCGGCGATCGATGCGGTCGGCCTCGCCGCACGGGATGCGCTCGCGCAACTGGTGCAGGATCGCTAGCTCGCCCGCAGCGTCGAGGATCGGGTGGTCATCGTGGGGCAACCCGCGAAAAGCCGCGAGCAGCACATCGCGACCGGGCAGCATCTCCTCGCGCGCGCAATGCCGCATTTCACCGCTCCCCCGCCGAACCGACGACGTCAACGCGCGAAACCTTCATCTGGCACACCTCCGGCTCGGGGCACGACACCCCGGTGGGGGTGCCATCGCGTGCAACGGAACGCACCGACCCGCGCGGATCACGCAAACCCGGCAACAATCCCGCCACCACTGTCCCTCACAAACCCCGAGCCGGAAGCGATTTAGCGACAGGACATTCTGATTGTCCGCTGCGCCGCTAGACCGCCTCTCCGCGAATTCTGGCCAGACTCTGGAGCGTGGTCGACCGGGCGTGCGGCCGGCGGTGGCGTGATCGGTCCCGTTTGCCCGTACCCGGCGAGTTACCCATGTGCTTCCTACTGCACGCGGAGGCTGCCGAAAAGCCCGTCTTTTTGGTTCTTCGGGCCCGCCGTGAAGTACAGGGCGTTGGTGTCGCCCAGGCTTTCGCCGTTGCCGAACATCAGTGCCCGCAGCCCGGCGATCTCGACCGGGTTCGCCTTGCCGTCGCGCAGGGAGTCCACGAAGGTGCCCGTGGTGTCGTCGTAGGCCAGCACGCGACCCAGCCCACCGGAATTGCCGATCAGCAGCTTGCCCGACAGCGCACCGAAGTTCGACGGCGCGATCGCCACACCCCAGGGGGCGTTGAGCCTGCCGCCGTCGTCGATGATGCGCACCAGCTTGCCCGTGCCGTCGAATTCGGCGACCTTGCCCTTGTCGGGCTTGCCGTCGGACGCCTTGTCCTGATCGGTGTCCAGGGATGCTGCCTTGCCCTTGTCGAAGGCCTTCGCGTCCTTCTTGTCCGGCTGTGTCACGGCGTAGGACACGAACACTCGACTGCCCAGGGTGGTGATGTTGAACGGCGCGGGATCGCCCGGCACGGCCTTGTTGCCCTTCTCGGGCGAGGACGCGTCGATCACCTCGCCGGTGGCGAACGGGTTCGCGAAACCGGTGGTCGCGATCGGCTGCCAGTTCTTGTCGAAGGTCCGAATCTGCGGGTCGGTGCCGAAATCGGCGGCCAGCAGCTTGTCGCCGGTGGGGTTCAGCGCGAGGCCGAGGAAGGACATGCCTGCGGCGGTGCCGTCGAAGACCTGGTTGGCGCCACCGTCGCGGCGCACGATCGCACCGTCGGGGGCCTGCTCGGTCCAGGCCGAGATCTTGCCCGAATCGGTGGCGAAGATGTACCGGGCGGAACCGCCCAGCGGAAGCGGCATCCCGTCCACGTCGACCCACTGGTCGCGAACCACGAACAGGTCCGAGGTGATCGGCGCCGGGTTGAACACCACGCCGGTGGCCTTGCCGACGCTCTTGTCGGACGTGTCGGCGTCGGCGCCGGGGATGCCGACCAGCTTCAACTGATCCTGAGTCAGCTTCTGCAGCTTGGGATCCGAGGACGACTGCACATCACCGAGGAACTGGAACGACTTACCGCCCGCGCCGACCCAGAAGTGTCCGCCGGCGCCCTTGGGCTGACCGGCCAGACCCCACGCACCGACCATGTCGGGCAGCGTGAACTGGGCGTGAGAGGAGTCCTTGGTCGCAGCCAATTCTGTTCGGCTGTACCGGTTTCCGTCCAGCGCGGCCACCTCGGTGGCAGCCTGCGTGTTCGAGCACGCCGCGGCGAGCAGCACTGCCGCACCGAGCACCGCGCCACGCACCAGCCCCGACCGCACCGTGCGTGCACCCCTGTCATGTCCGTTCACGTTCGTTCCTTTCGACATTCCGCCACACGGCATTCAGGCGACGCTGACCTTATCGTGACGCGCGCGGCGGTGCGCCGTGACCGCCCCCGCGACCGCAGGTCTACGCTCGTGCCCGTGGCCGAACCCTCCCCCGCAGTCGCCCCGCACCCCGACATCGCCGCTCTGGCACCACTACTGGGTACCTGGCGCGGACGCGGACACGGCGAATACCCGACCATCGAATCGTTCGACTACACCGAGGAAATCACCTTCGGACACCTGGGTCGACCCTTCCTCACCTACCGGCAGCGCACCAAGGCCGGCTCCGACGGCCGACCGCTGCACGCGGAGACCGGATACCTGCGCAGTCCCGCGCCGGGGCGGGTGGAGTTGGTGCTCGCGCATCCGACCGGAATCACCGAGATCTGCGAGGGCACGATCACCGAAACGGTCGACGGAATTCGCTTGGAATTGAACTCCACGAATATCGGATTGAGCGATTCGGCAAAACCCGTGACCGCGGTGAGTCGATCGTTTCATGTCACCGGGGACACGATCGAGTACACGTTGCGAATGGCGGCGGTGGGCGAGAGTTTGCAGCATCACCTTGCCGCGACTCTGCAACGCGGCTGAGTCGCCAGGAATTCGACAACTTACCCGAAGATGGCCTCTGATCAGCGCCTATGCGCAATCGAAATGGAAAATTCACCTTTTCATCATGGCCGTCAGCTGGCATGTTCGAACACGCCCGCACATAGGGCAACAATTGTGTGTCGCTTACTGCCGCCGCCTGTTGCACGGGTAACCGCCGTTCTACGGTTGTGCGTCAGCTAATCCTCAGACAATGAGGGAGACGTGCAATGAGGCGATCCACCCTGATCTTGACCACAGCTGGAATGATTCTCGGCGGCGCGGCCGCCATCGATATTCTCGACGGGGCGGTCACCGCCGCACCCGAACCTGTTGCCAGTTACAACGTGCTGCACGACACGGCGTCATCCCATACCGAGAGCACCTCGCTCGCGGTGGTGCGGGGCCTGTTGGCGACCGAGAACGCCGACTGACCCGACTTCACCGCGACGTATCAGTAGCCCGCGGGCAGGGCTGCGAACATATCCCGGGTCACGGCCACCGCATTGTCGGAGCTGCCGCCCTTCACCAGTAGGGTCGCGAACGCGATATCCCCGCGATAGCCGACGAACCACGAGTGCGACCCACCGTCGACCTCGGCTTCGCCGGTCTTGCCGAAGACCTCGCCCTGGTCCCTGATGCGTTCGGCCGTGCCGCCGGTGACCACCATGCGCATCATCGAACGCAACCCCTGCACGACCTCCGGATCGATCGGCGGCCGCTCGCCGGTGATCTCGGTGGGCCTGCCCGCGATCAGATAGGGCACCGGCGCGGCACCGTTGGCCACCGTCGCGGCCATCACAGCCATGCCGAACGGGCTCACCACCACGCGACCCTGACCGATGCCGTCCTCGGCGCGTTGCACCAGGCCGTCGGCGGCGGGCACCGAGCCGGACATCGTCGGTAGGCCTTCGACGCGATAGTCCTGGCCCACGCCCAGCCGTGCCGCGGCCTTGGTGAGCGCGTCGGGTTCGAGCTTGCTGGCCAGTCGGGCGAACGTGGTGTTGCACGAGCGTTCGTAGGCGGTGGCCATCGGCACTTCGCCCACGGAGAACATGTTGTAGTTGGGGATCGTGCGCTCGCCGATGATCGTGCTGCTCGGACAGGCCAGCACGGTCTGCGGGGTGGCAAGGCCCGCCGCCATCGCGGCCGACGCGGTGACCGTTTTGAAGATCGAGCCCGGCGGGTACTGGCCGCTGGTGGCCACCGGGCCGTCGCGGTCGGCGGCCTTGTTCTGGGCCACCGCCAGGATCGCGCCGGTCGACGGGCGAAGCACCACCATCATGGTCTGCTCGGTACGCAGATCCACCGCGTGCTGGGCGGAATTCTGCACGAAACGGTCGATGCTCAGCGCGAACGACGGGGCGGGTTCGGCGGGCTCCTCGTGCAGCACGGCCAGGTCGGCGCCGTCGGCGTTGCGAGTGACCACACTCCAGCCCGCCTTGCCGTCGACCTCGGCGATCACCGTTTTCCTGACCTGGGTGAGCAGGTCGGGGGCGAACTTGCGGTCGGTGGGCACCATGTCCCACTCCTGCGTCAGCGTCACGCCGGGCAGGCCGATCAGTTCGCCGCCGATGGTGTCGGCCTCGTACTCGTTGAGCAGGATCACCGTGTGCGCGCCTTCGGCCTTGCGCGCCGACGCCAGGATGGTGTTCGGGGTGTAGGCGACGGGGTCGATGCGGCTCAGTGCCGCGGCCAGTGCGCCCGCGACCCGGTTCGGGTCGGGAGCCTCGGACACGGTGAACTTCACCCGCGAAACCTTGCCGGGCACAAGGACATCGCTGCCCGCGGACTCGTTCACCCTCGCGCGCGGTGCGGCCCGGGTGCGCAGTTCCATGGTCTGGGTGTCGCCGAGTTCGGGGTGGATGTCGGCGGAAGTCCAACGCACCAGCCATCGTCCGTCGCTGCGGCCCATCTGCAGTTCGCCGGTGTAGGTCCACTGGCGGCCTTTGGGCAGCGTCCACTGGTAGGTGTAGTCGACGGTGGCGGTGTCACCGGTGACGCGGGCGTCGCCGGTGCGGATCGACAGCTTCTCCGCCTGCAGGGTCTGCCAGGTGGAAGCCAGTGCGGCCGTTGCCTTTTCCGGCGCGGTGGTCAGCGCGGCGGCCGCGGACAGGTCGTGCTCGGCGAACGCCGCCGCGAACGCGTCGGCGGCGGGCACCGGCCCCTGTGTGCCTGCCGAACAGGCGGTTGCCGCTACCGCGAGGGCAGCTACCGCGCAGGTGGTGAGCATCCGAGTCCTCATCGGCACCGATGGTAGCGCCGAACTTCGGCGGTGACCTGCGCGCCACGCGACCGAAAATTCAGTCCAGCAACACCGTTGCGAACGTGGCGATCTGGCGGAAACCCACCCGACTGTAGGCACGGCGGGCGACGCGGTTGTAGTCGTTGACGTACAGGCTGGCTGTACGGCCTGTTGCCACAACAGCATTGGCCACCGACGCCGTGCCCGCGGTGCCGATGCCCGCACCCCGGTGCTCGGGATGCACCCACACGCCCTGGATTTGGCCGGTGCGGCGTGACAGTGCGCCGATCTCGGCCTTGTAGATGACCTCGCCGTCTTCGAAACGTGCCCAGGCCCTGCCGGATTCGATCAGGCTGGTGATCCGGCGTCGGTATCCGCGGCCGCCGTCGCCGGTGCGCGGATCGACGCCGACTTCTTCGATGAACATGGCGATCGCGGCGGTGAGGTAGCGGTCGATCTCGTCGGGGCGCACGCGACGCACTCCCCCGTCGGCGCGGGTGATCGCGGGTTGGGCCATGGCCAGCAGGGGTTGGTCCTCGCGCAGCTCTCGCGCCGGGCCCCAGGAGGGGAGCAGCATCTCCCATAACGGCAGAGCGAGTTCCTGTCGGCCGACCACCGAGGAGCACACCCGGGGCCAGCGGCCCGCGCGGTCGGCGAACGCGCGCAGGGCCGGGCGGTCACCGAGTAGGGGCACGAGGTTGGCGCCGGAGAAACACAGGGAGTCGCCCGGGCCGCCGCGGCTCCAGAGTTCACCGACGCCGTTGCGGGAGTCCAGGCCGAATTCCTGCACTCGGGCGGCGATCATGCACGAGGCGACCGGGTCGGCGTCCAGCACGCGCAGCACTTCGTTCAGGTCTCGGACGGACACCGGGCGCGCAGGACCGGTCTTGGACCGTCGCGTCGGCTCCAGCAAGCTCCGCACGGCACCAGCCTGCCACGAATGCCCGCGCAACGGTACGGGTCTGTCGAATCCGACGCCTTACCGTGAGAGTGAAGATCCGTCGTCAGCTGACGGTGACGATCGGCTCGCCCTGTTCGCCCATCTCCTCGGCGATGCGCATCGCCTCTTCGATCAGGGTCTCCACGATCATGTGCTCGGGCACGGTCTTGATGACCTCGCCCTTGACGAAGATCTGCCCCTTGCCGTTGCCGGACGCGACACCCAGGTCTGCCTCGCGGGCCTCGCCGGGACCGTTCACGACACAGCCCATCACGGCCACGCGCAACGGCACTTCCAGGCCTTCCAGACCGGCGGCGACGGCGTCGGCCAGGGTGTACACGTCCACCTGGGCGCGACCGCACGACGGGCACGACACGATCTCGAGCTTGCGCGGGCGCAGGTTCAGCGACTGCAGGATCTGGCCGCCGACCTTGATCTCCTCGGCGGGCGGGGCCGACAGTGACACGCGGATCGTGTCGCCGATGCCCTCGGACAGCAGCGCGCCGAACGCCACCGCGGACTTGATCGTGCCCTGGAACGCGGGGCCCGCCTCGGTGACGCCCAGGTGCAGCGGGTAGTCGCTGCGCGCGGCGAGCTGGCGGTAGGCCTCGACCATGATCACCGGGTCGTTGTGCTTGACCGAGATCTTGATGTCGCCGAAGCCGTGGTCTTCGAACAGGCTCGCCTCCCACAGCGCCGACTCGACCAGCGCTTCGGGGGTGGCCTTGCCGTACTTCTCCAGCATCCGCTTGTCCAGCGAACCGGCGTTCACGCCGATGCGAATCGGGATACCGGCGGCACCGGCGGCCTTGGCGACCTCGCCGACGCGACCGTCGAATTCCTTGATGTTGCCGGGGTTCACGCGGACCGCGGCGCAACCGGCGTCGATCGCGGCGAAGATGTAGCGCGGCTGGAAGTGGATGTCGGCGATCACCGGGATCTGCGACTTCTTCGCGATCGTGGCCAGCGCGTCGGCGTCTTCCTGACGCGGACAGGCCACCCGCACGATGTCGCAACCCGAGGCGGTGAGCTCGGCGATCTGCTGCAGGGTGGCGTTGATGTCGTGGGTCTTGGTGGTGGTCATCGACTGCACCGAGATCGGCGAGTCACTTCCCACGCCGACCTTGCCGACCATCAGCTGGCGGGTCTTGCGCCGGGGTGCGAGAACAGCAGCGGGGGCGGCGGGCATCCCCAATCCGATGGTGCTGGTCACGGTCGGCGCCTTCTTTCGTACGGATATCGGATTGACCGGGTGTCTGTTGCCGAGCTTAGTCGCGCGGGGTGACGCAGCGCCCTGTGAGGGGCGCTACACCGGTTGTTTTGCGGTCAGCGCAGGCTGATCGGGTTGACGATGTCGGCGGCGAGGGTGAGCAGCATGAACGCGCCGCCGATCACCACTGCCACGTATGTCAGCGGCAACAGCTTGAGGTAGTCGACGGGGCCGGCAGGGGCCTTGCCACGCCAACCTCGCAACGTGTTGCGGATCTTCTCGTAGAGCACCACCGCGATGTGACCGCCGTCCAGCGGCAACAGCGGCAGCAGGTTGAACGCGCCGAGGAAGAAGTTCAGGCTGGCCAGGATCAGGATGAACATGCCCCACAGGCCACGCTCGGCGGTCTCGCCACCGAGGCGGCTGGCGCCGTAGACGCTGACCGGAGTCTCCGGGTCGCGTTCGCCGCCGGTGACTGCTTCCCACAGCGCCGTCACCTTCTGCGGCATCTTCGCCAGGGACTTCACCGTTTCGACGAAGAAGTCGCCGGTGAAGGAGATGGTGGCCGGGATCGCGGCGATCGGGCCGTACTTCTGCGGTTCGGCGAAATCGGGGCCGACTCCGACCGCGCCCACCTCACGGCTGGGGCCTTCCTTGGGCGTGCGCACGACCCGCTCCGCGGTGACCGGGACGGTGAGCTGCGTACCGTCGCGTTCGATCGTGTACGTGAACGTGCCGGTCTGCTTCTGGGTTTCGGCCTGGAACTGCGCCCACGTGGTCACCGCGACGCCGTTGACGGCCTTGACCACGTCACCACGCTGCAACCCGGCGCGCTGAGCTGGGCCTTCGCCGGTGCAGGGGTTAAGGGTCTTCTGAGGCGTTTCGGTGGCGACACAGCTCATCGAGCCCAGCGCGGTGGCCGGCGGCTGTTCCAGCTGCGGCAACCCCCAGCCCACCGCCAGGATGAACAGCAGAATGAATCCCAGCAGGAAGTTCATGGCGATGCCGCCGAACATCACGAACAGCCGCTTCCAGGTCGCCTGGCGGTACATCGCCCGGTCCAGGTCTTCCGGCTCGAGCTCGTCCAGCGCCGTCATGCCCGCGATATCGCAGAACCCGCCCAGTGGCAGCGCCTTCAGGCCGTACTCGGTCTCACCGCGACGGTACGAGAACACCTTCGGGCCGAAGCCGATGAAGTAGCGGCGCACCTTCATACCGGTGGCCTGCGCGGCCCACATGTGCCCACACTCGTGCAACGCGATCGAGATCGTGATGCCGAGGGCAAACAGGGCGAACCCCAGCGCGAAAACCATGTTCTCCCTGCCGTGTTTGTTGGCGACCGAACCAGTGAGTCAGGACGCGATGATCTTCGCGGCGAACTCCCGTGCCCAGCGGTCGGCCGCGAGGACGTCGTCCAGGGTATCGGGTTCGGCGTGCCAGCGGTCCGCGGCCTCTACCGCGCGGGTGACGGTGCGCACAATCGCGGGGAAGGTGATCTTGCCGTCGAGGAAGGCTTGCACGGCCACCTCGTTGGCGGCGTTGTAGACCGCGGTGACGCTGCCGCCCGCCTCGCCTGCCTGGCGGGCCAGCAGGATCGCGGGGAAGACCTTGTCGTCGACCGGTTCGAAAGTCCAGGTCGAGGCGGTGCCGAAGTCGCAGGCGGCGGCCGCTCCTGCGATGCGGTCGGGCCAGCCCAGTGCCAACGCGATGGGCAGTTTCATGTCCGGCGGGCTGGCTTGGGCCAGGGTGGAACCGTCGGTGAAGGTGACCATCGAGTGCACAATCGACTGCGGGTGGACCGTGACGTCGATGCGGTCGTAGGGCACGCCGAACAGCAGGTGGGTCTCGATCAGCTCGAGGCCCTTGTTGACCAGCGACGCCGAGTTCAACGTGTTCATCGGACCCATCGACCACGTCGGGTGGGTTTTGGCCTCGGCGGGGTTCACCGATTCCAGCATTTCGGTGGTCCAGCCGCGGAACGGGCCGCCCGAGGCGGTCAGGACCAGGCGATCCACCTCGTCGGCGCGACCGCCGCGCAGGCACTGGGCCAGCGCGGAGTGCTCGGAGTCCACGGGCACGATCTGGCCGGGTGCGGCGGCGCGTGTCACCAACGAACCGCCCGCGACCAAAGATTCCTTGTTCGCCAAGGCCAGGCGGGTGCCCGCTTCCAAGGTGGCCAGAGTGGGTTCCAGTCCCAGCGAACCGACCAGGGCGTTGAGCACGACGTCGGCCTCGGTGCGGCGCACCAACTCGGTCGCCGCATCCGGCCCGCCGAGCTCGAGATCCAGCGCCTGCGCGGCCGCGGGATCGGCGACAGCGACATTGCGAGTTCCGGTAGCGGCCATCTGCTGCGCCAACAGCGCCGGATTGCCGCCGCGCGCCGCCAGACCCACCACTTCGAAGCGGTCCGGATTGGCGGCGATCACCTCGAGCGCCTGCGTGCCGATCGAACCGGTACTGCCAAGAAGCAGCACCTTCACCCGATCGGAGGACTGGGAACGGCCGTGCGCGGCACTGGTTGCGGGGTGGGACACGGCCCCATTGTGACAGGGCTACTGGCTACGACGGACGGTCGTATGCCACGATATGCTCACTCGCCCAACCAGAACTCGAGCCCTAAGGAGCGATCGTGGCAGCCACGGACCTCGATAAAGCCAGCACCGAGCGCGCCGTCGCCACCAGCGTCGACCCCGCCGAGGTGCCCTCGGCAGCATGGGGCTGGAGCGGTGAATCGCGCCGGGCCGCCCAGATCGCGGGATGGTTCGTTGTCGTAGCCCTGCTCGGCATGACCATCGGCAACCACCAGGGTCACGTCGAGGACATCTTCCTCGTCAGCCTCGCCGCCGTGATGGCGCTCATGCTGGTGATCGACTCGCTCACCCATCGCATCCCGAAGTAACTCTTCGGCATTTCACGAACCCCGCCTGCGGCAGCAATGATCTTGCGCCGCAGGCGTTTTCGTCGGTCAGCGACCTCGACGGGCAGGTTTGCGACCGCGCGCGACAGGCTTCTTGGGCGGCGGCTTCTTGGCCGACTTCTTCGGCGCCGGCTTGCGCGCTTCGGTGCGCTTGTCCGGTTCCGCCACCCCGCCACGCGAACTGTTGGCCGAACGACCACGCACGATGCCGACGAACTCCTCGAGCAGGTCGGAATCGGTGCCCGTGGGCCAGGCCAGGGAGATCTCGGTGAAGTCGGTATCGCTGACCGGGCGGTAGACCAGGTCGCGGCGGTGATGCAGGCGGGCGATCGACTGCGGCACGATCGCCGCACCGCCGACCGCGGCCACCATGGCCAGCGCGTCCACGGCCTGGTCCAGATCGGTGGTGTCCTGGACGGTTTCGGTGGCCAGCTCGGCCGGGGTGATCGTGTCCAGCAGCGACAGCGCGTCGTCCTTCTGCACGACGGCGACCGGGGTCTCCTGCCACAGTGAGATCGCGTTCGTCGCGGTGCGGTCGATCGGCAGGCGGACGAAGCACACGTCGACGCGGCCCTCGCGCAGCGCCGCCTCCTGCTCACCCTGCGCGATCCCGATGACCTCGAGGGGATGGTCGGGCAGTCGATCGGCCCAGATCCGCGCCCACTTCTTCACCGTGACCCCCGGCACGAACCCCACCCGCAGGCTCGCGGGCGCATCGGGCTTCTGCTCGCGTTCGGCCTGATCCTGCACCCTGATCAGCTCCCTGGCATGCGCGAGCAGGGCACTACCGTCGTCGGAGAGCTGGGTGGGCGACGCGCCGGGCACGAACAGGCGGGTGCCCAGTTCTTCCTCCAGCTCGATCACCGTGGCGCTCAGCGCCTGACGGGGAATCCGCAGGGCCTTGGCGGCGCGCGCGAAGTGCAGTTCCTCGGCCACGGCGACGAATCGACGCAACCGGGCGAGGTCGATGGAGTCGGCGGCGGTGACGTCGAAGTCGCTCATTCTGACCAGAATATGGCACTCACGCGACCGGTCGGTCAGGCGATCACAGGTTCGTCAGCAACGCGATCACTCCGGCGATCACCAGGACCACCACGATCATCACCGCGTAGACGCCCAACGCCGACCCCCAACCGCCGCGTGCCGGGGGCGGAGTCGGGATCCTGGCCGGTTGCTGCCAGTACTGCGGGGGCGCGTTGTACTGCGGCTGCGGCATCTGCGGCTGGCTGTACGGCGGGATCGGCTGCGCCGGTGAACTCACCGGGCGCATGGGCTGCATACCGACGAACGGTTGCGCATGCGAACCCGAGACCGGACGGGCCAGCGGGGTCGAACCGGTGGTGCCGGTGCGCATCGCCCGCTTGGCGGCGTCGACGAACTCCTCGCACGAGCTGAACCGGTCGGCGGGTCGCTTGGCCAACGCGCGCGCCATCACCGCGTCCAACACCGGCGGCAGACCCGCGCGACGCGGGCTGATCGGCGGTGGCGGCGACTGCAGATGGCCGGTGATCACCGCGGCCGGGCTCGTCGACTCGTACGGTGCGCTGCCGGTCAACAGGGTGTACAGGGTGCACGCCAGCGAGTACTGGTCCGCGCGGTGATCCAGGGCCGCGCCGGTGAGCTGCTCGGGGGCGGCATAGGCCAAAGTCGCTGTGAACGAGCCGGTTTCGGTCAGGTGACCCGAATCGTCGCGCAGGCGCGCGATGCCGAAATCGGTGAGGTAGACCCGTTCCTGACTGTTGGACCGGGCCAGCAGGATGTTGGCGGGCTTCACATCACGATGCAGCACACCCGCGCGGTGCGCGTAATCCAGCGCGGCGGCGGTCTCACCGATGATCTGCAACGCGCGATCGGTGGGCAGATTGTGCGGGTTCAGCGACGACGCGTCGATCCCGTCGACGTACTGCATGCTGATCCACAACTGATCACCCTCGACCCCGCGATCGAACACGGTCACGATATTGGGGTGATCCAACTGCGCGACCAGATCGGCTTCGCGCTCGAACCGGGCCCGGATCTCCTTGTCGGAGAACAACTCCCGATTCAACAACTTCAACGCGGTCCACCTGGGCAACCGCGGATGCCGAGCCAGATACACCGACCCCATCCCGCCACGCCCCAGCTGCCGATCAACCGTATAGCCGGCGAACACCGTCCCGTCAGAAACCACTCTGACCCCACAATCTCGCTCGTCGTCCGACCGCTGGACCCTACCAAAGCGCGGAACGCGGCGTGGCGGGTGACAGGCCGCGCACGGGCAGCACCGAGCTACCTCCGGTCAGTGCAGTGGAAAGCGAACGAAGTCCTTCAGCAAGGGAGCGAGGTCATTACCGGATGTCGAGCTGCGGTGCGAGAGCAACACCCAGCGTTCGCGACCTGGGTCGCTGAAGGTGGAAACCACCGCCGCGAGTACGTACCGGTTGTTGTAGTACAGGGTCCGGTGGTCGTCGCTGCGCGTGCCGGACGCCCCGCTGCCCACATCTCGTGACTTGCTCTCGAAATCGGCGACGGCCGCAGCCGCGGACTCCGCGGTGGGAAACGTGTAGAAGGAGAAGTGCGAATCGCGGATCTCAGCGGATTTGCAGGCCCACTTGGCGCCCGCGGCCTGGAAGGTGATCTCCCACTCGAGCTCGTTGCGAGTCGTCGTATTGACGTAGGCCCTGCAGTTCCGGCCACCGAAACCGATGCCTTCGATATAAGGATTGCGGTGCTCGAGACCGGCGACCTCCCCCGGCGGCAGCAGCTGCGGAAAGGCCGCCGACATCGCGGCGATGTCCTTGTGGGCCTGCGTGCGATTCAGAATGTCCGCCACAAAGGTGCTCTCGTCACGCCAGACCCACACCCCCGCGCCCACCACTACCGCCAGCACCACGAGCAGCACCGAAGGGGCCCAGGCACGCGAGGTGCGTCTGGCCCGGGCGGGAACGAACGGCACGGCATTCCCGGCGGGGCGCGCTCTTCCTGGAGACGGCTGATGCGGCGCAGACGGGACATGCACGCGTGGCTGGGCAGGCCGTGGCCCGAAACCCGTGGGCCCGGTACCGGTTCCGTGCAACGCCCAGCGCACAGCTGCCGCGAACTCCGCACAGGAGTCGAAGCGGTCGGCGGGGCGTTTGGCCAGTGCACGCGCCAACACGGCATCGACAGCGGGCGGCAACTCGGGACGACGAGCCCGGATCGACGGTGGTGGTCCCTGCAGATGCCCCTGGATCACCGACACCGGATTCGTCGACGCGAACGGCGCGGCCCCGGCCAACAGCGAATACAGCGTGCATGCCAGCGAATACTGATCGGATCGGTGATCAAGGGGCGCACCGGTCAGCTGCTCCGGCGACGCGTAGGCCAGCGTCGCGGTGAAGGTGCCGGTCTGCGTCAGATGGTGCGCGTCGTCGGTCGGGCGGGCGATGCCGAAATCGGTCAGCAGCACCCGTTCCCGGCCGGTCGCGCCGGCGAGCAGGATGTTGGCCGGCTTCACGTCGCGGTGCAGCACGCCGTTGCGGTGCGCGTGATCGAGCGCGGCCGCGGTCCCCTCGATGATGTGCACCGCGCGTTCGACGGGGATCGGCTGGTCGATATTCGCCGCGTCGACACCGTCGACGAACTGCATGCTGATCCACAGTCGGCCCTCGTCGACGCCCCGGTCGTACACCGTGACGATGTTCGGATGCTCCAGCTGTGCCGCGAGATCGGCTTCGCGTTCGAATCGTGCGCGGATCTCGTTGTCGGAGAACAGCTCCGCGTTCAGCATCTTCAGCGCGGTCTGTCGTGGCAAACGGGGATGTCGGGCCAGATACACCGACCCCATCCCCCCACGCCCCAGCAGACGCTCGATCGCGTACCCGGCGAAGACATCACCCGTCGTCAGCATGGTCCCCCGTTGTCCGACCGAATCAGTACATGGCGCGCGCTGTCGCGGGCCGTGACCAACCTAGCGTCTGCCTCCCCCGCGCTGGGTAGCTGGTACGCGTCACCGAATCGGCAGGGTGGCGGGATCACTCCTCGATGCGCACGCCCATCGAACGTGCGGTGCCTGCGACGATGCGCATCGCCGCTTCGACGTCGGTGGTGTTCAAATCGGGTAGTTTGCGAATTGCTATGCGGCGCAGTTGTTCCCGGGTGATCGCGCCCACGGCCTTGTGGCCTGGCTGTGGCGAGCCGGGACGGCCGAGTGCCTTGCGGATCAGCGACGCCGTCGGTGGGGTTTTCAGGCGCATGGTCCAGCGTTTGCGGGCGTCGATGGTGATGACGGCGGGGATGATCTCGCCGCGGCGGTCCGCTGTCGCGGCGTCGTAGCGGCGTTTGACCTCGAAGGGTGGGACGCCGGTGGGGCCGAGCATCTTGCCCAAGGTCATCAGCGAGGCGTTGCCCGCTTCGAGCTCGAGAGTGACTGTGACAGAGGCTGTTTCGCGCGCCATAATCAACGATCTCTGACGCGCGCATCGTTGCGGTTCCGCGGCGATAACGCCTGGGCCGCAACCCCCGACGAGCGTTCGGTTCGCCTGATCCGGGTTCGCCTGTCACTCTGATGCGGTGAAACGTGACGTTTCCGCTCACCTGGAGGTCGCGGTCCATGCCGATTCGGTGCTGCAGTGTCAGATCGCTGCCGCCCGACGACCCGGGCTGGACCTGATCGAGTCCATGACGTGCTCGATCGACGGCGAGTTCCTCACCCCGCGTGAGATTCTCGGCCCGCTCGGTTCCCGGATCCACGTGCTGGACGTGCGCGCGGGCACCCTGCGGATCGACTATCAGGCGACCGTGCTGGGCACCGCCTTCGTCGAGCCGCTGTCCGACTACGACCTGGCGCTGTATCGACGACCCAGCCGGTACGCGGAGTCGGACAAACTGCTGGGCTTCGCGGCGGCCGAATTCGGTTACGGCATAGC
Organism: Nocardia sp. NPDC058640; assembly: GCF_042716995.1. Lineage (NCBI taxonomy): Bacteria > Bacillati > Actinomycetota > Actinomycetes > Mycobacteriales > Nocardiaceae > Nocardia > Nocardia sp. NPDC058640. The sequence goes on from NZ_JBHXRG010000001.1 coordinate 246,289, forward strand.
CGATCCCGAGGTCGCCAACCGCGTCGCCCAATGGATCGGCCGACGGATCACCTACCTCCCCGGCAGCAGCACGCCCATCGACGGCGCCGTGGAAACCCTGCTGTCGGGCACCGGCGTCTGCCGCGACTTCTCCCACCTGATGGTGGCGTTGCTGCGCGCGGTAGGCGTACCCGCCCGCGTCGCGGCGGTCTACGCACCCGGCTGCGTCCCGATGGACTTCCACGCCGTGTGCGAGGCCTACATCAACGGCAGCTGGCGCGCCTACGACCCCACCGGCCTGGCCCCCCGCTCGAGCCTGGTCCGCATCGCCACCGGCCGCGACGCCTCCGACATAGCCTTCCTCGACAACCACGGCGGCGACATCACCCTGAACTTCATGTCCGTCAACGCCTTCGTCGAAGGCCCCCTCCCCTACGACGACTTCACCACCCCGACCAGCATCGTTTAGCCCCTCAACCGCCGGTCGACAGGGTCTGCATCTCCACCAGCAGTTGAGCAAGGTCACGATCCCGATTGAACCCACGCTCAGTGATCAACCGAATCGCCTCAGCAGCATCCGCGAAGTCCTCATCGGTTGCGACCACGGCCAAACTCCTGAGATCCGCCCCGTCCTGTGGCCGACTCTCGTCATCGCGAGCAAGCAGCTTCAATGCGATGAGATGGCCGGTGCGAGCAACAGGCATGACCAAACCGGGAAATATCTCGAGCCGCTCCGCCGCACCAACAATCTCCGGCTCGATACCCGAACTGGCAAAAAGCAGATCAACGACAACTGGGACGCCGTCGATACGCCGCTTGAGCCGGACAGTCGCCAACCGCCCGTTATCGTGCTCAACCGAAGCGAAAAACTGGTACCCGGCCGCCATCAGCGACTGCACCAGGCCCTCGGCCTGAGTGTCATCGAGCACCGCGGCAGCGATGTCGATATCCGCCGTGAACCTTGGATTCGATCGGGCCGACACCGCGAACCCGCCGACGATCGACCACCGGCATCCGCGTTGATCAAGATCGGAAGCTGCCTTCCGCAGCGCTGCCTCGAGCGGATTCACGCGAACCTGGCCGACGGTCGGCCTCGCCCTCCACCAAGCGGCTCGAACGGTCGCGACAGCAACCACTCGTCAATCGCTGAATCGATCACCGCCTCATCCGCGTCCGGATGCTGGCGACGAAGTCGAGCGCGCTGCATGCCCAAGCCGAACTCGAACATATCGATCGCAAGCCGGAGCCGATCCGCAGGTGAGTCGTCGTCCATGCACAAAGCCTACCGTCGGCGTCGATTACACACCTTGACCATCCGCAACCCCTGCAAACCACGTTCCTCGGCTGAACGAGTTGGCCATCCATTGGCGTTGAGAGCCTTGGCGCTTCATCTTCGTGTCGACCACCAGTTGACCTCGCGAATCAGTCCCCCTGCGGTACCGCGACCGTTGTGAAGCGAACGAGGTCGACCTGTCCATTGAGATTGCCCATTACCCCGATCAGCCCCTGACAGGTGTGCTCGTCGTAGAAGAAGATGCCCGTCCTCGTTCCGAAGACCCGAAAGCCGTGCCAGAACGTGAATTCCGGGATGCGCACGGTCGGGTGCTCGGATCGTGGTCGCTGCCAACCGCGACTGTCCGCGATGCGCTCGAGTGCCGCGTCGATCAGGGGGCTCTCGCCCACCTGTCCCGCGCTCATGAAGTCCGCCTTCATCGCGAGCTCGTCATGGAAGTAGCTCCACGGAACGTCGAATTGCTTTGCGGTTCTCAGCAGTTCCCGCACGTGCGATACCCGAACTCGCAGGGCGGTGGAGCTTTCAGCAACCATGATGCAACCTTTGAGGGCTCGATCGAGACAGTGGTCAACGACGATCGCCAGCGTAGCCACACCCACTGACACAATTCCAAGCCCGCCGCACCCTTCGGCCATATCGCCAGATTCGGTCGAGCTGGTCAGCCTTCCGCTGCCAACTGACCGCAGGCCGCGGCGATCTCCTGCCCGCGGGTGTCAGGCACCGTGCACGACACACCCTGGGCGATCACGCGCCGAACGAACTCGCGCTCAACGGGTTTGGGGCTGGCGGCCAACAGATGGGACTGCTGCACGCCCGAAGCCTATGCAGGACGAGTTCGTGCGCCGTGTCCAGGCGCAGGGCGTGACGTGCACGGTCGGCCTCGATCAGCGGGCGGATCGCCGTGATCGCGCGGCTGATCGAGGATTGAGAGGTGCCGACCGTTTCGGCGATGTCAGCTTGGGTTGGATTTCGCCGCAGGGAAATCAATGTCGCGCGCAGCGAGGCCAGCAATCCTAACGTCGGCGGCCATCCGTGGGGTGCGACCGCGACGAACTCGCAGACCTGGGGGGCCAAATCGGCATACCGAGCACGCGTGAGGCCGGGGGCATTGCACAAAGCGCGGTGGTCTTTGGGCGCTTGAAACTCATTGTGGTGAGGCAAGTTTCGCAGACTGGGACCATCGCGCCCAACCAATCATCGTTCGGTGGCTGACCGCAATCGGCTATGCGACAACCGAATGAGCCTCAGCGGATGGTCACACGGTGAGTATCGCGGAACCACGTATGCCATTCGGCAGTCCTCGCGAGGGGGCCGGGCATTGCCGTCGATCATGGCTATTCCTGTTGTGGTGCAACATGATTGATGGTTCTGTACCGTCGACGCCGTAGTTGATTTGAGGGGAGCTCATGGGTTGGCGAGAAGAAGTCGATGTGGCGCTGCGGTCGTGGCTGGCGGCGGAGGGTGGTGGCGGGGCCTCGCCCACGTGGCGTCGAATTGGCGGCGCTGTCCGAGGTAGCACCGCAGGGGAGTTTGAGGTCGATGTCCGTGGTTCGAAGCTCTCCGCTGACCAGTTGCAGGCCGAAAGCCTGCGACTTGGTGAACCTGATCGAGCCATAGCAGACCAGGGTCATCACGTGATGGACGTCTCGCATGATGGTTCGACAGTGCGAGTTCGCGTCCCGGAGTTCGTCGACCTCGCCGACCCGACATTGTGGCTGCATCAGCAGCCACCCACGTTCTTGATCGACTCGCTGATCAGGGGCATCGCAGGCATCGCAGACGAACGGCTAGCCGGTCGTCTCGCCCGGGGCGAACTCGGCGGTACTTTGGCCCCGATCGGTACACCAGCGGACGTGCTGTCTCCCGCCCAGGACGCGGCTTATCGGGCCTGTCGGGGCACCGGATTGTGGATGGTGTGGGGGCCGCCGGGCACTGGAAAGACATCGGTGATCCTGCGCGCGATCGTTGACTTGGTCGCGGATGGAAAGCGGGTGCTGCTCGTCTCGTCGACCAACATCGCGGTCGACAACGTTGTCGTTCGAGTCGCGAAGGAAGCGCGTGACCAGCCCGGCACCGTCGTCCGAATAGGAACCCCTCACCTGCGCGAGGTCGGCGAAAACGGTGACGTTTGTCTGCCCCTGATGGTTCGTGTGCGGCTGACCGAGGTGGATCGCGAGCGACAGGAAGTAGCTGCCGAGCTAGCTCGGATCAAGGATCGGACGACGAAGCTAGCTCATCTCGACGCCGCCCTTGTCGGCTTCGACAAGAGTGCCTTCGACCTGGCGGAACGCCGTCTCGCGGACGGCAGTTTCTCTGAGGTCACCTTGGCAGAGAGCTCCGCGATTGTAGAAACGGAACTTGAGGGTGCGGCAGCCGCCGTTTTGGCGGCCGAGACGGCTGCGGCAACAGCGGAGTCGGAGTCGCGACGACACGAGAAAGACCGCGAGAACTGGTATGCGGTCGATGCTTTGACATTTGACGTGAACCAGGTGGAGATGCGGAAGGCCGAGGAGGGCGTCGCGGTGATACGCGCCCAACGGCGGGTCTCGGACGCCAAACGCCGCGTCTCTGAGATCGAGATGATGTCGAAATGGCAGCGGGTGCGCGAGCCTGGCACGCCAATGAAGTCGGCAAAGAAGGAGCTGGCGCTGGCATTGGAGGAACTCGCCGCAGAGGAGCTACGGCGGGACCAAGTGGTGACGGTTCTCGATCGACAGCTTGACAACCTTGGACGAGGCATCACTGATCGCAAGGCTCAAATCTCCGTGGCGCGCAAAACAATTGACCAGGCTGAGGCGCTCGTACGGGCCACGGGCCGCCAGCTCGCGGAAGCGCGCGCGGAGCAAAATCGACTGGCCACCAAGCTGACTCGGACCAAACTGGAGCTGGATAAAACTCGAGATGCCATCGCCCTCGTCGGCAGGGCGCGGAAGAAGAACTACGTAGCCCTCCATTACGAGGCCGCCCAACTTCGGATCATTGGTGCCGGCGATTCACAACGGGAACCTGAGCTGCGTAAACGCCACGACCTGGTCCAGGAGCAATACGAGGCTCTCGCCAAGGATGCTCAGGGCGCGATCATCAGGGAGGCGGCTGTCGTTGCATGCACGCTGGCTAAGTTTCGGACCACACCGGCTGCGATGGCTGGACCCTACGATGTCGTCATCGTGGATGAGGTTGGGGCGGCGTCGCTTCCAGAGGTTCTTCTCGCCGTATCCGCTGCTCGTCAAACCGCGGTCTTGCTCGGAGACTTCATGCAACTGGGGCCTATCCCGCCGACGGTGCTGGAAGGATCGCAACGGCATGATATTCAAAAATGGCTGCTGACAGAGGTTTACGACCATTGCCGAATCGATTCGGCGGCCAGCGCGAAGCGTAACCCGGGCTGTATCACGCTCAACGTCCAGCATCGCTTCGGGCCCGATGTTATGCACCTCGCGAACACCGTGGCCTACGACAACGAATTGGCCGCAGGTCCGTCAATTGCACAGCGGGCGAGGTCCGCGTCATCGGGCGATGCGGAAATCGTGTTGATCGATACCGACGGACTCGCAGACCTTGGACAGATTCATCTGGTGGGGGCGAAGTCGGGCTGGTGGGCGGCCGGGATGTTGCTATCGCGTGCGCTCGCGGAAATGCATGCCGAGGACGGCGCGACGGTCGGGATAGTTACGCCCTACTCAGTACAGGCGGACGCGACCTTGGAAGCCTTACGCCAGGCCGAGTCGTCCGGCGCGATCGTCGCTGAGGTTGGTACGGCGCACCGATTTCAGGGGCGCGAGTTCGGCGTTGTGGTCTTCGACCTGGTCGAATCGGTAGATGGTCCGCGGATGTGGATGGCGAACGCCAGTCGCGCCCCAGGGACCGGGAAGTGGGCGCGCAGTGGCCTGCGTCTGTTCAACGTTGCCGTCACCCGCGTGCAAGAGCGGGTGTACATCGTCGGCAGTCGGCATCGAGTCGAGGCGGCTGACCCGCACGCTGCGCTCGGCGGGTTGCACGCGATGCTCACGGGGAAACGCGTACGAATCATCGCCGCAACCGAACTGATTGCGCCGACGGCAACCGGAAAGCCGCTCGGTCCCGTGGGGAGCAAGCTTGCCGAAGTGCTCTCCCGACACGTGGAAATCAGCGACATTCAAGACGAGATCGAGTTCTACCAGACATTCACCAAACAGCTGCAAGGTGCCCGAAAGTCAATTTGGATCTGGGCGCCCTGGGTGGCGAACCGGATGCGCGCTATCCTGCCGTCGTTGACCGAAGCTGCTCAACGGGGAGTACGGATCGTGGTCTTCATTCGCGATCCGGGCGATCAACTGCAACAGCAGCACGAGGAGCTCGTGGCCGACTTGGCGGCGAATGTTGGCACGGTGGTTCGCGTCAACGTCATGCATCAGAAGATCATCGTCATCGACGAGCAGACGGTAATGCTCGGAAGCCTGAACCCGTTGTCGCAGAGCTGGACTCGCGAGATCATGGTAACAATGCGCGGCAGTCACCTAGCCAAGAAGCTCCTCGACGCCCAACACGCGGAGACCTTCGCCCGGCCGCCGGAATGCCCTGGGTGTCAACGTCGCGACGTTGACTTGCGGCGGCGTAAAAATGGGATTTGGTACTGGCGATGCTGGAACCGGGACTGCCCCAGCCGAAATGGGACCAAGGCTTGGACAAGGGACGTCAGTTTGCCCAGGTGAGGACTCCAGGGCGGTGAAGGTGGGTTGGTTGAAGTCGCGGGCTTTGCGGCCTCTGGTGGAGGGGGTGTCGGGTTCAGTGGCGACTAGGGGTCGGATTTGGTTTTGGTGACGGAGTTGGTTGGGGTGAGGCCGTGCTTGGTGGCGAGGGTCTCCATGTCGGCGCGTGACGAGGCAGACTCAACATCAGCCTCGACCCACGTGAGCGCTGGTCCCTGCCAACGAAGTAGCACACGATGACCACGTCTGCCCCTATCGACCTGGCCATAGCCGAACCAACAACGCCGACCACCCAGCACTTAGCCTTCCGCTGCCAGCTGCCCACACGCCGCAGCGATCTCCTGACCACGCGTATCCCGCACAGTGCACGACACACCCTGGGCGATCACGCGCCGAACGAACTCACGCTCAACAGGTTTGGGGCTTGCGTCCCATTCGCTACCCGGCGTCGGGTTGAGCGGGATCAGGTTCACGTGCACCAGCGGGCCCAGGGCCTTGTGCAGCTTCTTGCCGAGCAGGTCCGCCCGCCACGGCTGGTCGTTGATATCGCGGATCAGTGCGTATTCGATCGAGACGCGGCGGCCGGACTTGTCGGCGTAATAGCGTGCGGCGTCGAGCACTTCGGCGATGGACCAGCGGTTGTTGACCGGGACCAGGGTGTCGCGCAGTTCGTCATCGGGGGTGTGCAGTGAGACCGCGAGGCGCACTGAGAGGTCCTCGTCGGCGAGCTTGCGGATCGCGGGGGCCAGGCCCACGGTGGAGACCGTCACCGATCGCTGGGAGATGCCGAGCCCGTCGGGTGCGGGCGAGGTGATCCGGCGGACCGCGTTCACCACTCGCTTGTAGTTCGCCAGCGGCTCGCCCATGCCCATGAACACGATGTTGGAGAGGCGACCGGGACCACCGTGCACCTCACCGTCGCGCAGGTCGGCCGCCGCGGCACGCACCTGGTCGACGATCTCCGCCGTCGACAGGTTGCGGGTGAGCCCGGCCTGCCCGGTCGCGCAGAACGGGCACGCCATCCCGCAACCGGCCTGGCTGGAAATGCACAGCGTGTTGCGGTCGGGGTAGCGCATGAGCACGCTTTCGAGCAGCGTCCCGTCGTGCGCCTTCCACAGCGTCTTACGGGTGTCGCCCTCATCGCAGGCGATATTGCGCACCACCGACAGCAGGGGCGGGAACAGCGTTTCGGCGACCTTCTCGCGCACGTCGGCGGGCAGATCGGTCATCAGCGCCGGGTCGGCCTGCAGGCGGCCGTAGTACTGGCGGGCCAACTGGTCGGCCCGGAACTTCGGCAAACCCAGCTCCTGCACCGCGGCCTTGCGTTCGTCCGAATCCAGATCGGCGAGGTGGCGCGGCGGCATACCGCGGCGCGGGGCATCGAACACGAGGGGCAGGGAGGTGGCCATAGTTCCACCATTGTCCCAAACGTGGGGTCGGGCCCGCCACGCCGGGCGACGTTATCGAGAAGATGCGTGCAACAGCGATAGCCGTCGGCAATGATCGATCCATGAGTACACATGCGGAATCCGGCGCGTCACCGGCCGAACACGACCCGCCGACCGCGAGCGACAAGCCGAGCAAGCACGCGAAACACGTCGAACCGGCACCGGCCGCGCACGACGCGGTGCACGGCTCACGCACCGGTTACACCTGGATCGGACTACTGGCCGCGGCCCTGCTGGGCATCGTGCTGCTGATCTTCATCATCCAGAACCTGGACAAGGTCCGCACCAACATGCTGTTCTGGGACTTCGAACTGCCGCTGGGCATCACGGTGTTGCTGTCGGTGATCGCGGGCGCGCTGGTGATGGGCCTGGTCGGCGGCGTCCGCATCCTGCAGTTGCGGCACGCCGCGAAAAAGGCGTCCTGACCGGGACTAGATCAGTGCGCTGAGCACCAGCCACGACACGAACGCCGACGGCAGCATCGAGTCGAGACGATCCATGATCCCGCCGTGCCCCGGCAGCAGCGTGCCCATGTCCTTGATCCCCAGTTCCCGCTTGACCTGCGACTCGATCAGGTCACCGATGGTCGCCACGACCACCAGACCCACACCGAGCACCACCCCGATCATCGAATTCGCCTCGAGCAGCAGGGTCACGGTCAGCAGACCGCCGATCACGCTGAACACCAGCGAACCGCAGAACCCCTCCCACGACTTCTTCGGGCTGATCGCGGGCACCATCGGATGCCGACCGAACAGCACCCCGGCCACATAGCCACCCACGTCCGAGCACACCACCAGGATCATGAAGGTGAGCACCCGCAGGTTGCCGTCGGGTTCCAGCAGCAGCAGCGTGGAGAACGCGGCCAGCAGCGGGATCCAGGTCAGGGTGAACACCGCGATCGCGGTGTCGCGCAGGAAGTTCTTCGGCGCGGTATCGATGCCGTGATCGAACAGCCGCCACACCATGCACACCAGCGCGGTCGCGGCGAACGCGCCCAGCACCCCGCTCGGTCCCCACGGCCAGCCCAGCCAGAACACCGCCTGGCCGCCCACCAGCAGCGGAATCCGGGGCACCAGCACGTCGGCTTCACGCAGCCGCTTGGTGACCTCCCAGGTCGCCACCCCGACGCCCAGACCCGCGACCGCGATGAACACCAACGGCACGAACAACAGGATCGCGATCAGCGACAACCCCAGTGTCAGCCCGACCGCCAACGCCGCGGGCAGGTTGCGTCCAGCCCGTGACGCCGGGGCGGGCGGCTGTTCGTGCTGCTGCACCGCGGTCACGGTCTCGTCGACCGTATCCGGCATGGGATCCGGTGCCGCCCCGGTGGCGGCGGCGTCTTCGGCCACGATTGTCCCGTCGCTCAACTCGTCGTTCCGTTCATCCCCCGCACGAGCGGGACTGGCGTGATCTGACGCTCAGACCTCGAGCAGTTCGGCTTCCTTGTGCTTGACCAGCTCGTCGACCTGCGCCACATACTTGGCGGTGGTCTTGTCGAGCTCCTTCTCCGCGCGCCCGACCTCGTCCTCGCCCGCTTCGCCATCCTTCTGGATGCGACCCAGTTCGTCCATCGCCTTGCGGCGGACGTTGCGAATCGAGACCTTGGCGTCCTCGCCCTTCGACTTGGCCATCTTGGCCATCTCGCGGCGACGTTCCTCGGTGAGCTGCGGCACCGAAATGCGCAGGATGTCACCGTTGTTGGTCGGGTTCACGCCCAGATCCGAGTTGCGGATCGCGTTCTCGATCAGGCCCAGCGAACTCTGCTCGTACGGCTTGATCACGACCATGCGCGGCTCGGGCACGGTGATGCTCGACACCTGGGTGATCGGGGTGAGCGAGCCGTAGTACTCGATCAGCACCCGGGTGAACATGCCCGGGTTGGCGCGGCCGGTACGAATGCTGCCAAGGTCGTCCTTCGCCACCGTGACGGCCTTGTCCATCTTCTCCTCGGCATCGAAGAGCGTTTCATCAATCACGACCGAATCCTCCACAGCGTCATCGTCATCGTCCGCAGGTGCGGGGTCACGACCGAACCAGGGTGCCGATGGGTTCACCGGCGACCGCACGGGCAATATTGCCCTTGATCAACAGATTGAACACCAGCATCGGCATCTGGTTGTCCATGCAGAGACTGAACGCGGTGGCATCGGCCACCTTCAGCCCCTTTTCGATCACTTCCTTGTGGGTGATCTCGGTGAACATGCTCGCATTGGGGTCCACCTTCGGGTCGGCGTCGAACACGCCGTCGACCGCCTTGGCCATCAACACCACCTCCGCGCCGATCTCCAGCGCACGCTGGGCGGCAGTGGTGTCGGTGGAGAAGTAGGGCATACCCATGCCCGCACCGAAGATCACCACGCGCCCCTTCTCCAGGTGACGCTTGGCGCGCAACGGCAGATACGGCTCGGCGACCTGACCCATCGTGATGGCGGTCTGCACGCGCGTATCGATGCCCTGCTGCTGCAGGAAATCCTGGAGCGCGAGGCTGTTCATCACAGTCCCGAGCATCCCCATGTAGTCCGAGCGGGCGCGTTCCATGCCGCGCTCTTCCAGCTCGGCGCCTCGGAAGAAGTTGCCGCCGCCGATCACCACGGCCACCTGCACACCGGTTTCGACGATCTCGGCGATCTGCTCGGCCACGGCCTGCACGACATCGGGGTCGAGGCCGACGCCACCACCACCGAACATCTCCCCACCCAGCTTGAGCAGCACCCGGTTGTATCCAGGGCGGTCGTTACCCGGGTCGGTCATGGGTGTCGGTCTCCTTCAGCGAGGTCTACGGCGGGGCGAGCAGGCGGCATCCATCCTGCCCTATCAAGGGGGGACCACCCAGAACTGGGGTCGGTCCCCGGACGAGGAAAGCCCCCTCGACGCGGCATCGCACCGCGCCGAGGAGGCTGTTCGTGAAAGCTCAGGCGGATCAGGCCTGGCCGACCTCGAAACGAGCGAAACGCTTCACGGTCACGCCCGCGTCTTCCAGAAGCGCCTTGACGGTCTTCTTGGAGTCGGTGACGGCGGACTGCTCGAGCAGCACGACGTCCTTGAAGAAGCCGTTGACGCGGCCTTCGGTGATCTTCACCAGCGCGGCTTCGGGCTTGCCCTCTTCGCGCGCGGTCTCCTCGGCGATGCGACGCTCGGCGTCGACAATCTCGGAAGGCACGTCTTCGCGGGTCAGGTACTTGGCCTTGAGCGCGGCGACCTGCATGCCGGCCGCACGCGCGGCCTCGGCAGCGGCGTCGCCGGTGCCCTCGTACTCCACCAGCACGCCGACGGCGGGCGGCAGATCCGAGGCACGCTTGTGCAGGTAGGTGGCGACCGGGCCGTCGAAGGACACGACGCGACGCAGTTCCAGCTTCTCGCCGATCTTCGCCGACAGCGCCTGCACGGCGTCGTCAACGGTGCCGTCGGACAGCTTGAGCGCCTTGAGGGCGTCCAGATCGGCCGGCTTGGCCGCGGCAGCCGCGGTCACGATGGCATCGGCCATTTCCTGGAACTCAGCGTTCTTGGCGACGAAGTCGGTCTCGCAGTTGATCTCGACCATGACGCCGTCCTTGGCGATGACCAGACCCTCGGCGGTGGCCCGCTCGGCACGCTTGCCGACATCCTTGGCGCCCTTGATACGCAGCACCTCGACGGCCTTGTCGAAATCGCCGTCCGAATCGGCCAGCGCGTTCTTGCAGTCCATCATGCCGGAGCCGGTGAGCTCGCGGAGCCGCTTCACGTCAGCAGCGGTGTAGTTCGCCATGTGGGGGCGACCCTCCTGTATTTGTGGAGCGCGCTGGCGCGCTCGAAGATTCTCGGCAGGGGTTTTACGCCACCTTGCCGACCGCATCTGAATTCAGACGGGCCGGCAAGGTGAACAGTGTGCTACCGGTCAGCTCAGAAGTCAGCCGGGGTGTGCTGTGCCGGGTCGGCCTTGACCTCGGCCTCGGCCTCGGCCGGGGTCTCGATCGGGGTCTCGACGACCTCGGTGACCTCGACCTCGGCGGCCGGGGTCGCCGAGGACAGGAGCTCCTGCTCCCACTCGGCCAGGGGCTCGCCCGCGCCGGCTTCAGGCTTGGAATCGCCGGAAGCGCGGCCCGCACGGGCCTGCACGCCCTCGGCCACCGCGGAAGCGACAACCTTGGTCAGCAGTGCGGCGGAACGGATCGCGTCGTCGTTACCCGGGATCGGGTAGTCGACCAGGTCGGGGTCGCAGTTGGTATCCAGGATCGCGATGACCGGGATGTTCAGCTTGCGCGCCTCGCCGACGGCGATGTGCTCCTTGTTGGTATCGACGATCCAGATGGCCGAGGGAACCTTGGCCATGTCACGGATACCACCGAGGGTGCGATCCAGCTTGGTCATCTCACGCGTGAGCATGAGGATTTCCTTCTTGGTGCGACCCTCGAAGCCACCGGTCTGCTCCATGGCCTCGAGTTCTTTGAGGCGCTGCAGGCGCTTGTGCACGGTGGAGAAGTTGGTGAGCATGCCACCCAGCCAGCGCTGGTTGACGTAGGGCATTCCGACGCGCAGCGCCTCGGAAGCGATCGACTCCTGAGCCTGCTTCTTCGTACCGACGAAGAGAACGGTGCCACCGTGGGCGACAGTCTCCTTGACGAACTCGTAGGCCTTGTCGATGAAGGTCAGCGTCTGCTGCAGGTCGATGATGTAGATGCCGTTGCGGTCGGTGAAGATGAACCGCTTCATCTTCGGATTCCACCGACGAGTCTGGTGGCCGAAGTGTGCGCCGCTGTCGAGCAGCTGCTTCATAGTTACGACAGGCATAGCCTTCGTATCTCTCTTTCGTTGCCGGTTGACGCAGCCGATCGGCGATCGACTGCCCTGGCGCCACCGAAACCGCCGGACCCGATTCGAAGAATCCGGGACCAGCCGACGATTTCCCTGTTCATCCGCTGAAGAACTCGCGCTGACATGCCCTGCGGACCGTCTGCATTGCGAGCGACGACCGGATGGACGAGCACGGGTGGCGCGCGAAGTCGGTCCGTGCTGTGCACACGCAATGGCTGCTGAGCACAAACCGCTTGTTCAGTCTACGCGGAGCAGGGCCAGGTCCGAAATCGCCCCCTGTGCATCGGCCGCCCATTTCGTGAATGAAGTACGCGATATCCACATATGGGAAAGTTGTCCACAATCGGGAAATCGTTGTCCCGCAGGGGTTATGCGACGTTCACAGTTGGTGGCATGAACCCGTTGACACGCACTCTGATCACTACGTTTCCGTTGCTCTGCGCGGTCACCGTCGCCGCCGCACCGGCCGCCGCTCACCCTACTTCGGGTGATGCCGCCGGCCCTGCGCTGACTGTGCCCGGAGAGAAGGCGCCGCCGTCGAACTGTGTCGGTGGGGCTGTTGTGCTCGCCCAGCCGCCTGCGCGTCGGAGCACCGGCTCGGTTTCGCCGCCGTCACGTGCGGCAACGCCGGGCACTGTTCCGGCGGCGCCTCCACGTTCGCACCCGACCTCGACTGGGAATCGGACCGCTCAGGGCGATCCGCCCGCTGATGGTGCGACGTCGTGTGGAGGCACAACCGTGGTGCCGGTGATCGTCGTGCCTCGGCGCGAACTGGTTCCCGCTCCTGTTCCGGTGCAGGTCACCGTGCATGACCTCGGGTCTGCTCCGGGCCGACCGCAGGGTGTGGATCGCAGCGCGGGCGCTCGGTCGGAGGTCGAGATCGTGGTGCCGGCCGGCGGAAGCGGATCGGCGACACAGCTTCCCGCCGTGCTCCGGGACATGTTGCGGGCGCTGATCGCGTTGACGCCGCGACCGCATCGCTGAGATCGGGGGCTGCGATGTTGCAAAAGAAGCGCTGCCCACCCCAAGTCGCGCCTGTGGTGCCTGCGTCCGACGAATGGCCGCCGAGGCCTACCGCTGTTCGTCGTGTGGCGCGGCGGGCGCGGTCGATCCTCGGGCACGTGTTGGGGGTGGCCTGCCTGGTGGCAATTGTGCTCAGCGGGGCGGTGCCTGCCAAGGCGGCGGAATCCGGATCGTTCGGGTGGCCGTTGCGGCCGCGGCCCGCCGTGGAGCGCAAGTTCGACAAACCGGAGCGGAATTGGTTGCCGGGGCATCGTGGAGTCGATCTGGCGGGCGTCGCCGGGCAGCCGGTGCTGGCGGCGGGCGACGGCATCGTGGTGTTCGCGGGGAAAGTGGCTGACAAGCCGGTGGTGTCCATCGATCATCCGGGCGGCCTGCGCACCACCTATGAACCGGTGCTGGCGCAGGTGAGCGTGGGAAGCCGGGTGAGCAGGGGCACAGCGGTCGGCACGTTGGAAGCCGGGCACGAGGGATGTCCGGTCGCCGCCTGTCTGCACTGGGGTGCGCGCCGCGAAACCGGAGCGCACAACCGGCGCGAATACATCGACCCGCTCGGACTGCTGCACGAGGTGCCGGTCCGCCTGAAACCGCTGGAGGCATGACGTGACGAACCACTCCACCACCGAGCCACCGTATGGGCTGTCGGCGGACGAGAATCCAGGGGTGCCCGAGAACTCAGCGCCTTTCACCTATCCAGAGGTAGGTGCCACCCGCACCACGATGCCCGACGGATACCACCGATTCAGTCTTCGTCGGCCGATCGGCCACGGCCGTGAACTGTTCGACCACGCGGCCACCCACATCCTCGACTTCGGAATTCAGAAGGGGGTGCGCACCTTTCGCTACGCCGACACCGAAACAGCCCAGCCCGGAACAGAACTCACGGTCGTACTCGGTCTCGGCCCGGTCGGCATCATCAGCGCGCCCTGCCGCGTGGTCTACGTCCTCGACGAACCCGACCGCCGCGGTTTCGCCTACGGCACCCTGCCCGGCCACCCCGAGATCGGCGAGGAACTGTTCGCGGTCGAGTACGACCCCTCCGACGGAACCGTCTACGGGCTGATCGCCGCCTTCTCCAAGCCAGGCGCCTGGTACGTCAGGCTCGGCGGTCCCGTCGTCCGCCTGATCCAGCGCTGGTTCGCCCATCGCTACTTGAATACGTTGCCCACCACCAGTTGACCCGCACCAGCCGTTGAACGGGACACTCGCTTGCCGTTGTACAGGACCCTCGCTAGCCGTTGCAGGGGCACTCGCTAGCCGTTGTACAGGGCACTCGCTAGCCGTTGTACAGGACACTGACGACGGCGATGAGCGCGACGAGCGCGACGGCGACGGTGGTGGTCGCGACGGTTCCGATACCTGCGCGCCCGCTGCCTGGTGCGCGACCACTGCCGAGTGCGCGGCTGCGGTGCCAGCCGACGTAGGCCAGCAGGAGGGAGACCGTGGCCGCGGCCAGTGGGAGCACCACGGACTGTCTACTGTCGACGGCGGCCTCGTGAGCGAAGAGCACGCTGCACCCCGCCGCACCCAGAGAGGTCCGCCGCCAGGCCAACGCGGTGCGTTCCATGGCCAGAGTCGGTGCGGTCACGACAGCACGACCGCCACACAGGCGAGCACGGCGACTACCGCGACACCGGCTGACAGGACGGGAACCAGGATCGTCCCCGGCAGCGGTCCGCCGGCCCGCATCGCCAAGTTCACCCGGCGCCAGTGCCAGAAGGCGACCAGGGCGACGGCCAGCGACAGGACCAGACAGATCATCGAAATGGCGCCCGCGAATCCGGCCAGGCGCGTCGGCTGAACGAGCGTGTGCACCGCGACACCGCCCGCGAGCAGGCCGAGCGCCGTCCTGATCCAGGCCAGGAAGGTCCGCTCGTTGGCGAGGGTGAACCGGTAGTCGACCTCCTCTTCGCCGTCCCCGGATTCTGCCCCGACCTCGGGCAACGTCACGACGACCACCTCCTGGTCCCATCATGCGCCGACACCCGCCCTGCGCCGATGAGCAACGCGAGCGCGTCCGCCGATCAGCGATGACCCTCACGCTCGAGGGTGGGCTTGGTCGTGGACTCGTTTGAGGCGTTCGACGGAGACGTGGGTGTAGAGCTGGGTGGTGGCCATGCTGGCGTGGCCGAGCAGTTCTTGGACTACGCGCAGGTCGGCGCCGCCTTCCAGGAGGTGGGTGGCGGCGGTGTGGCGTAGTCCGTGCGGGCCCATGTCGGGGGCGCCGGGGATTGCGGCGATGACCTCGTGGACGACGGTGCGGGCTTGGCGTTGGTCGAGGCGGCGGCCGCGTTGGCCCAGCAGCAGGGCGCGGCCGGAGTGGTCGTTGACCAGGGACGGGCGGCCCGCGCGCAGCCACGCGGCGAGTGCGGTGTCGGCGGGCCCGCCGAACGGCACCGAGCGTTCCTTGTTGCCCTTTCCGATCACCCGCACCAGGCGACGTTCCCGATCGATGTCGTCGATGTCGAGGCCGCACAGCTCGCTGACGCGAATACCGGTGGCGTACAACAACTCCACCACGAGCCGGTCCCGCAGAGCCATCGGATCCTGCTGTGCCGCACCGGATTCCGCTGCGCCCATTGCCCGCTCGGCTTGGTCGCGGCCGAGAACCGCCGGCAGCACTCGGTGCGCCTTCGGTGCCTGCAGCCGCAACCCCGGATCGATGCTCAGTCGCCCCGTTTCGGTGAGCCATGCCGTGAAAGTCCTTGCCGCCGAAGCCCGCCGAGCCAACGTCGTACGCGCCACGCCCGCCGCCGCCAACTCGGCCAACCACGACCGCAACAGCGGCAGATCCAACTCCCGCACCGCCGAATCCGCCGACCGCGCGTACAGATGCTCCAACAGCGACCGCACATCCCCCAGATACGCCCGCACCGTATGCGCCGACCGATTCCGCCCCAACCGCAGATGCCGCCCGAACTCGGTGAGCAACGCGGTCAGATCATCAGGCAACACATCCATGCCCCCACCGTCACCGTTCCCCGCCCCCCACGCAACCCCCCACGCCGCCTCCCCCGACAAGCCACCAGCCGCGACCCCGCGAGAAAATTGGCCCGAACCTCGTCAACTCGCCCGTCGACCGGACGTCCTAAACCATCCATCGGAATCACAGCCGACCAGGTCGGCCAGTTCCAAACTCGGCAGAACCGCCCGGACAGTGGCCAGGTCGAGGCCGCATTGTTGAGACAGTTCTCGCGGGAGCCGAGAACCGACGATGGGCAGCGCCGCGTAGATGTCGGCTTCGGCGCCGCGCAAGTGAGCGGCGGGGTCGACCGAGTTGCCCTCGGCGACCGGAAGACGAAGAGGCCCAGCCTCGTCGATGATGTCTTCGGCGCGGGTTACCAGCAGTGCTTCGCCGTCTCTGATCATGCGGTGGCAGCCTACCGAGGAGGCCGAGCTGACCGGTCCGGGTATGGCCATGGCGGGTCGGCCCAATCTGCGGGCCCACTTCACAGTGTTGCGGGCACCGCTGCGCAAGCCGGCTTCCACCACCAGGACACCGTCGCCGAGCGTCGCGATCAATCGGTTCCTGGCCAGGAACTGGTGCTTCTGAGCGGCGACACCCGGCGGGTATTCGCTGACCACGAGACCGCTGTCGGCGATGGCGGCGAGCAGTCGGTCGTGTTGTGCGGGGTAGGGCCGGTCGACGCCGCAGGCCAGCACCGCCACGGTCGGCCCGCCCACCGCCAGTGCCGCTCGATGCGCCGCCGCGTCGATGCCGAAGGCGGCGCCGGACACGATCGTCCACCCCCGGCCGGCCAGATCGCACGCCACCTCGCTGGCCACCTGCACCCCGTACCCGCTACTGCACCGCGAACCCACCACCGCGACAGCACGTTCGGACGCGGTGTGCAGTGACAGCGGACCGCGGGCCCACAGCACCAGGGGAACCGCGGCCTCGCGATCGCGTTCGGCATCGAGCTGGTCCAGTCCGAGCATCCGCCACCCGGGCCACTCCTGGTCGTCGGGCGTGATGACTCGCCCACCGAGACTGGCGATGGTGTCCAAATCCCGTGCCGCCGAATCGACTTCACGTCGCGCCGCAGTAGGCCCGCGCAAAGCCGTCGGCAGTTCGTGTTCGCGAACAGCCCGCGCCGCCTCACACACCCCGACCGACGCGATCAGCGCCGACAGCGGTGCGCACGGCCCCTGCACCACCCGCGACAGATACACCCAGGCCAGCCGCCGTTCGTCTGGATCGCCGTCCAGGTCCACCACCCGCAACCCACTCATTGCGCACCCCGCTGCCGAAAGTTCAACGACGCCATCACGTCCTGCACGGTGGGCATCTCTCCCTCGCGCAGATCGCAGACCGTCCAGGCGACCCGGATCGCCCGGTCGGCACCACGCGCCGACATCCGCCCCAGCCGCAAAGCCGTCTCGATCGGCGCGATCGACTCCCGTGGCAGCTTGAAGCGCTTGCGCAGAATGTGGCCTGGGACTTCGGCATTGGTCGTCCACCCGTCCTCGCTCCACCGTTGCGCGGCTCGGGCTCTGGCCCCGGCCACGCGCGCGGCCACGGTGGCACTGTCCTCGACCTGCTCGTCGGTGAACGTCGCGCCGGCCTGACCGTGCATCTGCACCCAGATGTCGATGCGATCCAGCAGTGGCCCCGACAGTTTCCCCAGGTAGCGACGACGAGCCAGCGGCGCACAGATGCAGTCCACGTCGCGTGCGGGCGCGCACGGGCAGGGGTTGGCCGCCAGTACGAGCTGGAAACGGGCCGGATACCGGGCGACACCGTCGCGCCGCGCGATGCGCACTTCGCCTTCCTCGAGCGGAGTCCGCAGCGCCTCGAGGACCTTGGTGCCGATCTCGGCGCATTCGTCGAGAAACAACACCCCGCGATGCGCCCGGCTGACCGCTCCCGGTCGAGCCATGCCGGAACCACCGCCGATCATCGCGGTCACCGACGTCGAATGATGCGGTGCGACAAAGGGAGCCAGCGTGAGCAAAGGCTGCTCGGCCGACAGCGACCCCGCCATCGAATGAATAGCGGTCACCTCCAACGATTCCGCCTCCGACAGCGGAGGCAACAATCCCGGAAGTCGTTGCGCCAGCATCGTTTTGCCGATTCCCGGCGGCCCCGTCAACAGCAGGTGATGTCCGCCCGCCGCGGCGACTTCCAACGCCCACCGCGCCTCGTCCTGCCCGACCACATCACTGAGGTCACCGCACGGCGTCTGCGTGCCCGGTGCGAGCCCGTCGGGTTCGAGCAGCTTGCCCTCCCCGCGCAACCACGCCACCACCGCCCGCAAACTCGTCGCCCCGAGCACTTCGATCCCCTCGACCAACCCCGCCTCGGCCACCGCCTCGGCGGGCACGACAACAGTGGGCAACCCTGCCGCGCGTGCCGCGATCACCGCGGGCAACACCCCACGCACCCGCCGAACCCGCCCGTCCAGCGCCAACTCCCCCAGCAGCACCGTTTTCACCAGCCGCTCCCCCGGCACCGCCCCCGAGGCGTCGAGCACCGAAATCGCCAACGCCAGGTCGTACACGGAGCCCACTTTGGGCAACGTCGCAGGCGACAGCGCCAGGATCACCCGACCGTCGGGCCACTTCTCCCCGGTGTTGGCCACCGCCGACCGCACCCGATTGCGTGATTCCTGCAGCGCCGCGTCGGGCAGCCCGACCAGATTCACCGACGGCAGACCCTGACCGATATCGGCCTCGATCTCCACCAGCTGCCCGTCGACCCCCGTCACCGCCACCGACAACGCCCGCCCCAGTGCCATCAGAACGCCGCCGTCAGGTGGTCGATGACCGGCCCGCGCCCCCGCGGGACCAGCACCGACACCACGTCGAACCGAATCCGCCGCCACGGCCCGCCCTGTTCGGCCAGCCACAGCAGGGCCAGCCGACGGATCCGCTGCTGCTTGCTGAACGTGACCGCCTCGGCGGGCGTGCCGAAACCCAGCCCCGACCGCGTCTTGACCTCGACGAACACCGTGGTGGACGGGTCCTGGACGATCAGGTCCAGTTCCCCGTATCGACACCGCCAGTTGCGGGCGACGATCTCCATCCCGGTCTCGCACAGATACTGCGCGGCCAGCTTCTCCCCGTATGCGCCGAGCGCCTGTTTGTGTGCCATGAACGAAATCATGAACACAACGGCCGACGCAGCTACCCCACGCGACCTGGGGAAACAGAAAACCTGTGGATAACTTTTCCCCTGTGGATAACTACTCCGGCAGGCGCAGGTCCGGCTTCTCCAGCTCTTCGATGTTCACGTCCTTGAACGTGATCACCCGAACATGCTTGACGAACCGTGCCGGGCGGTACATATCCCACACCCAGGCATCGCTCATCCGCACTTCGAAATACACCTCGCCGTCGGCGTTCTGTGGGCGCAGTTCGACCGAATTGGCCAGGTAGAAGCGCCGTTCGGTCTCCACCACGTACGAGAACTGGCCGACGATGTCCTTGTACTCGCGGTACAACGACAGTTCCATCTCGGTTTCGTACTTCTCGAGGTCCTCAGCACTCATCGGGTGGGACGTCCTCCTGCTAGCAGCGCCGCGTTCATTGGTGTCATCATCGCGCATGCGCCGCGCGGGTAGCCACTCGGCTACCTCCGGGCACCTCGAGCTCGCGCACATTCCGCCAGGAACGGCGGTGTTCAGTACTGGGTCCGAGCTCCCGCAGGGCAGCGGTGTGCTCGGGCGTGTTGTAGCCCTTGTGCGCGGCGAAACCGTAGCCGGGGAGCTGCGCGTCCAGCTCGACCATCATCCGATCCCTGGTCACTTTCGCCAGGATGCTCGCCGCGGCGATACAGGCCGCGGTGCCGTCGCCGCCGATCACCGGCAGCGAGGGCGCGGGCAGGCCGGGCACCTTGAATCCGTCGGTCAGCACGTAACCGGGAGTGCGTTCCAGGCCGACCACCGCGCGTCGCATGCCTTCGATATTGGCCACGTGGATGCCGATCGCGTCGATCTCCCACGCCGGCACCACCACCACGCTCCACGCCAACGACAACCGCTGCACCACCGGGAACAGCTCCTCACGCGCGGCCTCGGTGAGTTTCTTGGAGTCGTCCAGCCCGGACAGCTTGTCGTACGCCTTGGGCGCCAGCAGGCACGCGGCCACCACCAGGGGACCCGCGCACGGTCCACGGCCCGCCTCGTCGACACCGGCCACCGGTGCGAGGCCACCGCGCACCAGTGCGGCCTCGAGCGTGCGTAGTCCGCTCGCTCGGCGCATCACCACCCGCGGCGGCCAGCTGGTCCGATCCTGCCCCACAGTTCGATTGTCCTTCTCGCGGTTAGTTCTCTTGCGCGTTCTGGGTCTTGACCGGCCCGATCCGGCTGGGTGGCCAGATCTTGAACACCGTCTTACCGCGGACGTTGTCCACCGGCACCGTGCCCTGCAGATCGTCGCTGACGTGCGCGCGCGAATCGGCGGACTCGTTGCGGTTGTCGCCCATCACCCACAGGTGGCCTTCGGGCACCTTGACCGGCCCGAACATCCGCCCCGCCGGGTACACCGCGTTGGGCCGATCGGCGGACCAGGGGTAATCCTTCTTGATGTACGGCTCGTCGAGCGGTTTGCCGTCGACCATGACCCGACCCTGCGGATCGCAGCACTGCACGGTCTGCCCGCCGACCGCGATCACGCGCTTGACCAGGTCGTTCTCATCCGGCGGGACCAGCCCGAAGTAGGAAAGGAAATTCTGCACCCCGCGCACGGCGGCATTGTCCGAACGCACCGACTTGTAGTGCCCGTTCCACGACGGCGGCCCGACGAAGACCACCACGTCACCGGGTCCGGGTTCGGAACCGTAGTAGCTGATCTTCTGCACGTAGATGCGATCACCGATCTGCAGCGTGTTCTCCATCGACTGCGACGGGATCACATACGGCCGACCGACGAAGGTCACCATCAACGCGGCGATCACCGCGGCGATCACCACCAGTATCGGCAGCTCCTGCCAGAACGGGCGCTGCTTCTTGTCGCCGCGCTTCTTCCGGCGCCGCCCACCTTCGTCATTTGAATCGGACACCGACACCGACCCACTTTCGTCTGCCACGCCGAACAGAGTAGCCCGGCACCCTGACGTGAGTCGGGTGCCGGGCTACCTGAAGAAATCTGGTACTGCGAAGTGCTACTGCGAGATCAGCGCTTTTCCTTGATCTTGGCAGCCTTACCGCGCAGGTCGCGCAGGTAGTAGAGCTTCGCGCGACGCACGTCACCGCGGGTCACGACATCGACGTGGTCGATGTTGGGGCTGTGCACGGGGAAGGTGCGCTCGACACCGACACCGAAGGACACCTTGCGGACCGTGAAGGTCTCGCCGATGCCGCCGCCCTGACGTCGGATGACGACGCCCTTGAAGACCTGGATGCGCTCCTTCGAGCCTTCGATGACCTTCACGTGCACGTTCAGGGTGTCGCCCGCGCGGAACGCGGGGATGTCGCTGCGCAGCGACTTCTCGTCGACGAAATCGAGGGTGTTCATTTTCCACCTTTTCGGATTCTTTGCGTGAACAGAGGAACCTGGCGGCACTCGCGCGCTCGACCGGTTCGTGCTCAGAACAGGAGTGCTCTCGGACATGACTGCTCCAAGGCAACCGGTTCATTGTGCCAGACCGGGTAGCCGCGACTGAAATCGGGGCTTATTCCTGGTCAGGCTGGTCGGCGTCGGTGCGGCGACGCGGCAGCAGGTGCGGGTGCGGCAGCGGTGCGGGCGGTGCGGCGACCACAGTACGGGCCAACACGGCCTCCGCGGCCGAGCGTGCGTGTTCGACGTCGGGTTTGCCCGCGATCAGGTCCTGGACGAAGATCTTCGCGCGAATGACCGGTCGACGATACCGCCGCTCCCGCGCGATCGCCCGACTCATGGTCTTGGGCCGGTTGCCGTACCGCCAGCGCGCCCACGGCGCACCGGGCCTGCTCAAACGCACCGCCCCGACCAGCAGCAGCGGGGTGAAGAACATGCCGAACAGCCCGGTCCAGATCTTGCCCTTGGCGATCACCGCCGCAGCCAACACCAGATTCACCACGACCGTGATCGCCACGCCCACCCGCACCCCGACACCGCGCGACCGCCGGAAGTCGTCGTAGTCCAGGAAGGTGGCGGGTTGCACGCCCAGCAGCAGCAAGCCGGTCACCGCCAGCGCGACGAACACCGCGTCCACCGAGGTGCGGCCCTGTTCGGACCAGTACACGTCACGCAGGTAGAAGATCAGCGCGAACTCGTCCAGGACCAGCGCGGCACCGATGCCGAAGAACGCCGACAGCACGCTCGAGGTGATCTGGGTGGAGTCCTCGGCGGTGGCGATCAGTCCGATGCCCGACAGCAGCACGGTGATCACGCCGAACACCATGTGGTGGATGTGGGTGTCGCCGGCCTTCACATTGCCCGGCCACCAGCGCACGTTGGCGCGGATCATCCGCACGCTGATCCGGATCACCACGAAGCCGAGAATGAACCCCAGCAGAAAGCACAGCAGGGGCAGGCGGCCATGCGCGATCACCTCGTGTTCGAGCCACCGTCGCATGTCGCCCGCCCTGTCGTGGAGTGCAGTGTTGTGGTCGTGCGGTCCCTACTTCTTGCCGAAACCGGCCGCGCGCAAAGCGTCGGCCATCGACCCGCTCGGTGGAGCCGCGGGGGTGCGCTGGTTGCCACCGCCGCTGCCCTGTTTACGAGCCGGCGCCTGCCCGCCTTGCCCACGACCCTGACCACCAGGTCCACGACCCTGACCGCGCGGCGCACCGCCACCACGATTGTCCCCCTGCGCGGGCTTACCCGGCTCGTCATCCAGCCGCAGCGTCAACCCGATCCGCTGACGAGCGATATCGACCTCGAGCACCTTCACCTTCACCACATCACCGGACTTCACCACTTCACGCGGGTCCTTGACGAAGTTGTGCGACAGCGCCGACACGTGCACGAGGCCGTCCTGGTGCACGCCGACATCGACGAACGCACCGAACGCCGCCACATTGGTGACCACGCCTTCCAACACCATCCCCGGTTTCAGATCGGCGACCTTCTCGATCCCCGCGGCGAATTCGGCGGTCTTGAATTCCGGACGCGGGTCCAGACCCGGCTTCTCCAACTCGGCGATGATGTCGCTGACCGTGGGCACACCGAACTTCTCATCGGTGAAGTCGGCGGGCTTCAGCGCGCGCAACGTGCTGGTGTTGCCGATGACCTCCGACATTTCCCGACCGGTGTGCTCGAGAATGCGGCGCACCACCGGGTAGGCCTCGGGGTGCACGGCGGAGGTGTCGAGGGGATCGACGCCGCCACGAATGCGCAGGAAGCCCGCGCACTGTTCGAAAGCTTTGGGACCCAAGCGCGGAACCGCCAACAGTGCTTTGCGACTGTTGAACGGCCCGTTCTGATCACGGTGCGCCACAATGCTTTCCGCGACCGACCCGGACACGCCCGACACCCTCGACAGCAGCGGCACCGAGGCGGTGTTGACGTCGACGCCGACCGCGTTCACCGCGTCTTCGACCACCGCGCCCAGCGAGCGTGCCAGCAGCGTCTCGGAGATGTCGTGCTGGTACTGGCCGACCCCGATCGACTTGGGATCGATCTTCACCAGTTCGGCGAGCGGGTCCTGCAATCGTCGCGCGATGGAGACCGCGCCGCGCAGTGACACGTCCATATCGGGCAGTTCGGCCGAGGCGTAGGCGGAGGCGGAATACACCGAGGCGCCCGCTTCGGACACCACGATCTTGGTGGGCTTGTTCTCCGGGATGCGCGAAATCAGTTCCACGGCAAGGGCATCGGTCTCGCGCGAGGCGGTGCCGTTGCCGATGGCGATGAGCTCCACGTTGAACCGGGCGACCAGCGCGGCCAGCACTGCGAGGGATTTCTCGGTTTGCCCCTGCGGCTTGTGCGGGTAGATGACCTCGGTAGCGACGGCCTTTCCGGTGGCGTCGACGACGGCGACCTTCACACCGGTGCGGTAACCGGGGTCAAGACCCATGGTGGTGCGGGTGCCCGCGGGCGCGGCCAGCAGCAGGTCGCGCAGGTTCGCGGCGAACACGTCGACCGCGTCGCGCTCCGCCGCCTGCCGCAACCGCATCCTGGTGTCGATACCGAGACTGACCTGCAGTTTGGTGCGCCAGGCCCACCGCACGGTGTCCAGCAGCCAGGAATCGGCCGGGCGACCCTTGTCGGCGATGCCGAAGGCCACCGCGATGCGACCCTCGTAGATCGTGCGCTCGCCGGGCTCCGGCTCATCGATATCGGCTTCCAGATGCAGCGTGAGCATCTCTTCCTTCTCCCCGCGCAGCAGCGCCAGGATCCGGTGCGAGGGCAGTTTGTGGAAGGGCTCGCTGAACTCGAAGTAGTCGGCGAACTTCGCGCCCGCTTCCTCCTTGCCCGCGCGCACCTTCGACGTGACCTGGCCGCGATTCCACATCAGCTCGCGCAGCTCACCGACCAGGTCGGCGTCTTCGGCGAAACGCTCGACCAGGATCGAGCGGGCACCGTCGAGCTGTTCGGCGGTGTAGCCGGCCGGGTCGGTGTTCGGGTCGCTGATCAGCGCGTCGGCCACGGGTTCGTGCCCGGCTTCGCGGGCGATCTGCGCCTTGGTGCGGCGCTTGGGCTTGTACGGCAGGTAGATGTCTTCCAGGCGCGCCTTGGTCTCGGCGAGCATGAGCTGCGAGTGCAGGGCGGGGTCGAGTTTGCCCTGGCCGCGAATGGATTCGATGATCGCGCCGCGCCGCTCGTCGAGCTCACGCAGGTAACCGAGGCGTTCCTCGAGCTGACGCAGCTGGGCGTCGTCGAGGCCGTCGGTGACCTCCTTGCGGTATCGCGCGATGAACGGAACCGTCGAACCGCCGTCGAGCAGTTCGACGGCAGCCCGAACCTGGGCTTCCCGCACTCCCAGTTCGTCGGCGATCCGCCTGCCCACGCTGGCGATGATGGTGGTGCTGTCGGCGATCTCAGGCGCTGTCGTCACAGCCGCAGAGACTACAGCGCCCCACCGACACCCGACATACCTCCTGGTCAGCGCACAGTGGTGACCTCGGGTTCGGTGATCGGCCGATCCAGCAGGGTGTCGGTGCGGTCGCGCAGGAACTTGTCGAACATCGCCGCGACGTACCCGCGCACCAGCGCGGCCATCCGATCCGGGTCGATGCTGCCGATATACGTCGACGCGGCAGGCCGGGCGATGGCGGGCACCAGCGACGGCATGTCGGTGAAGTCGTAGTGCGCCGAATTCGCAATGGCCAGATGACGTTTCCACCCCGTGGCCCGCTGCCAGAACGCGTCCAACGACGGATTCGCGTCCCCGACCTCCTCGATCTGCGCACTGGTCAACACCAAGCTCGGCCGATCCACCCCCTCGGTGACCGCGCGCCCGAACGCCTCGTCCACCCCGATCTGCCCGTCCATGTCGACCGCGGCATCGATACGCCGGTCCCCGTGCATGGCCTCGACCGCGGCGTACCCACCAGAGGAATGCCCGACGGCACCCACCCGGTCCATGTCCAGCACACGGCCCAGATCGACTGGCAGAGCATCGGATTCGGCATCAGGGTTCGTCCCCGCGGCCAGCCCCGTGAGCGAATCCAGGACGAACCGGAAGTCCAGCAGCCTTGTCGCGATGTACTTTTCGCGAAGGGCGGTATCGAAACCGTTCGGCGCCGCGGCGGGTTGCACGATCCGCCCGCCGGGGAACTCCACGGCCGGACCCGATTCGTAGGTGTGATCGACCGTCACCACCACATAACCGCGCGAGGCCAGATCCTCGGCCAGCCCGGTCCCGAGCACCCGCGAGACACCGGCACCGGGCGTGTAGAGCACCACCGGATACTTGCTAGCGGCCTGCGCCGGCGCATGCCGATGGGCGTGGGTCAGCGCGCCGGGAAGTTCGATGCCGAGCTTGCTCTCCAGCCCGGGAATCAACTCGGTCGACACGTAATGCGCACGCGGATAACGGCTTACATCGGTGGCCGGGTAGAACACCGACACCATCAGTTCCCTGGACCGGTCCGGCTGGAACGGGTCCACCCGACCGGCATCGACCAGATGCAGCGTGGTCGACCCCACCGGCAAGGCACCGCTGGGACTCGGCAGCACGCCGACACCACCGGGTCCGGCATCGGCGATGCTCGCACTGGTCGCAACCAGCGCACAGACCGACATGGACACCACAGCCGCTCGACGGAACACCGTCTCCCCCATCACTATTCGCAACCGAGCTACGAACCGCCCGGCCGTCGCGAATACGCTAGCAAACCGCGCGACCGCCCGCGATAGATCGGAACATGGTGTGCCCCAGCGATTCAGCCGAGCAGGTCTCTGGCGAGTTCGCGCATCTGCGCCTTGCGGACCTTGCCGGTGACCGTCATCGGGAATTCGTCGACCAGGTGTACGTAGCGCGGGATCTTGTAGTGGGCGAGGCGGCCGGTGCAGAAGGCTCGCAGGGTGTCCGCGTCGAGTGGAGTGGCGCCGTCGCGCAGGCGGATCCAGACCATGAGTTCTTCGCCGTACTTGTCGTCGGGCACGCCGATGACCTGGGCGTCGACGATATCGGGGTGGGTGTAGAGGAACTCTTCGATTTCGCGGGGGTAGATGTTCTCCCCGCCGCGGATGACCATGTCTTTGATGCGGCCGGTGACCGAGAGGTAGCCGTCGTCGTCCATCACGCCGATGTCGCCGGTGTGCATCCAGCGGTCGGCGTCGATGGCTTCGGCGGTCTTGTCCGGCTGGTCCCAGTAGCCCAGCATCACCGAGTACCCGCGAGTGCACAGTTCGCCGGGTTCGCCGCGCGGCAGGGTGCGCCCGTCGGCGGGGTCGATCACCTTCACCTCGAGGTGCGGGCCGACACGACCGACGGTGGCGGTGCGCCGGTCGATGCTGTCGTCACGACGGGTCTGCGTGGATACCGGGCTGGTCTCGGTCATGCCGTAACAGATCGCGACCTCGCTCATTCCCAGCCGGTCGATCACCCTTTTCATCACCTCCACCGGACACGGCGAACCCGCCATGATGCCCGTGCGCAAACTCGTCAGGTCGTAGTCGAGCCCGGCGTCCAGTTCGGCCAGCATGGCGATGAACATCGTGGGCACGCCGTAGAGCGAGGTGCACCGTTGCGCGGACACCGCGGCCAGCGTGGCGGCCGGATCGAACGAGGGTGCCGGAATCACCACGGCCGCACCGTGCGTGGTGGCCGCGAGGTTGCCCATGACCATGCCGAAGCAGTGGTAATAGGGCACCGGCAGGCAGATGCGATCGGCTTCGGTGTAGTCGCACAGTTCACCGACGAAGAAGCCATTGTTGAGAATGTTGCGATGACTCAGGGTCGCGCCCTTGGGGAAACCTGTTGTGCCCGAAGTGTATTGGATGTTGATCGCGTCATCGGCCGACAGTGTCGCTTCGATTTCGGCCAACGCGACCGGGTCGGGGGTCGTGCGCGCCACTGCTTCCCATTCCGAGCTGCCGAGAATGAGCACCTGCTCGAGCTCAGGACATTCCGGCCGAACCTGCTCGATCATCGCCACATAGTCCGAACCCTTGAAATCCGGCGCCGCGATCAGCATCCGCACGCCGGAATGACCGAGAACATAAGCGAGTTCGCTGGTGCGGTAGGCGGGGTTGATATTGACCAGGATCGCGCCGATCACCGCCGTCGCGTACTGCACCAGATACCACTGCGCGCAGTTCGGCGCCCAGATTCCCACCCGGTCTCCCGCGACGATCCCCCGCTGCGCCAGTCCGGTGGCCAGTGCGTCGATCGCGGCGGCGGCCTCGCGATAAGTCCAGGTGCGGCCGGTGATCTGGTCGACGAGCGCGTCGCGATCGGGGTGGGCGGCGGCGGTGCGCGCGTAGTTCGCGCCGATGGTGTCGGTGAGAAGTGCGATATCGGTGGGTCCGCGGCTGTAGCTGGCTTCGGGCATCAGCAGATCTCCTTGCCGCGCGGCAGGATCGGCCGCACGTCGACGGTGGTACCTCATAGAATGTGGCACACCGCACGCCCGAACCTCACCGAAAGCGGTGGCAGTGCTTCATTCCGAACGGAACCAGCAATCCTCGGATTGGACGCTCGCACAACGAATTACCCCGTGGGATACCCAAATGTCTTTGCCGCAAAACAAACTCGGGACGCATCCTCCCCCGGTAGCGTCGGTCCGATGACGGAGCCTTTTCAACTGGCCGGCCTCTCACTGGACTGTGACGACCCCGAATCCCTCGCCCGCTTCTACCTCGGACTGCTGGGTGGGCGGGTCTTGTGGAACGACGCGCACAGCGTCGGAATCCGCATCCCGTCGGGCCTGACCCTGGCCGCGCAACGCGTGGAGGACTATTTTCCGCCGCAGTGGCCGGGCACCGCCGCGGTCCATCTGGACCTGGCCGCCGACGCCGACTTGGATCTGTGCGAACAGCACGCTCTGGCCATCGGCGCTAAACCCGCACCGGTACAACAGGATCCGCGCTGGCGAGTACTCCTCGACCCGGCCGGGCACCCGTTCTGTATCACCACCCGCGTCATCGCGGGCTAGCTCACAGCAGGTCGGGGCGACGCTGCGCCGTGCGCTCCAGGGACTGCTCGCGGCGCCACGCGGCGATCTTGGCGTGGTCGCCCGACAGCAGGATCGGCGGCACGTCGAGCTCGCGCCACGACACCGGTCGCGTGTAACTCGGGCCTTCCAACAGTCCGTCGGAGAACGAATCCTCTTGGTGCGACTGCTGATTGCCGAGCACGCCGGGAATCAGGCGCACCACGGCCTCGGTCATCACCAGCACCGCGGCCTCGCCGCCGATGAGCACGTAATCGCCGATGCTCACTTCTTCCACGCGCACGCGACGGGCGGCATCGTCGAACACACGCTGATCGATGCCTTCGTACCGCCCGCAGGCGAACACGAGATGCTTCTCGGTGGCCCAGCGTTGCGCGGTGGCCTGCGTGAACGGCACACCCGCGGGGGTGGGCACCACGAGCAGGGCGTCGTCGGGGCAGACCTCGTCGAGGGCGTCGCCCCACACGGTCGGCTTCATGACCATGCCGGGTCCACCGCCGTAGGGCGAATCGTCGACCGATTTGTGCACGTCATGCGTCCACTTGCGCAGGTCGTGCACCCCGACCGAGATCAGGCCCTTGTCGACAGCCTTGCCCAGCAGCGCGGTGCGCAGCGGCTCCAGATATTCCGGGAAGATCGTGACGACGTCGAGTTGCACGAATTACTCCGGATCGAGCAGGCCCTCGGGCGG
Source organism: Nocardia sp. NPDC058640 (assembly GCF_042716995.1). Taxonomy (NCBI): domain Bacteria; kingdom Bacillati; phylum Actinomycetota; class Actinomycetes; order Mycobacteriales; family Nocardiaceae; genus Nocardia; species Nocardia sp. NPDC058640. The sequence continues at coordinate 275,694 of NZ_JBHXRG010000001.1, forward strand.
GGTGATGACCACCAGTCCATCGGCGAGCGAAACCGTCGGCACGATGGCGGTGACAAAGGGAATGAGAATTTCGCGACCGTCGTCGGCGGCACGCACCGACAGCAGTTCGCCCGCGGCCGAATGCAGCACCTCGGTGACCGTGCCGACCAGCGTTCCGTCGGCGAACTCGACCCGAAGGCCTTCGAGTTCGTGATCGTAGAAGGCGTCGTCATCGTCGGACGGCGGTAGATTTTCGCTGTCGACGACGAACAAAGTGCCGCGCAGAGTGTCGGCCATGGTCTTGTCATCGACACCGTCGACCGCGACCAGAAGTCGGCCCGAGTGTTCTCGGACCGACTTCACGGTGTAGTCGGTGATCGCCGAACTGCGCGGCATTCTGCCGTGCAGCACAACGCCCGGCGCGAACCGGACCTCCGGCTCGTCGGTGCGAACATCGACGACGAGTTCGCCGCGCACGCCGTGCGACTTGGCGACCCGACCTACGACGAGTTCCATCTAGGCGTCGGTATCGACCACGTCGACCCGGATCCCACGGCCGCCGATGCCGGCGACCAGGGTGCGCAGCGCGGTCGCGGTACGACCACCGCGCCCGATCACCTTGCCCAGGTCCTCAGGATGGACATGCACCTCGACGGTGCGCCCGCGACGTCCGGTGAGCAGCTCGACACGGACGTCGTCGGGGTTGGCGACGATGCCGCGAACCAGATGTTCGACGGCATCGGCAACAACAGCAGTCATTACTCGGCAGCCTCGGTGACGGCTTCCTCAGCGACGGCCTCTTCCTTCTTGGCGGCCTTCTTCTTCGGGGTGACGGCCTCGGTGGTGGGCGCGTTGTCGGCGGCGGCGAGCGCGGCGTTGAACAGGTCCAGCTTGGAGGTCTTCGGGGCCTTGACCTTCAGGGTGCCCTCGGTGCCCGGCAGGCCCTTGAACTTCTGCCAGTCGCCGGTGATCTCCAGCAGACGCTGCACCGACTCGGTGGGCTGCGCGCCGACCGACAGCCAGTACGCGACGCGCTCGGCGTCGATCTCGATCAGCGAAGGCTCTTCCTTCGGGTGGTACAGGCCGATGGACTCGATGGCCCGGCCGTCGCGACGCGAACGCGCGTCGGCAACGACGACGCGGTACTGCGGGTTGCGGATCTTGCCGAGGCGAGTGAGCCGGATCTTGACAGACATGCTGTTCAGTCTTCTTTCAGTAGTTTGGTCACCACGCGATTCGGCGACCCACATGGGCTGCGGGTCCGGTTTCGCGCATGTCGTGCGTGACCGCCGCGCGGTACGTAACCGGAGACGGGCTGACACTTGTCCAGGAAGGACGAGACTTCATTCTGCCAGACGAACGAACCAGCCAGGAAATCGCCTCCGCTATCGCCGCGCAACGCCGATTCAGCGGTGGCCGGTGACCGGGTTGGGGGTCTTCACCACCAGGCCGCGCAGGACTACCCATTGTGGGTCGGTGAGCGATTGGGGGTTCGTGCGGGGGTCGTGGGCGTAGACGACGAAGTCGGCGGGGGCGCCTTCTTCGATGCTGGGGCGGTGTAGCCAGGTGCGGGCGTTCCAGGAGGCGGCGCCGAGGGCCTCGTGGGGGGATAGGCCTGCGCCGGTCAGGGCGGTGATTTCGTCGGCGATGCGGCCGTGGCGGATGGAGCCGCCCGCGTCGGTGCCCGCGTAGATCGGGATGCCTGCTTCGTGGGCTTTGCCGACGGTGTCGCGGACGCGGTGGTGTAGGTCGCGCATGTGGGCGGCGTAGGTGGGGAATTTGGTGGCGCTGTCGGCGATGTCGGGGAAGGTGTCGATGTTGATCAAGGTGGGGACGAGGGCGGTGCCGTGGGCGGCCATGAGGGCGATGGTGTCGTCGGTGAGGCCGGTGCCGTGTTCGAGGCAGTCGATGCCGGCGTTGATCAGGCCGGGCAGCGCGTCTTCACCGAATACGTGCGCGGTGACGCGGGCACCGTTCGCGTGGGCGGCGTCGATGGCCTGTTTCAGGATGTCGTCGCTCCACAGCGGCCGCAGGTCGCCGACAGAGCGGTCGATCCAGTCCCCCACGATCTTCACCCACCCATCCCCGAACCGCGCCTGCTCGGCCACGATCTCGGGCAGGTCCCGCTCGTCGTCGAGTTCGATGCCGAGTTCGCGGATGTAGCGGCGAGGTCGCGCGATATGCCGTCCGGCGCGAATGATCCGCGGCAGGTCGACATGGTCGTCGATGAATCGCGTGTCGATCGGCGATCCGGCGTCGCGCAACAGCAGCGCACCGGCGTCGCGTTCGGTTTCGGCCTGTTCGATCGCGCCGTCGTGGGTCTCGCCGCCGCCGCCGTAGGTGATGCCGACGTGGCAGTGGGCATCGACCAGTCCCGGCACGATCCACCCTGCGCTACACAGGGTTTCGGCTCCGCGCACCGGCTCGAACGTCACGGTGCCGTCGACGACCCAGAGGTCGCGCTCCTCGTCACCGGGCAGAACCACACCACGCAGATGCACACGAACCTCCAGACGTCGGCTGAGTCCGAACCTACCGCGCGCGATCGGCGCACGCACGACCCCGAGGCTCACCACCGAGGAAGGAGGTCGCACCGGACAGAGCCGTGCACGTGCGGCCACCGGCAGGGTTCACGACCACGGCTGAACCCTCAGTCGCCCACCGGATCACCATCGAGAAAGACCCGCACCGCGGTGACGCGCGATCGCCCCCGGGCGAAGTCCACGAATGCCACGCCGTACGACGCGCCTACCCGAATACTCACGCTGACGGTGCGCCCGGCGGCGATCATCTTGTCCCACTCCATCTCTCGCGTGCGATCCAGAAACTCCGCCACCGAGCTCGGGGATCCGGCAGGCGATTCGACCACCGCCGACGCGTCGAGCAGTGCGTGTACGCCGGTCGAGTCGCCGGCAGCGGCCGCTTCGAACAGCTTGTGGACGACACGCTTGCCCGCCCCGCCCACGCCGGACAACGCCCCCATCATGCCCATCGCACCATGCACGCCCAGCTCCGCGACGAGCTGCGCCCCGAGCTTCGCACCCGCGCGCAGTCCCGACGGCCCCGTGCGCAACAGTCGCACGATCATCACCCCCAACTCCCAGTGCGCGGCGAGCCGAGCGATCCGCCAGCCGCTGTCGGTGGCGACCAGGTCGTAGCGCAGATGCATCGGCACGCTGACGGTGGCGCCGGTCGACATCCTGGTCTCGATGAGCAGATCGCGCACCACCGTGTGCCCGGCGACCAGATCACGGTCGACGTGAAAGTCGATGGCGTTCGGCGCGATGAAGACGTTGTAGAACCGCGAGATCGCCTCGGCCCCGATATGCGCACGCGAGCCGTACGGGTCGTGCACCTCGGCGTTCTCGGCGAACAACGCGACCCAGGCGGCCTTGTCGTGCGCGGCGACCGCACGCGGCGACTCCCGCACCGCCGCCAGCAGATCCTGCGCGGTCCGATCCAACGACATGCGGTCCATGCTAGAACGTGTTTCAGTTCTGCGTCGGCGATCGTGCGAGACGGCGAACCGGAAACGTCGCTGTCCGGCCGGCAAGAAAGCCGTGGTGGGGGGTACAAATAGTGATACCCCCACGGGGTTTTAATTCCGGCCGTGCGCGAGTGCGCGACCCGGCACACGCTAACGGGGGGTGCCGCCCCCAAATAATCGCTGGGGTGGGTTACGTATTAACACCCCCCCCCACGGCTTTTCACTGGTGAAGATTCAGTTCTTGGGGAACTTCAGCTGGGAGAGGTCGATGCCTTCCAGCCCCGGCGGCAGCTGGTCGAGACCGGGCGGCATCTGCGACAGGTCCATGCCCGGCGGCAGTCCCGGCATTCCGGCGGGCATTCCGGGGAATCCGCCGCGCATCTTCGGCGGCGTGGGTCCGCGCCCACCCTTCTTGCCCTTCTTGCCGCCCTTTTTGTTGTTGCCGCGGCGCGCGCCGGGCATCCCCATCTGTCGACCCATCATCGCCATCATCTTCTTGGCTTCGAAGAATCGGTCGACGAGCTGGTTGACCTCGGAGACCTGCACGCCGGAGCCGTTGGCGATGCGCAGTCGACGGGAGGCGTTGATGATCTTGGGGTTGTCGCGTTCGGCGCGGGTCATGCCGCGGATGATCGCCTGCACGCGATCGAGGGACTTGTCGTCGATCTGCGACAGCGCTTCTTTCATCTGGCCCGCGCCGGGCAGCATGCCGAGCAGGTTGCCGATGGGGCCCATCTTGCGGATGGCCAGCATCTGGTCGAGGAAGTCCTCGAGGGTGAGTTCGCCGCTGCCGATCTTGCGCGCGGTCTCTTCGGCCTGTTCGGCGTCGTAGACCTGTTCGGCCTGTTCGATGAGCGTGAGCACGTCGCCCATGCCCAGGATGCGCGAGGCCATCCGGTCGGGGTGGAAGACGTCGAAGTCTTCGAGCTTCTCACCGGTGGAGGCGAACATGATCGGCGCGCCGGTGACCTGACGCACCGACAGCGCCGCGCCACCGCGGGCGTCACCGTCGAGTTTGGTGAGCACGACGCCGGTGAAGCCGACGCCGTCGCGGAAGGCTTCGGCGGTGCTGACCGCGTCCTGGCCGATCATGGCGTCGAGCACGAACAGTGTCTCGTCGGGCTGCACAGCGTCGCGGATGCCCGAAGCCTGGCGCATGAGTTCGGCGTCGATGCCGAGGCGGCCCGCGGTGTCGACGATGACCACGTCGTACTGCTTGGCCTTGGCTTCTTCGATACCGGCGGCGGCCACTGCGACCGGGTCGGCGGCGGTGATACCGAGAGGGTTCTCGCCGCCACCGATGGAGGTGCCGCCGTGCGGGGCGAACACGGGCACGCCCGCGCGTTCACCGACGACCTGCAGCTGGGTGACAGCGCCGGGACGCTGCAGGTCACAGGCCACCAGCAACGGCTGATGTCCCTGACCCTTGAGCCATTTGGCCAGCTTGCCCGCGAGGGTGGTCTTACCAGCACCCTGCAGACCGGCCAGCATGATCACTGTCGGCGGGTTCTTGGCCAGGTTCAGTCGACGGGTCTCACCGCCCAGGATCGCGACGAGTTCCTCGTTGACGATCTTGACGACCTGCTGCGCGGGGTTGAGCGCGCCGGAGACCTCCGCGCCCTTGGCACGTTCTTTGACGTTGGCGATGAAACCGCGCACCACGGGCAGCGCGACGTCGGCTTCGAGGAGTGCGAGGCGGATCTCACGCGCGGTGGCGTCGATGTCGGCCGGTGACAGACGCCCCTTACCGCGCAGATCTGACAGTGCACCGGTAAGCCGGTCGGACAGGGATTCGAACACCGATCGCGCTCCTGATCTGAAAGGGTCAGATAATTCCCTCCCAGGGTAGTGGAGGTTATTCGGTGTGCTGCACGTGCGGGGGCGCGGTGCGACGCAACTCGTGCGATTCGATGTTCACCAGGTACACCGCTTCTCTGCCGGTCAGTCCCAGTTCGCGCGACAGCGCTTCGATCCGAAGCCATTCGGAGTCGGCGCTGTCGGCGTGGTGGGCGGTGGTCGAGGCGATGGTCATCGCGGCCAGCGCTTGCGCACCACTGAGGGTGCGACCCGGCAACCAGGAGACCACCCACAGGTCACCACCGACGCACCGCGCGATGTGCGCGGTCGCGTCGCTGGTCATCATTGATGCGGAAACGACTTCGATAGCCACAGATCAGCTCCCCTCGTACGAGCGACAGCCGGACCAGGAAAATGCTATAGGTCACATCTCGACTTATCGGGCCGCGCCGACGGTGTGTAGCAACCTGATAGCAATCAGTGGTTAAACCGTGTCCTAGTGGTGTCAGTCACCGGCGGGGGTTTCGGTCGGTGGTGGTGCGGGCGCGGGCTTGGGAACCACGCCCAGGACGGCCTTTTCGATGCGTTCGCGCAGTACAGGGCTGTCGGCGTCGCCCAGATCCAGGCAGAACGCGTCGACCACGGCCGAGCCCATCGTCACGACTCTGGCCCATCGAACGTTGGCGCCGGTGGCGGCGAAGGCACCGGCCAGCCTGCTCAGCAAACCGATTCGATCGTCGGCGCGCAGCTCGAGAACGACCTGTCCGGGTGTGCTGGTCGGTGACCAGATCAGCCGTGGCTGGGCGCGCGCGTACCGTCCCTGTCCGATTCCTATCGCTTCGGCTTCGCGCTTGGCGAGCACGTCGGACAGGTTGAGCGCACCGGTTCCGGCGCGGATCAGTTCCTGGCGCAGCAGTCCGGCGTCGGGCGGGTCGCCGAATTTCGGCATCACGATGAACGTGTTGATCGCGGACTCCCCCGCGCCACCCAGCGACGCCGACAGCACGCGCAACGAGTGCAGTGCCAGCACACCGGCGGCGTCGGACAGCAGGCCCGGCTCGTCGGGGGCGATCACTGTCACCACGAAGGTGTGCTTGCTGTCGCCGGGCGCGAGGCTCACGTGCACACCACCGGCACGGGCCTTGTCGAGCAGGTCCGGCGCGATCGGTTCCGGTTCCGGCAGCGGTTCGCCGGCCATGACCAGCCGACACCGCCGCACCAGTTCGCCGATCAGCGACGCCTTCCAGTCACCCCACACGCCGGGCCCGGTGGCCATCGAGTCGGCTTCGGCCAGCGCGTGCAGTAGTTCGAGCAGGCCGACATCGCCGCCGAGCGCGTCGGTGACGTGCGCGACGGTGGCCGGGTCGTCGAGGTCGCGGCGGGTCGCGGTGTCGGGCAGCAGCAGGTGGTGGCGCACGATCGCGCTGAGCGTGCGCACGTCCGAGGGCCACAGGCCCAGCCGTCGCCCGATATGGGTGGCAAGTTCCGCGCCGACGACGCTGTGGTCGCCTTGCCTGCCCTTGCCGATGTCGTGCAGCAGCGCGCCGAGGATGAGCAGGTCCGGTCGGGCGACCCTGGTGCTCAAACCGCTGGCGTAGGCGACGGTTTCCATCAGGTGCCGATCCACGGTCCAGGTGTGGACCGCGTCGCGCGGGGGCAGGTCGCGCACGGCACCCCATTCGGGAAACAGCCTGCCCCACAAGCCCGTTCGGTCCAGTGCCTCGACCGCGTCGATGCTGCCGCGGCCCGCGCCCAACAGCACGAGCAGGTCGTTGAGCGCGTCCTTGGGCCAGGGCTCGCGCAGTTCGGGCGCGTCTTCGGACAGGCGGTTCAGTGTGGTCGCCGACATGGGCAGTCCGGTCTGCGCCGACGCCGCGGCCACCCGCAGGATCAGGCCCGGATCACGTTGCGGGCGTGCGTCTCTGGCCAATACGACCTCGCCGGAGTGCTCGACCACCCCCTCATCGAGTGGTCGGCGCACCGGCATGCGGCGCAGTCTGGCCAGGCCGCGTCGCGGGAGCGCGTTGGCGGCCGTGCGCAGACCGACGTCGCACGAATAGCTCACCGTACGCGCTGAATCAGTCAGTGTCCGTGCGAGATCGAAGCGGTCGCCGATGCGCAGCGCCGCGCCGATCTCGTCGGCGTCTTGCGCGCGCAGTTGGTCGCGGGCTCGACCGGCGACGCGATGCAGTTCGGTGCGCACGTCCAGGAGTCTGCGGTGGGCCAGTTTCAGACCGCCGCCGGGCGATTCGGGGCCCAATCCCGGCATGGCGTCGGTCAATTGGGCGATCGACAGCGCGTCGAGCAGTTGGATGTCGCGCAGGCCGCCGCGCCCGTTCTTCAGGTCGGGTTCGGCCCGGTGGGCGATTTCGCCGCTGCGCTGCCAGCGGGCGGTGGCCGCGGCGATGAGATCGTCGAAGCGGCCGCGGATGCCGGTGCGCCATTCCCGGCGCACCCCACCGATGAGCAGATTGCTCAGATCCTGATCGCCGACGATGTGGCGGGCTTCCAACAGCCCGAGCCCGGCGATCATGTCGTCGGCGGCCACCCGCAACGCCTGCGGAACCGTGCGCACGCTGTGGTCGAGTTTGATGTGGGCGTCCCACAGGGGATACCACAGCTGGTCGGCGACTTCGGACACCACCTTGGGGTCGACGTCGTCGTGCAGCAGGACCAGGTCCAGATCGGAGTACGGCAGCATCTCGTGACGGCCCAGGCCGCCCACCGCCACGACCGACAGGCCGCTGTCGGCGGTGATGCCCAGTTCGTTGCCCTTGCTGGTGAGCCACAGTTCGAACAGATCGACCAGGGCCCCGCGCAGGGTCTCCGCGTCCAGACCCGCGTCGAGCAGTTGCGCCCTGGCCTTGACCAGATCCGCCGCCCCGTTGTGCTGAATTCCGCCGTTGCGCTGTCCCACTACCCACACCACCCATTTCATGCGGGCGGCCCCGCCCCGACCGGATTTCACCGGTGGGAGCGGGGCCGCCACTCGATAGTTTGTTGTGCGTCGACTACCGAATTACAGTGCGTCGCTTCCGCGTTCGCCGGTCCGGACGCGGATGATGGTGTCCACCGGGGTCACCCACACCTTGCCGTCACCGATCTTGCCGGTACGCGAGGCCTCGACGATCACCTCGACGACCTTCTCGACCGACGCATCGTCCACGACGACCTCGACCCGAACCTTGGGCACGAAATCCACCGAGTACTCAGCACCGCGGTACACCTCGGTGTGGCCCTTCTGCCGGCCGTAACCCTGGACTTCGCTGACGGTCATGCCGAGCACGCCAGCCTGTTCCAGCCCGGTCTTCACATCTTCGAGCGTGAACGGTTTGACGATTGCCGTAACCAGTTTCATGTTCGTCATGCCTCCTTGACGAGCGAGCGTGCCGTGCCACCCACAGCAGCGAAATCGTAAGCGGTTTCCGCGTGCTCGGCCTCGTCGAGGCCCGCGGCCTCGGACTCTTCGCTGGCGCGCAGGCCGATCGTGAACTTGATCGCGTACGCGATGATGGCCGTTGCGACCAGCGAGTAGGCGAGAACGGCGAAGGCGCCGACAGCCTGCAGCTTCAACTGCTCGACTCCACCACCGTAGAACAAGCCGGTGACGCCCGCGGGGGCTTCGCTGGTAGCGACCAGACCGACCATCAGGGTGCCGACCAGGCCACCGACGAGGTGCACGCCGACGACGTCGAGCGAATCATCGAAGCCGAAGCGGAACTTCAGGCCCACGGCCAGGGCGCACAGCGCACCGGCGACCACGCCGATGGCCAGGGCACCGACCACGTTCACCGAGGAACACGCCGGGGTGATCGCGACCAGACCGGCGACGATGCCCGAGGCGGCACCGAGCGAGGTCGGGTGACCGTCGCGGATCTTCTCCACGAGCAGCCAGGCCATCATCGCGGCCGCGGTGGCGATCGTGGTGGTGAGGAAGGTGGCACCGGCGATGCCGTTGGCACCCAGCGCCGAACCGGCGTTGAAGCCGTACCAGCCGAACCACAGCAGACCGGCGCCGAGCATCACGAACGGCAGGTTGTGCGGACGGAACGGGGTCTTCGGCCAGCCCTTGCGGTTGCCCAGGATCAGGCACAGCACCAGACCCGCTGCACCGGCGTTGATGTGGACCGCGGTACCACCGGCGAAGTCGATCGCCTTGAGGTTGTTGGCGATCCAGCCGCCCTGCTCAGCGGTGTAGCCGTCGAAGGCGAACACCCAGTGCGCGACGGGGAAGTAGACGACGGTGGCCCAGATTCCGGCAAATACGAGCCACGAGCCGAACTTCAAGCGGTCGGCGACCGCGCCCGAGATGAGTGCGACCGTGATGATCGCGAACATGAGCTGGAAGGCGACGAACACCGTCAGCGGGATACCCGCGGTGATCGGGGCCGTCGGGTCCTCCGGGGTCGCGGTGAACAGCGGGATGCCCGGCGAATCGGCGGCGGTGCCACCGAAGATGCTCTTCAGGCCGAAGTACTGGAGCGGGTCACCGATCAGGTTGCCCTTGTCCTCGCCGAAGGTCATCGAGAAGCCGTATAGACACCACAGGATGGTGACCAAGCCCATCGCGGAGATGCTCATCATGATCATGTTCAGCACGTTCTTGCCGCGGACCATGCCGCCGTAGAAGAACGCCAAACCCGGCGTCATCAACAGCACGAGCGCTGCCGACGCCAGCATCCAAGCGGTGTCACCGGTATCCGGTGTACCGATCAGTGGAAATGCCACCTTGCTTCCTCCTCATCTCGGGCCTCGCCGATTACGGCAAAAGGACCTGTACAGAAGGGTCGCCACTCGGTGTTTCATCCGTTGAGCTGTGGTGTTTCACCTGAGTGAACGGATGGCGGTGTTGTGTTGCGACCACGTTTCACGTTCTCGGCCATAGCCTGTCAGCTCACGGTGAGGTTGGTACGCAAGTGCGATTCGCCGCGAGTTCGCACGGCGATTCGCCTTCGGTGATCTGGTCGGAAACACTGATGTCAGCCCCGAAAACCAGCGATGCCCGCCCGATCGCTGGATCGGACGGGCATCGGCGGAAATGCTACGAAGTGCCACCGAGCAGGGCGTCGACGAACGCGCCGGGCTCGAAGGGTGCCAGATCGTCGGCACCCTCGCCCAGACCGACCAGTTTCACCGGTACCCCGAGCTCGTGCTGGACCTGGAACACGATGCCGCCCTTGGCGGTGCCGTCGAGTTTGGTCAGCACCACACCGGTGATGTCGACGACGTCGGCGAACACGCGCGCCTGCATCAGACCGTTCTGGCCGACGGTGGCGTCCAGGACCAAGAGAACCTCGTCGACCGCGGCCTTCTTCTCCACGACCCGTTTCACCTTGCCCAGCTCGTCCATCAGGCCGGTTTTGGTGTGCAGGCGGCCGGCGGTGTCGATGAGGACCACATCGACACCACGGTCGATGCCCGCGGCGACCGCGTCGAAGGCGACGGCGGCCGGGTCGGCGGCTTCCTTGCCGCGGATGGTGTCGGCGCCCACGCGCTCACCCCAGGTCTGCAGCTGGTCGGCGGCGGCGGCGCGGAAGGTGTCGGCCGCGCCGAGCAGCACGCGGCGGCCGTCGGCCACGAGCACGCGGGCGAGCTTGCCGGAGGTGGTGGTCTTGCCGGTACCGTTCACGCCCACGACCAGCAGGATCGCCGGGTGGTCGGCGTGCGGGAGGGCACGGATGGAACGGTCCAGATCGGGGCGAAGGGCCTCGACCAACACGCTGCGCAGGACCGCGCGAGCCTGCTCCGGGGTGCGCACGGTGCGGGTGGCCAGTTCCTCGCGCAGGCGTTCGACGATGGCCGCGGTGCTGGCGGTGCCGATGTCGGCCAGCACGAGGGTGTCCTCGATCTCCTCCCACGAGTCCTCGTCCAGGTCGCCGCCGCCGAGCAGGCCGAGCAGGCTCTTGCCGACGGCGTTCTGGGAGCGGGACAGGCGGCCGCGCAGGCGTTCGAGGCGGCCGGAGGTGGGGTCGATCTCGTCGATCGCGGTGGTGACGGCGTCGACTTCGGCCGGGGTTTCGGGTGTGACGGGTGCTGCGGGGGCCTTGGTCAGCGGTTCGCTGGGTGCGGGGGCGGTCGGAGCAGCCTTCGTGGGTGCTTCGGCAGGTGCAGCCGTGGTCGGCGCGGTGTCAGCGGGCGCGACCTTCGTAGGCGCGGTGTCGGCGGGCACGGCCTTGGTCGGCGGGGTGTCGGCGGGCGCAGTCGTGGGCGTCTCAGCGGGCGCGGTGTCGGTGTCCGGTTCGGCCGGGGCGACGGTGTCGAGGGTGGACGCGTCGTCGGGGACCACCACGGTCTCCTCGACCGCGATATCGCCCTCGGGCAGCGGAACGTCGGTGATGCCACGGCGCGGTGCGTCGCGGGGTACGGCGGCGTCGTCACCGACGTGCGGTTGTCCCTCGGTGTCGGTGCGCTCTATCTCAGGGCGCTCGGGGACGGGTTCGGGTCGCGGCAAAGTTGCCGTCGACCCGCCCTGGCTGAAGTTGAACCCACCCGACGCGGCGTAACCACCGGATCGGTCCGTCAACTCCTTGTCCGGCTCGGGCGGGGCCAGCGAAATCTGGCGCCGCTTGTACAGGACGAAACCCGCGACGAGCGCCACCAACAGGACGGCGGCGATCGCGGCGATCAGGATCCACGCTTGCGAACTCACCCGGCGAGTCTATTCGGGCGACTAGTTGCCGCACGTCGGCGGCGTCTGCGCGGCGGGTCGGGCACACGTATTTCGGGCGGGTCGCGGCGTGGCGAATTACTACAGATTCGTTGTCCTGCGGAACTTCTGGCGCTTGACCCATAGGATCGGCGGAGTGACCGATCGAAACGTGCTTGGGGGGCCGCTGGATGAGTGCGGCCTCGATCCTCTCACGGGCTTCTACCGGGACGGCTGCTGCAGCACCGGTCCGGAGGATCTCGGCAGCCACACCGTGTGCACCGTCGTGACGGCGGAATTCCTGGAGCATCAGGCCAGCATCGGCAACGACCTGAGCACCCCCCGCCCGGAGAACAACTTCCCCGGCCTGCAACCGGGCGACCGCTGGTGCGTGGTAGCCGTGCGCTGGCTGCACGCCCACGAGGACGGCGTAGCGGCCCCCGTAGTGATGGCTGCCACCCACGAGAACGCCCTCGAGGTCATCTCGATGGACATCCTGCGCAAATACGCCGTCGACGTCCCTGACGACGTGTCCGACTTGCTCTGAGCTCAGGCCGAGGCTGCCACCGGGTCGGGATCGGAGGCAGCACTCAGGCCGGCACCGGGTCGGGGTCGGTGGTCTGGGCCCGGTTCAGGCGTTGGGAGATGACCTGGGTGATGCCGTCGCCGCGCATGCTCACGCCGTAGAGGGCGTCGGCGATTTCCATCGTGGGCTTCTGGTGGGTGATGACGATCAGCTGGCTTTTCTCGCGCAGCTGTTCGAACAGGCCGATGAGGCGGCGCAGGTTGGTGTCGTCCAGGGCTGCTTCGACCTCGTCCATGACGTAGAACGGGGAGGGGCGGGCGCGGAAGATGGCCACGAGCAGAGCGACTGCGGTGAGGGACTTTTCGCCGCCGGACAGCAGGGACAGGCGTTTGACCTTCTTGCCGGGTGGGCGGGCTTCGACCTCGATGCCGGTGGTGAGCATGTCGGACGGGTCGGTCAGCACCAGTTTGCCTTCGCCGCCGGGGAACAGTTTTCCGAACACCCCGACGAATTCGCGTTCCACGTCGGCGTAGGCCTCGGTGAACACCTGCAGGATGCGGGCGTCGACTTCGGCGACCACGTCGAGGAGGTCTTTGCGGGCGTTCTTGACGTCTTCGAGTTGGGTGGCGAGGAAGGTGTAGCGCTCTTCCAGGGCCGCGAACTCTTCCAGCGCAAGGGGATTGACCTTGCCCAGGGTGGTGAGGTCCTTTTCGGCGCGTTTGGCCCGACGTTCCTGGGTGGGTCGGTCGTACGGCATGGGCTGGGGTGCGCTGACCTGTTCGCCGCGCTCCTTGGCTTCCTCGTACTCGTGCATTTCCAGCGCCGAGGGCGGCAGCGGCACGTCGGGCCCGTATTCGGCCACGAGATCACCCAGTGCGATGCCGAACTGTTCGGAGATGGTGGTCTCGAGCTGTTCGATACGAAGGGCCGCTTGGGCTTTGGCGACTTCGTCGCGGTGCACGGCGTCGGTGAGCTGGGCCAGCTGGGTGTTCAGCGCGCGTGCGCGTTCCTTCACCTGTTCCAGCGCGGCCGCGCATTCCCCACGGCGCCTGACCAATTCGTCCCGACGGGCGGCTGCGGTGGCCACGACCTGTTCGAGTTCGTGCTTGATCTTGGTGCCTGACTCGGCGACTGCGGCGGCAACAGCGGCGGCTTGACGCCGAGCGGCCTGCGCACGTTCCGCACGAGCCCTGGCCTCCCGCTCACCACGAGCGGCACGACGCAACGAATCCGCTTTGCCGCGAACAGATTCCGCGCGTTCCTCGGACGTGCGCACGGACAGTCGAGCCTCGACCTCCATGGTCCGAGCCTCAGCGAGCGCGGCGGCGGCCTCTTCTCGCGCATAGGCCGCGGTCTCGGTGCTGGCGGCGCCGAAACTGTCGTCGCTGCCGTCATGTTCGATCTCGGCGTGCCGCAGCCGGTCCTCGAGTTCGGCGAGCGAGGCCAGCGACTTCTCCCGCGCGGCTTCGGCTTCCGCGCGTTGGGTGGCCAGCCGCTCCCCTTCGGTCTGCGCCGCACGGGCGGCCTGCCCCACGCGCGCGAGCCGGTCGTAGATGGCCAGCAGGGCCTGATCGGATTCGTGCAGCGCCATCAACGCGTGATCGGCGGCGTCTTTGCGATCGGTCTGTTCGGCCAGCGCTCCGGCCAAGGCCGCTTCCAGCTCCTCGGCCCGCCGTTGCGCGGCCGCCAATTCCGCTGTGGCGGTGTCGATATCGGCCTGCACCTCGAGCTGGCTTGGCATCCGCTCCGAACCACCGACAACCCACCCGGCACCGGCCAGATCACCATCACGGGTGACCACTCGCAGTTCCGGCCGCAGGGCAACGAGTTCGGTAGCGGTAGCGAGGTCATCGACGACCACCACACCCGAAGTCAGTGCTGCCACAGCAGGTTTCACCTGATCGTCGCCATCGAGCACGTCGAAAAGCCACTGCGCGCCGGCAGGCAACGTTCCCCGCTCGCTCGCGATCTTCCCGTCGGTGGCGAACACGAACGCCACCCGCCCACCATCGCCGCTGCGCAGTTCGCGCACGGCGGCATCGGCGGCAGTCGCGGTATCGGCGGTGATCGCGTCAGCGAGGGGTCCGAGCAGGGCGGCGACGGCGGCCTCGAACCCCGACTGCACGCGCAACTGCCCGGACAACCGCCCACCGAGCCCGCTCACCCCGTGTTCGAGCAACCAGGCCGCGCCGTCCTTCCGCGCCAAGTTCATGCCGAGCGCTTCGATCCGGGCTCCTAGCCGCGCGACCAGCTTGCTGGCCTCACGGTCGAGTTCGCGCAGTTCCCGCACCCGCTCGTCCGCGAGTTCCTGTGCGGCAACGGCATGTTCGTGCTGGGCGTCCAGGCCCTTCTCCCCCGCGTCGAGCTCGCCCAGTTCGTCCTGCACCGAGTCGTATTCGACCTGCGCGCTCTCGCCACGGTGCCGCGCGTCGGCGATGGCCACCGACAGTCGCGCGATCTCGGCGTCCACCGATTGCCCGCGCGTGCGCAGGTTGTCGACCTGACCGGACAACCGGGCCAAGCCCTCACGCCGGTCGGCGATGGCCCGCACGGCCGCCAGATGCGCCTGCTCGGCGGCCTTGGCGGCGTGTTCACGCTCGGCCAGCGCTTCGCGCGCGGCTTCCAGCGTCTCGGTGGCCATGTCGACCGCGTACCGCAACTCGGCCTCTTCGGCCTCGATCCGCTCGGCCTCGGCTTCGAGCTGCTCGGGGTCGCGCCCGGTGCCGACCGGAACTTCGCTGTGCAGGTGCCTGGCCCGATCGCTGGCGATCCGGATGGTGGCATTGACCCGTTCGGCCAGCGCCGACAGCTGGAACCACGTCTGCGCCGCGGCTTCCGCGGACGGATTCAGCCGCGAGAGCTGGAATTCCTGTTGCGCGAGTGCGGCATTGGCGGCATCGAGCTCGGTCTGCACGTTGATCTGCTGCTCGCGGGCGTATGCCTCTTTGCTGAGCTGCGATTCGAGTTCGCCACGGCGGGTGACCAGGTCGTCGGCGGCCAACCGCAGTCGCGCGTCACGCAGGTCGGCCTGCACGGTCTGCGCGCGCCTGGCCACTTCCGCCTGACGGCTCAAAGGCTTGAGCTGACGGCGCAGTTCGGTGGTGAGGTCGGTGAGTCGCGCGAGATTGGCCTGCATCGCGTCGAGCTTGCGAACCGCCTTCTCCTTGCGCCTGCGGTGTTTGAGCACACCCGCGGCCTCTTCGACGAACGCGCGCCGATCCTCGGGGCGCGATTCCAGAATCGCCGACAGCCGCCCCTGACCCACGATGACGTGCATCTCACGCCCGATACCGGAGTCCGACAGCAGTTCCTGCACATCCATCAACCGGCACGTACTGCCGTTGATCTCGTACTCGCCCGCACCGTCACGGAACATGCGCCGGGTGATCGATACCTCGGCGTAGTCGATCGGCAGCGCACCATCGGAGTTGTCGATGGTCAGGGTGACTTCGGCGCGTCCCAACGGTGCCCGCCCGACGGTTCCGGCGAAGATGACGTCCTGCATCTTCCCACCCCGCAACGCCTTGGCACCCTGCTCGCCCATCACCCACGACAGCGCGTCCACGACATTGGACTTACCGGACCCATTCGGACCGACAACGCAGGTAATGCCCGGTTCGAAGCGCAAGGTCGTCGCAGACGCGAAGGACTTGAACCCCTTCAACGTCAAGCTCTTCAGATGCACTTCCAAGACCCTTCCCGCGCGCGAGCAACCATGCTAACCCGCCTCCCCGAGACTCGGGTCGGACCTAGGTGCGTGGCGCTTGCCGCAGGCGCGGAGTCAGTGCGGGTCGTGCGGTTTCGCGTGCGGGTTGATGTGCTTGGAATCCTTGATCATCCGCTTGATGTGCGTCTCGGTGCCAGGAGCCGCTTCCCACCCGGTGAGCACCCGGAACAACAGCACCGCGCCCCACGGCCCGATCACCCACATCGGCCAGAAGTAGGTGAGCTCCCCCGCGGTCAGCGAGACCAGACCCCAGATGACCAGCACGATCACGCTCACCCCGAGCCAACTGCCCGCTTCGATCCGCTGCCACACCGGGAATCGCGGGCCGGGTTTGCGTTCGACAGCGGCGGCGGTCTGCGGTTTCGTCAACGGCGGTAGGTCGGCCAGGACCACGTCGAGCTGGTCGCGCGTCGTGGTGGCGTAGACCTTGGCTACGCGCAGGTCGTATTCACCGAGGTCGAGTCGGCCGTCGGCCAGGTGCGTGCCCAACTGGGCGACGATCGCGTTGCGTTCGGCGTCGGACGCGCGCGTACCCGGGGTGATTTCCATGCCGATGTCCTCTCGGTCACATCCACGATGGAGTGCTGACTTCCAGCGTCCACCCTCCACAGTGCGATGTCAACCGCACGCATCGATCAGAGAATGGCGAAGGCCACCACGAGACCCAGCGCGAAGTGCGCGGCGGCGACCAGCAGCACCTCGGGCGTGTACGCGTCGGCGTGCAACGTGCGCCCGATGTCGATACCGGTGACCTTCTCGATCACCCGCACCGAGATCACCTGCGCGATGATGCCGACCAGCCCGTACACGATCGCCGCGATCAGCCCTTCGGACAGCTTGTTCACCCCGCCGGTGGCCAGCACCGCGAACACCACGATGAACGCCATGCTGATCATGCCCGCGGCGGACACGATGATCGCGTTGGGCTTGCCCGCGATCACCAGGTCGCGCAGCTTGCCGGGGGTGGTCAGGTCGATGGCGAAGAAGCCGATCAGCATCAGCACCAGGCCGATGAGGCAGTACAGGATGATGGCGCCGACGCCTTCACCCAGCGCACTCCAATAACCCGATTCGAGGGCGAGGGCGGTCATCGTGGTCCTTTCGAACAATGTTGTTGTGGGAGGAAAGTCAGTCGACGATGCGGTGCGGGACGAACGCGGCGCCGTCATCGGTGATCAGCCCGGCGGTTTCGCGGATGCCGAGTCCGGCCGCGGTGTCACCCACGACCCAGGCCCCCAGCACCGGGCGCATCCCGTCGAATTCCGGTAGCGGGTCCAGCAATTGGTAGACGAACCCTTCCGCGCCGTAGACACCGCCGGTCGCGGTTTCCATGCCCGGGCCGACGATGGTCATGTTGGCGCCCTCGCGGCCGAGCTTGGGTTTGCGGATGTATTCGGTGAGCTCGTGCGGGTTGTCGAGGTAGGCGGGCAGCAGGTTCGGGTGGCCGGGGTACATCTCCCACAGGATGGCCAGGATCGCCTTGTTGCTCAGGATGGTGGTCCACAGCGGTTCGATCCAGGCGGTGGCGGGCAGGCTGCCGACCACGCGTTTGCCGAAGTCGTCGTCGAGGATCCACTCCCACGGGTACAGCTTGAACATCGCCTCGATCGGCGCCTCGGCCAGATCCACGAACCGGTTCAGTTCGGTGTCGTACCCGACTTCCTCGATCGGCAACGCGACGGTGTCGAAGCCGGCCTCGGCCGCGGTTTCCTGCATGTAGGCGGTGGTGACGTTGTCCTCGCCGGTGGCGTCGGCACCGGACCAGGTGAAGTGCAGTTCGGTGCCGGGCAGCACGCCGCGCAGTTCGGTCCAGCGTTCGACCAGCTTCTCGTGCAGCGAATTCCATTGGTCGCCACCGTGATACACCTGCTGCAGCCAGTGCCACTGGATGATCGCGGCCTCGAGCAGCGAGGTGGGGGTGTCGGCGTTGTATTCCAGCAGCTTGGCCGGGCGACGCGCGTCGTAGCGCAGGTCGAACCGGCCGTACACGTAAGGGTCACTGCGACGCCAAGATTCGGCGATCGGGCCCCAAGTCCATTCCGGCAGACCGAAATCCGCGAAACGTTCGGTGAGCACCACGTGTTCGACCGCGTGCAGGCACATCGACTGCAGCAGTTCGACATCCGCTTCCAGCGCCAGGATCTCGTCCATGGAGAACTCGTAGTGCACCGACTCGTCCCAGTACGGACGCGGCTGACCGCTGGCGTCACGTCCCGGCGCGCCGTAGACAAGACCCTGCTTCTCGACGATCTGCTGCCAGTCCGCGCGTGGCGTGCTCTGTACCCGTCGCATCAGGAACCACTACTCCCGCCGGTGGACTTGCTGCCGAGGCCGCCGCGTTGCACGGTGGTGCCGGTCTTGGTCTTGATCTCGGCGTTGCGTGGTTTCACCGACGTGCCACCGGTGGGCGGTTTGCCGATGGTCGGTGTGCCGCCGTAGTGGTAGCGGTACTGCGGCCAGCCCAGGATCAGCAGTCCGCCGCCGTGGCCGCCGGAGGAGGAGCCTTCACTGCGGAAGTTGGCCTGTCCTTCGCCGCATTTGTCGTCGGGGACAACGACTTCCTGGCCGTTCTCGTCGATCTGCACGCACGAGGCCGTGACCTGATCGGGTGCGGTGATCGCCCGGTAGGCGAGGTAACCGCCGCCGACCAGCGCGGCGACACCGACGATGGCGACGCCGCCGATCATCACGCGCTTGCGGTTGCGCTTCTTCTCCTCCGCCGCCGCGGCCGCCGCACGCTGCGCCTCTTCGGCCTGCTTGCGGGCCTTGTCCCTGGCACGCGCCTCACCGACGGTGGGCGGGCGCGGCTGGGTGACGCCGGGTTCCTGGCGGGCCATTCGACCGGGGCGCGGTTCGCCGACGGGATGTCCGCCCGAACCGAAAACGGGCGGCGTGCCACCGGAATCCGGCTGATCGGGTGGGCCAGGGTTCTGTGTGCTCACCGCTGCCGTACCCCCGCTGCCACCACTAGCGCTCCTCGAATCCCGTCATGTCGCCCCGCGCGGGCTCCCAGCTTTCCACAACCAAGTCCACGCGTCCGGGAGCCGGCCCGGCCAGACTGTGTGTCGCGTGCCCGACCGCGTGCGAACTGTCGAGCGCTTCGCCGGACCGTAGCAGTTCCAGCAATTTCTCGCCCGCCGTTCGCGACCCTTCGGCGATCACGTGCACGCGCCCGTCGCGGTGGTTGCGCGCGTACCCGACCAGCCCGAGTTCCAGTGCGCGCGACCGCGTCCACCACCGAAACCCGACGCCCTGCACGTATCCGTGCACCCAGGCGCTGAGTCGAACCGGTTCTTCGCTCATGCGTCGATATTGAAGGTCAACGTCACTTTCGTACCCGCCTTCAACGTGCGACCCACCGTGCACGCCTTGTCCACGGCGCGCTGCACGGTGACCAGCAGGCGTTCGCGCGCGGCTTCGTCGAGTTCGGACAGGTCCAGTTCGACGACCTCGTCGAGCTGCGGGTACAGCTCGTTCTCGCGGTCGGCGTCGCCGGACACGCGGATGGTGGCGTCGAAGTCGTCGCCCAGCCGCCGCGACAGCGGCACATCCGAGCTCAGACCGGTGCACCCGGCCAGCGCGATCTTCAGCAGCTCACCGGGGGTGAACGCGCCGGGCACGCCCTGCGACGCGATCAACACCTCGGCGCCGCGGTTGCTGCGCCCGGTGTACGCACGGGTTCCGGTGCGCTCGACCCACAGTTCGGTGGGGGCGTTGGGTGCACTCTGCTCAGACATAGCCCTGATCCTGCCATTCGCTCGAAGACGATCCACGCCTGGGAACACCTGCGGCACCCCTGGCATTCCGCCCACGTGACCCGGCCCACCCTCACTCCTGGAAGCGATACCCCATCCCCGCCTCGGTCAGCAGGTGCCGCGGATTGGCCGGATCGTCCTCGAGTTTGCGCCGCAACTGCGCGAGGTAAACCCGCAGATAGTGGGTCTCGGTGGCGTACGCGGGCCCCCACACTTCGCGCAGTAACTCCTTGCGCCCCACCAGTTTTCCGCGATGGCGCACCAGCATCTCGAGCATGCCCCACTCGGTGGGCGTGAGGTGCACGGCCGCACCGTGTTTGGTGACCTTCTTCGCAGCGAGGTCGACGGTGAACGCCTCGGTCACCACCACCGGATCGTCGCTGCCGACATCGGCCGCCCCACGCCGCACCGCTGCCCGCAACCGGGCCAGCAGCTCGTCCATCCCGAACGGCTTGGTCACGTAGTCGTCGGCGCCCGCGTCCAGGGCCTCGACTTTGTCGGCGGAGTCGGTGCGCGCCGAGAGCACGATGACCGGTGCGGTGCTCCAACCGCGCAGTCCCGCAAGCACTTCGATGCCGTCCATGTCGGGCAGGCCGAGATCGAGGATCACCACGTCGGGGTGCTTTTCGGCGGCGGCCCGCAACGCGGCGGCACCGTTACCGGCGGTGATCACCTCGTACCCGCGCACGGTCAGGTTGATCCGCAACGCCCGCACGATCTGCGGTTCGTCGTCGACAACCAGCACGGTCGCGCCTGCCCGCGTCTTCGCGCCGGGCTCAGCGATGTCGGCGCGCGCCGCCGCCGCCCGACGGTCGGGCGCGGCGCCGACGTCGCCCGTCCCCGATGAGTTACCCATGTGCTCACTTTCCTCGGGGGTCGACAGGTGACGCGGTGGCGGGTGGGCCGGACGGGAGGTCCACGAGCATGGTCAGCCCGCCGCCGGGGGTGGGTTCGGCGTGGACGGTGCCGCCCATCGCCTCCACGAAACCACGCACGACCGACAGGCCGAGGCCGACGCCGGTGGTGTTGTCGCGGTCGCCCAGTCGCTGGAACGGCTCGAACAGGTCCTCTTCGGTGCCCGACGGTACGCCGCGCCCGGTGTCGACGACCGCGATCGACACCCGGTCGCCGTCGTGTTCGGCGGTGACGCGCACGGGCGTTTCGCGACCGGAATGGTGCAGAGCGTTGTCCAGGAGGTTCGCCAGCACGCGTTCGAGCAGCCCGCTGTCGGCGAGCACGGAAACCTCGCCGACGTCCACCTTCACCCGATCCATCGCCGCGCGCCGCAACCCACGCGCCCCCATCCCGACGCTGACCAGCGCTCGGTGCACTGCTTCATCCATGTACACCTGCCCCAACTGCGGGCTCACCACGCCGACTGCCAGTCGCGACGAATCGAGCAGATTGCCCACCAGCGCGGTCAATTGGTCGACGGATTCCTCGATCGCCTCGAGCAACTCGGCGGTGTCCTCGGCGGAGAACTCGATATCGTCGCTACGCAGACTCGACACCGCGGCCTTGGCCCCGGCCAACGGCGTGCGCAGGTCGTGACTGACAGCCGAGAGCAGAGCCCGCCGCAACCGGTCCGCTTCGAGCAAAGCCGCTGCGGCACTGGCTTCTTCGCTGAGTCGTTCCTGCCGAACAAGTCCCGCGGCCTGATTGGCGACGGCGTTGAGCACCGGCCGCTCCCCCGGATCGAGTGGGTGTCCGGCCAGCAACAGCACGCTGGTCGAGTCGCCCGCTTCGATGACGGTCTCGGCATCGCCGCGACGTGACGGTGGATCCGTGCCGACGTCGGCGACCACGACATCGCCGCACACCATGCTCACCGCCCGCTGACCGTAGGCCTCGCGCACCTGTTCCAGAAGTTTCGGCAGGTCGGCACCGTGCAGTACCGCCCCGGCGAACAGGGTGAGCAGTTCGGCTTCACGAGATGCCTTGCGCGCCTGCCTGGTTCGCTTCGCCGCGACATCGACCAGCGCCGCCACCGCGACCGCGACGATCAGCAACACCACCACGGTGACGAAGTTGTCGGGTTCGGCGATGGTGAGGCTGTAGCGCGGCGTGGTGAAGAACCAGTTCAGCAGCAGCCCCGACAGCAACGCCGACAGCGCGGCGGGCACTATGCCGCCCAGCAGCGCAACCGCGACGACGCCGACGAAGAACAACGCGCTGAGCCCGCCGAGTTCCAGGTACCCGTCCAGCGTCGCCCAGCAGATCGCGCTCACCAGCAACGGCACGACCATGGCCGCGATCCAGGCGAACAGCGGCTGACGCGCCCGCAGCGGATTGCGGCGCACGCCCTGGTTGGCCTGCTCGTGGGTCACCATGTGGACGTCGATCTTGCCCGAACGCTGCACCACCGTCGCGCCGATGCCCTCGTCGATCATCCGCGCCCACCGTGAGCGTCGCGACGTGCCCAGTACCAACTGTGTGGCGTTGGCGTCGCGCGCGAATTCCAGCAGCGCGCCGGGCACGTCGTCGCCGGTCACGGTGTGCAGCGAGGCGCCGAGTCCGGCCGCGAGTTCGCGCAGCCGAGCCATCCGCTGCGCGGACACACCAGCTAGTCCGTCGCCGCGTACGACGTGCACCACCACCAGTTCGGCACTGGACTTGGACGCGATCCGTCCCGCCCTGCGCACGACGGTTTCCGATTCTGCCCCGCCGGTGACCGCGACCACCACCCGTTCGCGCGCCTCCCACAGCTCGGTGATCTGATGATCGGCCCGGTATTTCGCCAGCGCCGCATCGACTTGATCGGCCAACCACAGCAGCGCGAGTTCCCTTAGTGCGGTGAGGTTTCCGGGTCGGAAGTAGTTGCGCAGCGCGGCATCCACTTTGTCGGCGGCATACACGTTCCCGTGAGAGAGCCTGCGCCGCAAGGCTTCCGGTGTCAGGTCGACCAACTCCACCTGATCGGCCCCGCGCACGATCGCGTCGGGCACCGTTTCGCGCTGCTCGATCCCGGTGATCTGCGCGACCACATCGTTGAGGCTCTCGAGATGCTGCACATTCACCGTCGAAATGACATCGATGCCCGCATCCAGGAGTTGTTCTACGTCCTGCCAACGCTTTTCGTGCACGCTGCCGGGCGCGTTGGTGTGCGCGAGCTCGTCGACCAACACCACCGCGGGCCGTCGCGACAGCACCGCGTCGACGTCGAGCTCGGGCAGTTCGGTCCCCCGGTAACCGACCATCTTCCTCGGCACCAGTTCGATCCCGGCCAACAGTTGCGTGGTTTTGACCCGCCCGTGCGTCTCGACCACCGCGGCGACCACATCGCGCCCGCGTTCGAGTCGTCGGTGGGCCTCGCCGAGCATGGCGTAGGTCTTGCCGACGCCGGGCGCCGCGCCGAGGTAGATGCGTAGTCGCCCGCGTTTCACCACCCCATCATCGCTGGTCGACCCGTCAACAATCCGCAAAGGCGGGGCCGCGGACCGCAAAGAATCCGTTAGGAAACGGTCGAGCACCCATCCGACGGCTTTGACTGCTCGGTGCGCCCCACGGTGGGGTGCGAGGAGGTCGGAAATGTCTGTCGTGGTGTTCACGGTGCTGACCGTGGCGATCTTCGCCCTGCTGGGCCTGATCCAGCGTGGGGTGGAGAAGCTGTGATCGCGAATCTGGTCGGGCTGGTGCTGGCCGTTGTGGTCGCGGTGTTCATGGTCGCGGCGCTGCTGTTCCCGGAGAGGTTCTAGGTGACGACGACTACGGCGGGGGTCGTGTTCGTGGCGGCCCTGGTTCTCGCGTTGGCCCTGGTGCATGTGCCGCTGGGCGACTACATGTTCCGGGTGTACAACGGCGACAAGCACTCTCGCGTGGAACGGTTGATCTACCGCGTCATCGGCGCGCACCCCGAGGTCGAGCAGACCTGGCCGGTGTACGCGCGCAGCGTGCTGTCCTTCGGAGCGGTCAGTGTGCTGTTCCTGTTCTTCTTCCAGCTCGTGCAGGGTTCGCTGCCGCTGCACCTGCAGGATCCGGACACGGAGATGACCCCGGCGCTGGCGTGGAATACCGCGGTCAGTTTCGTCACCAATACGAACTGGCAGAACTATTCCGGCGAGTCCACCCAGGGTCACCTGGTGCAGATGGCCGGGTTGGCGGTGCAGAACTTCGTGTCCGCGGCGGTCGGGATGGCGGTGGCGGTGGCGCTGGTGCGCGGGTTCGCGCGGCGTCACACCGGTGACCTGGGCAATTTCTGGGTCGATCTGGTGCGCGGCACGGTGCGGATCCTGCTGCCGATCGCGTTCGTGTTCGCGATCGCGCTCATCGCGGGCGGCGTCATCCAGAACTTCCACCTGCACGATCAGGTCGCGCAGACGGTCGGCGGCGCGCAGCAGACGCTTCCCGGTGGCCCGGTCGCCAGCCAAGAGGCCATCAAGGAGTTGGGGACCAACGGTGGCGGTTTCTACAACGCCAACTCCGCGCACCCCTTCGAGAACGCCTCGACCTGGACCAACTTTCTGGAGATCTTCCTGCTGCTGGTGATCGCGTTCTCGCTGCCGCGCACGTTCGGCCGGATGGTCGGTTCGGTGAAGCAGGGGTACGCGATCGTGGCGGTGATGGGCACCATCGCGTTGGTCAGCATTTCGCTGACCAACCTGTTTCAGCTGCAACACCACGGCACGGTCCCGACCGCGATCGGCGCCTCGATGGAGGGCGTGGAAACCCGCTTCGGCGTTGCTGATTCGGCCACGTTCGCCGGCGCGACCACTCTCACCTCGACCGGTGCGGTGAACTCGTTCCACGATTCCTACACCAGCCTCGGCGGCATGATGACGATGTTCAACATGCAGCTGGGCGAAGTGGCGCCCGGCGGTGTCGGCTCGGGCCTGTACGGCATGTTGATCCTGGCCGTGATCACGGTGTTCATCGCGGGCCTGATGGTCGGACGCACGCCCGAATACCTGGGCAAGAAGATCACGCCGCGCGAAATCAAGCTGGCGGCAACGTATTTCCTGGTCAGTCCGCTGATCGTGTTGATCGGCACCGCGCTGGCGATGTCGCTGCCCGGCGAACGAGCGAGCATGCTCAACAGCGGACCGCACGGCATGTCAGAAGTGTTGTACGCGTTCACTTCCGCCGCGAACAACAACGGCTCGGCTTTCGCGGGTCTGTCCGGCAACACCGAGTGGTACAACACCGCACTGGGTCTGGCGATGCTGTTGGGCCGGTTCGTACCGATCATCGTCGTGCTGGCGCTGGCCGGAACGTTGGCCAAGCAGGGCAGCACTCCCGCCTCGATCGGCACACTGCCCACACACCGTCCCCAGTTCGTCGGCATGGTCGTCGGCGTGACGGTGATCCTGGTCGCGCTCACCTTCCTGCCCGCCCTCGCGCTCGGGCCGCTCGCCGAAGGAATTCACTGAAATGACCGCTCCCACACTCGAATCCACCCAGTCGCGGCGCGTCCTCGACCCGAAGTTGCTGCTCACCTCCTTGCCCGATGCCGTGCGCAAGCTCGATCCCCGCACGCTGTGGAAGAACCCGGTGATGCTGATCGTCGAGATCGGTGCCGTCTGGGCGACCGTGCTGGCCGTCGCCGATCCGAGCTTCTTTGCTTGGTCGATCGTCGTATGGCTGTGGCTGACTGTCGTTTTCGCGAATCTGGCCGAGGCCGTCGCCGAGGGTCGAGGCAAGGCGCAAGCGGACTCGCTGCGAAAAGCCAAGACCGACACCATCGCTCGTCGCCTGACCGACTGGGCACCCGGCGCTCACCTCATCGAGGAACCCGTCCCGGCGACCGCTCTGCGTCGCGGTGACTTCGTCATCGTCGAAGCGGGTCAGGTCATCCCCGGTGACGGCGATGTCGTCGAAGGCATTGCGTCCGTGGACGAATCGGCCATCACCGGCGAATCCGCGCCGGTGATCCGGGAATCCGGTGGCGACCGTTGCGCGGTCACCGGCGGGACCACGGTCTTGTCGGACCGGATCGTCGTCGAGATCACCCAGGAACCCGGCGCCAGCTTCATCGACAAGATGATCGCGCTGGTCGAAGGCGCGAGCAGGCAGAAAACACCCAACGAGATCGCGCTCAACATCCTCCTGGCCGCACTGACGATCATCTTCGTGTTCGCGGTGGCCACGTTGCAGCCCCTGGCGATCTTCGCGAAGGCGAACAACCCCGGCGTGCCCGACACCGCGGCGTTGGACGCGCACGGCATCACCGGCATCGTGATGGTCTCGCTGCTGGTGTGCCTGATCCCCACCACCATCGGCGCTCTGCTCTCGGCCATCGGCATCGCCGGCATGGACCGCCTCGTGCAACGCAACGTCCTGGCCATGTCGGGTCGCGCGGTGGAAGCCGCGGGTGATGTGAACACGCTGCTGCTGGACAAGACCGGCACCATCACCCTCGGCAACCGGCAGGCAGCCGAATTCATCCCGGTGCCAGGCATTCTCGATGACGAACTCGCCGATGCGGCCCAGCTGTCGAGCCTGGCCGACGAGACCCCCGAGGGTCGATCGATCGTGGTCTTCGCCAAGGAGGTGTTCGACAAGCGCGAACGCAGCGCGGGCGAACTGCCCGGTGCCACCTGGGTGGAGTTCACCGCGCAGACCCGCATGTCGGGTGTCGACCTCGCCGACGGTCACCAGTTGCGCAAGGGTGCGGCCGGTGCCGTCACCGAATGGGTTCGCGCCCAAGGCGGTTCGGTTCCCGCGGACGCCGCGGCGATCGTCGACGGCATCTCTGCCTCCGGGGGCACCCCGCTGATGGTCGGCGAACTCCGCGACGGAACACCGCGCCTGCTCGGTGTCATCCACCTCAAAGACGTTGTGAAGCAGGGGATGCGGGAACGTTTCGACGAGATGCGCCGCATGGGCATTCGCACGGTGATGATCACCGGCGACAACCCCCTCACCGCCAAGGCCATCGCCGAGGAAGCAGGCGTGGACGACTTCCTCGCCGAAGCCACACCCGAGGACAAGCTCGCCCTGATCAAAGCCGAACAGGCAGGCGGCCGCCTGGTCGCGATGACCGGTGACGGCACCAACGACGCCCCCGCGCTGGCCCAGGCCGACGTAGGCGTGGCCATGAACACCGGCACCTCCGCGGCCAAAGAGGCGGGCAACATGGTCGACCTGGACTCGGACCCGACCAAGCTGATCGAGATCGTGGAGATCGGCAAGCAGTTGCTGATCACCCGCGGCGCCCTGACCACGTTCTCCATCGCCAACGACATCGCCAAGTACTTCGCGATCATTCCCGCGCTGTTCGTGGCCCTGTTCCCCGGCTTGGACGCGCTCAACATCATGCGGTTGGCCAGCCCGCAGTCGGCGATCCTGTCGGCGGTCATCTTCAACGCGATCATCATCGTGGCGCTGATCCCGCTGGCCCTGCGCGGTGTCGGGTATCGGCCCGGCAGTGCGTCGGCACTGTTGAGCCGCAACCTGACCGTGTACGGCCTGGGCGCGATCATCGCCCCGTTCGTCGGCATCAAACTCATCGACCTCGTTGTCCAACACCTGCCCGGGATGGCCTGAAATGCGCATGTCGACCTGGATCCGCCAGCACCTGGCCGCGTTGCGTGCGCTGCTCGTGCTGACCGTGATCACCGGAATCCTCTACCCCGTCGCGGTTTTCGCCGTCGCGCAACTGCCCGGGCTCAACGAGAACGCGAACGGCTCGCTGATCGAGCGGGACGGAAAACTGGTGGGCTCCAGCCTGATCGGGCAATCGTTCACCGATATCGACGGCAAGGCGATGGTGCAGTACTTCCAGATCCGTCCCTCAGCAGCGGGCGACGGCTACGACCCGATGTCCACTGGCGCAAGCAATCTCGGCCCGGAAGACATCGTCGACACCGCTGATCGCACCAGCCTGCTCACCGCGGTCTGCACGCGCAGTAGGGAGATCGGCGACCGCGAGGGGGTCGACGGTGCCCGCCAGTTCTGCACGAAAAATGGTGTGGGCGCGGTGCTCTCGGTGATCGGACCGCGTGATGCGAACGGGGACGTATCGGCACCCACGCGGGTGGTCAGCGTCAACGAACTGTGCCCGACGCAACCGTTCTTGAAGACCTTCCGTGGCGTCGCTGTCGAGTGCGCGCGCGAAGGCGAGGACTACTCGATCGGCCGGATCATCCCGATCCTCGGTGACGCCTCCCCCACGGTTCCCGCCGATGCCGTCACCGCCAGTGGCAGCGGCCTCGACCCGCACATCTCCCCCGAATACGCGGCCATCCAGGTCGACCGGGTGGCGAAGGCCCGCGGCATCACCGCCACGCAGGTCCGCGACCTCGTCGCCGCCCACACCGACGGCCGCACCCTCGGTTTCCTCGGCGAACCCCGAGTGAACGTCGTCGAACTCAACCTCGACCTCGACGCCCGCTACCCGTTCAAAGGCTGAACACAGTGAAGGGGCCGGACCCACAATGGATCCGGCCCCTTCACGCTCTGCGAACTACTCCTCGTCGGTGATCAATGCCCAACCTTCGGGCAGACCGGTCACGGTCACCGCGGACCCACACACCTCGAGATCCACCGTCACCCCTTCACCGAGCCGGAACTCCGACATCCGCACGCACCCCCACGCCGGGGGCACCTGCGGCCGCAAGGTCAACGTCTTGGCGGGCACATCGGGATCGAGTCCGAGGAACGACCGAACCAGCAGCAACGGTGCCGCGCTCGCCCACGCCTGCGGCGAACACGAGGTCGGATACGGCACGGGTGCGGCGAATCGCGACCGCGGGAACCCGCAGAACAACTCGGGCAGTCGACCGTCGAAAGCCGCTGCGGCATCGAGCAATCCACCCGACAACTTCGTCGCCAGTTCCACCGCGCCCGGCACATGCTGATACCGCATCAACCCGGCGACCGCGATGGCCGTGTCGTGCGGCCACACCGACCCGCTGTGGTAACTCATCGGGTTGTAGGCGCCCATATCCGAAGCCAATGTCCGCAGCCCGAACCCCGAATCCATCTCTGCGCGTGACAGATTCCGGATCAGGATCTCGGCGTGTTCGTTGCTGGCGATCCCCGACCACAGGCAGTGCGCGGCATTGCTGGTCAGCGCGTCGACCTGCCGTTTGCGCCCGTCCAAGGCCACCGCGTACCACCCGTAATGCGGTAGCCAGAACTGCTCGGCGAACTTGGTCCGCAGTTCGTCGGCCCGCTCCCGCATTCGCACGGCAAGTTCGGGATCGTCGAACTGGTCGGCCAGTTCCGCACGCGCCCGGAAGGCCGCGTACACGTACCCCTGCACCTCGGCCAGCGCGATCGGCGCCTCGGCGATATGTCCTGCGGCGTCGTTGATTCCGTCGAAACTGTCCTTCCACCCCTGATTGATCAGGCCGCGGTCGGTGGCGCGCACGTATTCGACGAAACCGTCGTCGTCGCGGTCACCGAAGTCGGTGATCCAGCTGATCGCCGCATCGGCCGCGGGTAGCAGGGTCGCGATCGAGGCCGGATCCGCGCCCCAGCGAAGACATTCCGCGAGTAACATCACGAAAAGCGGTGTGGCGTCGACGGTTCCGTAATAGATCTGACCGCCCAGCACCTGCCCGACCGAGGGCCCGCGCCGCATCTCGTGCATGATCCGACCCGGTTCCTCCTCGACGAGGGGGTCGATCGTCTGGCCCTGCAATTCGGCCAGCTGCTGCAAAGTGCCCAGTGCCAGATCGGTTTCCAGCGGCAGCGACATCCAGGCGGTGAGCAGTGAGTCGCGACCGAACAGCGTCATGAACCACGGCGCACCGGCGGCGACGAACGGCCGGTTGGTGCCGGAGTCGGTGTGGATCTGCAGAGCACCCAGATCGCTTTCGCTGCGACGCAAGATCTGGTTGAGCAGCCCCGAATCCGCGGAGATATCGGTGGCGGTGGCCCGCCAGGCCTGGATCTTGCGCACCGGCTCGCTGGCCCGGTACCGCTCGCCCACCGAACCCTGTGTCTGCGGTCGGGCCGCGGCGCCTGCCGGTTGGGCGGTGATCTCGGTCTGCCAGCGTCCGCCCGCGGGGACAACAACCCGCCAGATCATGGTGCCCGGCAACACCATCGGCTCCACGGTCGAGGTGAGCGCCAGGCCACGCGACAGATCCGCGCGGTCGTGCAGCAGCAGTTCGCCGTCGGCGGTGGTCATCTCCGCCCGACGCCCGTGCGTGCGGCCTTCCTTGACCGCGAACAGGTCGACGAAATCGGCGTCGACGTGCAGTTCCAGCACCACCGCCGTCGCCTCGCGGCTCATGTTCTCGAGGGTGACCACTTCGACCATGCCCTCGGCGACCAGTCGATCACGCACCACGAGCAGGGTGCTGTCGGCGCGACCCTGGCCCGGGGGCCTGCGCAGCACGAACCGTGCCGCGAAGGCCTCCGGACTCAGCACTGACAGCGGCTCGGGCCGTTTGCCGTCGATCATCAGCTCCCAGCGCGAAATCACCCTGGCGTCACGGAAGAACAGGCCCTGCGGCTTGCCCGGCTCGATATCGCCCAGCCGGTCGGAGAGGCAGAACGTGCCGCCTTCGACCAGTGTGATGTTGCCGCCACCGCCACCGAGCCCCGCGGGTTCCCCCGCGTTCAGCGGGCTCGGTGCCGAGACGCTGTCGGCGCTCATGCGCGCCCGGCGCCCGCCACCCCGACGGGCATCGGCATCGCGTACGCGGTGTCGTAGCCGATCGTGGTGCGCGCGAGCAGTTCCCGGTACACCTGTTCGTACCCGCGGCCCAGTGTGTCGGCGCCGAAGTTGTCGACCACGTGCTTGCGGCACACCGCCGGGTCGTAGGTCTGCACTTCGGCGATGGCGGCGGGCAGTTCGGACGGATCGTCACAGATCCGGCCGGTGACCCCGTCGACCACCACTTCGCTGACCGCACCGCCGCGCAACGCGACCACCGGCGTTCCGCAGATCATCGCCTCGATCATCACCATGCCGAACGGCTCCTCCCATCGAATGGGGAACAGCAGACACTTCGCCCCGGACAGCAGTTTACGCTTGGCGGCGGCGTCGGCCAGGCCGAACATCTGATCCTGGTCGGTCATGCGCGGGCGCACGAATTCCTCGAAGTAGGCCTTCTCCGGCGGCTCACTGCACTTGCCCGCCAGGATCAACGGCATCCCCGCGGCGTGCGCGGCGTCCAGGGCCAGGTGCGGACCCTTGTCGTCGCTGAAACGACCCAGGAACAGCGCGTAGTCCTGCTTCACCGGCTGGAACGGCCACTGATCGGGACGCAACGCGTTGTGCACGCGTCCCGCCCACGGCAGGTCCGGCGCCAGGGCGCGCTGCCGGTCGCTGATCGCCACGAGCGAGCATTCCTCGCCCAGTTCCTTGTAGTACCGGTAGCAGTCGTCCTGCACCGGACCGTGCACCGTGACCACCGTCGGCAAGCCGAGGTTGGCGTAGGCCGGCGCGTTCAGCGGGCCCGCGAAGGTGTGGTCGTGGACCAGGTCGATGCCTTCGGTATCGGCCAACCGCTCGATGGCGCGGCGCACCCGCAGCGCGTGCACGATCTCGGGGAACGGATCACCCAGACGCTCGGGCTGGATGCGGTCCCACAGCGGCACGAAATTCGCCTGGGTCCCGTCGTCGCCCGCACCGAACAGGGTGACGTGATGCCCACGCTCACACAGGGAATCGACCAGATCGGCGACCACGGCCTCGACACCGCCGTAGGCCTTGGGGGGAACATCGAAATACGGTGGAACGACCATGGCGATCCGCAGCGGACCACCGGGGGGATTGATCGAATAGAGATCGGACGCGGACAAACCGTTCGGCGTCATTGCCGACGTGTCTGCACTCATGACCTTCCTTCCAGGGACACAACCTCGCAACACTTGCGCGAACAAGAGATGGCCGTCCTCGGCGGAGGTGGAGACGAGAGCTTCACCGCCGTCCATGGGGCATGGTTGGCCTGGCCAGACGCGATGCGCACCGTTTCGGGTGCCCGTCTGAACAGAGGGGCCGTCTGGAAGGTACCCCGCTACCGCGGAGTAAACCAGCGTGTTGCTGGAAATGTTGGATATCGATTCCCTACCACTGCACGTGATTACGCGGTCAGCGGCGGTCTACGGCGTACAGACTTCAAGATCACCATGGTCAACGCGGTGAATCTTGCGAAGGCCGACGATGGTGAGCCTGGCCTTACAGCGCGTTTGCCGGTCGCGAAACCGGGGAAACCAGCGAATCGCCGGCGATCTACGGTCACGGTGCGCAGTCCGCCCGAATCTCCCAATCCACGCAGGCGATGCCGCCGAACTCCGCGACCACGAGCCTGCCCTGCCCGTGCGTGAGGTAGTCGATGAACTTCGCCGCCAGCGAGTCCGCCGGAATCTGACCGCCGGGATAGTCGTGGAAGGCGAACTCGGCCGAGTAGAACGGGTACGTCTTGGCGCGCACGGTGTCCCGGTTCGCCTCGACGCCGTTGATCTTCACCGACTTGATCGGGGCGTCGCGCACCGTCGAGGATTCGAGATAGCCGACGGCGCCGGGGTTTCTGGCGACGACGTCTGCCATCGCGGTGGACGTCCCCACTTCGCAATGAACCAGTTGTTGCCGTCCCGCACAGGGTTCAGGCCTGTACAGCGGCCGATCCCAGTCCAGCAAACGGTGTTCGAGCGCAAATCTGGATCCCGATCCGTATTCCCTGTCCACCACCATCACCGGCAGATCCCGGCCACCGATCTCCCGCCAGTTGCTGATCTGGCCGCGGAACAGTCGCTGAACCTGGTCGGTGGTCAGGTCAGTGACACCGAGATCGGGGTGCACTACCACCGAGAACGGCGCCACCGCGAACGCGTTGCCGGACAAGTCAGGGAAGGTATGACGTTTGGGCCCTTCACCGATCGCCACGATGTTCGGCGCCAACGCGGGCTCATTCAGATCCTCGAGACCGTCGGTCGTCCCCGTGAAGTCGAGCGCGAATGTCGCTCCGGGGCAGTTGCTCTCGAAGGAGCGGGCTGCTGTGCGGACCAGCGGCGCCATCGCCGTCGAGCCGACCAGTTTCACGTTGCCGCTGGCGCAGTAGTTCGGCAGCGGCGCGGTCCGCCACAGGCTGATCCCCAACTGAACCAGCACCAATGCCAACAGAAAGATGCTCAAGCCCACCAGAATCCGCGGCGGCCGCGAGTCGCTACGCGTGGACTCAGCCGTTCCACCGCGCAGGCCGGACAGCGTCGGCGGCGCGGTTTCCTCGGCGTTGCCCAACTTGTTCAGGACAGCGAGCACCTTGTAGTGGTCTTTGCGGTCCATCCGCACTTTCGGCAGGTCGATGACGCCGACCAAACCTGCGCCCTCACCCTCGACGCGACGCGCGATACCCGATGATGGCCCCAGGTTCTCATCCGGAATTCCCGTCAAGTCGGTTACCGCTACGGCGATTACCTTCCGTCCCGGAAACCGAAGGTGCAGGCCGACTTTAGGCCTTTGCTCGTCGTTGAGGGTGTAATCTTCCTTGGTGATAGGCGCCGAGCCAGCGTTCTCGATTCTGACCAGGACCAGCGACAGCCTGCGCAACTCCAACGTCGATCCGCCCTGGGGCGACGGGGTCTGCAGGTTGCGGAGAGCGCCGGTAACATCCGAGTCCGGCGACCCGTCACCTACCTCGGGGAACTGAACCTGGCCGGTTACTCGAGTGTCCATCTGCACTCGGTAGCCGATGAGTTTACGGCCGATGAATACATACTGGCGCAAGTACGCTGCGACGGCCACCACTACACCGAGTGCCGACAGTACAATCTCGATCGGAAAGTCACTCACAAAGTCCCCCGCTCACTCCCCAACACAGCGAGTTGTTTGTACCAGGCGCGAATTGCCCATCCACGGCGCGAAATCAAGTGTTGGGCAAGACTTCACCCAGTGGATTCCTGACACCAGGCGAGCAGCTCGTCGACCGGCCAGGTGTCGATCACCTTCTCGGCCGTGACTCCATGTGCCAACGCCCGTTCACATCCGTAACCCTGCCAAGCCAATTGGCCCGGCGCGTGCGCGTCGGTGTCGATGGAGAAGAAGCAGTCCATCTCGACGGCCAATTCGATCAGCCGGCCGGGTGGGTCGCGGCGTTCGGGGCGGCTGTTGATCTCGACGGCGGTGCCGTAGCGGCGGCAGGCTTCGAAGACCAGTTCGGCGTCGAAGGAGGACTCGGGGCGGGTGCCGCGGGATCCTTCGACCAGGCGGCCGGTGCAGTGGCCGAGGATGTCGACGTTGGGGTTGGCTACGGCGTAGACCATGCGTTTGGTCATGGTGACACTGTCGGCGCGCAGGTGTGAATGCACGCTGGCGACAACGACATCCAGGCGTTCGAGCAGGTCCGCCTGTTGATCGAGGGCGCCGTCGTCGAGGATGTCGACCTCGATGCCGGTGAGGATGCGAAACGGTGCCATCTGCTCGTTGAGTTCGGCGATCACGTCGAGTTGGCGCAGCAGCCGGTCGGCGGACAGGCCGTTGGCTACCTTGAGGCGCGGCGAATGATCTGTGAGAGCACAGTATTCGTGACCCAAAGCCGCCGCTACGCCCATCATCTCGGCGATCGGACTTCCACCATCGGACCAGTCCGAATGCGTGTGCAGGTCACCGCGCAGCAGTCCGCGCAACTCATCACCCGCCGGTGCGATCGGCTTCGCGTCCTTGCGCAGCTCGACCAGATAGTCGGGAACCTCACCGGCACAGGCTTGTTCGATGATGGCGGCCGTCTTGGGCCCGATCCCGGCCAGCTCACGCCAACTGTGTTCGCTTGCGCGAGTATCGAATTCGTCCGACGACAACCCGGCGACAACATCGGCGGCCCGCCGGTAAGCCTTCACCCGGTGCGTTTCCGCGCGACTGCGCTCGAGCCAGAACCCGACCTCACGAAGCGCCGCCACCGGACCAGGACTCGCCGCCGACGTCATCGCGGCTACCAGGTTTCCCTCAGTGCGCCGCCCTCCAGGGCGGTGGTGAAAGTGGACGAAGGAGGGCCGCCAAACCCCGAGCGCGGCCTAGGCGGACAGTCCTGCTGTTCGATGTACTGGCCGACGATCGACAGTGGCGCACCACCGACCGAGCCCGCGAAGTAGGAGGCGGACCACAAGCGGTTGGCGCGCCAGTAGTGGGGATCGAGATCGGGGAACTCCTGCCGCAGACGTCGCGACGTAACACCTTTGAGGCTGTTCACGAGTCGAGACAACGCCACCTTCGGTGGGAAGTCGACAAGTAGGTGTACGTGATTGGCCTCCCCGTTGAACTCGACGAGTCGCACTTCGAAGTCGTCGCATACCGCCCACATGATCTCTTCCATCCGTTCCAGGTGTCGGTCAGCGAAGACACGGTGCCGATATTTGGTGACGAAGACCAAGTGCGCGTGGAGCAGAAACGTGCAGTGTCTACCTGTACGGATGTCACTGTACTCACTCATAGGCCAATATGATACACTGCCGGTTGTGCAGCTCCGGTACTCGTTTCGCTTGGACCCGACACCGGGCCAGCGGATCGCACTGTCTCGGGCGTTCGGGTGTGCACGGGTCGTGTTCAACGACGCCATCGCCACGCGCCGGACCGCATATCTGGCCGGAGAGAAGGTCCCGACCGACGCAGCATTGTCGAAGGCGCTTACCGAGGCGAAGAAGATCCCTGAACGCGAGTGGCTGAACGAGGTGTCCGCGCCCGTGCTGCAACAAGCGTTGGCGGACGCGAACCGAGCTTCCCGCAATTTCTTCGACTCGTTGTCTGGCAAGCGAAAGGGCCGCAAGGTCGGTGCGCCCCGGTTCCGGTCGCGCCGGAACTCCAAGCAGTCGATCCGGTTCACCGCGAACGCCCATTTTCGGGTGCTGGACAATGGCTGCCTGCGACTGCCGAAGATCGGCGAAGTGCCGGTGCGTTGGTCCCGCGTGCTGCCGTCGACACCGTCGAGTGTCACGGTGATCCTGGATGCGGCCGGGCGGTATCACGCCTCGTTCGTCGTGAAAGTCGGCGAGCGTGAGTTGCCGACGACCGAATCTCAGGTGGGGATCGATTTGGGGTTGACGGACTTCGCGGTCCTGTCGGACGGGACGAAGATCCCAGCACCCCGACTCGGACGCAAGGCGGCGGCGAAACTGCGGACGGCACAGAAGGAGCTGGCGCGCCGTCAGAAGGGATCGGCCAACCGGGCGAAGTCGGTCCGCAAGGTCGCCAAGGCGCACGCCCGTGTCGGGGACACCCGGCGGGACTGGCTGCACAAACTGTCCACCACGATCATCCGCGAGAACCAAGCGGTGTACGTGGAAGACCTTGCTGTGTCCAGCCTGGCCCGCACCAGGTTGGCGCGGTCGGTGCTCGATGCGGGCTGGGCCAAGTTCGCGATGATGCTGGAGTACAAGGCGAAACTGCACGGTCGCACGTTCGGGAAGGTGAACCGCTGGTTCCCCTCTACCCGGATGTGTTCGGAGTGCGGGGTGATCGGCGAGAAGAAGCCACTCAGCGTGCGGTCATGGACGTGCATGTGCGGCGCGGCCCACGACCGGGACGTGAACGCGGCTCGGAACATCCTGGCGGCCGGACGGGCCGACAGCCCAACGCCTGTGGAGACGATGTCAGACTTCGGCTTGCCGGAGCAGTTGTCGATGAAGCAGGAACCCGCCGGGAACGCCGCGTGAGCGACGTTGACCGGGATCCCCGCCGTCTTACGGCGGGGAGGACGTCAATTGATCCGGCCGTACTTGAGGAATGCGACACCGTCGGCGTATACCCGGCTGGTGATCACCCGGAACCGTTCGGGCGCGGGCAGTTTCGCGCCAGCACCGAACAGCGGTTTGCCGGTGCCGAGCACCACCGGGTGCAGTTTCAGGAAAACCTGGTCGATCTCGGGCAGCAATGCCTGCGCCAGTTCACCGCCACCACAGAGCCAGATGCCAAGCCCCTCTTCGCGTTTGAGCGCGCGCACTGCAGTGATCGGATCATCGGCGATCAGTTCCACCCCGGGCGCGGGCGGTTCGGGCAGCGTCGTGGACACCACGTACTGCCGCAGGTGCTCATACGGGCTCGCGGTGCCCGTCCGCACCCCGAAGTCGTGGGTTTTGCGCCCCATGATCACGGTGTCGAAGTAGATGTTGCCCGCCGCGATCCCGCGCGCCTCGCGCACCTTGGTCGGCAGCGTTTCGGGGTACTGCGAGATGATCGCGGGCCCGTGATCACCGCCGACGGGGAAGAAATCCAGTGTCCCGTCCTCGGCGGCGATGAACCCGTCGATCGTCGATGCCACGAAATAGGTCAGCTTGCGCATAACGTCCTCCCTGCACGGACCCGGCCTGTCACGACCTGTCGGGAGAAACGTTACCGCGTGTCCGAGACCCTGTTGTCGGCATTCGGACACCGCCCTTCTCCAGGAGCCAGGGATCGTGAGAAGTCATGCCTGACACGTGCCGTCTCAGGTCTCAGATAGTCTCTGAGGCATGGCTGCAGCACTGTGCCCCGGTTCCTTCGACCCGGTCACCAACGGTCACCTCGACGTCTTCGTCCGCGCCGCCGCGCAGTTCGACGCGGTGATCATCACCGTGAACGTGAACCCCAAGAAACAGGGCATGTTCACCGTCGAAGAGCGCATGGAACTGCTGCGTGAAGCCGTGGCACACCTGCCGAACGTGCGGGTGGCGTCGTGGCAGGGCCTCACGGTCGATTTCGCCAAGCAGGAAGGCGTCAGCGCGATCGTCAAGGGACTGCGCGACGCCGGCGACTTCGGCTACGAACTGCAGATGGCCCAGATGAACCACAAACTGGCCGGCGTCGACACCTTCTTCATCGCCACCAACCCGTCGTTGAGTTTTCTGTCCAGTTCGCTGGTCAAGGAAGTAGCGGCCCTGGGCGGTGACGTGAGCGACATGCTCCCACCCGCAGTCCACAAACGCCTGCTGGACCGCCTCGCGGAACGAAAAGGTTAGTCGAGCTTCCTTATTGGTGACAGTCCAGCGATCACGGTGAAAGATTGTGCG
Source organism: Nocardia sp. NPDC058640 (assembly GCF_042716995.1). Taxonomy (NCBI): domain Bacteria; kingdom Bacillati; phylum Actinomycetota; class Actinomycetes; order Mycobacteriales; family Nocardiaceae; genus Nocardia; species Nocardia sp. NPDC058640. The sequence continues at coordinate 313,482 of NZ_JBHXRG010000001.1, forward strand.
TGGATCGCTGGTCGAGCCCGGAATCAGCCAGTCCATTCCTTCGACGCAGACGAGTGCGAGTCGCCGCTGCAGGCGTCCGCCCCGCTTGCGCTGGTGACTGATCGGCAGTCACAATGTCGCACGAGCGACAAACAACCAGGGGGACGTTAGTGCTGGACGATTTGATTGCCGCAGGCTGCAGGGACGGCGCCTACATCCGGAAACTGGCGGAGGTTGCAAACCAAGTTCTGCACTGCACCCCGGACACCACCACGGGCCTTGATCGCACGAAGATGATCACCATTCGGGCGAACCGCTCGGGCAGGGTGATCGACTTGAGAATCTCGTCGGACTGGCAATCCCGGCTCGAGTCCGAACAGCTCGGTCAAGCCATCGTCGAGGCGTCGCAAGCTTGTTTGCTGGTCAGTGTCAAGGGGATGACGGCTAGGGCCGTCGAGAGTGGGTTGATCGAGAAGCTGGAGTCCGTCGATCCCTCGACGCTGGCACCGATGCCCATCCCCAAGTTGCCATACGGCCCTCCGCAGTTCCCACCAGATGTGATGGTTGACCAGATGCTCACTGAGCAACCAGCGACGCCGGAAACGTTTTCCGCCGAGGCGGAGGTCGATGGCGAGTACCCGGTCGCAGTGACGCTGAACTCCCGGCGAATCGTCGGCTGCGTGCTCGACAACACATGGGCTCGCCGCGTCGGCGCCGACTCGATCAGCTGGGCGGTCATGGAGTCGTACAACATCGCATGGGACGAAATGCAGCGAAATCCAACCCGTACGCTCGCGGGTTTCAAGCTGGCCGACGATGCGCTGCGGCAGCTCACCAGTCTGATTCAGCGCTGATCGAAAGGGAAGGTGGAACGCTTTGGCTCCCACATCGAAGCAGCTCGAGGTTGCCCTGGGTGCCCTCCGGCAGGACGCAACGATCTGGAATACATCAGCAACAGAGATGAACGGTCTCAATACCTCGATCAGCGAACTGAACTTCGGCCGGATCGAGGCGGGACTGTTTCAGGGGCCGGTGAGCGCGCACGAGAAATTGGTCGAGAAGCTTGCGGCGCGGTGCCGAGAAGCTTCCGGCGAGTTCGATGAGGTCGGTTCGACGCTACTGGTGTGCGCCGACACATACGAGGCCGAAGACCTGGCCGGAAAGCACGCATTGGCAAATCTTTGGTAACGAACAACGGGGGATCTCGTGGAGTTTGACACTGGCCTGTTCAAATCGACCGTCGATCAGCTGGAGAAGCTGGCCAAGAACATCAAGGACGCTATCGATACCCTTATCCCAAACGCGAGGGACCGGGGGCTGTCTGCTCTCGACGGGGGGATTCTCGACTTCATCGGTTACCCGGCCCGGCAGATCGTCATCGACGTTGCGGAGCGGATGATCGAGGTCTGCAAGGCTATCTGGAACAAGCTGCTGGAGATCCTGAAGGGTGCGTTGGCACCGATCTTCATGTTCGAGCGCGGAATCGGCTGGGGTATGGCGAAGGGCAAAGCTGCCGGGATCAAGACCGACGTCGACCCGAACAATTTGCCCGCCATCCGCAGCTGGAAGGGCGACGCACAGGTGTCCTACATGAGGACGGCCACCTCCCAGGGCGCCGCAGCGGGCAAGGTCGCCGAACTCTCTGAGAAGGCCCGCGATGTGATGCTGGAAACCGCAGCCGCGGGACTGGCCTTCTACATCGCAATGGCGCAGATCACGACCTCGTTCGTGGTGCAGCTGGGCGCCGAAATCGCCGCGCTGGCAACTGGCGTCGGTGCTTCCGCAGGGTTGGTCGGATTCCTCGCAACCGCCGGGATCACGACGGCCCAGATCACAGCAGCCTGCGTGGCGATCGGCGTCATCACCGCACAGCAGGCGAAGTCGATCTCATCGCTGGAAGCTGCCGTCAACGACAACGATGGCTTCCCAGTGGGATCGGATGGCAAGCGGCATTGGCCCGACTCCCAGGCGCCTACCTTCGCCGATGCCAGCGTCAACGGCAACCAATTGAAGTGGAGGATCGCCGGTGGATAGACCGGGCGCCAACGTCAGCCGGTCCCATCAACGGGACCGACTGGTGCCCCTGACGTTCGCCGCTGTGTCGGCTTTCCTGTCGATCGGAGGCATCGCTGGCATCGTCAACATCCCCCCGCTCGACGCCACCATCTTCGGCTGCACCCTGATCGTCCAGGTGATCGGCATGATCGCCGGATGGCGAGGGTATCCGCGGGGGTGGGCGAGAACGGCTCTGCAAGTTGCGATTTCGAGCTGCTTCGGAGCCATATCCCTGGTGATGATCATGCGGTTCGTCGATGACGACGACAGCGGGGCGTTCCTGCTGTTCTACCCGATGATCCTGATCGGACTCTTCCTGCAGGCCTCCATCTTGCTTCGGCGAAAGTAGCCCGAAACGCGTAGAAACCTCCCGCCGACTTTCAGACTGTCCGCCACTGTCCTCTGCACGTCTACTTGTCCGGCAGTGTTGCTTCGACCGCTTCGGCGGCCTCTCGAATGTGGTCGCAGGCGCGCCAATCGGTTTCCGGCGAGTTGGATATGCGGATTTGGATCACACCGTCCGGGCCGTCCATGGCGATGTAGCACGCACTGGCGGACTTCGAGGTGTACGAAACGGCCGGACGACTACGAACGGTGGTGTCCTGGGAACCCTCAAATCTCTTCGCCCGAACTTCATCGAGAGTGATGCCTGACGACCATACGGTCATGCTTCCCACTCGCCGCATCTGATCGCTGAATCGAGACTTCTCGAGTCGCTCGAATTCACAACCAATAAAGGCGTAGTCGTCGAAGACGTAGTCGTTCCGTTCGCGACTCAGTGGCGCGAAGCCGAGACCTTCCGGCACTGAATCCGGGACGGAGAAACACGGGTCGTGCTCGACGGTAATCCCGGCACGGGCTGGCTGATGTGGCGCGGGCTCCACTGTCACTCGCATCGAAACCGCAGCTGTCGAGGGAGTCCCGGACGGGCCAGATGGCTGCGAGTCGCCGGTTCCGCAGGCGGCGAGAACGACTGCTGCACAACAGGCTCCGCCAGCACCAATCAGCTTGCGTAGGCTCATGATTGGCCGCCCAACATGCCAGCCTGGTGTTGTAGTCGTCGCTTGTTCAGGTCGTCGGCTTCGGTGGTCATTTTGCCGGCGGTCAGAAATCCTGTCTGGATCTCGTAGATGCCGTCGATGAGCTGGTTCAGCACATGCTTGCCTTCGGTGGCCTTCCAGATGAACCCCGCGCGCAGCTCTTTGGCTGAGTCGAACCCGCCGAAACTTCCTGCTGCCTCAGCCTCATCCAACGAATCCCGTATCGCGACGATCTCGTCAATCATCAATCCATACCATTCAACGATCGCGCGCACCCCGTGCTCGTTGTACTCGAATGTGCCGCTCGCGGCGACTTCCCGAAACGCACCGATCTGTGCCTGCCCGTAATCGATCTTCGGTAGCTGCCCACTCATGACACACTCCTTCGCTGATTGTCGGATCGCAAACCAGCATGTCGGCGGAGTTCCTGGGCGATCCGGGCAGTCGATGCCGCGGTGACGATGGTTTCGTGGTTGCGCACCTCGACCAGGTAGCGCCCGGACGCGAACTGCCCGGATGGGATATCGATCCAGGACAGGTAGTGGGGCGGCCACGGTCGGTTGCTGGTCAAGTCCCGCTCGATGATGAGTTGGCCTTCGGCGCTGCGGGGTATCCGGGCGAGTTTGCGAATTCTTTCGTCCACCGGGAGGCGCCCGTCGCCGGTCCGGCCCCAGCTGGTGGGTGGCTCATCGCCACGAACTCGCGGCGTGTAGCCCAGCATCGACCCGGCGCCGCCAGGTTCGGCGGATGGCATGGTCGCCACTACGTGCGCGGCAGCAGCGAACGGGTCGGCCAAGACGAGGCGGATGGGTCCGCTGTGCTCACGGGGTCCTGGCTGTTGGTGCAGGATGACCGCCACCCGCTCGTCGATGGCGGCATGGGTCCTGATCTCGTAGCCGTTGGATGTAGTGCCGAAGCAGCGAATCCGACTGGTCGGGCGTGCGAGTGTTTCGAAGACGGGTCGCAATGCTGCGATGGCAGGGGTGGCGAAACGTTGACCGAATGCCCGCGTTTGCAGGGTGTATTCCGCGACGGTCGTCGCGGTCTCCTGGATTCGTAACGGGTCAGGGAATCCGAACTCGTCACCGTCTGCGACGGTGCGCCACAACCAGGCGAATTCATCCGCGGAGAGGTCCAAAGATGTGCGTGCAGTCACCGCGTACCAGGCTCGGGCTCAGCGACACCAGCGGCGGTGCCGGTATCGGTTTCGGTTGGGCCCCAGTCATATTGGCTCAGCAGTGCCGCGACCTCCGCGGACATCGCGGGCTCAACTGTGGCGGTGGACCCGGTTCCCTGCGAGGTCTCCGTAGTCGTTGACGGGGATGCCGGAGTGTCTTCGCGATCCCGCGCCGGGCGCTCGACGTTGCCAACCAGTGTCGGTGCAGGGTTATTCGGTGCCGGTTCAGGCGAGACCGAGACTGGTTGGTGCGAGACCGGCATCGATACTGCTGCCGTCGGCGCGGGCTCTGAAGTATACCCCTGAGCTGAATTCGCTTCGGCAGCAATAGTTTCGCCACCGAGGACTGAATCGTAGGCGGTGATTCCTTCGAGCCAGTCAGGCTTAACTCCGCGGAGATACCCCGGCGAGGTATGTTCTTCGTCGGGTTCGCCGCGTCGTTGGCCCGCTCCGGCGCCCCCCATCGGCCCCATCATCGGCGAACCAGCCGGGCGTGCGGCCGAGCCGCCGCCAGCAGCGGCGGTCGACGCCACATTGCCAGGTGCGGGTTGGCCAGGCACTGGAGCAGCCGGCGCACCGACACCCAGCGACCCACCAACTCCAGAGCCCATACCTGCAGATCCACTGCCGAGCGATGTTGCCCCTGGACTGCCCTGGGGTGCCGAACTCGGCGAAAGTGTCGCCGGTGCGGTGCCCGCTGGTGCGGTCTGCGCTGGCTCCTCCGAAGTGGCGCCATCAGATCCCGCGCTGGACTGACCTGAAACGGCACTGGACGAATCGCCTGCATCTGCCTGCTCGCCCGTGTCGGTGGGCGTGCCGTCCTCGCCACCCGGCGTCGCGGGTGACCCATTTTCGGGCGAGTTGTTCCACGAGCCATCAGTACCACCAGTGCCACCAGGAGCGCCGGCACTGCCCGGACCGCTCGAATTGCCTTGCGCGCCACCGTCTCCTGTCAATGCAGCAGGAACGAAGCTATACGCGGGAACGCCCGATCCCGCAGGCGGATATCCGGGCTTGTAGATCGAGTTCATCGCGGCCACATTCGCGGCTTTGACTTGTTTTTCGGCTTCCCGGTCCGTGGTGACGGTCGCTGGATTGGGTATGCCAGGGATGAGGGACTGTGCGGGGTTGTTCGGGTCGACGGTGAGCATCGGCGTCGGAAGCTGCTGCACGGCGGTGCGCACGGCTTCGGCCGTGTAATAGAGCTGTTCGGCGCGACCGGTGACTGCCGAGAACACCTGCGAGATTTGGTTGGCGACCTGCCCGAGCCGAGTCGCTGCCGCCGCCGCTGCGTCTCCCGCTTGTCCGGTGAGTGCGCCGTCGTTCAGCAATGCCAATACGCGAGTTTGCATTCCGATCGACACTGTCCCGAGGTCCGATGTCGCCGAATTCCACACTCCACGAATGGTTTCCAGGCCGGCGACTTCCATGCCACCCGGCCCATGCACCGAGTTGTAGAGCTGTTGAGCAGGCATACCTTCAAATCGTTCGTCGGTGACCGCGTAATCCGAATCCGTGCCCGCACCCTTGCCCACGAGGGCTTCGGTGGCAGCCTTTACTCGTTGCTGGGTCGCTCCGAGCTGCTCGACAATCTGCTGCCCCGCGTCGGTCGGCACTGGCCCGATATCGAGAATGATCGGCAGAACACCGCCGATCCCGCTGGAATCCCCGCCCATCAGTCTTCCCCCACTGCTTTAGTCAACCGCTGATTGTCGGCCAGCTTAGTGCATGTCTAGACGGCGCGGTCGACGGTGCGCAGGCCGGTTCGAGCAAATCGGACCGCACAGTTTGCGCTCACTAATGACGCCTCCGGCCATGGCGGCTAAGCCACGGGCAGGCGAAAGAGTCCTCGGAGGGCGAGGAAGCGCATCAAGCCAACAGCGGCGGTGATGCCGAGAACTAGGAGCGCTTGGACCCCGTCGCCCAAACCGGGCGCCCAGAAGTCCAATCCGGCCAGACACGCGGTGGTGATCGCGAGCCCGATCAGCGCGATCCCGCCACCCTCCCACTGTGCGGTGAACCAGGTGACTCGGTCGGTGGCGTGGAACGTGAGCTGGCGGTGGAACTCGTTGGCGATCACCGTGCTGACCACCGAGCCGGCCACATTGGCGACCAGTGGGCCGACGCCGTACATCGTGAAGAACAGCAGCACGTAGGCGATATTGCTCGATCCGCCGACCAGCGCGAATCGGAAAAGTTGGGGTAATGCGCGATCGCCGCGCAGGTACGTCAACGCGCCCGTGAACTGCGGGCGCAGCGCGGGTGTGACTTCACTCGGTGCCACCACGGGGAACGGGCCGGTCCAGGGAGTGAACATGCCCGCCACGTGCGACACCGGACTCCTAGGACTCTCCAGGAGGGTCATGTTTCGACTCCGATCCCATGAACAGACGTCGAGAGTTACAACAGCAAAGGGTGTGCGGTGCTTCCCGGCGGACGGCGTTGTCGTGCTTACCGATGGTAGCCGAAGTGGAGGGGTTCACTCCACTTGATATGTGTGCGATCTTGGACACTGTCGCGACACACCGCGCCGACATTGGGCAGTGGCGCTCGACACGGGGCACACTGGGCGTCGGCGGTAGTGGGTTTCGCCGTGAGTGAGCAGGAGGGTAGTGAGCATGTATCGCGTATTCGAAGCACTCGACGAACTGGTCGCCATCGTCGAAGAGGCGCGTGGCATCCCGCCGACCCGCAGCTGCATCGTGCCGCGCGGTGACGTGCTGGAGCTGCTCGACGACGTCCGCGACGCCCTGCCCGGCGAACTCGACGACGCGCAAGACGTCCTCGACCACCGCGACAAGATCGTCGGCGACGCCCGCACCGGCGCCGAAACCACGGTCACCACCGCCAACGAGCAGGCGCGCACCACCATCGACTCCTCGCGCGCGGAGGCCGACCGCATCCTCGCCGACGCCAAGGCCCACGCCGACCGCATGGTCGCCGAGGCCACCGCGCACGCCGACCGCCTGGTGTCCGCCGCGCAGGCCGAGGCCGACCGCGTGATCGCCGACGGCAACGCCGAATACGACGAACTCACCGGTCGCGCCCAGATCGACGCCGACCGGGCCATCGAAGCGGGCAAGGCCTCCTACGAACGCTCGGTCGCCGACGGCAAGGCCGAACAGGCGCGCCTGGTCGCGCAGACCGAAGTGGTGCGGGTCGCGCACGCCGAATCCGCCCGCCTGATCGACGAGGCGCAGGCCGAGTCCGACCGGGTGCGCACCGAATGCGACGACTACATCGACGAGCAGATGGCCGATTTCGGCAACAAGCTGGCATCGATGGAGGAGACGCTCAACACCACCCGGCGCTCGATCAGCCGCGGTCGCCAGCACATGCGCGGCGCACCGGGCGCGGAATACCCCGAATACGCTGCCGACCACCGCCGCTGACCAGCACGCGCGTTTTGAGTTCCGGCAGGGTCCTGCCGTACTGTGGAGTGGTTGCCCCTTGTCCCCTCGACGGTAAGTGAGTCAGTGATGTCCGCCGGTTCCGGTTCGCCCGCGCGTCCACGCAAGACCAATGGTCCTGTGTCGGAGGCCGGTTTTGTGCTGGATGTCCGCAATCTCGGCCGTCGCGCCGGGACCATGCGGGAGCTGCATCGCACGGTCACCGACCACGAGCGGCTGGGTCTCGACCTGATCGCCATCCCGGCTGACGCCGAGGTGGAACTCGATCTGCAACTGCAGGCGGTCTCGGAAGGTGTGCTGGTCACCGGCACGGCGTCCGGGCCGACGGTCGGGGAGTGCTCGCGCTGCCTCGAACCGTTCGACGACCAGGTGCGGATTCGTCTGACCGAGCTGTTCGCGTATCCGGACAGCAACACCGAGAAGACGACCGAGGACGCCGAGGTCTACCGCATGGTGGACGATCTCGTCGATCTCGAGCCGGTGATCTTCGACGCCATCGGGCTGGAGCTTCCGCTGCAGCCGCTGTGCTCCCCGGACTGTGCGGGCCTGTGCCCCGAGTGCGGTGTGCGGATGGCGATTGCGGATCCCGACCATGGGCATGAGATACTGGACCCTCGCTGGGCGAAGTTGGCGAAGTTCGCCACTGACGAGCCCGGCACCGGCGACCCCGCTGAGGGTTCCACCCCTTAAACCGATCCGCTCACGCGGCAGCACCTGCCTGCGTGATCAGCGAAAACCAAGAGGAGAAGTACCGTGGCTGTTCCCAAGCGCCGGATGTCCCGTTCCAACACCCGGTCGCGGCGCAGCCAGTGGAAGGCCGTTGCGCCGACCCTGGTCACCTGCCCGAACCGCGCGTGTGGTGAGAAGACCCTCCCGCACATCGCTTGCCCGTCTTGCGGTACCTACAAGGGCCGCCAGGTCATCTCTGCTGTCTGATCGCCAGATCATTAGCAACGTGACAGCAAGCAAAGAACCAGTGGGCGCGGCGGATCACGCCAGCCTGCTCACCGCCCTCGGTGTCGACGTACGACCGGAGCTTCTGCGCCTAGCGCTGACGCACCGGTCGTACGCGTACGAGAACGGCGGTCTGCCGACCAACGAGCGCCTGGAATTCCTCGGCGACTCGGTACTCGGCCTCAGCATCACCGAGCGCCTGTATACCGAGCACCCCGAGAAGTCCGAGGGTGAGCTCGCGAAGCTGCGCGCCAGTGTGGTGAACATGCACGCACTGGCCGAGGTCGCGCGTGAACTCGGCGACGGCGGCCTGGGCCAGTACCTGCTGCTCGGTAAGGGCGAAGAGCTCACCGGCGGCCGTGACAAGCCCAGCATTCTCGCCGACGGCATGGAGTCGCTGCTCGGTGCGGTGCACCTCGAGCACGGCATCGAAACCGCGCGCGAGGTAGTGCTTCGCCTGTTCGCCGATCTGCTGGACCGTGGTCCGCGCATGGGCGCGGGCCTGGACTGGAAGACCAGCCTGCAGGAGCTCACCGCCGAACGCGGTCTGGGCGTGCCCGCCTACGAGATCACCTCGACCGGTCCGGACCACAACAAGGAGTTCACCGCCACCGCGATGATCGCCGGTCGTCCGTACGGAACCGGTGTCGGCCGCTCCAAGAAGGAAGCCGAGCAGAAGGCAGCCGGTGCGGCCTACAAGGCGCTGACCGACGAAATTGCTACTCCCGAAGCTTGATCCGTGCCTGAACTGCCCGAAGTAGAGGTGGTTCGGCGCGGTTTGGCCGATCACGCTGTTGGTCGCGCCATCGACTCCGTCGAAGTCACCCACCCGCGAGCTGTGCGCAGGCACGCCGCGGGTGGTGCTGATTTGGCGGCACGACTGACCGGGTTGCGGATCGACTCCGCCCAGCGTCGCGGAAAATATCTCTGGCTCACCTTCGACGAACCCGATCTGGCGTTGGTCGTGCATCTGGGCATGAGCGGGCAGATGCTCGTGCAACCCGCTGCCGCACCCGTCGAAAAACACGCGCACATCCGGGCCGTGCTCGGTGACGGTGCCGAGTTGCGATTCGTGGATCAGCGCACCTTCGGCGGCTGGGCGCTGGGTGGACTCGTCGAGGTCGACGGGACCGTGGTGCCCGATTCTGTCGCCCATATCGCACGCGATCCGCTGGACCCGCTGTTCGACCGCGAAGCCGTGGTCGCGGCCATTCGCGCCAAGAACACCGAGATCAAACGCGTCCTGCTGGACCAGACGGTGATCTCGGGCATCGGCAATATCTACGCCGACGAAGCGCTGTGGCGCGCCGGACTCCACGGCACCCGAATCGCCGCCGAACTCACCCGGCCGGTTGTGCGGAACCTGCTCGACGGGGTCACCGCGGTGATGACCGAGGCACTGGCCGTCGGTGGCACGTCCTTCGATGCCCTGTATGTGAATGTGAACGGCGAATCCGGTTATTTCTCCCGGTCGCTGGCCGCTTACGGGCGCGAGGACGAACCGTGCGATCGGTGCGGTACGGCATTGGTTCGGGAACAGTTCATGAATCGGTCGTCGTTTTCCTGTCCGAAGTGTCAGCGGAAGCCGCGCCGCCGCTGAACCGGGCAGGCGAAGGAGTGTCGGTGGCGTGTGTCACACTCGTCAATGATGAGCCGCCACACGACTTTCCGGTACTGCCTCGACCCCACAGTCGAGCAGTCCGACATGCTCTCAAGGCATGCAGGCGCGGCCCGTTTCGCGTTCAACCAAAGCCTCGACTTCGTGAAAACCGCTCTCGCTCAACGCAAAACCCGCCCAGCACATCCGGTCCCATGGACCCGGTTCGACCTGATCAAAACATTCAACACCTGGAAGAAGACCGAAGCCGCAGGACGGGTCTTCACTGTCGACGCGGCCGGAATCGCCGAAGTCCAGGTGACCGGGTTGGCATGGCGTGGCCAGGTGTCTCAGCAAGTTTTCGAGGAAGCCGCCGTCGACTGTGGTCGCGCGCTGGCCGCGTTCTCTGACTCCAGAACCGGCAAACACGCGGGCAAACCGGTCGGGTTTCCCCGGTTCAAGGCGAAGGCTAAAACCGTCCCGGCGTTCCGGATCCGCAACAAACCCGCCAAGACGGGGCGAGCATCGACCCGAGTCGGTGACCAGGGCTGCGCTCGGTCAGTGACGTTGCCTGGGTTCGGCGCGATCCGGGTTCGCGAGGACACCCGCCGTTTGCGGCGGATGCTCACCAAGGGCAGGGCGAGGATCCTCTACGTCACCGTTGCCTATCGGGTGCGACGCTGGTGGATCAGTCTGACCGTCGAAGCTTCCGATCTCCACACATCCCACCATCACCGGCCCCGCAATCATGGTGATGACGGTGGCTGGGTCGGGATCGACCGCGGGTTGACCGCCTTCGCTGTCGCCGCGAACGCCGACGGTACTGAGGTTGCCCGCATCAATACCGCGCCTAAACCACTGGCCGCTGGGCTGGATCGGCAACGACGGCTCGCGAAGTCGGTGTCTCGGAAACAGAGAGGATCCCACAACCATCAGCAGGCGGTCGCCCAGTTGGCCCGCCACCATCACAGGGTCGCTAATATTCGCCGTCATTTCGCTCATCAGGTCGCTAACCAGCTGGTCAAGACCCACGACCGGCTGGTTGTCGAAGACTTGCACGTGGCAGGAATGCTCGGCAACCGACGTTTGGCACGTGCGATCAGCGATGTCGGATGGGCGGATTTCGCGCGGCTGTTGGTCTACAAGCAGGCCTGGCATGGTGGCGCGGTCACCGTCGCGGATCGTTGGTTTCCATCGAGTAAAAGGTGCTCGGCCTGCGGCTCACTCAACCAAAGGCTGGCGTTGACGGATCGAGTGTTCGTCTGCGGGTGCGGGTTTCGCGCTGATCGCGACCATAACGCGGCGGTCAACCTCGCACTGTGGCCGACCATCGAACAAGACTTTTCACGATCCCCGGACCCCAAGCAGGAGGCCGGGTTACCAATGTCCGCCGACGGGAAGGCGCTGACCGAACCCCTGTGGGTATCGGTGAAACCGTCCTGGTAGACGCGGGAACCGAGGTTCACGCCACGCTTGTGGCGTGAACCAACGACGCCCGAGAAGGGCAGTGTCCGGGACCCTTTAGGTTTCCGGACACGCTGTAGCACCGAACTCGGCGAGTTCGACCCTCGTCTCGCCGTATTTGCGGGTCTTCAACGCCAGATAGCCTGTGGGCCAGGCGATTTCGGGTGAACGGCTCGACCGTTCCACTACCACCAGCGCGTCGGACGCGAGCCACCCGTTGTTCGCCAGTGCGGTGAGGTCGGCGATCACGTCGTCGGTGCTCACGTCGTACGGCGGGTCCGAGAACACCACGTCGTAGGCCTTGGGTGCGGTCTGCTTCAGCACCGACGCCACGCTGCCCAGGCGCAATTCCGCGCCCGGTAGACCGATTTCGGCGATGTTCGCGCGCACGATGTCGGCGGCCTTGCGGTCGGATTCGACCAGCAGTGCCTGTGCGGCCCCGCGTGACAGCGCTTCCAAGCCCAGCGCACCCGAGCCCGCGTACAGGTCGAGAACCAGCGTCCCGTCCAGATCCAGGCGCGAATCGATCGCGCTGAACAGCGCTTCGCGCACGCGATCCGAAGTAGGCCGGGTTCCGGCGGGCGGCACCTTCAAGCGCCGCCCACCGGCTACACCCGCGACGATGCGGGTCATTCGGACTCGCGGGCGACCAGTTCCACCAACAGGTCGCCGCCCTCTACCTGCGCGACCTTGGTGGTCGCGATCCGGCCGACCACGCCACCGCGCGGGGCGGTGATGGCGGCTTCCATCTTCATCGCCTCGATGGTGCCCACGGTGTCACCGGCGTGGATCTCGTCGCCTTCGGACACCGCCAGGGTGACCACACCGGCGAACGGTGCCGCGATCTGGCCGGGGTTGTTCTTGTCGGCCTTCTCCGCGACCGGCACCTCGGAGGCGATCGAGCGATCACGCACCGCGACCGGGCGCAGCTGCCCGTTCATGATGGCCATGACCGTGCGCATGCCCTTCTCGTCGGGCTCGGAGATCGCCTCGAGGCCGATGAGCAGGGTGACGCCCTTCTCCAACTGCACGCGGTGTTCTTCGCCGCGGCGCAGGCCGTAGAAGAACTGGTTCTCCGACAGGCCGGTGGTATCGCCGTACTTCTCGCGGTGGGCGTTGAACTCCGCGGTCGGGCCGGGGAACAGCAGCCGGTTCAGCGTTTCGCGGCGTTGCGCCGAGGTGCCGTCCAGACCTGCCTGTTCCGCTGCGGTGAGCGGGGTTTCGGGCTTGGGCTGGTTGCGTCCGGCCAGTGCCTTGGTACGGAACGGCTCGGGCCAGCCGCCCGCGGGTTCGCCGAGTTCGCCGCGCAGGAAGCCGATCACCGAATCGGGGATGTCGTAGCGGCCCGGATCGGCGGCGAAGTCCTCGATATCGACGCCGGTGCCCACCAGGGCAAGCGCGAGATCGCCGACGACCTTCGACGACGGGGTCACCTTGATCAGGCGACCCAGCAGCCGGTCCGCGGCCGCGTACTTGGCTTCGACCTCTTCGAACCGGTCGCCCAGTCCCAGCGCGATCGCCTGCTGACGCAGGTTCGACAGCTGACCGCCGGGGATCTCGTGGGTGTACACGCGCCCGGTCGGCGCGGGCAGACCCGATTCGAACGGTGCGTAGACCTTGCGCAGCGCTTCCCAGTACGGCTCGAGATCGCACACGTTCTGCAGGTTCAGGCCGGTGTCGCGGTCGGTGTGCGCGGTGGCGGCCACGATCGCCGACAGTGCGGGCTGACTCGTGGTGCCCGCCATCGCGGCAGACGCACCGTCGACCGCGTCGGCACCGGCTTGCCAGGCCGCCAGGTAGGTGGCCAGCTGACCGCCGGGGGTGTCGTGGGTGTGCACGTGCACCGGCAGATCGAAGTTACTGCGAAGGGCCGTAACGAGTTTCGCGGCGGCGGGGGCGCGCAGCAGACCGGCCATGTCCTTGATGGCCAGCACGTGTGCACCCGCGTCGACGATCTGTTCGGCCAGCTTCAGGTAGTAGTCCAGCGTGTACAGGGACTCGTTCGGGTCCATGAGGTCGCCGGTGTAGCTGAGCGCGACTTCGGCTACCGCAGTGCCGGTTTCGCGGACCGCGTCGATGGCCGGACGCATCTGGTCGACATTGTTCAGCGCGTCGAAGATGCGGAAGATGTCGATACCGGTGGTGGCGGCCTCGGAAACGAAAGCGCGCGTTACCTGTTCGGGGTAGGGCGTGTACCCCACGGTGTTGCGACCGCGCAGCAGCATCTGCAAACAGATGTTCGGCACGGCTTCGCGCAAGGCGGCCAAGCGTTCCCACGGGTCCTCGTGCAGGAAGCGCAGTGCCACATCGTAAGTCGCGCCGCCCCAGGCTTCGATCGAGAGCAGTTCGGGGGTCAGGCGCGCGACGTGCCCGGCCACCCCGAGCAGACCGTTGGTGCGCACGCGCGTGGCCAGCAGCGACTGGTGCGCGTCACGGAAGGTGGTGTCGGTGACGCCCAGTGCCTTCTGCTCGCGCAGGGCTTTGGCGAAACCGTCCGGGCCGAGGGTGAGCAGGCGCTGGCGCGAACCGGCCGGTGGCGGCAGCGTCAGGTCGACGGCGGGCAGCTTGTCGTACGGGTAGACCGTGGTCGGACGGTCACCGTTGGGCTTGTTCACGGTGACGTCGGCCAGGTAGGTCAGGATCTTGGTGCCACGGTCGGCCGAGGCGCGCGAGGTCAGCAGTTCGGGACGCTCGTCGATGAACGACGTGGTCACGCGACCCGCCTGGAAGTCGGGGTCGTCGAGCACCGACAGCAGGAACGGGATGTTGGTCGTCACGCCGCGAATGCGGAACTCCGCCAGCGCGCGCTGGGCACGGGCCGCGGCGGCGGGCAGGTCGCGACCACGGCAGGTGAGCTTGACCAGCATCGAGTCGAAGTAGGCGCCGATCTCCGCGCCCAGGTTCGCGCCGCCATCCAGCCGGATGCCCGCGCCGCCGGGGGTGCGGTAGGCGGTGATGCGGCCGGTGTCGGGGCGGAAACCGTTGGCCGGGTCCTCGGTGGTGATCCGGCACTGCAGCGCGGCGCCGCGGATCTGCACCGTTTCCTGGCTCAGGCCCAGGTCGGCGAGGGATTCACCGGCCGCGATGCGCAGCTGCGACTGCACCAGGTCGACGTCGGTGATCTCCTCGGTGACCGTGTGCTCGACCTGGATGCGCGGGTTCATCTCGATGAACACGTGGTTGCCGCGCTCGTCGAGCAGGAATTCCACGGTGCCGGCGTTGATGTACCCGATCTGCCGGGCGAAGGCCACCGCGTCGGCGCAGATGCGTTCGCGCAGCTCCGGCGACAGGTTCGGGGCGGGCGCGAGCTCGATCACCTTCTGGTGGCGACGCTGCAGCGAGCAGTCGCGTTCGAACAGGTGCATGACATTGCCGTGCTGGTCGGCCAGGATCTGGACCTCGATGTGGCGGGGGTTGACCACGGCCTGCTCGAGGAACACGGTCGGATCGCCGAACGCCGACTCCGCTTCGCGAGAGGCGGCTTCGATCGACTCGCGCAGCTGCTCGGGTGCGGCGACCCGGCGCATGCCGCGACCGCCACCACCGGCGACGGCCTTGACGAAGATCGGGTATTCGAGTTCGGCTGAGGCAGCGATCAATTCGTCGAGATCGGCCGACGGCTCGCTCGACTTCAGCGTCGGCAGCCCGGCCGCCTTGGCCGCGGCGATCGCGGTGGCCTTGTTGCCCGCCATCTCGAGGATCTCGGCCGTGGGCCCGATGAAGGTGATGCCCTCGGCGGCACAGGCCGCGGCGAGGTCGGGGTTCTCCGACAGGAAGCCGTAGCCGGGGTAGATCGCGTCGGCACCGGCGCTCTTGGCGGCCTCGATGATCGCGGCGATCGACAGG
Source organism: Nocardia sp. NPDC058640 (assembly GCF_042716995.1). Lineage (NCBI taxonomy): Bacteria > Bacillati > Actinomycetota > Actinomycetes > Mycobacteriales > Nocardiaceae > Nocardia > Nocardia sp. NPDC058640. The sequence goes on from NZ_JBHXRG010000001.1 coordinate 329,004, forward strand.
TACGCGCGAACCGGATGGCCCTCTTCGCCGATCTGATAGGACTCGGCCGCCTTGAGGCGATGCACGGAATTGCGATCTTCGTACGGGAACACCGCGACCGTTCCGATGCCTAGTTCATAGGCCGCACGGAAGGCACGGATAGCGATCTCGCCGCGATTGGCGACCAAGACTTTCGAGAACATTGGCCTACGGTACCCGGCTGTGAGCGCGGGCCGAACAGGCAAGGTGGGTTCGCGGCATTGTTCACACCGCAGGGCGTCCACCTGCGAAGTCGCGGTAATCCGACCGTCACATCTCACCCACCGCGGCGGTGCGCGGTGCGCGGGTCGGGTGGCAGTACTACACAGCGCGGGCGGCCGGGCGAACTCCCGATGGCGTTTTCACACGCAACCGCACGGCTACACCTACCGAAACTGCCTGAACAGGCGTATTTTTTAGGGCGCGGCGTGCGAAAGATGCACGAGCACGCGGATTTACCTCGGTGTACGCAGGTCACCGGGGATTGCGCGGTGCGTTCGGGAGCCTTACTTCGCACGTTACGCACGGGTAGGTTTGCGTAGAATCCCTTGCAGCACTGGACTTCTCCGCACGCAATGTCCGCATTCAGCGAATATTGCGAACAGTGCGCGTTAGTATCTTGCTCGTGCGGAAGATGTACGCGGGGGCCAGGCTACGAAGGCTGCGCGAAGAACGGCGAATGACTCAGGCAGCTCTCGCGAAATCGCTGGATCTGTCACCCAGCTATCTCAACCAGCTAGAGCGCGATCAGCGTCCGCTGACCATTCCCGTTCTGCTGAAACTGAACTCGACCTTCGACCTGGATGTGCAGTTCTTCGCCGCCGATTCCGACGCGCGGCTGGTCTCGGATCTGCACGAGGTGCTGGTGGAAGCCGCGGGCGGCGGCGATACCGCACCGATCACCGAGGTCGAGGAACTGGCCACGCGGCTGCCCGAGGTGGCCCGGATCGTGATCGCGATGCACCGGCGGCTGCGCGCGGCCACCGACCAACTCGACCTGCTGTCCGCGCGGGTGGACACCCCGACCGGCTCGCCGGGCACCCCCATGCCCTACGAGGACGTGCGCGACTTCTTCTACGACCACCGCAACCACATCTCGACCCTGGACCACGCGGCCGAGCAACTGTTCGAGGAATCGGGTCTGAGCATCGGTTCGCTGGATCGTCAGCTGGCCCGCATCGCCGAGGAACGCGCCGGGGTGACGGTGCTGGTGCGCGGCGACGGCGCCGACCCGACCATCCCCAAACGCCACTACGACCCCGACACCCGCACCCTGACCCTGGCCAGGCGGCTGCGTCCGGGCCAGCGCGCGTTCCAGATCGCGGTCACGCTCGGGCTGCTGCTCTACAGCCGCGAGATCGACACTGTGCTCGCCGAATCGCGGGCGCTGACCGGCGAATCCCGCACGCTGGCCAGGGTGGGGCTGGCCAACTACTTCGCCGGCGCGCTGATCCTGCCGTACGGGCGGTTCCTGCGATCGGCCGAGGAACTGCGCTACGACGTGGACCTGCTCGCGCTGCGTTTCGAGGTCGGGTTCGAGACCATCTGCCATCGCCTGGCCACCCTGCAGCGGCAGGGGCAGCGCGGAGTCCCGTTCTTCCTCGTGCGCACCGACCGAGCGGGCAATATCTCGAAAAGGCAGTCCGCCACCGCTTTTCACTTCTCCCGTGTCGGCGGCAGCTGCCCGCTGTGGGTCACGCACGAGGCCTTCGCCCAACCGGGCCGCATCCTGACCCAGATCTCGGAGATGCCCGACGGGCGCCGCTACCTGTGGATCGCGCGCACCACCCCGGCCGCGCCGCAGGGGCACGGGACGGCGGCGAAGAACTTCGTCATCGCGCTGGGCTGCGATATCGAATACGCCGACCGGCTGGTGTATTCGCAGGGACTGCAGCTGGACGAATCCATGGTGACGGTGCCGATCGGGGCCGGATGCAAGGTGTGCGAACGGCCCGCGTGCCCGCAGCGGGCATTCCCGCAGATCGGGCGGCCGCTGGCGGTGGTCGAGCACACCAGCACCGATCTGCCGTATCCGCGGTTGCCGTACAGCGCCACGAACGCGGTCGCGCGAGCGGTGCCTTCGTAGCTCAGGATTTGGCGAGGTATTCGAGGCGTTCGCCGTCGACGGCGGCGTGCATCATGCCCGCCAGGCCGGGGTGGTTGACCAAACCGGGATCTTCGGCCACGACCTGTCTGGCCAATTCCTGTGCGGCGGTGATGACTTCGAGGTCGTCGAGCAGCGAGAGCAGGCGTAGCGAGCGCGCGGTGCCCGACTGTGCCGAGCCCAGGACATCGCCCTCACGGCGTTGACGCAGGTCGAGGACCGACAGTTCGAAACCGTCGGTGGTGGCGGCGACGGCGTCGAGCCGGGCCATCGCCGTGCCGCCGGGTGCGGCATCGGTGACCAGCAGGCACAGGCCAGGATGCTTGCCGCGTCCGATGCGGCCGCGCAGCTGGTGCAGCTGGCTCACGCCGAACCGGTCGGCGTCTACGATCACCATCACTGTCGCGTTCGGTACGTCGACACCGACCTCGACGACGGTGGTGCAGACCAGCACGTCGATGGTGCCGTCGTTGAATTGGCGCATCACGTGGTCTTTTTCGTCGGACGGGAGCCTGCCGTGCAGCAGGCCGACGCGCACGCCGGACAGCGGACCGGCGCTCAACGTCTCGTACATCTCGACAGCGGCGGCGGTAGTGGGTGGCTCCTTCTCCTTCTTACCCTTGGCCGGTGGCGCGTCGGGGTCCTCGCCGATGCGCGAGCACACCACATACGCCTGCCGACCCTGCCCTACCTCTTCGACGATGCGTTCCCAGGCGCGATCCACCCAACCCGGATGTGCCTTGCGCGGAACGACTTTGGACACGATCGGTGAGCGGCCCTTGGGAAGCTGGGTGAGCGTGGAGGTTTCGAGGTCACCCAGGGTCGTCATCGCGATGGTGCGCGGGATCGGGGTGGCGGTCATGACCAGCAGGTGCGGACTGATGCCGTCTTTGGCCTTGGCGCGCAACGCATCTCGCTGTTCGACGCCGAAGCGGTGCTGTTCGTCGACCACGACCAGGCCGAGGTCGAAGAACTCCACGGAGTCCTGGATCAGCGCGTGGGTGCCGATGACGATGCCCGCCTCGCCGGTCATCGCGTCCAGCAGTGCGGCTTTCTTCGCGGCGGTCGACATGGATCCGGTGAGCAGCACGATTTTGGTCGACTTGTCGGCGGCGCCGAGTTCGCCCGCGTTGCCGAGTTCGCCGAGCATGGCGCGCAGTGAGCGATAGTGCTGGGAGGCAAGGACTTCGGTCGGGGCCAGCAGTGCACACTGTCGGCCCGAGTCCACCACTTGCAGCATGGCGTTGAGTGCCACGATCGTCTTGCCCGAACCCACTTCACCCTGCAGCAGGCGGTGCATCGGGCGGGTGCGTGACAGGTCTGACGAGATGTCCTCGAGCACCTGCAGCTGGCCTTCGGTGAGCTCGAACGGCAAACGCTGGTCGAAGGTCGCGGCGATGCCGTCGGGGGTGGGCGGGCAGGCCGGGGCGGTGCGACCCTCTACCTCGTGACGGCGTTCGGCCAGCACCAGTTGCAGGGCGAGCGCTTCATCGAAACGCAGTCTGTCCCTGGCTTTTTCGATGTCGAGCTTGTGTTCGGGCAGGTGGATCAGACGCAGGGCGTCGGAGATCGGGAGCAGTTGGCGTTCGTCGCGCAGGTCTTCGGGTAGCGGGTCCTCGATGGGGTCGAGTTGGTCCAGGACCTGACGGATGCACGCGAGCAGGTCCCAGCTCTGGACCTTCGCGGTCGCCGGGTACACGGGGACGAACTCGCGCTCGAAGAACGAGGCATCCACTCCCCCAGCGCCTTTCGCGCTCTGCGCCAGCCCACGCAATGCACCGCTGCCGCGCACGGAGGTCAGTTCCTCCACGCCCGCTTCGGCCTTGTCGGGCAGGATCAGGTAATCGGGGTGCGACAGGTTCCAGCGATCGGGCCGCCACCAGTGCACGGTGCCCGACATCATCGCTCGCACACCCTCTTTCACCAGATAGCGCACCTTGTCACCGTTGAAGAAGGTGACCTCCATCGGACGTTGCGCGCCGGTGTCCAGCTGCACTTTCAACAGCGAGCCGCGGCGGTTCTTCATCGGGCGCAGTTCGGTTTTCGTCACGCGGCCGATGACCGTGATGTGCGCGCCCTCCTCCGGCTCCTCCTCGGTGAGAGGCTGGCCCTGGGTGGCGTAGCGCGCCGGGTAGTGGCGCAGCAGGTCCTCGACGGTGGTCATGTCGAACGCCTCGGTCAGCCGGTCGGCCGCCTTCACGCCCAACACGTGGTCGAGCCGGTCACTCAATGTCGCCATCTACTCGACCCCTATCTGCACCAGATCCGCTTGCTGTCCACCGGAATACACGACCACCTCGACACCGGGGAAACCGGCCGTCACATGATCGGCGAGCACCTGCGCCAACTCGGGCCCCGCATCGGCACCCATCAGCAGGGTCACCAATTCCCCACCCAGACCCAGCATTCGGTCCAGCAGGATGCGTCCCGCGCCGACCACGTCCGGGTCGATCACCACCACATCATGGCCGACCAGCCCCAATCCGTCACCGGGCGAACACATTCCGACCATGGTCAACGCGCGCACCCGAGCCGCCCGCAACGCACCCCACCGGGTGGTCGCCGCCGCCTCCGACATGGCGAACGCGTCATCGACCGCGATCCGCCCCCGATCATGCACCGCCAACGCCGCCAACCCCTGGACCATCGAGGCACTGGGCAACAACAACACGTCACGTGACCCGTCACGCGCGGCCACACCCGCGGCCACCAACTCCTGCGCGGGCAAGGCTCCGTTGGGCAACACCAACACTTCCCGATTCGGCATCGCGCGGATCGCCCGCAGCAGGGTGTCCGTATCGACCTGCCGATCGCCCCGCACCACCACCGCGCCGGCATCCTCGAACAGTCGCGCGGCAGCGGCGCCGGCGGCCACCGCCAGCACACCACGGTCCGCGAGGACATTGCGCGCGGCTTCCCCGAGGACGGGGCCGTCGCCGGTGACCGGCACACCATCGCGGCCGGCGGAGTCCGGCAGCCGATCACCGGCGCTCGCGTGCGACGTGGAATTGTCCCGGCCGTGCTGGTCGGCGCGCCCTTCAGTGCGCAACTCGTGGTGGCCGCCCAGCGGCGCGGTCACCGCGAAACTCTCGATGCGAATCCCGGTGACCGTCCCCACCGCCAGCCCTGCCTCGATCGCGGCACCGGCATCGCGACAGTGCACGTGGGCGGACCAGGTGGCGTCACCGTCACCGACGACGACCACGGAGTCCCCGAGAACGGCGAGACGATCCCGCAGACCGCCAGCGGCCGCGTCATCGGTGCCGGAGATCACGTACATGACCTCGAAGTGCGGATCGGTGCGATCCTGGTCGGCACTCGCCCCCCGGCATTGCGTGTCCGACATCGCGCGCGTTCCGCCCACGGCGGCTGCATGACGGAACTCACCATCATCGTCCGAAGGGTCGATTCGCCGCCCCGATCCGCGGTCGATCGTCCCCCTCGCAGCGTCGGCGCTGACGGCCGCAGCCGAATCGAGTCGCGGTGCCGGGTCGTCGTCGCGTCGGTCCTCGGTAGAGCACGCTTTCCCGTCACGGCCGGACCGAGGGTGTGGGCCGTGCTCGCCTCGGTCTCCGCGCGTGTACCTGACCCGGGTGGGTGCTTCGCCACAGACTTCGGCCACCAGGCAGTCCAGCAGCACCAACAGGCCGCGCGCGCCCGCGTCGACGACGCCGGCCGCGCGCAGAACGCCCAGTTGGGCCGGTGTTTCGCTCAGGGCGCGGGCGGCGCCGTCGGCAGCGCTTCGGGCAACGGTGGCCAGCGAGGGGTCGGCGGATTCGGTGGCGGCTACCGCGGCCCGGTCGAGGACGGTCAGGATCGTGCCTTCGACCGGGGCACTCAATCCCGTTCGCACCAGCACCGCCGACCGGCGCAGTGCGGCCTGAAGTCGCTCGCCGGTCAGCGGGCCCGCGATGACAGCCTCGGCGATCCCGCGCAGCACCTGGGACAGGATGATCCCCGAATTCCCACGCGCACCGGTGGTCGCGCCGCGGGCCAGTGCCTGGGCGACCAGATGCGCATTGACGGGCGTGCGGTCGGTGGGCGCTTGGGCGCGCAGGTGCGCGTTGACGGGCGTCCGGTCGGTGGGCGCTTGGGCGGGCAGATGCGCGTTGACGGGCGTCCGGTCGGTGGGCGTCTGGGCGGGCAGATGCGCGTTGACCGCCGTCCGGTCGGCGCCCGCCTGAGCAGCCTGATGCGCGTTGACCGCCGTCCGGTCGGTGCGCATCTGGGCGACCGCGTCGACACCCGTTCGGTCGGCGATATCGACCACCTGTTCGCCGGTATCCGCCGATCCTGCGGCCGGAGTGCCCGATGTCACGTCCACGGTTTCGCGGGCGTCGGATCGCATCTCGAGCACCGCTCGCTCAGCGGCGGCGACCGCGGCGCGCATGGTGGCGAGCAGGTTGGTTCCGGTGTCGGAGTCGGCGATGGGAAACACGTTGAGGGCGTCGATTTCGGCGCGGCGCAGTTCCAGGTCGGTGCGGCAATGACGGGCCCAGACCAGCAGGTCACCACCGTCGAGACAGTCCCGCACGTGCGCCACCGCCACCTCGCTCCCCGTTCTGCGTGCCCGCGCGCCGAGCACGCACGCCAGATTAGCGGCAGCCACCGACGTCTCCCCACCCGAGCGCGACGGTTCCCGACCGGTTTTCGACCGCAGCAGGGAGGCGGGTATGCTGATCCCCGGAAGGGCCCTCGTCCGGGCTGTGCTCGGCGATTCGACCGGGATACCCGGTTTGGAAGTTCGAGGCCCGGCCCGCTAGTCTTGCAGGGTTGCCTCGTGCGGCCCACGTGGGTCTGCGCTGGCCGACATCAGTCGGCAAGGCATTTGACTGAATCAGTTTCCGGTTCAACGGGCATTCGTGCGCCGTTAGCCGCTTATGACATGAAGGAGCTCGCGACATGGCTGCCGTTTGCGACGTCTGCGCCAAGGGCCCCGGTTTCGGGAAGTCGGTTTCGCACTCGCACCGGCGCACCAACCGTCGCTGGAACCCGAACATCCAGACCGTGCGTGCGCAGGTTGCCCCTGGCAACACTCGCCGGATGAATGTGTGCACCTCCTGCCTGAAGGCCGGCAAGGTCGCCCGCGGCTGATTTTCAGCCCATACGTTCTGCCGACAGTCCCCCGGCACCCCTCGTGGGTGATCGGGGGTTTTGTCGTCCGTGAGTGACTGGCGGATCGCGCCGCTGACCGCGAACCGGGTCACCGAACTGGCCTCCTGCCATATCGCCAGCTGGCGCGAGTCCTACGACACCCTGGTCCCCGCCCACATCCTGGACGGCTTCGACCTGGATCGCTCGGCGATCACGTGGGAACGGCGCCGCGCCGAAGGCACCCACCGGCTGCCCGTCGCCCTCGTCGACGACCGTGTGATCGGCTTCGCCTCCGCCACGGACCGGCGCCGAACCCTCGCCCACGTCGACCACGACGCAATCACCGAGATCGCCGACAAGTCATGCGCGGTCAGCAAGATCGATCCCGCACCCGGCGAGACCGATCCCCCACCCGGCGAGACCGAACTCGAGGCCCTCTACATCCGCAGCGCCTGGCACGGCACCGGCATCGCCGACGCCCTGATCGAATCCGCTGCACCCGGATCACCGTGCACCCTCTGGGTCTTCGCCGACTACCCGCGCGCCCACGCCTTCTATCGCCGCCACGGCTTCACCGACACCGGCATCCACCGCCTCGACCCGTTCACCCTGCTGCCCGAACAACTGTGGCGCCGCGGTTAGTGTGACGCCCATGAGTACCACCGAACCGGTCCCCGCCGCCCAGATCATCGACGGCGTGCTGCAGCTGACCATCGCCACCGCCGCGGCGGGCACCTCGATGGATTTCGATCTGATCGATGCGGGCACCGCCGCCCTGCGCACCCTCGACCCGTCGGTCGGCGCGATCCTGCTCACCGGCGCGGGCGCGAACTTCTGCGCAGGCGGCAATGTCCGCAATTTCGCCGCCGCCGACGATCGTGGCGCCTATCTGTTCGACAAGGCCGCCGGACTGCACGATTACGTGCGCGCGCTGGTGCAGGCCCCCGTGCCCGTGGTCGCCGCCGTGCAGGGCTGGGCGGCGGGCGCGGGCATGAGCCTGGTCTGCGCCGCCGACATCGCCATCGGCGGCCCGTCGACCAAACTGCGCCCCGCCTACCCCGGCATCGGGCTGACCCCCGACGGCGGCATGTCCTGGACCCTCCCGCGGATCGTTGGCCTGAGCCGCGCCCGCGAGATCCTGCTCACCGACGCGGTCCTGGATGCCACCGAAGCCGTTCAACTCGGAATCCTCAGCCGCACAGTCGAAGACGACGACATCCGCGCCGAGGCCCTGCGCGTGGCACAGTCCTTCGTCACCGGCCCCCGCGCCACCTACACGGCCATGAAAAAGCTGCTGGCCCAGTCGCCGACAGCGACACTGGACCAGCAGCTGGACGCCGAACGCGACGGCATCGCCGCCGCCGCGAACAACAGCACCGGCCGCGAAGGCGTCGACGCCTTCGTGGCCAAGCGCAAGCCCGATTACCGCGGGCTGAGCTGAATCAACGTCAGCAGGCGGCACCGAGGGCGCTGAAGGTGTTCTGCAGCAGGCAGGTCACCTTCGCGTTCACGCCCGAGGAGATCGTGGAGGTGCCGGTGGAGGTCCATTCCTCGCCGACCTGGGTGGTGGCCACGGGGGCGGCCTGCTCGTTGTAGGGCTCGAGCTGCAGGCCCTGCGCCGAGGCCGCGCTCGCGCCCGCGGTGATGGCGGCGGCGACGGCGGCGGTGGCAAGCGCGGCGCGAACGGTGGAGATGTACATCCGGTTGTGCTCCTTCATCATTTTCTGGTGCGGGCGACGCCCCGGGTCAGGGCAGCCGCCAGTCGACGGGGTCCGCGCCGAGTTCGTCGAGCAGTTCGTTGACCCGGGAGAAGGGTCGCGAACCGAAGAACCCGCGCGAGGCGGAAAGCGGTGAGGGGTGCGCTGATTCGACGTAGGGAACCTCGGCGTCGACGAGTGTGGGCTTGAGCGCGCGGGCGTCGTTGCCCCACAGCACGGCCACCAGCGGTTCGTCGCGGGCGACCAGCGCCCGGATCGCCTGTTCGGTGACCGCCTCCCAGCCCTTGCCGCGATGCGAGGCGGGTGCGCCGGGAGTGACGGTGAGTACCCGATTCAGCAGCAGCACACCCTGATCCGACCACGGGCTCAGGTCACCGCAGGTCGGCGTATCGAATCCGAGGTCCTTGCTGTATTCGGCGAAGATGTTGGACAGGCTACGCGGGACCGGCGAAACCTGCGGTGTGACAGAGAAACTCAGCCCCATCGCGTGGCCGGGCGTGGGGTACGGGTCCTGGCCGACGATGAGCACGCGCACCTTCTCGAACGGGCGTGTGAACGCGCGCAGCACGTTCTCCCCTTCGGGCAGGTAGCCGCGACCTGCCGCGTTCTCCTCGCGCAGGAACTCGCCCATTTCGCTGATGCGGTCGCGCACCGGCTCCAGTGCCCGGGCCCAGCCCGGATCGATGATCTCCGACAGTGGTTTGGCACCCATGACCGCACAACCTATCGTTCGTCGTCGGTGCGGGTGGCGTCCGCCCCACGGAACGATTCCCAGCCGGTGCCGCCGGTGGGTGCCGCGCCGTCGACGGTGACGCCGCTGCCTGCGGTGACCACGCCGATCGGCCGCCAGCCCGCGGGCAATGCCACACCGGCGGGCCAGGTTCCGGCGAAGGCGTGGTCTTCACCGCCTGCCAGCACCCAGTGCGCGGCGTCGGCGTCCAGGCGCTTGGCGACCGCGGACAGTTCCGGGTCGGTCAGTGCCGTGCTGTGGACGTCGATGGCGACATGTGAGGCGGCGGCCAGATGTCCGAGGTCGGCGAGCAGGCCGTCGGAGATGTCGGTGAGGCTGGTCGGGATGTCGGTGCCGAACGCGTCGACCACCGCGGCGTACGGCGGTTGCGGAACACGGTGGGTGGCAAGGGCATAGGTGAATTCGGGGTCGGATGTGTCTGCGCCGCTGGTCAATACGGCAAGGCCCGCGCCGGACCAGCCGAGTTCGCCTGCGACCGCGACGATGTCGCCGACTCCGGCGCCCGAGCGGGTGATCGCGGCCTGTCCGCCGAGGTCGCCGAACGCGGTCACCGAGACGACCAACTGTTCGCTGCGCACCAGATCCCCGCCCGCGATGGACCCACCGGCGCGGGCGGCTTCGATCCACATCCCGTCGGCGATCCCCTCGACCACCGCCACCGGAGTATCGGCCGGGCAGCCCAGCGCGACCACGAACGCGGTCGGGCGGGCTCCCATCGCCACCACGTCGGCGGCGTTCTGGGCGATGGCCTTGCGGCCGATGTCCACCGGCGAGGACCAGTCCAGGCGGAAGTGCCTGCCTTCCACGAGCATGTCGGTGCTCACCACGAACCGCCCGTCGGGCGCGGCCACCAGTGCGGCATCGTCACCGGGACCCAGCAGCACCTGCGCGGCCTGTTCGCGACCGGCGTTGATCCGGTCGATCAGGGCGAATTCGCCCAGCTCACGCACTGTCTGCGGACGGCTGTCCTCGCTGATGACCGACCCCTTCCCACTGTGCTGCGAACCGACGAAATCGCCCCGACGGTACCCTTTCGAAGGCGATCGGGCACCACCGACGGTGCAGGCGAACCCGCGAACGGAAGGACCACACAGCTATGGCGGACTCGAACCCGGAGGATCGCGACCGGGCGACCACCCCCGACGACCCCGCCACTGCTGATGCGAAAGCGGCTGGCGACAAGCCGACATCGGGCGACGCCGCGAACGCAGGCTCCGGTGCGGCCTCCGACACAGACGCGCACGACTCGGACTCCGACGACACCGACCTCGAGCCGACCCACTCCCCCGCGCTCATCGCCACGGCGGTCGCCCTACCCATCGTCCTGATCGTCGCAGTCCTGGTGGCCGCCTTCGTCGCCCTGCGCGCCCCCGTCGAACGCGAACCCCTCGCGCTTGGCCCCGTCCCGGCCCCCGCCGCCGACGGCCCCGCCTGCCACATCCTGCTCCCGGCCTTGCCCGCCGACCTCGGCGACTACACCAAGTCCACCCTCGTCGAACCCGCCCCGCCGGCCACCCGCGCCTGGCAGCTGCCCGACGGCGGCGACCCGATCACGCTGCGCTGCGGCCTGGACCGCCCGCTGGAGTTCAACCGGGCGTCCCCGTTGACGGAGATCGACGGCGTGAAGTGGTTCCAGGTCCGCGACGAGGTCGGCAAGACCGGCACGTGGTTCGCGGTAGACCGCGAGACGTACATCGCCCTGACCGTGCCCGACAACTCGGGCACCAGCGCGGTGCAGATCGTGTCCGACACCATCACCGCGAATCTGCCTGCACGCGAACCGACTCCGGGCGAACTCTGAGCTAACAGGCTGTCGCCGAACCCATTTCGAGCACAACAGCCCGAAACCCAAGCGCCCGAATAGAACTAGCGTAGCCCGGTCCCGCGCGACAGCGCCGTCTCGATCAGCGTCGACACCAGCGTCGGATAGTCCACACCGCTGGCCTCCCACATCCGCGGGTACTGCGAGATCGGCGTGAATCCGGGCATCGTGTTGATCTCGTTGATCACCGGCCCGTTCTCGGTGACGAAGAAGTCCACTCGCGCCAGCCCCTGGCAGTCCAGCGCACGGAACGCGCGCACCGACAGCTCGCGGATCTCGTCGGCCACCTCGTCGTCGAGCTTGGCGGGCACGTCGAATTCGCACACGTCGTCGAGGTATTTGGTGGCGAAGTCGTAGAACTGCGGCGCGGCCGCGTCGGCATCGGGCATCCGAATCTCGGAGACCACACTGCCGCGCACTTCACCGTCGGCGAATTCCAGTACGCCACACTCGACTTCGCGTCCGACGATGCCCGCTTCGATGATCACCTTCGGGTCGTGAACCCGCGCGGCGGTGATCGCCGCGGGCAGGTCGGCCCAGTCGGTGATCTTGGTGATGCCGATCGACGACCCACCGCGCGCCGGCTTCACGAAGGCGGGCAGCCCGATCCGCGCACGGTCGTCATCGGACAGCGTCTCGATCCCGGGACGCAGCACAATCTGCACGCCCACGGGTAAATTCTCAGCGGCCAGCAACTTCTTGGTGAACTCTTTGTCCATCCCCGCGGCACTGGCGAGAACGCCCGCGCCCACATAGGGAATCCCGGCCAGCTCGAGCATCCCCTGCAGCGTGCCGTCCTCGCCGAAGGGCCCGTGCAGGATCGGGAACACCACGTCGACATTGCTCAGCACCGCGCCGGAATCCAGGGCAACCAGCGCACCGGAACGACCGGGGTCGGCAGCCAGGGTGAGTGCGGTTCCCGACGCGTCGACCTGCGGCTGAACGCCGTGACTCAGCGCCAACTCACCGATCCCGTCGGCCAGCACCCAGCTGCCGGTGGCGGTGATGCCCACCGGCACCACCTCGTAGCGCGTCGGATCGAGGTTGCGCAGCACGCTGCTCGCCGATACGCACGAGACCGCGTGCTCGCTGCTGCGCCCGCCGAACACCACAGCTACCTTGATCCGTTCCGTCATGAACGTCACCGTAGTAGGTTCGCGCCGTGGTGGCGCTATCGCCCTTATTCGGGCTTGATGCGTCGCCCGAGCAGGCTGCCGACCGCCTCGTTCACCGACAGTCCCTCGTGGCACACCTTGTGCACCGCGTCGGTGAGCGGCATCTCCACCCCGTGCGCGGCGGCCAGCGCCCGCACCGATGTGCACGACTTCACACCTTCGGCCACTTGCCCATTGGTGGCTTCCTGCGCGGCGGCCATGGTGCCACCCGCGCCCAGCGCGAACCCGAACGAGCGGTTGCGCGACAGCGGCGAGGTGCAGGTGGCCACCAGATCGCCCACTCCGGCCAGCCCCGCCAACGTCACCGGTTGCGCCCCCAACGCGACCCCGAGCCGGATCACTTCGGCCAACCCGCGCGTGATCAGACTGGCCACCGTGTTGTCGCCCAGCCCCATCCCCGAGGCGATGCCGCAGGCCAGCGCGATGACGTTCTTACACGCCCCGCCGATCTCGCACCCGATCACATCGGTGTTGGTGTACGGCCGGAAATACCCTGTCGCACAAGCCCTTTGCGCGGCCCCGGCCCGCTCGGTGTCGGTGCAGGCGATCACCGTGGCTGCCGGTTGCCGTTCGACGATCTCGTGCGCCAGATTCGGCCCCGACAGCACCGCGATGCGCCCCGGTTGCGCCCCGGTGACCTCCGCGATCACCTGACTCATCCGCAGCAGTGTCCCGGTCTCGATCCCTTTGGCCAGGCTCAGCAGGGTGGCGTCGGACCCGATATCGCCTTTCCACGCATCCAGATTCCCGCGCAGCGACTGCGACGGCACCGCGAGCACCACCAGATCCGCCCCGTCCAACGCGACCCGGTGATCGTCGGTGGCGCGCACCGGCGGCAACTGCACCCCCGGCAGGTAGAACGGATTGCGGTGCTCGGTGTCCAGCGCCTGCGCCACCTCCGCCCGCCTGGCCCAGATCGTGACGTCGGTGCCCGCTTCGGCCAACACCTTCGCGAACGCCGTACCCCACGACCCCGCACCCATTACTGCCGCCCTCGTCATCAGCCCAATATGCCATGCAAGGATCGAGGCCATGCACACCGTGCACGCCGTGATGGCGGTCAAGCAGATCGACAGGGCCAAGAGCAGGCTGGGCAGCGTGCTCAGTAGCTCGCAGCGCGCGCAGCTGGTGCTGGCCATGTTCACCGATACGGTCGTGGCCGCCATGGCCGTGCCGCAACTGGTGTCGCTGACCGTGGTCACCCCCGATCCGCTGGTTGCCGCGCGTGCCAGGGAGCTGGGCGCGCACGTGATGGACGAACCCCCCGCAGGCCACGACCCGCTCAATACCGCCCTGGCCGCAGGCGCGCAGAACGTGCGCGACCGCCACGGCCCCAGCCGCCTGCTCGCCCTACAAGCCGACCTCCCCGCGTTGCGTCCGGCCGAACTGGCCGACGTTCTCGCCGTCACGCCGCGCGGTGGTCGTTGCGTGGTGATCGATCACACGGGCACCGGTACCGCCGCATTGCTGATCCACGACCCCGCCGCCCCGCTGGCCCCCCGTTTCGGCGCCGATTCCGCCCGCGCCCACCGTGAGAGCGGTGCCGTAGTGCTGGAAGGTCACTGGCCTGGCCTGCGCAGCGACGTCGACACCCCCGAGGATCTGGACACCGTCGCCGCGCTGGGCGTCGGCGAACTCACCACCTCGACGCTGCGCGAATTCGGATTCGCCGCGCACAGAAGTGATCCCGTTCGCACCGTGTGCTGACCGATCGCCGGATTCGTCGCAGATCGGACGAACCGTACGATGTCGTGATGCGCGGCGCCCCTTCCTCGAGGGATGATTGATCCCGTGAGCGATACGGAAACCATCAAGCAGCTGCCCCCGATTTCCCCGCCACCCGCGGCCGCCATCACCGCGGGCGGTGACGCCACGTCGCAGCGGTTGCCCCGCGATCGCTACCTCAATCGCGAGCTGAGCTGGCTGGACTTCAACGCCCGCGTGCTGGCCCTCGCCGAGGACGCGTCGCTGCCGTTGCTGGAGCGGGCCAAGTTCCTCGCGATCTTCGCGTCCAATCTCGACGAGTTCTACATGGTGCGCGTGGCCGGCTTGAAACGCCGTGCCGAAACCGGTCTCTCGGTGCGCTCGGCCGACGGTCGCTCCCCGTCGGAACAGCTCGAGATGATCACCGCCCGCGCCCAGGAATTGCAGAAGCGGCACGCGAAGGTCTTCATCGACGAGGTGAACCCGGCTCTGTCGGCCGAGGGCATCGACATCATCGGCTGGAACGATCTGGACGACACTGAGCGCGAACGCCTTTCGGGCTACTTCACCGACCAGGTCTTCCCCGTCCTGACCCCGCTGGCCGTTGACCCCGCGCACCCGTTCCCGTACATCTCCGGCCTGAGCCTGAACCTGGCCGTGACGGTGCGCGACAACGGCACCGGCGGCGAACACTTCGCCCGCGTGAAGGTCCCCGACAACGTCGACCGGTTCGTGCGCGTGCGCCGCACCGACGCACCGTCGGCGATCGCGGCCTTCCTGCCGATGGAAGACCTCATCGCCGCGCACCTGGACCTGCTGTTCCCCGGCCTGACCGTGGTGGAGACGCATTCGTTCCGGATCACCCGCAACGCCGATTTCGAGGTCGACGAGGACCGCGACGAAGACCTGCTGCAGGCCATGGAACGCGAACTCGCGCGCCGCCGCTTCGGCAAGCCGGTGCGGCTCGAGGTCTCCGACGACATGACCGAGCACATGCTGGAACTGCTGTTACGTGAGCTGGAGGTCGACCCCGCCGACGTCATCCAGGTCCCCGGCCTGCTGGACCTGTCCTGCCTGTGGCAGGTCTACGGCGTGGACCGCCCCGAACTCAAGGACGCCCCGTACGTTCCGGCCACCCCGGCCGCGTTCGGCGAGCGCGAGACCCCGCGCAATGTGTTCACCGCGCTGCGCGAGGGCGACGTGCTGGTGCACCACCCCTACGACTCGTTCTCCACCAGCGTGCAGCGCTTCATCGAACAGGCCGCCGCCGACCCGCAGGTGCTGGCGATCAAGCAGACCCTGTACCGCACCTCCGGCGATTCCCCCATCATCAATTCGCTGATCGAGGCCGCCGAGGCGGGCAAGCAGGTCGTGGCGCTGGTGGAGATCAAGGCTCGTTTCGACGAGCAGGCCAACATCAAGTGGGCGCGCGAACTGGAACAGGCCGGCGTGCACGTGGTCTACGGCCTGGTCGGCTTGAAGACCCACTGCAAGACCTGCCTGGTGGTGCGCCGCGAGGGTTCCACGATCCGCCGCTACTGCCACATCGGCACCGGCAACTACAACCCCAAGACCGCGCGCCTGTACGAGGACGTCGGGTTGTTCACTGCCGCACCGGAAATCGGCGCCGACCTCACCGACCTGTTCAACTCGCTGACCGGTTACTCCCGCAAGGACGACTACCGCAACCTGATGGTCGCGCCACTTGGTGTGCGCGCGGGCATCATCGAGCGCATCGATCGCGAAATCGAGCTGGCCGGACAGGGTTTGGACGCACGGATTCGGATCAAGGCCAACGCGATCGTCGACGAGCAGATCATCGACGCCCTCTACCGCGCCTCCCAGGCCGGTGTGCCGGTGCAGATCGTGGTGCGCGGCATCTGCGGGCTGCGCGCGGGCGTGCCGGGCCTGAGCGAGAACATCGAGGTGCGCTCGATCCTGGGCCGGTTCCTCGAGCACTCCCGGGTGATGGAATTCGGTGCACAGCAACAGACTTGGATCGGCAGCGCCGACATGATGCACCGCAACCTCGACCGCCGCGTCGAAGTGATGGTGCAGGTGAAAGATCCCAAGCTGGTGGATCAGCTGGCGCTGATGTTCGATTCCGCGCTGGATCCGATGACCCGCTGCTGGATCCTGCTGCCCGACGGGACCTGGCAGGCCAGCCCCACCGACGCCGAGGCCGATCAAGTGCGCGATCACCAAACCTTCCTCATGCGACTGCGTCGACCCGATCAGCCGTGAACGCGAAGGGGCGGGAGACGTTGCGCGATCCGCGAGTTCGACCCAATATCCATGCGGCAGGGGCGGTTCTGTGGCGCGAAGGCGCCGACGGACCCGAGATCGGCGTGATCCATCGCCCGAAATACGGTGACTGGTCGCTGCCCAAGGGCAAGCTCGATCCCGGCGAGACCCCGGTGGTCGCGGCCGTGCGCGAGGTAGGCGAGGAAACGGGCCTGCCTGCCACGCTGGGGCGCTATCTGGGCCACGTCACCTATCCGATCCCCGGGCACCGTCAGCTCAAGCGCGTGGACTACTGGGCCGCCGAGGCCCCCGAGGGCGAATTCGCGATCAACGACGAGGTCGACGACCTGCGCTGGATCCCGCTGTCGCAGGTGATGGATCAGCTGTCGTATCCGATGGACCGCCAGATCGTGCGGATCTTCGCGCGCCTGCCCGCCCGCACCAGCACGGTGCTGCTGGTGCGGCACGCCAAGGCGGGCAAGCGCGGCCACTTCGACGGCCCCGACGAGCTGCGCCCGCTCGAGGCCGCCGGACAACAGCAGTCCAAGGCATTGACACCGAATCTGTTGGCGTTCGGCGCATCTGAGATCTTTTCCGCCGATCCACTGCGCTGCGTCCAAACCATGACCCCGCTGGCGGAACAGCTCGATACCGAAATCATTTGCGAGCCACTGTTTTCCGAGCAAGGTTACGAATTCGCGAAAAGTGCGGCGCGCCAACGTTTTCTGTCGTTGGTCACCGATACCGGCGTGCCGGTGGTGTGCAGTCAGGGCGGGGTGATTCCCGATCTGATGCAGTGGCTGGCGTCCGAAGGCGACCTCACCTTGCCCTCGGTGCGCAATCGCAAGGGCAGCGTGTGGGCATTGTCGTTCGTGGGCGACCGATTAGTCGCGGCGAACCATATGGACCGGGCGCTGTCGACAGCAATCGTGACCACCTGACCCTGGCGATCAGCCTCGAAACAGCCGAAACGGCCCCGGGATTCCCGGGGCCGTTCTCGGTCCAGTGGTGGGTGATGCTTACATGCACATTCCCCGACCTGATCCCGCTGCGGCAGGATCAACGAGCACGACGGGCGGCAGTCTTCTTAGCAGCAGTCTTCTTAGCAGGAGCCTTCTTCGCAGCTGTGGTCTTCTTGGCCGCCGTGGTCTTGGCGGCGGTCACCTTCTTGGCAGGCGCCTTCTTGGCCGCCGTCACTTTCTTTGCCGCCGTGGCCTTCTTGGCCGGCGTGGTCTTCTTGGCGGCGGGTGCCTTGGTCGCGGCCTTGCGGGCCGTGGTCTTGGCGGGACCCTTCGACGGCGTGGCCTTCTTGGCCGCGGTCTTCTTCGCCGCGGTCTTCTTGGCTGCCGCCTTCTTCGCCGCCACCGGGGCATTCGCGCCACGCTTGACGGCAGGCCCGGACGCGGTCAGCTTCTGCTTGCCCGCGATGACCGCCTTGAACTGTGCGCCCGGTCGGAAGGCAGGCACCGAAGTGGCCTTCACCTTCACGGTTTCACCGGTGCGCGGGTTACGAGCGACCCGGGGAGCACGCTTGCGCTGTTCGAACACACCGAATCCGGTGATGGTGACGCTTTGACCCTTGTGCACGGCACGGACGATGGTGTCGACAACATTCTCGACAGCCGCGGTAGCCGTCCGCCTGTCCGTACCCAACTTTTCGGTCAGAACGTCGATCAGTTCCGCCTTGTTCATTGAATCCTCCGCAGACTAATGGCCCGTCGTCGGACCGACTAGGTACCACGGTAAACCCAGTTTGAGCAAGAGTCTATGTGCCACGCCAAAATTCATGTGGTTTAGCACACGTCCAGCTACCTCGGAACGCCGAACAGCGACTGCGCGCCGCAGGTGATTACGCCTGCGAAATAGGCTCCGGTAGCGTCACGGGTTTCCATGACGGCCTTCCCTTTTCGAACTCACCGATCTCGTCGGCGCGGCGCAGCGTGAGGCCGACATCGTCCAAACCCTCCAGCAGACGCCAGCGGGTGTAGTCGTCAATATCGAACGGCAACACGACGGTTCCCGCTGTGACGGTGCGCGAGGACAGGTCAACAACCAATTCCAGACCCGGCTGTTCCTCGATCAACTTCCACAACATTTCGACATCGTTCTGTGACATCTGCGCGGCCAACAGCCCACCCTTGCCAGCATTTCCGCGGAAGATGTCGGCGAAACGCGACGAGATGACCACCCGAAATCCGTAGTCCGACAGCGCCCACACCGCGTGCTCACGCGAAGAGCCGGTGCCGAAATCCGGTCCGGCCACCAGCACGCTGCCGCGGCTGTACGGCTGCGTGTTGAGAATGAACTGCGGGTCGGCACGCCATCCGGCGAACAGGCCGTCCTCGAAACCCGTTCTGGTCACGCGCTTCAGGTAAACGGCGGGGATGATCTGATCGGTGTCGACATTGGACCGGCGCAGCGGTACACCGATGCCCTTGTGAACGGTGAAGGCTTCCATAACGATTCCCTTTCGATCTGTCGGTGATCGGTGACTCAGGCCAGATCAGCGGGCGAGGACAGGGTTCCTCGCACTGCCGTGGCGGCGGCGACCAGCGGCGAGACCAGGTGCGTGCGACCGCCCTTGCCCTGCCTGCCTTCGAAATTGCGGTTCGACGTCGACGCGCACCGCTGCCCCGGCTCCAGCTGATCGGGGTTCATGCCCAAGCACATCGAGCAGCCTGCCTGCCGCCATTCCGCGCCCGCGGCGGTGAAAATCTCGCCCAGACCTTCCTTTTCCGCCTGCGCGCGCACCCGCATCGAACCGGGCACGACCAACATGCGCACGCCGTCGGCGACCTGACGGCCCTTCAGCACGTCGGCCACCGCGCGCAGATCCTCGATCCGGCCGTTGGTGCACGAACCGACGAACACCGTGTCCACGCTCACCTCACGCAGCGGCATACCCGGCGTCAGGTCCATGTAGCGCAACGCCTTCTCGGCGGACTCACGCTCGTTCTCGTCGACGATCTGCGCCGGGTCGGGCACGTTCGCGCCCAACGGCAGACCCTGGCCCGGGTTGGTGCCCCAGGTGACGAACGGGGTCAGCGTCGAGGCGTCGATGTGGACCTCGGCGTCGAATTCCGCGCCCTCGTCGGTGACCAGCGCGTCCCAGGACGCCACTGCGGCATCCCAGTCGGCCCCCTGCGGGGCGTGCGGGCGGCCCTTCAGGAATTCGTACGTGGTCTCGTCGGGGCCGATCATGCCCGCGCGCGCGCCCGCTTCGATCGACATGTTGCAGATGGTCATCCGCGCTTCCATCGACAGCTTGCGAATGGCCTCGCCGCGGTACTCCAGGACATAGCCCTGGCCGCCGCCGGTGCCGATCTCGGCGATCACAGCGAGGATCAGGTCCTTGCTCGTGACGCCGGGCGCCAATTCGCCGTCGACGGTGATTGCCATCGTCTTGAACGGACGCAGCGACAACGTCTGAGTGGCGAGCACGTGCTCGACCTCGCTGGTGCCGATGCCCATCGCGAGCGCACCGAACGCGCCGTGGGTGGAGGTGTGGCTGTCACCGCAGACGACGGTCATACCGGGCTGGGTAAGACCCAACTGCGGGCCGACCACGTGCACGATGCCCTGTTCCACATCGCCCATCGAGTGCAGCCGCACGCCGAATTCGGCGCAGTTGCGGCGCAGCGTTTCCACCTGGGTGCGCGACACGAGATCCGCGATCGGCTTGTCGATATCGGCCGTGGGGACGTTGTGGTCCTCGGTGGCGATGGTGAGATCGGTGCGGCGCACCGGACGGCCTGCCGCGCGTAGCCCGTCGAAGGCCTGCGGGCTGGTCACCTCGTGCACGAGGTGCAGATCGATGTAGATCAGATCAGGTTCGCGGGAAGAACCCTCGCCTTCGCCTGTGACGACGACGTGCTGTTCCCACACCTTCTCGGCCAGTGTGCGAGCGCGCTCGGCCATTGCTTGATCACCTTTCGACGGGCATACTTGGTATCTCAGCATTTGAGACGTTAGTATCGTTCTATGAGACAGCATAGCGGTATCGGTGTTCTCGACAAAGCCGTGGCGGTGCTCTACGCCGTCGCCGACGAACCATGCGGTCTCAACGACCTGTGCACCCGCACCGGCCTGCCACGCGCCACCGCGCACCGGCTGGCGGTCGGGCTGGAAACGCATCGACTGCTGGCCCGCGACGGCAACGGATTGTGGCGTCCCGGTCCCGCGCTCACCGAGTTGTCGGCGGGGGCGGCCGATCCACTGGTGGAGGCCGCGGGGGTCATTCTGCCCCGCCTGCGCGAGATCACCGGCGAGAGCGTGCAGCTGTACTGCCGCGACGGGCACGCCCGCGTCTGCGTGGCCGCGCTGGAACCACCGGTCGGCCTGCGTGACACGGTGCCGGTCGGTTCCCGACTGCCGCTGACCGCGGGTTCGGCCGCGAAGGTGTTGCTGGCGTGGGCCGATCCGGAACTGCAGCGAACCGTCCTGGCCGACGCCGTGTTCGGCGATCGCGCGCTGGCCGAGGTGCGCAAGCGCGGCTGGGCGCAAAGTGCGGCCGAGCGCGCGCAGGGTGTGGCCAGCGTCTCGGCGCCGGTGCGCGATGCCAACGGTGCGATCGTGGCCGCGGTGTCGGTGTCGGGGCCCATCGATCGGATGGGTCGTCGGCCGGGTGCGCGCTGGGCGGCGGATCTGGTCGCGGCGGCCGAGGCACTGCACAAGCGGCTGTAAACGCGAAGAAGGCCCCCGGTCGGATTCGACCGGGGGCCTTACTTTGCTTTGTAGCCCCGACGGGATTCGAACCCGCGCTACCGCCTTGAGAGGGCGGCGTCCTAGGCCGCTAGACGACGGGGCCAGGACGATCTCACAAATCTAACCGAGTGTGAAACCTTGCTGGGGTACCAGGACTCGAACCTAGAATGGCTGTACCAGAAACAGCTGTGTTGCCAATTACACCATACCCCAAAGATCGAAACGCCCACCTTGCAATCTCCACCGAGTGGTTGTCGGTGTTGCGAGGCCGTGTTCCGCGGCGATGAGAAGATTACCAAACACTAGGGGGTAAACTACAAATCGCCTGGTCAGAAGGCCCTTTTCGGCCGTTTTCGAGCCATCTGAGCGGATGCGACACCCTCGCCGCACCCGCACCCGCACCCGCTCCCGCAGCTACTGCGCGGCAGGCACCCAACCACGGGCGGCCCGCAGACGTTCCAGCGAAGCCTCACGGCCCAGCAGTTCCATCGACTCGTACAGCGGCGGGCTGATGTGCGAACCCGTCACCGCCACCCGCACCGGCGCGAAGGCCTTGCGCGGCTTGAGCCCCAGATCGTCGATGAGCGCCTTTTTGAGCGCTTCCTCTAGTGCGGGGGTGGTCCACTCGCCCAAGGGCTCCACAGCGGCGATAGCGGCGTCGAGAACCGCGTCGGCTTCGGCACCGAGGTTCTTGCTGCCTGCCGCCTGATCGATCGCGAACTCCTCGGGCGCCACGAACAGGAACTTCAACAGGCCCCACGCGTCACCGAGAACCACGATCCGGGTCTGCACGAGATCGGCGGCAACCGCGAAGCTCTTCTCGTCGATGTCGGCGCCGATGTGACCCTGCGCGGTCAGATATTCGCGCAAACGTTCCGCGAAATCGGCGGGCTCGAGCAGACGGATCTGCTCGGCATTGATCGCGTCGGCCTTCTTCTGATCGAAACGCGCGGGATTGGAATTCACGGTCGAGATATCGAATGCCGCGACCATTTCCGCCATCGAGAAGACATCGCGGTCCTCGCCGATACTCCAACCCAGCAGCGCGAGATAATTCAGCAAACCCTCGGGAATGAATCCGCGGTCGCGATGCAGGAACAGATTCGATTCCGGATCGCGCTTGGACAGCTTTTTGTTGCCCTGGCCCATCACGAACGGCAGATGACCGAACTCGGGCGTGAACTCGGCCACCCCGATGCGCTGCAGCGCCGCGTACAGCGCCAGCTGACGCGGCGTCGACGACAGCAGATCCTCGCCGCGCAACACGTGAGTGATCCGCATCATGGCGTCGTCGACGGGATTGACCAGGGTGTAGAGCGGGTCGCCATTGCCACGGGTGAGCGCGAAATCGGGGATGGTTCCGGCTTTGAAGGTGGTTTCTCCGCGCACCAGATCGTTCCACCCGAGATCTTCGTCGGGCATCCGCAAACGCACTACCGCGGGGCGTCCTTCGGCTTTATAGGCGGCAATCTGTTCGGCGGTGAGATCGCGGTCGAAATTGTCGTAACCCAGTTTCGGATCGCGACCGATCGCGCGGTGCCTGGCCTCGACTTCGTCCGGTGTCGAGTACGCCTCGTAGGCCTCGCCGGCCTCGAGCAGTTTGCGCACCACGTCCAGGTGCTGGTCGCGGCGCAGCGACTGCCGGTACGGCTCGTACGGGCCACCGACCTCCGGGCCCTCGTCCCAGTTCAGTCCCAACCAGCGCAGCGCGTCCAGCAGTGCCTGGTAGGAATCCTCGGAATCGCGTGCGGCATCGGTGTCTTCGATGCGGAACACGAAGCTGCCGCCGTGGTGGCGCGCGTACGCCCAGTTGAACAGCGCCGTGCGGACCAGGCCCACGTGCGGCGTGCCGGTCGGCGACGGGCAGAAACGGACGCGAACTTCAGTCATGACTTCCTTCTCCGCTGGATTCAGCGCTTGGTGGCAACAGGATTGGTGAGGGTGCCGATGCCCTCGACGGTGACCGACACACTCTGACCGGCCTGCAACGGACCAACGCCTTCCGGTGTGCCCGTGAGGATCACGTCACCGGGCAGCAGCGTCATCACCGAGCTGATCCACTCGATGATCTCCGGAATGTCGTGCAGGAACAGCGAAGTGCGGCTGCGTTGGCGAACTTCACCGTCGACTTCGGTGGTGATCTCCAGATCGGTTGGGTCGAGGGCGGTTTCGATCCACGGGCCCAGCGGGCAGAACGTGTCGTAGCCCTTGGCCCGCGTCCACTGGCCGTCGTGGCGCTGCTGATCACGGGCGGTCACGTCGTTGGCGACGGTGTAACCCAGGATCACCTCGGCGGCCTTGGCGGCGGGCACGTCCTTGCACGGACGGCCGATCACCACGGCCAGCTCGCCCTCGTAGTCGACCTGAGATGAGCTGGGCGGCAGGATGATCGACGCGTTGGGGCCGATGATCGACGTGTTGGGCTTGATGAAGATCACCGGATCCACCGGTGCCACACCGCCCATTTCGGCCGCGTGTGCGGCGTAGTTCTTGCCGATGCAGATCACTTTGCTGGCCAGGATCGGCGCCAGCAGGCGGACGTCGGCCAGCGGCCAACTCCGTCCGGTGAACGTCGGCGAGCCGAACGGGTGTTCGGCGATCTCCTTGGCGGTGGCATCGCTTCCGTCGCCTTCGATGCTGACGAACGCGACTCCATCGGGACTGGCTACTCGACCTAAGCGCATGGCAGGGAGTCTATCGAGGCGCGACTACCTGCCCGAACGCGCCCGCGACGGGACACGGCACGGTCGATAGCGACGCACGCGCGGTGCGGGCAAGCTCACACCGATGTGATTCGAAGACGCTGCCCGCCTACGCAATTCGCGCACCGCGCAGTGTGACCTGTCAGACACCTCGGGCACGCGACACATCCACGGGTCATCGGTGTACCGTGAGCATCGATGTTCAGCCAATGAGACTGCAATCTCAAATACTGAGACGCAATCGTGCAATTCAGCGAGGTGATGATCGTGGACGTGGCGCAGATCCGTGATTCCAGACGGTGGCTGATGCTCGCGCTCGGTGTGTTCGCGCAGACCTCGAGTTCGATCTTCATCCACGGCACGCCCTTCCTGCTGCCGGCGCTGACCGCTCGCGGTGACTCGCTGGCGTCCGCGGGGGCTTTGGTGGCACTGCCGACCATGGGTTTGGTCTGCACCCTGATCGCTTGGGGGTACGTGGTCGACAAGATCGGCGAACGGGTCGCGCTGGTGGCGGGAGCACTGCTGATGTGCGTGGCGGGCGTCGGCGCGGCCCTGGTGGACAGCCCGATTGCCTTCGCCGCGCTGCTGTTCGTGGGCGGTATGGGCGCCGGCAGCTCCAACAGCGCCAGTGGCCGGTTGATCGTGGGCTGGTTTCCGCCGGACCGACGCGGCGTGGCGATGGGAATCCGCCAGGCCGCACAGCCCCTCGGTGTCGGCATCGGCGCGATGACCATCCCGTGGGTCGCCCAGCACCACGGCATCTCGTCCGCGTTGCTGGTCCCCGCGATCATGGGCGGCCTCGCCGCGATCGGCTGCCTGATCGGCGTGATCGACCCGGACCGCCCACCCACCAAGGCCGCCGATCGCGCCAACCCCTACCGCGGTGATTCCACCCTGTGGCGCATCCACGCCGTCTCGATCCTGCTCGTCATCCCCCAGGGCACCCTGTGGACCTTCGGCCTGCTGTGGCTGCACAGCGACCTGGGCTGGTCATTGGCCGCCGCGGGCGCCTTGATGACGGTGACCCAATTCCTGGGCGCCGCAGGAAGAATCGGCGCGGGCGCCTGGTCCGACCGCGTCGGCTCCCGCCTGACTCCCCTGCGCCAGGTAGCCATCGCCGCCGCCATCACCATGGCCGCCCTGGCCGTGACCACCTGGACCGATTGGTGGTGGGCCGCGGTCCCCCTGATGGTCGCCGCCTCGGTGATCTCGGTCTCCGACAACGGATTAGCCTTCACCGCCGTAGCCGAAATCGCGGGCCCCTTCTGGTCCGGCCGAGGCCTGGGCATCCAGAACACCGGCCAAAACCTCGCAATAGCCTTCGTCCCACCAGTTTTCGGCGCCGTCATCGCCGCCACCGGCTTCCCCACCGTCTACGCCTTGGCTGCGGTGGGCGCCGCGGCCGCGATCCCGCTGGTACCGCGCAGCCCACGAAAGTAGCTGCCCACCAACTACTTTCATCACCCCATCCGAAATCCTCTCCAGCACAGCTGAATACCCGTATTCGATACTCGCCGAAGACAATTCGCAGAGATACCCGCGAACGACAAAGGCTCGCCCCGACGTTCAGCCGGAGCGAGCCTTTGACGTACAGGATCAGACGATAGCGGCGATCCGGTCGCCGACCTCGACAGTGGAGGCGGTGCCGGTGCGCGACGCCAGGTCCTTGGCGACAGCGGACTCGATGCGTGCCGCACCCTCGGTGTTACCCAGGTGGTTCAGCATCAGCGACACCGACAGGATGGCGGCGGTCGGATCGGCCTTGGACTGGCCCGCGATATCGGGAGCACTGCCGTGCACCGGCTCGAACATCGACGGGTTCACACCCGAGGCGTCGATATTGCCCGAGGCGGCCAGGCCGATACCACCGCTGACCGCGGCGGCCAGGTCGGTGATGATGTCGCCGAACAGATTGTCGGTGACGATCACATCGAAGCGACCCGGATCGGTCACCATGTGGATGGTGGCGGCGTCGATGTGCTGGTAAGCCGTTGTCACATCAGGGAATTCGGCCGCGACCTCGTCGACGGTCCGCTGCCACAGCGACCCAGCGAAGGTGAGCACATTGTTCTTGTGCACCAGCGTCAGATGCTTGCGACGAGCCTGCGCGGTCGCGAACGCGTAGCGCACGACCCGCTCGATCCCGAACCGAGTGTTGTTGGAAACCTCGGTAGCCACCTCATGCGGCGTGCCCACGCGAATCGCGCCACCGGTACCCGTGTACGGACCTTCAGTACCTTCACGCACAACCACGAAGTCGATATCCGGGTTACCCGCCAGCGGACTGGTGACGCCCGAGTGCAGCTTCGACGGCCGCAGGTTCACATGGTGATCCAGCGCGAAACGCGTCTTCAGCAACAACCCACGCTCGAGCACACCCGAAGGAACCGACGGATCACCGATCGCGCCCAACAGAATCGCATCGTGCAGCTTCAACTCGGGCAGCACCGACTCGGGCAGAATCTCCCCGGTCCGGTGATAACGAGCCGCACCAAGGTCATACTCGGTCCGCTCAACCCCCGGCGACACCACATCGAGCACCTTGAGCGCCTCAGCAATAACCTCAGGACCGATGCCGTCACCGGCGATAACTGCAAGCTTCATGAACTAGCTCCGTTCGAAGTCGGGGCGGACGATGCCGCGCCGGGATACAGGTGCGCGCCGCCACCGTGAGGTGACGGCGCGCAGCTGCCGATGTCCCGGCTGACCGGGACGAACAACTCAGACCAGGTCTACGAGAACGACCTTGGCAGCACCGACAGCCTCGGCGATCGCGGTCTGCACCGCGGCCGGAACATCGGCGTTCACGCGCAACACCACGGTCGCACCCTCGGCATCCACATCCTGGCTCAACTGCGCAGCCAGAATATCGATCTCGGCCTCACCCAACAGCGTGCCGATCTTGCCCAGCGCACCCGGCTTGTCGCTGTAGTTCAGCACCGCCAGGTTCAACCCCTCGGCACGCATGTCGTAGTTACGCCCGTTGATGTTGACGATCTTCTCGACCAGGTTCGGCTCGGTCAGCGTCCCGGCCACATTCAACGTGGACCCGTCGCCGAACACCGCACGCAGATCAACAACACTGCGGTGAGTCGGGCTCTCCGAAGCAGTGGTGACCGTGGCGGTGATCCCACGCTCCTTGGCCAGCGCCGGCGCGTTGACGAAGGTGACCTGGTCCTCGACCAGCGCCGAGAACACCCCGCGCAGCGCGGACAGCTCCAGCACGCCCACATCCTGCGAGGACAGCTCGCCACGAACCTGCACCTCGACACTGACGGGCAGCTCGTTGGCGATGGCACCCAGCAGCGCGCCCTGCTTGCGCACGACGTCCAGCCACGGCGCGACCTCGTCGGTGACAGCACCACCGGTGACGTTCACCGCACCGGGCACGAACTCCCCGGCCAGTGCCAGCAGCACCGACTTGGCGACATCGGTGCCCGCGCGGTCCTGCGCCTCGGAGGTGGAGGCACCCAGGTGCGGGGTCACCACGACCTGCGGCAGGTCGAACAGCGGCGAGTCGGTGCACGGCTCGGTCTCGAACACGTCCAGGCCGGCGGCACGCACGTGGCCGGACTTGATCGCGTCGGCCAGGGCCTGCTCGTCGATCAGGCCACCGCGCGCGGCGTTGACGATGATGACGCCCGGCTTGGTCTTGGCCAGGGTGGTGGCGTTGAGCATCCCCTTGGTCTCGGGGGTCTTGGGCAGGTGGATCGACAGGAAGTCGGCGCGCTCGAGCACCTCGTCCAGGGTCAGCAGTTCGATGCCGAGCTGGGCCGCACGCGCGGGCGAGGTGTAGGGGTCGTACGCGACGATCTTGGTCTCGAAGGCGGCCAGACGCTGCGCGAACAGCTGGCCGATGCGGCCGAGGCCGATCACGCCGACGGTCTTGCCGAAGATCTCGACACCGTTGAACTTGCTTCGCGCCCAGGTCTTCTCACGCAGGGTGGCGTCGGCGGCGGGGATCTGACGCGCGGCCGAGAGCAGCAGCGTGACCGCGTGCTCGGCGGCGGTGTGGATGTTGGAGGTCGGCGCGTTGACGACCATCACGCCACGCTCGGTGGCGGCGGGCACGTCGACGTTGTCCAGGCCGACGCCCGCACGTGCGACGATCTGCAGTTTCTTGCCCGCTTCGAGCACTTCGGCGTCGACGGTGGTGGCGGAGCGCACGAGAATCGCGTCGGCGTCGGGCACCGCGGCGAGCAGGGCGGCGCGGTCCGGGCCGTCGACCCAGCGAACCTCGACACCGTCACCGAGTGCGTCGACGGTCGACTGGGCGAGCTTGTCGGCGATCAGAACTACTGGACGGCCTGCTTGGCTCACAGTGGGGTACTCCTGGTGAAGAGAGGGGTCGGCAGTTACCGCCGCCCAGAATAGTCGCCCACCGCAGGCTGTCCTTACCCCCCTGCCCGAAAACCGGGTGAACGCTGGGCCCTGTCGCCGCTAACCTCACCTCATGTCCTTGCGCACTGTCCCCGACTCGATGGATCCAGCCGTGGTGGCCGCCGTCGACACCGTGCTCGACCAGGTGTGCGCGCAGCACAACGTGACTGTGCGGTTGGCCATCGAAAGTGGTAGTCGCGCTTGGGGTTTCCCCTCCCCGGACTCCGATTACGACTGCCGTTTCGTCTACGTGGCAGGCCTGGAAACCTATCTGTCGCCGTGGCGCACCCGCGATGTCATCGAAACCCCGCTGATCGGCCTGCTCGACGTGAACGGCTGGGATCTGGCGAAGGCCCTGCGTCTGCTGGTCGCGGGCAACGCTGTGCTGGTGGAGTGGTTGATGTCGCCGATCGTCTACCGCGGCGACGAGGCGTTTCGCACCCGACTGCGCGAAGTGGCCACCGAGGTGGCCGACCGCGACCGCATCGCCAGGCACTACCTGCACCTCGGGATGCGCCAGTGGGCACTGCAGGCGCAGAAGGGCGGGTTGAAGAAAGTGTTCTATTCGTTGCGTCCGGCGATGGCGTTGCGCTGGTTGCACGAGCATCCGGGGGCCGCGGTGGCGCCGATGCACCTGCCGACGCTGCTCGCGCAGTGCGAGCTGCCCGCCGATCTGGTCGCCGCGATCGCCGACCTGACCGAGTTGAAGTCGCGGACCAGGGAGATGGGGATGGCGGAACCGCCCGCGGTGATCGCGGCGTTCATCGCCGACGAGTTCGAACGGGCGACCGCGGAGTTCGCCTCGCGCGGTCCGCGTGACCTGACTGCGGCCAGGGCGATCACCGACGAGTTCTTCCGGGCGGAGGCGCTGAGGTAGTAGACCTACCCCGACAAAGCAGAAACTCCGCACCAACAGGTGCGGAGCTTCACATTCGTACGCTGTTCAGCGCAGAATCAGATGGCGCGAACGTCCTGAGCCTGGGGGCCCTTCTGACCCTGCCCGACCTCGAACTCCACGCGCTGGCCCTCTTCGAGGGACTTGAAGCCGGAGCCGCCGATCGCGGAGTAATGCACGAAGACGTCCGGGCCGCCTCCGTCTTGTGCGATGAAGCCGAAGCCCTTTTCGCCGTTGAACCACTTAACAACACCCTGTGCCATTTCAAAAACCTTCTGTAGATGAGCTAGGTCCTAATAGTCCGGCCCTGGTCTCGATGACCACTCTGCCACGAATCTGCGAATTCCTCCACATCCCACTGTGCAAAGTGTGCGAACTGTGAGCAAGGCAACCCCCGCAGATGCTGCCAGCTGGAGGTGTCACAGAAGGTGACCCAGCTCGCTATGGAGGTGGATGCTGGGCGTATGCCGAGGTAGTTGCTCCACGGATGCCGGATTAGCTGGCCACACACACCAAACCGACTGGCACGCTTCACCATCGAGAACCCTATGCATTAGTGACGCATCATCGTCAGCGGCCCTTTACATTTTCCAGAAACCCAGTACGGCAAATTCTCTACCAGCGTATTTTCCGAGTTCGTGAGGGATCGCACGGCTCACGGAAAATCACGCTAGGAGCTGACAGTGCTGCATATCAACCATTTCACTTACGGCTGGGTAACGCCCCTGCTGGCCTATCTGATGTCGGTCATCGGGTCGATGCTGGCGCTGCGTTGCATGGTTCGCTCGCGCGCTTCCGGTAGCCACGGAGGCTGGCTCACCGCCGCCGCGATCGCACTGGGTGGAACCGGTATCTGGGTCATGCATTTCATTGCCATGCTCGGTTTTTCCGTGCACGGCGCGACCATCCGCTACAACGTCCCGGTCACCCTGTTCAGCGCCGCGGTGGCGATGGGCGTGGTGTGGTTGGGACTGTCGATCGTGGTGCGTCGCAGCTGGGACAGCGCCGCGTTGCCGGTGGGCGGCACGATCACCGGACTGGGCGTCGGCGCGATGCACTACTCGGGCATGTACGCGATGAAAACCGACATCGCGATCGTCTACGACCCGCTCGTGGTCGCGGTGTCGATGGTGATCGCGGTGGTCGCCTCCACCGCGGCGCTGTGGTTCGCCCTGCACGTGCACGGCATCCTGGCCACCGTCGCCGCCGCGCTGCTGATGGGCGTGGCCGTGTGCGGCATGCACTACACCGGCATGTTCTCGATGAGCGCGCACACCACCGCCACGGTCAACCACGCTTCCGGCGCCACCGCCGCGCAGCTGCTGACCCCACTGATCATCTGCATCAGCATGATCACGATGATCCTGCTGATGCAGGTCGGCATCACCGAAGCCGAGGACCCCAGCCTGACAAGGCCTGCCCACCGTCAGCGCGCGAGCCGTTTCTGGCCCAGCGGCCAGAACTAACCGGCCTGCACGTTGTGGGCCTCCGGGCCGCGCCGGGTCTCGGTGACGGTGTATTCCACCCGCTGACCGTCGCGCAACGTGCGGAAACCCTCGCCCACGAGCTCGGTGTACTCGACGAACACGTCGGGACCACCGGCGTCGGGGGTGATGAAACCGAAGCCTTTGCCGCTGTCGAACCAGGTCACGACCCCGCTTGGCATCAACCGACCTTCCGATTCCTGTGCCTGCCAGCCTGTTTCGTCCATCGTCGCACGTCGGGGCGTCCGACACGAAAGACCGGGGATTGCCGACAGCGTTGTCCCCGGTCGCGCACTGGATAAGCTCGAAGTACGGTCCACGCCGGACCGGGTCTGCGCGAGAACGGAGATTCGGTGCGCCCTTCGACCGTTCGCTGCGCCGTGGAGGCCGTGACGATCTTCGTCGCCACGTCGGTGGCCGTGTTGGCGATCATGCTGCCGATCAGTTTCGCGTCGTTGGCGTCGTCGGTGCACGTGGACCTGCTGGTGTTCAATGTTCCGCGCGCGATGACCGGTGGGGCGTTCATGGCGGTGATCACGGGCGCGGTCACCGTGGCGATCGGCGGGGTGCGCACGGCCCGTTGGACCTCGCTGCTGGCGCTGGCCTGCATCCTGCTGAACCACCTGACCCTGGCCAACAGCAGCACCGACGGCCTCGACGGGCTGTCGCTACCCACCTTGAATTTCATCGATGCCCTGCTCGCGGGCATCGTCGTGGGCGCGCTGGCGGTGGCGGTGTGGGGCGAGCCGCTGCTGCGCACGGTGTACATCTTCGCCATGCTCGGCGCCACCATCCTCGGTGACCTCACCCAGTCCCCCACCGACGCGGACTCCGACGGTCTGAGCGGCGCACTGGGCGGCACCATGCCGCTGTGGTTCATCGCGGCCAGCGTGCTCACCCTGGCCTATTTCGCGCTCACCACCCCGGCGCCACCTCGCACCACCGCCGAAAACGCCATCCCGCTGGCACCGGTTTTCGCCGCCCTGATCGCCTTCACCACCACCATCGTCACCGCGTTGGCCGTGGCCGCGCACAAGACCAGCGCCCCGTATCTGATCATCGCCGCGATCGTGGTCATCGCCGCCGCGGTCGTGGCCGCGCTGATTCTGCCCGGCCGTGACGGCATTCTGCTGCTGTTGATGAGCGGTTTCTCGGTGGCGGGCAGCTTGGTCGTCACGCTGCCGCGCTCGGGCTGGATCGACCTGGCCACCCTGGCCACCACCGCCGTCGCCCTCTGGCTCGGCATCCGCACGCCCCGTCCGCTGGTGGCCGCGGCCGGCGTGTTCGCCCTGGCCTGCTTCGTGTTCGCCACCGACATCGTCCACCCGCACGCGGGCCTGACCGCCGCGCTGGGCTGCCTGGCACTGGGCGCGGTCGCCGGTTACTGCCTTGGCACATCGGTGCCGATCAGTCCCACCGCGGGCGTCGTTGGCCTGGCGACCCTGTTCGTGCCGTCGGTGGGAGTCGCGCTCAGCGACAGCGATTTCGGCCATCTGGCCTACTCCTCGTCGTGGTACCGCACCTCGGAGGTAGATCGCGGATTCGGCCCCGGCGCCGTCGCGATGGTGGTCGCGCTGGGCTGCGCGATCGCGGTGTGGTCGCTGATGCGTCACCGCCCCGCGACACCGCAGCCGTAACCCTCCTTGCCGAATCGACCATCCCGGAACGGCGAGACCGCGCCTGCGACAGCTGTTTTCGGGTATACCCAGATCATGAGTTTCCCGGTGTCCTTCGGGTTCGCCCAGGTCGGTCTCCTGGCACTGATCGCCCTCGCCGTCGCCCTGCTGATCATGGCCGTGTCCGCGCGCCGCCGCGGCCCCAAAGCTGTTGCGGGCCGAGCACTTCCCGGCCTCGCCCTGCTACTGGTAGCGGTGGTCCTGCTCTGGATCGCCACCCTGCTGCAGACCTATCTCGGATTGACCGGCGAAATCAAAGCCGCGCACGTGATCGCGAAACCCGTTGCGGACCAAGATCATCAACTCGACATCGAACTGACCCAGTTCAACGAAGACGGCACCACCACCCAGTCCACCCACCGCATCACCGGCGACCAGTGGACCCTGCAGTCCAACATCGTCGAGCTGGAACCCTGGGTCAACGCCCTGGGCTTCCACTCCGGCTACAAGATCAGCCGCCTCTACGGCCAACGCACCGACGGCAAAGCCACCAACCAGGACCACGTCCTGCTCAACGGCGGCGACCGCGACTTCTTCGAAGACATGAACGAAAACCGCTGGTACACCAACCCTTTCATCCGCTCCGCCTACGGCAACGCCGTCATCGCCACCCCCGGCGAATACGACGTCTATATCTCCCGCGACGCGATCAAGGTCCGCGAAGCCCAGCCCTAGAGCGTGCCGAAGTCCTGCACCCACTGCGGGCCCTGCGCACCGAACCCCACGCCGACACCGGTGTCGACCAGCTGACAGTTCACGATGTTGGCGCGATGCTCGGCGCTGCCCATCCACGTGGCGACCACGTCTTGCGCGGACTGCTGTCCACCCGCCAGGTTCTCCGCGACGATCTGCGCGGGCGCGTAACCAGCGGCCGCGACGCGATCCGCGGCCGCGAGACCTTCCGGTGAGCTGTGACTGAAGTACCCCCGAGCGGCCATGTCATCGGCGTGCGCCTGCGCCGCGGCCGCCAACCGGGAGTCCTCCTGCAAGGGCGCACACCCGTGCTGCCCACGTTCGGCGTTAACGAGGCCGAGCACCTGCGCACGCATGGTCCCCGCGTCCTGCACGGCCATCGGCTGTTGTGGTTCCTCCGCCGACCCAGGAGGCATCTGATCAGCCGACCCCGACGAACCAGCACCCGCCGACCCCGCTCCCGCCGACCCGAACGGTGGAATCGGAATAGGCAACGGCAAGGCCGACACAGCCGCCGCAGGCGAAACGAGCACGGCCGACAAACCCACGATGACCAGCGTTTTCCGAAGATTCCGCATTGCTTTCAGTCCTAGTCCCGACCCAGGCTGATTACTTGGTGAACCGTCAACCAGACTAGGAGAGATCCGCTCGATCGCCGACATCCCAAACGATCACAATCGCCCGACCAACACCTCAGATCGTGATCTTCATGGCATTGACTCCCGCACAGGCCCCGAGGAAATCCGCGACCACCGGCCGATCGTCCGCGGGCCGCGACACCACCACCAACTCACAGGGCCCGATCCTGTCGACGGGCCGAAAGACCACCCCGGGATCACGATGAAACAGTCGCGTCGACTCCGCGGTCAGCCCGACCCCCGCCCCGTGCGCCACCGCCGCGACCAGCTCCCCGATCCCGTTCACCTCGGTGGCCACCCGCACCGGCGCGCGCCCACGGTCGGCCTCGGCCAACCAGAACACCCGCGCGCACCCGGTCTCGCCGGGCAGCGCGACGAACGCCTCATCGAGCAGTTCGGCGAACGGCACCGAAGCCGCGGTCGAAAGCCGGTGTCCAACAGGCAGAATCACCCACCGCGGTTCAGTCGCCACCACTGTCACGCGATAGTGCTGCTGCCGTTCGAACGGCGCCCGAGCGAACACCACATCCGCCTCGCCTGCCTCGAGCGCGGCGATCGGATCAGCGAACCCCACCTGTCGCAGCAGCACCTGCCACGCCGGATTTCGGCGGGTGAAGTCCGCGATCACCGCCGGTGAATGCTCGTATTCGGCGCCCGGCTGGAACCCGATCCGCAACACCCCGGTGACGCCGTGCGCGGTCAGGCGGGCGTGATCGATGGTGCGGACGATGCGGTGGTAGGCGGGTCGCAGTTCGGTGACCAGCTGGATTCCCAGCGGCGTGAGCCCCACCGCGCGCGGGTTGACCCGGTCCACCAGTGGTGCGCCGATCCGTCGTTCCTGGCTCTTCACCGACTGGCTGATGCGGGCCTGCGACAGATGCAATCGCGTTGCGGTGCGGCCGAAATGCAGTTCCTCGGCCAGCGTCAGCAGGATCTCGATATCGCGTAGTTCCATCGTGTTCTCCCTTGTCTTCTCCACTGTCGCACCGACCGCGACGTGCAGGAAGTTCCGATCGCGCACTGTTGCGATACGCCGCGCGTATAGCCGTCTACGGTGATAGCGTTCGGCCATTCCAGAAACGGCGGTGCCCACGATGTTCACCCCCTCCGGCCTCGAATTACGTCACCTGCGCGCGTTCATCGCGGTGGCCGAAGCGCTCAATTTCGGCCGTGCCGCGCGCAGCCTGCACCTCACGCAGCCCTCGCTGAGCAGGCAGATCCGACAGCTGGAGCGCCTGCTGGGCACCCAACTGTTCGCCCGTGACAGCCACAGCGTGAGCATGACCGCCGCGGGCGATGCCCTGCTACCGCACGCCCGCCTGGTCCTGGCCGATCTCGATACCGCGGTGTCGGCGGTGCGCGACGCCGCGGGCGAGGCCGCGGTGCTCGTGCGGCAACTGTGGGAGCCGATCGCGCGAATGTGTGAAGCCGACGCGGAATTCTCGCGAATCCGCTCGGAACTGGAACGCATCTACGCGCACTATCCCCCACCTGATTCGGTGGAAATTCGCCCCGTGAACGCGGGTGGCGTGCCCGGCGTCGAGCTGCGTCCCGCGCGGCGCACCGGGTTGACGATCGTCTACTTGCACGGTGGCGGAATGGTTTTCGGCTCCGCGTACGGTTATCGCGGCCTGGCCGGTCGCCTGGCAGTGGCCGCCGACGCCACCGCCATCGTCCCCGACTACCGGCTTGCCCCCGAGCACCCGTTTCCGGCGGGCCTCGACGACGCTGTGCGCACGTACGAGTGGGTGTGCGAACGCGGCACCGCCCCCGATGACATTGTGCTGGTGGGCGATTCGACCGGTGGGGCGTTGGTGCTGTCGACCCTGCTGCGCATCGCCGCGTCGGGCGGGCGAATGCCCCGATCCGCCATTCTTTTGTGTCCAGCCGCGGGACATGTTGCGCAACAGGCTGATTCCGCCGAACTATCCTGGGAGCAACGCCTCTACCTTCGAACGACAGCCGCCTACCTCGGCACCGACCGGACCCAATGGGAGCGCGACGACCCGATCACCGCCGACCTGACGGGCCTGCCGCCGCTGCTGGTGCAGATCGCCAGCGGCGACATCCACAGTCACCGGACCCGCACCCTGGTCGAGCGAGCCACCGCGTGCGGCGTCGACATCACCTTGGAAACCTATGCCGCCGAGGAGCACGTTTTCCACGCGTTCTGGTCGATTCTGCCCGACGCCGACGAGGCGATGGAGCGGGCCGGCACCTTCGCGAAAAGCACCGATAAGCGAAAGTGATCCCCACGCAACGGTTCTGCCCGTTGTTCGAAAATTCCCCCCGGCGCACCGTTATCCCATGACTACTGACATCACCCCCTTCACCCTCCACATCCCCGACGCCGACCTGCACGACCTGACCCGCCGCCTCGCCAACACGCGCCTGCTGAGCGACATCCCCGACCCCGCCCCCGTCGATGTCGGGATTCCCATCCCCGCTGGCTGGGAATACGGCGTCCCCGTCGCCTACCTGCGACCACTACTGGACAAGTGGCGCGAATTCGATTGGCGCGCAGTAGAACAGCGCCTCAACGCTGTGCCGCAGTTCGTCACCGAAATCGACGGCCAGACAGTGCATTTCGCGCACGTCCGCTCGCCCGAGCCCGACGCGGTGCCGCTGCTGATGCTGCACGGCTGGCCGAGCTCCTTCGTCGAATTCCTCGATCTCATCCCGGAACTCACCGACCCCCGCGCCGCCGACCTCGACCCGTCCTGCGCCTTCCACCTGGTCATCGCGTCCTACCCCGGCTTCCCCCTGTCCGGCCCGACCACCGAAAGCGGCTGGAACCCCCAGCGCATGGCCGCCGCGATGACCACCCTGATGGAACGCCTGGGCTACGACCGCTACGGCGTGCACGGCAACGACGCCGGCGCCATCATCGCCCCCGAAATCGGCAGGCGCGCACCGGAAAACGTGATCGGCATCCACGTCGACCAGATCTTCTCCTTCCCCGTAGGCGCCCCCGGCGAATTCGACGACCTGGGCCCCGACGATTACGCCGCCCTGGAATTCGGCCAGAACTACCTCCAGCGCGCCATCCACGACAGCTCCCAACGCGCCCAACCCCACACCCTCTCCCACGCCCTGTCCGACTCCCCCGCGGGCCAACTCGCTTGGCTTGCACAACTTCTCGCCCACAACGTCTCCGACGAAGCCATGCTCACCAACGCCACCCTCTACTGGCACACCAACACCTCAGCCTCCTCAGCCCGCTTCTACTTCGAAAGCGCCCACGCCCCCACCCCCACCACCCCCACCACCGTCCCGATCGGCCTAGCCGCCTTCGGCGACGACTTCACCCCACCCCGCAAATTCGCCGACCGCGACCACACCAACCTCGTCCACTGGCGCGAATACACCGCAGGCGGCCACTGGGCCGCCTACCAGGTCCCCGCCCTACTCGCCCAGGACATCCGCGACTTCTTCGCAAAGGTGGTGTGACCCAGTAGAGCAATGTGGTGTGACTATGCACCATCCGGTGTACAGTCACACCACATGAGCGACCATGAATTCACCCTGGTTCTCGATCGCACACCCACCGACGATGAACTCGACTCACTGCACGATGCCGGACTCGACGACTCGACACCCGAATTCGGCCCCCGAACCGTCCCGGTCCTGCATATTCACCGCAGCGACGACTCTTTGGCGTCGGCCATCGTCAGCACGATCAGCCAAGCCGAGGCTGCCGGTTTCACCGTTGTCGGCGTCCGCACAGAGAACCTGGTCGCCCTGAAGACCATCGCAGGCCGAACCGCCCGCACATACGAAGGCGTCCGCCGCCTCGCACAAGGAGAGCGCGGGCCCGGCGGCTTCCCTGCACCGATGAGCGGCGATGGCTACTCGCTGTACTCATGGACCGAAGTCGCCCGATGGTTTGCCGAGCACTACGGAATTCCTGACACGACCACGTACCACGACCGAATCGTCGCCGCCGCAGACCATATGGTCCGCGCCCGCCACCTACTCGGCGGCAGCGTCGGCCAACTCGCCGCACTCGCAAGCTGAAGATCAGAACACTCACACAACTAGGCGCGCGGTGGCACGGGTCGATCTCGTCACGATCGTGCGAAATCGTGCAGAAATGGTTTAGCCTTGACTAAAGTTCCGCTCGAGCGCGAGGCCGTCTGCGAGGGCAATTGGTGCCGCATCTCGTACGCAGTGCGTACGGATGGAACAACGGCACCCGCCAAGAAGGTGATGTCGTACCTCAGCGAGGGAACCTGGGCAGGCGGCGAGGAAAATGGGATGCACGCAGACGAGCAAGTCGACACCTACGCCAAACTGATGCACACGATGCAGTACTACGCCGAGCACGGCGAAGGCGACCGAAGCGAGTCGATGAACGGACTCGAAGACGGCATATTCGAGTTCAAAGCCGGTCGAGCTCGAATCGCCTTCTACGACACACCCGGCGACGGGTCACACACCCCGAAGCGAAAGCTTCGCGATCGAGACAGCGCCCCCTATCCCGACAGTGCGACCTGGTTCATCCCAGACCTCGATCCACAGATCAGACTGTGTAACGGCTGGCCGAAGAAGGGCAGACTCGCGAAGCCCAGCGACATCGGGTTCGCACGAAAAGTACGGACGGAGGACCTCGGTCATGACAAACAATGACACCGAGTACGCGCGGTACGCGGCCACGGCACAGGGCGCGATCGAACTGGCGGCAGCGTCTGCGACAGCGGAGGTGTCTCGACTGTTCCGCTGGCTGAGCACGAGGTCAGGCCCGAAACAGAAGCAGATCGCCGACTTGCTGAAAGTGTCGGAAGGTCGCGTTTCACAGGTCCTCAACGGCGACGGCAACGTCACTGTGGCCGCGTTGGCAAAGTATGCGCGTGCGTATGGCTACACGCTGAGCCTTACCCTGACGCCTATCGAGGACGGCACGCCGTCGTATCCCCAGAGCTCCCACCGACGACGCCGCGGCAACGCTCGCTCCACGGATGAGCCGGTCACGAACCGCCACATCGCCGACCATTGGGTGCCGTTGCGCGGACACCTACCCGCACACACGAACGACACCACAACGTCGACCGGAGGGCTCCGGTGAAGTTGACGATCCTGCTCGCCGATGCGGCTCAAGACGCGCCGAACGGCAAGATCAGCGCGCTCGGCGCCGGCTGGACACGGATATCTCACCCAGTCCGGGGATTCGTCGTCCTAGGTTTCGCCGAGCTCGGGCGTGACGAAGCGGACCGACCACACAAAATAGTGATCACTCTCTGCGACGGCGCGGGCAACCCGTTCAGGGGAGATCTCGACGAGGAGGTGATCCGCGTCGACGTCGGATTGGACGGTGGCCGCGCCGACGATCTGGCAGAGTACGAATCCGTCCGGATCCAATTCGCGGTTCAGATTCCGGCAGGAATGCCTACGCCCCCAGGCGGATACGAGTTCCAGGCTGTCGCTGACAACGATCCGCAGTCGCGTACCTCGTACCAGTTTCGCGTGATGGAACCGTTGCCGAACGAACGGACGGCCGCCGAGTAGCCGGGATCCTCACAGCGGCCCTGTTGTCGCTGGAACATCAACATCTCCAGGCGTCAACTGCACACTCCGCAGCAACCACGGTCCATCACCGAACGGCAGCTCCCCACTCCGAACCCCGAGGTCTTTGCGGGCGCATTCGTAAAAGGCGTTCCGCTTGTGACCAGTCCCCTCGTAAGCGCTGAGGTAGTCGGCATGGCTCATCTCCTCACCCAGCGCGACCAGACTCAGCTCCCATACGGCCTTGTTCCAAACCCGCGCCGCCGCAACCGCTTCCGGTGACCCGAGCAGTAGCACCATCTCCCACTTCAACGTCTTCTCGGAATCCGCGTCAGCCAGCAGCAACGCACCATCCTCAGCTGAAATCGGTTGTCCCGCATGAGGAAAACCCCTCGCCGCCGCCATCCGCTGAGACACCACCGAGAAGTGCTTCAGCGCATGAGCGAACTCGCTATACGCCACCAGCCGCCGATCATCCCACCGACTACGCTGCGAACGCCGCCACTTCGACCGCTCGGTCAACGCCGCCCCCGCGAACGTCGCCCCCGCCCCTAGAAGGACCCCAGCCACGGTAATCAACTGCTGCACAACGGAATTCATGTACCCATTGTGGAGGCAAGGCGCCCGCTCAGCGGATCATTTCAGTGTTGCGCAGGAAAGCCCCGCCGGACGGCAGTCGCACAGTCACCCGCAACCCCCCACCCTCGCGCGGGGTCAAGGTGAGAGTTCCGTCGTGGGCTCGGGTGATGCTGTTGACGATGGCCAGGCCGAGTCCGTCGCCGGTGTGGTGGGTACGCACGCGTTCGGTGCCGCGCCACCTACGGCCTGTGCCAGATCTACGACAACGAACCCTGGCACTACGAACTGCGCCCCGAAGCCATCACCGACGGCTGCCCACCGCAATACTCCGACCCCACCGAGGATCCTCGGATGCAGACGGGGGTGTGATCATCGCGGGTTGGCACCCTATGACGGCCGATCGTCAGTCGAACAGTTCGCCCGCGCAAGTCGCGGTCACGGCCTGCAGCAGCCATGCATGAAGCTGATCGACGTCGACAGTTTCGGCAAGCACTGTGCGCTGGGCGACGGAAAGCTCGATTCCACGGCCGGTCAGCACGGTCACCACAGCGTGCGCAGCTTCCTCGACTCGCACCTCCGCACGACCCTGCTCACGCCCCTGAGCCCGCAACCGCTGCGCAGACTCCGACCGGAAGAACGCCAGATCCATGTCCATTTTGTCCCTCCAGAGTTGGGCAGCGTCGGTGTGCGAGATTCCCTGTTCGATCAGTTCGGCGTAGAACTCGGTCTCATCATCGGACCCCCGTCTCCGGAAAGCCACGATGATCGCTTCCAGTATCGCATTGATCTCCGGCTCGCGGGCATGAGTAATCGCTGACAGCGCGGCCAGCGGCAGGTCGGCGAGCACCTCCGCGGGGTCAGTGATCGCGGGCACGTTGTGCGGCCCGAGAACCATCGGCTGCAAGGTGAAGGTCGTCCAGCCCCGGTAGGTCAGCGTCAATGGCTTACTCGCCCACGCGGCGGTCTCTTTGTCATGGCAGACCACCACCAACACCACCGGCAGCTCGTACTTGTTGTGCAGGAACGTCACGTAATACGACCACGCGGCGATCCTGGTGAGATCCCTGCACGACTGCGCTTCGACGATCAGCAGGAACTCGTCCTCCGCGGTCGTGACCCGCAAGATCGTGTCCGCACGCCGCTCGACCGGTGCCGTCGTAGTGAGATCGACCGAAATCTGTTCCACGGCAATGGGATCGGGGAACGGAAGACGGAGCACACGGAAGGCGCGTCCGACTGCGGCCGCGTCGTAGGTGAAGATCCCGTGCATCGCCTCATGCGATGAGCTGATCATGCGGCGAGACTATCAATTTTCGAACAGCCGTTCGAATCAGGCAAATCCCCCACCGCAAAACTCACAGCACGCCACGCTTGCGGTTGCCGAACGTAGGGTTAACCCTATGGACGTCACCGCACACGCCTCCCGCAGCGGTGGATGGTGGGCCATCTCGGTTCCCGAGGTACCCGGCCTGTTCACCCAGGTTCGCCGACTCGATCAGGTCGTCGCGACAGTCCGCGACGCTGCCGAATCGTTCGATGTCGAAACGGTCACCACTGTCCGACAATGGAGAAGCGAACGTCCTGTCGAAGTCGACCCTCGCCACCTCCCCTGATTCTCAGGTCGTCGGCAGCACCAGCTTGTCGAAGAATGCCCTCTTGCGCGCGGTATTTCGGTGCCGCCTACCCGCTGACGACAGTCAACTCATGCCCAGAGACGCTCACGCATGTCTGTGGGCGAATGAACGATGTTCTGCCTCCTCCCACGCGGATGTAATTGATCCAAGACGCGGATCACCCCGCACGACGAAGGGCCAGGCAGATGTCCGAACGCGATATGACCATGATGTACGCAGCACACGATGCGTTCCGGCGCGACCTCCGCGCCCTGTCCACCACCCCGGATCATGAACGCTGGACGCAGTTCCGAACCCAACTGTCGGTCCACCACACCGCGGAGGACGTCGTGCTCTGGCCGAGCCTGCGCCGCCGAGGCGTGGACGCGCAGCTGGTCGAGGCGATGGCCGCCGAACACGACCGCATCGATCCCCTACTGGCCCAAGCGAATCGGGCCTTCGACACCGCAGGACCGGAAGCCGCGCGACCGACGCTGGTGGCCTTGTCGGAGCTGCTGCACAACCACCTGGAGCACGAAGAGCAGGAAACACTGCCGTTGATCAACGATCGGGAATGGTCCCTGCTGGACCGAGAGATGCGCCGCCGCATAGGTTTACGCGGTCTTCGGTCGTACTATTCGTGGCTGCTGCGCGACGTGGAGGGCGAACGGCGCCGCCGGGTACTGTCCACGGTGCCCGGCCCACTGCGCCTGGTGATCTCGTAGACGAGGAGTCGGATCGTGCACGTGGCATCTACTGTCGCAGGTCGGGGTCTTGGTCGCAGGCTGACCGCCGGATCGGTCCTGCTCTTCTCGGCACTGATCTCGGGATGCGGGTCGAATCAGCCGGAACCAATCGAGAACTGCGCGGCAACGTTCGATTTCCGGTCGTCGCAACAACCGCTCGGCGACGGCGCGTGGCTCCATCGAGCCGCGCGCACAGTTGCGTTGGGGCACGAGCCGGTGTCCATGCGAGATGTGACAAGGGCCGCCGGCCTGAAGGACGAATGGGATCGCATTGTCGTCGTTTTCCCGGGAACCGAAGCGGCCGAATTGAATTCATCCAGCGGGATCGCCGACGTATGTTGGAAGAACCTCCCTCCGACGTATCGCGACGACACACCGCACGCGGCGTACTACCTGTTCGTCCAACAGCAGATGCCCATCCAGGCCGTCCGGTGGAGCTTTCCGTTCGATCGCGAGTTCGACTTCATCAACCCCCGCGTCACGGTCGTCCACCCAGACACGATCCTCACTCCAATCCACGTGCCCGGAGTCGATCCATACCTGCGCCCGGCAAGGAGTTTCTAAGATGGCGCTTGACTACATTATCGCAATCGCAACGGCGAACACCCCGGCGATGACAGCCGAGCTGGTTGACACAATTGGCGTGAATAAGAACATCTTTCCGAATTCAGACGTGGATCGGCTATTGGGATCGGGCGTAAAGTCCAGCCAGGGAATGCACGTTAGCGTCAAGCAACACACGTCGCCAGCGTGGGGAGATCTAATCGAGGAGGAGTTCGGCTTCCTTCCGACAGTGACGGTGTACTTCAGGCTGGACAAGACCAGCTCACTTACCCGACAGGGCGATGACATCGCCTCCTTAGCAGCGGAAATCCTTCGACAAGAATCTGGCGACTTCATTCTGTATTTCATGGAATCGGGAGACGTTTGGGCCTTCCGACGCGGGGGCGACCTGACGATCAGCGAGTCCGACTACATCTGGACTGATACCCGATTACCCACGTTACCGACGCCCTATACTCGAAAGAACCTGACCTTTGAATAACAACCCACTGGAATATCTCGGCCTTCGATTCATAAACTTTCGCGATTACAATTTCGGATCCGACGGTAATCACAAATTCCACTGGGTGGATGTGAGAACGTTCAAGATCTCTCACCCTGATGCCGCAGACGAGGAGATCATCTCGAATGTTCTCGCCACCGACGAATATCGAGATGACTACGCAGGAGGTGGCATCGACCCTGGTGGAATCCGGCACGGCCCCTATTGGATTTCCAGCATCTCGCCG
Source organism: Nocardia sp. NPDC058640 (assembly GCF_042716995.1). Classification (NCBI taxonomy): domain Bacteria; kingdom Bacillati; phylum Actinomycetota; class Actinomycetes; order Mycobacteriales; family Nocardiaceae; genus Nocardia; species Nocardia sp. NPDC058640. The sequence goes on from NZ_JBHXRG010000001.1 coordinate 372,538, forward strand.
TCGTCGTTTGATGCGATAGACGCCTCCGTTGCGGCGGATATATTTGATCGGTGGCGACAAAATTGCGGAGCCACGCCGCCTGCACTAGCGAATGACTTAGAAGACGCGGTCGTCAATGTAATTGCACGAAGCGACTCTGTTTACACTCTCAAGAGACTTGATCCAACAGCGATAAACGACTACGGGGATCTCCACATCTAATTCCATGAACTGATTACCATATGCAGAGCGACCGGCGAAGTAGCGCTTATAGTGCTGACGGATGACTGATACTTAGCGATTAAGTTCGAACCCGATGCGGCAACAACGGAAGGACCAGCAGTGAGTAGTGGCAGTTTGCATTTGGATTTCGACCTTTTTCTCCTAATGGGCATGACCTGTCCAATAGATCGGAAGATCGCTACAGTCGAGCAGTTCGACCTCACGATCGAGCAGGCACAAGCGGTCGGAAAGCACATTAGCGACCAGTTGAATTTTAGTCCCGATCAATTCTCAAAGCTTGGAAACCTCCTAGGGGTGGACGTCCCAGAGGCCGAGTACCCAGCAGTTTCGTATCGGTCGATTATTTGGCCCGATTTAGAATTTTCGGCCGTGGGACATGCCGGATACTGGCACACCGGACGGTTTCGGCGAGTCGAATCAGCGGCACCACTGACCCTTGTCAACCCGTTATCGATACCCATATGGAGCTGCACGATGGACGAGGTCGCCGTATCCTTCGCGGAGATGGAAGCTGGCGACTCCATACCACCGTACGAGGAAATTCTGTTTACGGCAGCAGATGGCGCACGCTACGGTGCGGGATTTAGCTGGGGCCTCCTGCAAAGCATTGAAAAACTGCCTTCATGATATCCGGGCGAGAGCCTGGTGAATTACCTGACCCGACCATTGGTCGCCGATCCTATTCCGGGTTGAGGGACAGCGTCGTGGGGACGGGCGCTGCGTAGGCGTTGGTCGCGATCATCGCCGGGTCGCACTGGGGAGCAGTCGAGCCGAAGACGAAACTGCGTAGCGCCAGGAAGCGCAGTCCGCCGACCACCGCCATGATCGCAAGTACGGCGCCCGCCTGCACGGCCCCACCGAGGTTCGGTGCCACCACATCCAGTCCAGCCAGCGCCCCCGTGCTGATCCCGAGTCCGAGCAACGCCAGCCCGCCACCCTCCCACTGCGCGGTGAACCCGCCGACGCGATCGCCCGCCCGGAAGGTGAGTTGGCGGTGCAGTTCGTTCGCGATCACCGTGCTCACCATCGATCCGGCGACGTTGGCGACCAGCGGTCCGCTGCCGTGCATGGTCATGAACAGCAGCACGTAGGCGATGTTGCTGGCACCGCCGACCAGGGCGAACCGGATCAGTTGGGCGAAGGGGTGGTCGCTGCGCAGGTAGTGCAGCGCGCGGCCGAAATCATTGCGCGGCACGGGAATCCACGCCGCGAAGGCGCTGGTGGGAAGCATTCCCGGATGGATGATCTGCGGCGCGGTCATGTTCGTTCCGATCGAGCGTGCGGATTGGGCAGTGCTGCCTGACGACCCTTGTGACTATACGTAGATGTATACGTATACACAACCCTTCGGGTACATCCACGCCGCGGCGCAGTCGACGGTGTCGATCGCGAAGAAATCATGGAACCGAATCACCCCCGCTCGCGTCTAAGAGATCGAGAGGCGTTTCAGGATCGAACGGCAGCGGTCTGACGAGGCAGGTTTGCCCCGGTCAGGCCGATGCTTCCGGCAGAGCAGCCCGACCGTTGAGAGAACCTCGGTAGGCTGCCCGAGGACAACGACGAGGGGGTGGCGATGTCTTCGCCCATTGAAGTGATCCTGCAGGTGGGGTCAGCGGTAACGGCCGCGGAGCTGGGCAAACTGGACGGAGTCCGGTCGCGTTCACAGGCGATCGAAGCCGCGCTGTCCGGGCAGGGCACCAGCACCGACCCGGATTACTCGAAGACTCCCGAGCAGTTCCAGACGATGTCACACCAGGCGATCTATGACGCTGTGCACGGCACCACCGGCATGGATGTGGCCGGCCTGCAAACCCTGGGCACGGTATGGAAGAAGGCATCGACCGAGCTCACCACCGCAGCCCAAGCAAACGTGACGGACTTGGCTCGCCTGCTGGGCAATGGCGAATGGTCGGGGTCCAGCGGTGACGCGGCGCGGGCCGCTTCGCAGCGGATGGCGAAGGTCATCGATGTGATCGGTCAGGTCTTCGGGGCGGTCGGAACGCGGGTCGAGGGGTTGGCCTGCGCCGCTGAGGCCGTGCGAGCGGCGGTCCAACCTCCTATCGCGCCGGTCACAAGATTGAATCCTGACGACCCGCGGTCGTCGATCATTCCGGGCCTGGTCAACCCGACGACCGCGACCAATCAGCGCACCGAGCAAGATCAAGTGCTGGCCGCGACACGTGCGGCGATGGAGCAGATCTACACGCCGTCGTATCCGCCGAACGGTTCGGGCGTTCCGTCCTATCCCCTCGTGTCGGACGCGTTGGCCGGTAGCGATCAGTCCGCCTCAGGCGGCAACAGCGGCGCACCGGGTTCGGGATCACCGTCACCTACCTCGCCCGGTAGCAGCGGCCAGCCGACCCAATCCCCAGGCTCGGACGACGATTCCACCAGCGATGATCCGTCGAATACCGAGGGTGCCCAACCTGATTCGACAAATCCTTCCACTGCCGAAGAAGGCACGACCGAGCAGACGGCTGACTCGAGCGGGTCGCCGTCGGAATCGTCGCCCGCGCAGACAGCCGCTGCCAGTGCGCAGTCCAGCCCTCTCGGTACCGCGGGTTCGCCGACGTCAGGCCTGCCGAGCTCCGGTTCGCCGAGCTCAGGCCTGCCTGGCGCGGGTCTACCGGGCGGCGGCACTGCGTCCGCGCCCAACCTCGGCGCACCAGTGCCGGGCGTGAGCGCTCAGTCGCCTTCGGGCTCGGTCGGCGCGGGATCTGCGGCCGCTGGTGGTGCCCGTGCGGGAGCACACGGTCCGATGGGACCGATGGCGCCGGGTGCCGGGCAGCGACGGGGCGGCAGCGACGACGACGAGCACCAGAGCCCCGATTACCTGCGCCGCGTCCACGAGGACTGGACCGAAGGAATCGACAGCCGTCCCGCCGTGGTCGGCGCGGATGCTCCCTCGGCAATGCCGGTTGAACCGTCGTCCACGCAAACAGTAGCCAGTGCGCCGCCTGTGAATCATGCTGCTCCGGTTCACAATTCACCCGCCCCGGAGACGCCTGCGACTTCTCCTGACACCGAATCCCTTGCCGCGGAGTCGGTTCCCGCAAGCACCGAGCCTGCAACGGTCGAAGGAGCCGTCCCGACTCCAGCCGCCGATCCACCAACCGAGCAATCAACAGCGGGACTCTCTCCCGAGGTGGCGAACTTGCTGTCCTCCTATGGCTGGGGCACACCCACTCCCCCACCTCCGGCCGCACCCACGGAGCGTGAACGACCATGACTACATCGAGCTGGACCCTGGATTCCAACCAGTTCGCCTGGCTGTGGCGACAAGAACCCGGCCACGACGAATTCGACTACCCCGACCCGATTCGGATCTGCCAAACTCGGATGACCGAGGACGAGCACCGGCGGATGAAAGCCGTTCTCTCCGAACAGTTTCCACGCGACGGCGACTCCCCGCTGCGCATGGCTTTCACGGCGCTGGCCAACCCGGAAACTCGCATTCGATGCTTCGGCACTCTCGCCGACGGTCAAGAAGTCCACTCCCACGGCGTGATCTCCGGCCGGATCGGCGTCGTGGTGTTCCAACGCTGCGCCGACGCCGAATCCGCCGGTCCCATCCAGATTTCCGCCCTGCGCCCCCACACGGTCCCCGTCCATCTCGCGGCAACCATGCCCCCAGCCGACGCCGGCGGAGCAGGCGCGATGACCGGCTACACACCGCGCGTGCGCGGCATCGGACAGCCAACGAGCTGGAACCGCGGCGCCGACGGTCGCCTCCCGGTCGACGAGCGCATCCGAACGCTCATGCGCAAACCACGCAGCGCCGAAGGTCAGCTGATCATCGAACGCGGCCTTCGTACCGAATACCCTTCGCCCGCCCAGTATTTGAACTGGATAGACGTCGTCCCCGGCCAGTTCGCCTCGGGACGCTACCTCGTCCAAGTCGACCGGGACGATACGTTCGTCATACCGACCGACCTGCGCACCCTCGCCGCCGAACTCCACACCCGTGCCGGTTTCGACCGCGTACCGACACGGTGAAAGAGAGCAACCGATGACCTCCGAAGTTCCCAACCTCGACTATGGGCAGGCTGAGATCGCGGCGTTCCTGGAAGGGGCGCGCAATGGGCAGTTCAGTTTCCAGCGGGAGGCTGTGATCGAGATGGTCGGCAAGTACGACCTGCTCGTGAACACCCTTCTCGCAGTGAGGGAGCAGCTCGAAGGCGCGGCCAGCACGAAGGGCTTCGGTGGTCTCCAGTCCGCGGTAGAACTCCAGGATGGCTTTTCTCGGAAGGCCACTGACGGAGCAAGCGTCCTCGACCAGGCGATCGAGGGGGTACTCGACATTCAAGAGGGTTACTTGCGTGCGGCAGACCTGTTCCCTGAGATTGACGCCTTGAATCAGAAGCGCATCAACCTTGCCGCTACCAGCATCGACGGCCAGTCATGACCGCAAAAAACACCGCGGTCGCCCTCGCCGTCGTCGGCTGCGCCGTGCTCTCAGCGTGCACAACTGACGCCGAAGTCGACACGACCGGCCCACACTCGACAACCACATCGACGCCGTCGCTACCGATGGCGGTTACTGTTTCTCCAGCTCCTCGCCAACCAGCACGATCAGGTTCAACCGTGGCCTACGACCCGTGCTTCATGATCGGTGACGAACCCGCCACATCACTAGGATTTGCTGCCGATACCCGCAGACGAGACGACTTCGTCGCAGATCACTACGCGTTCATCGGGTGCGAATTCGACCGCATGGAGACCGTCCGCGCCAACACATTGTCGGTCGCGACCTTCCAAATCCAGTCCAGCAACATAAAACTCGACGACTATTGGAAACGTGACGACTTCGTCGGCAAGCAGGCCACGTCGATCAATGGGCGCGAGGCAATCAGCTACAAGTTGAGAGGCCGCGCGACCCGCGAGCGGTGCAGCATCGCAATGGTCGGTCCAGACGGCACAATCGACGTCACCCTAGCCAGCGGCGCCGCACTGACTGCCTGGATGGGTTGCGACCACATCGAGGAAGCGGCCCGGACCATCGAAGCCGCCCTGCCGAAGCCCAAGTAACCCATGCCAACTCACACCGCAGCACACCCACTGGGGGACCAACGATGACAGACCTCACCGTCAACAAGGAAATCCTTGTCGGCCTCGGCAACGAACTCAACCGCATCGGCACAGCCCTGCTAGCCACCAACACCCGCGAACCCTTCCGCTGCGGAGTCGACGACTTGCCCGGCACCGCCACCGCAGCAGTCTCCGCAGCCGCAATCGACCAGGTGAAAACCGCCCTCACCTCAGTCGCCACCCGGATCAACGCCATGGGCGCCGCCGCGATCCGCTGCGCGGCGAACTACGAAGAGGCCGACAAAGCCTTCGCCGATCTGCTCAACACGACCACCGGAGGCGTGTACTCATGACCATCGGCCTATCCGCCCTCCGCAGTTTCCACCCCGAAGCAACCACCAGCGCGGTAGCCCGCGGCATCGACGGCCTCGTCGCCGACTTCAAAAAGCAAATGTCCGACGTACACACCAAAGTCGATGCGACCCAAGATGATTGGAAGGGCGACGCCGCACGAGCCGCCAACGAGCGCGCTCTCGGTGAACGCCTGGCAGGCAACAAGCTCGCCACCGAACTCGAAGACATCGCCACCGCCTACCGCATCCACGGCTCCGCGATGGACGGCTTCAGAAACGCCGCCGTCAAAGCCGCCGACGACTACCTCTACCAGGGCCTGAACGTCGCCGACGACGGCACGGTCACCGTCCCCGCAGGCAAAACGGGCGTCCCCGGCCCTGTTCCCGGCATGACAATCGCGATGTCGGAAGAACAACTCGCGACCTACGCCGTCGAAGGCACCACCCGAATCAAGGGTTTGATCGGTCAGTTCATCGCCGAAGACCTGAAACTCGCGCAAGCCGCGGGCCAAGAACTCGTCGACATGGTCCAGAAGGCCAACGGCGAATACGGTCTCGGCCCACAGGATCCCAGCAAGTACGGCAAAACCGGAGCGGACGACGGAAGAGCGCTCGCGGAAGCGCTGCGCACCAACGACACCGCAACGATCAACGAGATCCTCGCCAATATGCCCGAGAACACCCTGTCGGATGCGGACAAGGAAGCACTCGCCAACGGCAAGGAAATCGCGGTCCCGGCAGAGCTGCGCGACTATTACAAGACGCTGTACCAGGACCTGGGCAAGGACGGGTTGCTGTCCCTCGGTACCTACCTCGACAGCCAGAACCAGCCGGGGCTATCCACTGCGCCAGCCGCAGCGGCCGCCCAGAACACACTCGCCAACGGCATGATGATGGTGTCGAACGAGCGAATCGGCACTGGTTTCGACAACGGGAAGCTCGTCGGCGCAGGCGATTACAACCAGTTGCCAGCAGGACTCCGCAACGCCGTCTCGGGACGTCTCGGCGACGGCGACTGGGGCAAGATCGCGCCCCAGGGTCCTTATGACTTCCAGAACCGGCTCAAGGACAAGGTCGGACTCGCCGATCTCATGTCGCACGCAGACACCGAGCCCGGCACGACCCTCGGCACTGAACTCGGTCGTCAAGGCGCCGACCTGGCGGCATACGTCGACGGCAAGGATGCCCACGTCAACCAGTGGACCAACCAGTGGTGGAATCAGGCGATGCCGGAAGGAACCATCGACTCCGAAGGATTCTTCCGCGAGCCCGACAAGGACACCTTGGATGCGACCGCGCAGAAGTACATGGAGCTCGGGACATCGAATCCTGAGGCGGCGTACCAACTTTTAACCGGCAAGAATTCCGATACCGGCGAGCCGCTGCCAGCAGATTTGTCGTTCGGCGCGGGTGGTGCGGAATACCAGCCCGCAGGAAATTACGACCCGTCGAAGTTCACATCAACCGTGTTCGAGCACGAGTGGGAGGACGAGGGCAAGGCCGCGTCCGGCCTCTACAGTTGGGTCGGCGAGCACACTCATGACCAGGGTCGATTGGGCGATCTCGCCCGTGACGCCTACCTCGAACTTCCTGACGTGCTCGCTCCCCGTGACGAGAGCGGAATGCTCGTCGCGAAGGATGGCAAGTCGGTATTCGAATCAAACGCCGAGAATTTCATCAAGAACCCCGAATTGGCAACGGGCCTGAGCAAGACCCTTGCACCGAATCTCGACTCGATCGCCGGACATCACGAAACTTCAGGGATTTCGAATGGAATCGCGTCCGTATCCAACGAAGACGCCGAACGTCTATTGTTCCTGGGAGCCCACTCGCCCGACGGACAGCTTTACCTGGAAACTGCTCGACAAACCTTCGATCTGGCCGTTATCAAACAGATCGCGAACGGACAGGACGCTACTCCGCTGGATACTGCGGTGATGATCGGTGGTCTCGATGCCAGAATCGACAACGCACTGTACAACGCGGCCACTAACCTAGACGTCTCAGAGGCATCCGACAAATTTACCCATGCCAACGAGATTTATGAAACCAAGCAAAAGGCCGCCGAGTTTGCGACGATGCTCATCAGTGGCGGCACCGATCAGGCGGTCGAACGTCTACCCGGCGGGGCGATCGTCCACGGAATCGTCGGCGAGATGCGCGACAAGGGCATGGAGTCCGTTGTCGAGAAATGGAATCCCGAACCCGATCCAGTACCTGTCCAATTCCCCAACGTCGAAACACTGCAGGGGAGGGCATGGGAGAACTTCCGCACGCAGCTCGATACTGCCAACCAATTCGGTGGTAGCCAGCTTCCCGCCGTCACCACCGATCAATACCGCAGAGACTACAGCGGTGCCTACAACGATCTAGACAACGGTTTCGCAGGAAGCCCTGAACGCTTGAAGCAGTTCCTTGCCGGGAATACTGCTTATATCGGCGAAAGCGGGAAAGCGGGGAAGTGACAGATATGAAGGCCGGTCGAACAGTAGCCCCAATCCTCCTACTTCTCTTCAGCGCTAGCTGCACAATCAACGACCCCGCAGTAACGACTTCGACCCCACCCTCGTTACCGCTGAGCTCGGCCGAACTCCCTTATGACCCTTGTGACCGGTTGCCCCAGGAGTTGCTGACCGACGAGGGCTTACGGATTCAAATGCCCAAGCGTTCGAACCCCGCAACCCCTTCCGACCCCGGTGCACGCTATAGCGGCTGCCTCCTCGGTGGACCGCCATCTTCTGCCGCATTCTACCTACAGTCGACAAACATGACCGTGGAATACTTCCAACGAAGCAAGATCTCCGACAATTACAATTTCACCGACCGTCAGATCGGCACTAGAATGTCAACGGTTGCCAACAATAAGCAATTTCCTGGAACTTGCAAGATACTCGTACAGGTGAATCATTTCGGAATCCTCCTCGATGGCCGCTTCGGTGATGAGACATGCGAAACTGGCGTCGACTTGGCTAGCAAAATTCTGGCCGCACTCGGAGAGTCTTAATGCCCAACAAAATTGAGCCAGACATTCGCGATACCTCTATGTTCAAAACGGCCCAGAACGATGAGGGATTTCAAAGCTGGCTTCTGATGCACGACGCGGCGCTGCAAATTGAGTTCACAGTATTCGAAGTTCCCGAGCTGGCCGGCTTCGAGTTCACACGCGAAGGGCTCGTGATCGCCGAGCAGGAAATCATGAGTCGATTCGATGGTTCGAACCCGTTCTCCGAGGAGAATTATAAGCTCGGAATGCGATTCTACTATTTTATCGGCGAGACTTTCCGTAGAAGCTTCGAAGGGATATGGGTAGCACTTCCGTCGCAGGCAGATCCAGCGAAACTAATTCCCGCCATAGACTTGCCCTTCATGTCTGGGTTCAAGATTCCGCGACACATGATGGGTTTCGTTCGGCAACGGCGAACAGGCACCGAGCTCACATGGATCTACGATCGCGCCGCTGCCGGCTATGCGAAATGGGTCGATCTCGGGCGACCGACGCGCGAAACGTGGGAAGGCTACCTGTAGCTCGCTCAACACAAGCGCGGGGTAGCTTGACCTCTTGCCGTCCGCATACGATCGCGCGTACGTGACCTGGTCATGGACCGTGACCACGTCGCAAGCCTGGACGAGCCAACCGGGCACCTCGGCGCCGAGATGCTGTCGACTGGGCGTGAACACTGCTTCAGCTCCGGCTCGTCGGGCAATGCCGATCAACTGGGTGATCGGGTTATGGGTTCGTACGTCGAACACGATCGTCTTCGCAAGGTCATAGCCGAATCGCTTTGCCAGCGAACGCAGCTGGATCTCATCCCAGTTCTGCCCCGACCCGGAGATGTCAGATCGCAGGTACCCGATCGCGATGGGCTTCATCCGGCGAGCGCCGATCGAGGTACATCGAGCATCGCCCGGCCCGACGGTGTCGCCGTGTAGGCGTTGCCGCGCGGCAACAGTTCCCACGCATCGCGGTGCGTGACTCGTCGGATCAGCCCGTCGAAGTGCAGGATGCCCAGCGCTCGTCTGGTCCGGCGGATGGACAGCGCTGTCCCCGCGGCGATCTCACGGTCGGTGAGTTGTCCGCCGGATTGCAGGATGCGGAGAACGAGTGCTTGGTCGACCGTGGACATCGTTGCCTCCTGGATTGCGTGTTCTTCTCGCGTTTACCCGCGTAGCCTGGGGTTACGACGTTGGAAGAGGGTGGAAGAGAACGACTTCCAGCGTGGCGGGCGAGGCCGGTTTCCGACAGTGTCGGAGCCGATACGAAGGTGATACGAACCCGATCCATCGATGACGGCGAAGGGTAAGGGACGACGATGATCGTCGGCAGGTGGACGGCGGCGCATATCCGGGCACTGCGGGTGGATGCGCTGCGGGAGAGTCAGCCGGCGTTCGCGCAGCGGCTCGGCTTCGAGGCTGTCACCGTTCGCAAGTGGGAGTCCAGGGCAACCGAGGCCAAGCCTGTTCGTGGGGCGTCGGCGGCGGCGCTGGACACACAGCTCGCCCGACTCACCGCCGATCAACTTCACCGCATGGAGTTGGCGCTCGTGGCGCTGGACCCGGAGAGCGAGGATGACGTGAACCGTAGACAATTCGGCATCGCGACCACCATGAGCGCAGTCTCGCTGGTCGGTCCGGCGACCGACCGCGGCCCGACGGTCGACCATCCGAGAATCGGACTGTCCGAGGTGCGGGCGTGGATCGAGTACACAGAGGAACTCGAACAACGCGACCAGCGTGAGGGCGGAGCTCGGCTGGTGCAAGCGGCGAGCTCCGCGCTGACCCGCGCTCGTCGCGAAGTCGATGTGGCGCACTGTGATCCGGCTACGGGCGCGGCGGCGGCCAGCGCGGTCGGCAACCTCGCTGTCACGACGGGCTGGTTGGCCTACGACGCCGATCAGCACGACCTCGCCCGCGCTTGTTACCGCACGGCCCTCGAGATGTCGATGCGTTCCGGCGATGAGGAACTCGCGGTCCACGCTCTGCTCAATGCCGCGAACCAAGAGATCGCGTTGTCCCGCCAGGCCATCGGCAATCCGCATCTCGCGCTGCAGAACGCAAGTCGCGCTGAACGTTTGGCCCAGCATTGGAATCCTGGCCGGGTACACGCGCTGATCGCGGTCCGGCAGGCGCAGGCATGGGGACACATCGGCAACCACGACGGATTCCGCACTGCGATGAACACAGCGCACGCCTCGATGGACACCGCCCTTGACTCCGAGATCCTCGGCCGTTGCCCGAGCTGGTTGCGGTTTGTCGATCCACCGGAGCTGGCCGGACACGAAGCACGAGCGCACAGCGACCTGGGCGACTACCGCACCGCGCTGACCCACTACGAGCGCGCACTACAAGGTCAGAGCGTGCGCAACGAGGCCAACACACGCGCCTGGCACGCGGCAACCCTTGCAGCCGTAGGGGATACGCGCGGAGCGCTCGCCGCGGGACAATCGGTACTGGACTCTCTCGGCACGATCGGATCGACTCGAACCCTGCGCGCGATGGCGCCGATTCGAGCGCTCCACGCCGCCAAGCACTCTGGATTCGCCGACCACTACGACCAGCTCGATCGGCAAGCCCTGCCGGCGTGAACGGCGCCTATTGGCTGACTTGGAGGAGCTGGGATCAACCATGACCGATGTTCAATATCCTGAGATGCGGATGTCCGTGATAGATGCACTCGAATCATTCGCCGACCCGGACTATCAAAGGCGAGTCTGGATAAATCGTCAATTCCCGCACGCGAATTTTTACGACGACCTGGACCTGAACGTGAGCATCTTGTACGACGACTGCGTCGTCGTCCCCGACCCTCGCAGCAGGATCGGCACCGTGCTCGTAGACGGACCAGAGGTCGACCGACTGATCGAGTTGGATCAAGTGCTCGACCCCATGATCAGCCGATTAGGAAACGCATCGGATTCCACATACCTCGGCGATTCAGAGTGGCCACTTGTCGTTACGGCCGCTCGTGCAGCTCTGGCTGCGATGCGGGACATATAAGATATCCTTCATGATCTGCCGAGCTTTCCGCGAAATTTCGCCATGAATCCCGGAGCTGGTCGCATGTCTCTGGCCTGCACCGCTTCTTTTCCGGTATAGATTCGCTGATATCGGAGCAAGTTTCTCCCCATGAGCTTGACCACTAGCGGTTGGCCGTACGTGTTCTCTACGAATCCGACGGCGATGAGATCCGCGACTGGATTCTGGCCGTCATCCCACCCTTGCTCGAACGCATCAAAGACTTTCGACAGCCGAGGGTTCGACTCAGTACCACCAGCATTAGCGATCGCCGCGATCCTGCGAGCGATGTCGCCCATCACAAGCGTGGGCAAAATTTCTCCGTAGTCTCGTTCATGCTCCGCCACAATCTGGCCGAACTCTGGCTCGACGCGTGCAAGAAATTCGATGAATTTTATCTGTGATGGGGCCTGCTCGCTCGACCATGCGGCAGCGTCCGAGTAGATTTCATCATCCTTAGACTCCATTTCGGGCACCCTCCTGCCTAGTTCCGCCCAGTCCTCACCAACCACAGTCTCCGATTAGGACTTCGATTAATACTTGATCCCCGTTGCGAACGGCTGCACGTTGCTCGTAAGTGACAATCTGAACCGGAGGCACTGCGGATGTTGAAATTCTCGGATCCGTATTGACTACCACGGTGGCGTGGCACCCATCTGGGCGTGCCCCTTTCGCGACAATAGTGTGAGGCCGGGGTCCTCCATATGGCGATCTTCGAGGTGGAGGATCTGACACCTTCAATTCCATTGTGGGTACCGTAATGACGGCCAGTGGATCAGGTTGTGGTGAAGGTCCGATAAAATACGCGGTGGCATAAGATGCATTGCTATCCAAGACGTCTACAACCGCCGTCCGAACAAATCCGGCCACAGCCACCGACTCAGCGATTCGCCTAGCCTCTGTCGGCAAGTCGCGAGCACTCTGGAATCGCTGCCAACCGAGTCCGACTATTGCACCGATAGCGACCACCGCGACTGCAAAGTAGCCAAATCGCCGCACTCGCGTCCAGCGAAATCCTGAAGCATATTTGCCACGAACTAGGCTATAACGCGTCACCAAGATCCCATACCTCTTGGGGCACCGATTCGGATTCATCTCTGCACAGTCGATCGACAATCGATCGGAGTTGTTGGCGCTGCTGCACATTTAATTCACCGCCGAGGCGGAGCGTAGCGACCAACAGGTCGCCTGGATACAAATCTCCCGATGCAAGGGGATTTCGGTCGAGCACGTCGAGAACGCGAGGAAGCACGTTCAGCAACGAAACACGCTGCGTCGCAAGTACGCGGAGGCCTTCCGGTTCTAGACTTTGAATCGGTATACGACGGAGGCCGTGCACAGTCCGTATCATTCGTGTGGCATTCTGATCAGGTTCCGGCCAGGCGCCATCAATTTCCTCGATTGTGTTCTGTGCGCATTCACCAGCCACTATGCCTCACTGTTCGTTGCACTTGCCCCTGACAGTTCACCTTCGAGCGGGGCACGTTCGAACCCTGGGCAACCCAGCAGACGGTTGATCTGGTCGACTCTGCTCGAAAGGCCTTGCTGCGCGTCACGAACCTCCCGGGACATGATCCTACGGTGTGCCGTCCGACGGGCTTCCCACGGTCCTGGCCGCGGGGAGGTGTCCTAACTCAGATCGCACGGCCCAAGGCTGCCCGTAGCTGCGAACGCACACCGCAGCATGTTCTGAGTTACCAACACCCAGAACAGCGGGTTCTCGGGGTCCCTCGGTACAGACGACAGGGACCCCGACCCTGAACTACCGGTTTCGGCCACCGGAACCGGCGCCGAATCAGCACCCGCCACGCCGCTGCCCACGCCCATCAGAGTCGCAACGAGCACGCCCGCCACCATCGTCTTACGCATCTTCGCTCTCCATTCGCTTGCCGATGGGCAATTCTGACTCATTCGCGGTTCAGACAATAGGCTTTCGATGCCCGGAAATTTTTGGGGGGGTTGCGGATTGCCGATCCACCGGAGCTGGGCAGGACAAGAAGCACGCGCGCAGGTTTGCCCGTCAGACCCTCACCGTCTACGGCATAAGCTTCAGGACACCGCTCCAACGAAAACCTTGGCTGCGCGAGAATCCACCTCGGCAGCAGGCACTCGGTCGCCCACCGACAGGTAACCCACCACCGTTTCCTTCGCGATCTCGAGCAACTCCTCGTCCAGCGCACGGCTGTCCATCGCCTCGAAGACAACGAACGGCGCCAGGCGCAGGAGGCGTTTGAGGAAGTCGCGCAGGATGTCTCGTTCGGCGATGTCGGGGCCCGAGAAGTCCATCTGTTTCCAGGTTCGCAGGATCGACTGGATCAGGTGAGGGCTGCCGCCGAGGGCGGTTCGGCGGGCGTAGATCTGGTCGAAGGCTGCTTCGCCGAGGACGTGGAGGGCGGCGTACGGGTCAGGATCGGTGGGGGCGTACACGAGTTGGGCTCGCCACCACATGCGTCCGAGGACGTGGCGGGTGAGGTCGGAACCGAGTACTCGATCGCCTGGGGGTTTGGGGTACCGCCAGTGCGCGACATCGGGGAGGACGACCAATGCGAGGAAAGCCCAGACGTCCCCGGACGCCGCTTCGGCGGGCGAGATTCGCATCTCGCGGTGCAGGGCTACGGCGAGCCGCAGGTCGAAGCTGGTCTTCTGCTTGGAATCCGGCGGCTGCGGAAAGCCGGATTCCTTGGCCAGGTCGATGACGATGTCACGGAGAAGTTGGAGCTTCGCCTGCTCGATTCGGGTGCCGCCGGTCGCGACGAACACCGCGGAGCTGTCGGCGAGGGACCATCGGCTGTTGAGCTCGATGGGGCCGAGTTCTTTGTATTCGGCGGCAAGGGGCTTCGCGCGGTGGCGGAGGAGTCGCGGGTAGAGCAGTGTCATGCGACCCCCTCGAAGATCTTGACCGCTGCCTGCAGTTGCGAGGCGAACAGGTTCGGAGATTCTTGCGCGGCAAGCCGTACATCGGTAATGGACCGACCGGGGAAGAGTCGGCCGAACAGCTCCTGCAGTGTAGCTCCTAGCGTCTCATCGAAATATGTTGCGTCGTCATCGAATTCGCTGATTCGGAGGGCATGGTCGACCATTGTTCGTGCTACGTCCGCGTACAACATCGACAGTGCCATCTTGTCTTGCAGCCGAGGACTTCCCGCCCGCTGTAGGGCTTCTGCGATCAAAGTCTTCTTCTCATTGACCAGCAGCAGCAGCGACCCCATCGTGGCGACGTCGAGATCGGTACCGATCTCGAGATGCCAGGCGGCGTCACCCGGATAGTTGGTCTTCTCGAAATCTACGATGGCGATGGGGAATTGAGGTGCGTCGCCTTGCAGGCGGATTTGCGTGCGATCGCTCCACAGCACCGAGCCGCCGCGACGCGGCGCGACCGGCCGATCGGCGCCATGTCGGCGGCGTGCCAGTACCAACACGGTGTCGAGCACGAGAACGCCACCCAGATCGGCTCCGACCAGATCCGCCCGCAGCTCTACCTCGCCATTCGCGGGGACGATCACGCGTGACATCGTCCCGCGCAGTTTGGATCCAGTGGATGTCCACACCGCGGCCAACGCCAACTCTGTGCCGGGCGCGAGCGTGGACTCGGCCAGCGCGCGTTCGAGGTCAATGCGAACGACGCGACGGAGCGGCAGATTCGTTTGATAGTCCCAGTGCGGGAGGTGCTCCGGCAACGGCATCTCTTCGCCACCGACCGATAGCAACCACTCCCCCGCTCGAACGACCCCCATCGTCGGCTTCTTATATGGCAGAACACGATTGGCCATCAGGCGACCGCCTCGGTGTACAAGACGATGTCGGTCATCGTGTCCGGGGCCGGCTTGACGACGGCCTTCCACACACCGCCGTCGCCACCCTCGATGACGTACGTGGGTGTCGTGTGGACCTCGCCTTGCGGGTCTTGCCAACCGACGAGGCCGGGCATTTCAGCACCGGTGGGCGGGTCCATTTCGAGCCCGCCGTCACTGTTCAACGCGACAGCAACGTCAGCGCTGACCCGCTGCGGCACCGCTACCGGAAGCTTGAACCGCTGGATGACAACGCCGTGCCCCCAGAGTTCGTCCGGCTCAGGATCACCGATGTACTCGATCTTCGGGCGACGCCGCCGCGCGGGCGCTTGTTTCGCACGGTGTTCCGTCGAGTGGCCAGCGTCCGAACCTTCGTCGGATCCGCCACCCGATGCGCCCGAATCGCCAGCGCCGCTGGACGAGAACGGTTCTGACGTCTCGAATTCGTCGGACTCCGCGGGGTCGTTGCGCCTGCCACTCGGCCGACGCTTCGGTGCGGGCCGTGGTGGTGGCGCGGTTTCACCGGGCCTGCCGTAGTCGGTGGCCGAGCCGATCCCCCATGCTCCACCGACCAGCGGTGACAGTCGGTCGCTTGCCGCGCCCAGTGATACCTGAGCGACCTCGACCCCGGCACTTCCTCGGGGTCCGATGACCTTGTCGATCTCCTCCTTCATTCGCGTGAATGTCATTTTCACGAACGTATGTTCGGGGTGATCGAGTGTTTGGTAGTTCCAGTTGTCGTGCGTCGGCGGCTCAGCTCTCGCATAAGCTTCGTCGAGCTCATTGTCCGCACGGAAAACGCCCGCGTAAGCGGAGATTTCGCTAGCAGGCTTGGGGCCTGGCCAGTAGGTGACGACGAGCTCTGCCGGACGCATCAGGCACACGTGATGAACCATGCCGGTCTCGAATCCAGCCATGTGTTCGGCGTCACTGGGATCGAATCGGAGCGCGACCGTCTGGTGCAATCCGAAGCGTCCGAGCCGCTTCTTGGGTCGCCGACAGTGCAACTCCTCGGCACCGCTGCCGACCATCTTTCGGTAGGCCTCGACGAAGAGTTTCAGCGTCTTCATTCGAGCTGGATCGGGCACGGGGTACTCGATGCCGTCACAGGTCACCGAGAATCGCATCGGCGCAACACCATTGGCGTCGGGAAGCATCTTCGGCCATAGCTGGTAGACGATGGTTTCGGCCAGGTACCGAGCGATGTCGGAGGGTTCGCCGCCGTCGAGGTTCGGGTCCAGAATGGAAATGGTGGTCCCGGTTTCGGTAGCCCCGAATGGACGAAGACCCAACTTGCGTGCCATCGCGTCGGCCTCGGCGCCGACCAGCGGCTCGATGACATCGCCCGAGGCATCACCCCACCAATGCCTGCCGGTGTAGCGGCGTTCACGTTCGCCTTCGGTGGCGTCGTAACTCTTCCACAGCGCTGCGGCCATCAGGCGAGTCTCGTACTGCCCCTGGTACTTACAGCGGGTATGGACGAGGATCGTGCCCGATCCCGACGCGAGGTAGAGAATCCCCTTGCCGAATCCGTATGTGCCGCCGCCCAAAGCCCGATCACGGGGCTCACCGATATTGCGGAGGAAGGCTACGAAATCGCGACCTTGGTCTGTGACAGCGTCAGCTCGCGTCGGGCCGCCGAGACCGCGGGTTCCCCGATCAGAAATCGACAACACCCGAATTGTCGGCTGTTGCAGTGCATCTCGAAGCGGTAGTCGCTGCTTTGTCGGAGCCTTGCGCAGCAGATTGTCGCGCCATGCCGGAGCGTCGGCCGCGCTGACGGTCTGCAGATCGATCCGATAGTCGACGGGGATGCTGTCTCCCTGGCGCGCGTCCCAACTGTTCTGGGCCGACTCTCGAACGAGGATCGTCAGGTGGTCCAGCTCTGGCTTACCCAGCTGGTTCCTGATGCCTTCCGCAGCACTTGCGCCTTCGGGCGGAAATGGCTGCGAGACCCAGGCGGGTGCCGTCATCGGATATCCTCGAGCATCGCCTTGATATGCCTTTCGACATCGTTGGTCTCCATCGGCGCAGGTGAATCGCCGGAGAGGTCGATCGTGTAGTCGACGTTGCGCACGTTGGTCGAGATCGACGCGGCTGCCAGGTCTACGGTGGTGAGCCTCGGGAACGCGACATCGACGTTGTACCAACGGTGTTCGTTGATCGAATACCGCGAATGTGCGTAGTGATCGTTGTCCGCGGCGCGATACCCGACAGCGGCCAGCCGCGTGAGAATCTCGCTCTCGTCGTCGGAGAGGTCGAGCACGCGTTTGATCAGTTCGAGGAAGCCGATGCCGCCCTGCACGTCCGGTTCCAGTCTCAGCCACACGAGGCCGAGGAGACCGTCCAGCGGTGGCTCCAATTGGTCGAGGCCGTGGATGCGCACCGCTCGCCCGTCCGGGTTAGTCGACGTCTTCACCTCGAGCGCGCCGGCATCCGTGGCGAAGTCGTGCCGGTGACCGGCTGGGCCCTTCCACAACCGCATGGCGCCGCTGTCATGTTCGAGCAGCAGTTCCAGCACAACCAGCTCACCGAACAGACCTGCGAGCTGTTGCGTCCCTAGCGGCGGTCCCGGATTGAGAAACAGCGCGCGCCAGCGGTCGAGGATGCGGTGCAGGACCTTGACCGGGTTCTCCGGAGTCTCCTCGGTAGCGACGAGAATGTCGGCGCACAAGGTCGCGAAAATGTCGTTCAAATCCCGACGCAGGCAGGCGAGATCCGCGTAATCCTGCACTCGCCCATCGTGTTCCAATGTCCGCTTGCTCAGCCTCAGAACGGGCCCGTCCAGGCCCTTTCGCACGACCTGATGCGCGCCGATCGGCACGAGCAGATGGCGATTGCCCGCGTTGTCCAAGCCTGCGGCCAACGACCCATTCGCAGTCGAAACGGGAAGGTCGGCCACCGTGACGACGGACGCCTCGGAAGTCGGCCGCCGTTCCAGCCGCCGCCATTGATCGTCGAGAACCTTCTTCAGATCGTTCAGCATCAGATGTCCTCGGAGTCGAGGGGGCTGAAGTCCTCCTCCTCGATCTCGACGCCGGACAGATCCGCGGAAATGTAATCGGACTCCCAGGCGACGGTGCTGTCGTCGTTGGCAGGCGACGGAAATACCAGACCGACGCCGATCACATGCTCTGGTGCGTTCAGCGGTACGCGCTTGGTCTTGGACGGCTCGGGTTCCGAGACCTTGTCGATCGGATACAGCACCAGCAGGCCGGCATCCGGCTGCTGCGCCTTGCGCACCTTGGCTATATCGCCTTCTGTTGTGCTGGAGGTGATCCCGTCGAGGTCGAGCCCGGCATCCCGGCGACTCATCAGCGTCTTGATATCCGTGTGGTCGATGCCGGATGCGAACTGCGAACGAATGATTCGACCCACACTTGCGCCGGGAGCGAAGTGGAACAGATCCTGTTCCGCGACAGCTGGTTTGCCGATGATCGCGACGTTCCAGCGACGTAGCGTGCCCGCGTTTCGGATGCGCTTCTCGATGTAGCCGGCCATCAACTTCGCGTCGCATTCCTGCGACTTCTCGTGAAACTGGTAGTCGCGCAGGAAGTCCAGGACGTGCTCGCTCGGCACGTCCCGGATCAGGTAGTGCCCGTCAGCACCGTTTCCTTCGGCTGGACCGGCCCCGAGCGCCGAGCTCACCAGCACCTGCGCAGCCGACTGATTGCGCAGCAGCCATTCGGAATCCTTGCGGAAGTAGCGGGTCTGCACTCGTTGTCCGCCGTAGGACGCCAGCGCCGACACCGCGTCCTTCATCTTCGCGGCCGCAGTCACCCGCAGCGAGGGATGCGTTCGTAGTCGCACCGCGAAGGTCATCGGCGTTTTGCCTTCGGTCATGTAAACGTCGATGTCACGGCGCATCTCCGTCTCGACCGTGGCGAGATGCCGGAACCAATCCTCGAGTTCCTCGGTCATCCAGATTCGCGGCAGATCCGCGTAGCCGGTCCGATAGCCGAACCAGCGACCCATCTGCAACAGCGTGTCGTACGTGGAAACCGCACGAACGAAGTAGCTGACCGAGAGCCCCTCCAGCGTGAGCCCTCGCGACAAGGTGTTGCCGCCCACCGCAATAGCGACAACCGGGCCGTTCTCGTAGTCGAGGCGGTCAGTGCTCTCGGAGTTGTCCATCACGATGCGGCAATCACGCAGCACCCCAGGAAGTTCCGATGCGAGTTCATCGAAAGACACTGGTTTTTCGCCGAACTCTGCAGCGGGAACCTTCGACGTCTCTTCCTCCCACAGCTCGCGGAGTTCGGCCCGCAGCACGGAATCCGCCAAGTTGTTCCCGACCTTGGCCCGAAGCAGCATCAGCGGATCTCGGAAACTGTTGTGCACGGCGGTTCGCACGCTGGTGTGAATCAGCATGGTGGAGTGCGGATTTCCGCCGCCACGAACTCGACGGGCGGCAGTTGTCAGCCAGAAATACAACACTGCCTGACGCAGCGTGTCGGTGATCGAGGGATAGAAGTCCTCGGCGTCCGCCCTGGTCTTCGGTCGAACGAGCTCGACATCGTCGTCGGGAACGGTGCGGATCATGTCGTAGCCGTCGTCGACCTCGGTCGGGTCCTCGCCGTCGAGGGCGTAGCGACCGAACAGCACCTCGGTGCCGAAGTGCCCGTAGGGCTTCGGCAGATTCACGATGAAGTGCTCGGGGTAAAGGTCGTCTGCCGACGGATCGATGAGCAGGTTGGCGAACGGCGAGGCCGTGTACCCGACGTATGCCGATTTGGGCAGGGTGTTGAGAATTTGGCGGATCAGCGGATTGATCGATTTGGTCGCCACAGTGGCCTGGTCGGCCTCGTCATCGATGATCAACGCGGGGCAATCCGCCAGGTACTCCGAGGCGTCGCCCAGCCACTTGACCAACTTGCGCAGCACTGTCGCGTTCTTCTTGACCACACACAGCACATGGGTCTTGTTCGACTTCCCGAAGAAGCTGGCCGGGTTCGCGGTCGGCGAGAAGTCCCGATCGAGGTCGGTGATCTGCGTCCACAGCGTCGGGTTCGGTTCCACCAGCTGCTGAATGAGCCGCGCCTGCGTCTGGCGGCGCAGCCCGTTGTGGATGCCGGCCAACACGATGAACAACTTGTAGCCGCGGTCGGCGGCCTTCGCCATCACGGCGGTGAAGTTCGTGGTCTTGCCCGACTGCACGTACCCGACGACCAGCCCTCGAGTCGAGAACTCGTTCTTCCGAGGATGCTGCAGCAACGACACGATCCGCGTAGACGAGTCATCCAAGCTGTCGATCGCCGGATCCCGCGGCCACCCCTGCTTGATCAGATCATCCTCGATCGCAGGCCACAGCTTGTCGTCGGGATGCGGCCCGGCATACCAGGTTTCGTAGTTGTCGATGACCACAGAGTGCGGCTCGCGCATCTCCTTGATCCGAACCATGTCCTCGTCGTAGCGGTCCATGATCCGCTTGATCACGTCCTCGGAGGCAAACAGCCGGAGCTTCTTGATCGCCTCGACCGGGGTGTCTTTGTCCAAGAACGACTTGAACACGTCGTACTGCCCATCGATCAGATCACTCATTGGACGCTCCCACCTGCACTAACCCTCGGTCGACGATGGGAGGTTTCGCTCCCCCAATTGCGGGTAACAGTATCGGCCGGATCCGACCAACTGACCGCGAGTGCGGAAGTCGCCACCCGGTCGCCGTTCCGCTAACATCCGGCGAACGCTGAATGTTAGCGGAACGAGCCTCAAAAAGAGCAGGGCAGATCACCAATTCAGACGCTGTCTATTCCGAAATAGCCCGGCAATCCGGACTCTGCCTCGCCAACCAGCAATCCTCGGTCAAGAAAACTGTTCATCGACTCACAGCTAGTTTCAGGCAAGAGCACGCATGCGTGACATGCAGCCAGATTTAGGCTCTCCGCACCACTTGCCTCTGATTCCATGCACAGCGGGTCGTTGGAGCACCAGTGGGCGCGTGACAGTGCCGACCTCACCGAAGCCTCGAGCTTCATAGGCTCGCCCTGTGCTACGAGACCACCCAAACTGCCGGCAGAGTCGGTAGTCGCGGTGTAGATCAATATGCCGGCCATTTCCTCGTCCGAGTAGATCCGCTCCCGCAGCGCCGAGGCCGAGTAACCGCAGTCGAGGCTCCACTCGATGATCAGGGCATGCGCAAGGGTATGCAGCAACAGCTGTCGTGGGGTCACATGCGAATCCGGCACCACATTGGTCTGAGCCTTCTTCTTGGCACGATCCTGCAAAATCTCCCGGTGATGTTTCCGTATCCGCTCGGCACGGTCGACTACCGTCGCGTCGGTTTCCCATTGCCGCAGACGGGATTCGGAAAGCCTAAGAAATACCCCCTCGCCGATCACTTCAATCGCGGGGAGCCAATCGGCGGACTGGTCACGAAGGTCGCAACGGCGACTATCTGGGTCCGCCTCGGTGGGAAGCTCACCGCGAACGAATGCCGCAAGGGCCCGCACCTCACGAAGGCGCTTCACCAACATCGGCTGCTCAAGATTCAGTTTGACCAGCGGGGCCACGTCACCCAATGGGCGCTCGCAGACGAACGGCTGCCAGTCTGCCGAGTCCTTCTCTGGGTTGCCGCGCACCAGCCGGTCATACTCCTGCTGCCGCAACGCGCTCGTTCGCTGGACGACTGGAACATCCCCATTCTCGGCGGAATCCGATTCGGCTGCGGCGGCTATCACTGCAAGGACATCGTTGACGGTAGCGTCGACTCGTTCCAGCAATCCTGGTCGGTCCGCCAGATACTCCCGGACATACGCTTCCCCCTTTCCGAGAAGCATGTGCTTTTCGACGAGTGCGTGAATTCCTTCTCCCCAGGGCGGAATCGACAAGGCGCTCTGAACAATGGGGTGCCAAACAGACGATGAACCACGCTGCATGGTCTTCGGTTCCACCTCGCAGCCCTCAGTGCTTTTCGCGGCAAGCCACGGCCTCCGTCCGCCGCATTTGATCCCGATCTCCTGCAACGCGCGCTTGCTGAATGCGCCCTCCATCGAGACCTCAGGCGCTCCGCAACTGCAGCTGACACGAATAGCACGCAGTGAGGCACTCGCACCGACCGTGCGAATCCTCAGCACGCATCCACCCGAGCCTCGATCTCTGCCGGGACCCCGATGCACCCACTCCCAGTATGGGAAATCGTCGATGTGTCCGTTATCGCAGACCACTACAAATCGTGACGGCACCAGCTTCTCGCTGTTACATTCAACGCAAACAGCTTCATTCTTGGGCGAATTGAAAGCCCAATAGCGCTGCAGTTGCTGGCATTTGGGGCACGAGTAATAGTCCGGGAATCGGTGGACTCTAACACCGTCGAACGCCTTGTCCGCCTCCTTCGATGGCGGTAGACGAAAGTGGTCCACACTGAGCAGTTGAGCGAGCCTCCGCTCGAAGATCTTCGGCGCATCGTTGGCTCCCCACGAGTCATGGCTCGCCACAATAAAAGACTCGTTTTCGACCGCGATCAACGCGCCTACTCCGTAGGTGGTCACAAGTTGCGACCGCCTGGCCTGTCCAAGTTTCCGGAGAGCGCCACCGGTGGCGCCCCCAATTCTGTTGCGTCGTTTCGGCGGAGTCATCGCTGGGCACCTCCAGATTTCAGAAACAACGTCGATTCGGGGTCGACGTCGCGAAGGCTCCAGGCGGTCGGCCACCCTTGTTCACTGTCGTCGCCGTCATCCTCATACTCATCCATGAAGCCTGCAAGCAATGCGGGAGAACCCTTCTTAGATCGATAGCGCAGGTTCGATGTTTCCCCGGCCAGCTCGCACCACCAGTCGAGGAATTCTTCGCACGCCCGGCGGGTAGCCTCGACCTCCTCCGGCGCGACGATCTCGACCCGATCGATGATCTCGGGAATAATTGCTTGCCTGATCGCTCCAACGAAGTTCGCCACATTTCCGGCAGCACTGTCGTCGCGGGCCTCGGGTAGCGTCAACCTCGTCAGTGCGACGATCACCGCATGCAGGCCGCGATCGCGGGCGCGGGATGAAAACGGCGTCACGCTGGTTGATTCGACCTCGCGATACAACGCCGAGTGGAAGGTCTGGAATGACTCGTAGTGAGACCGGTCCCGCGAACGCGCGGAATTCAGCATGACTGCGACAAATCCCGGGTACTTTCGCCCCACCCGGCTGGTCGCCTGAATGTATTCGGCAGTCGTCTGCGGTTGCCCCATGACCGCCATGAGTCCGAGACGGTCGATATCGACGCCGACCGAGATCATGTTCGTGGCAAGCAGGATGTCGACTACCGTGTCGTTCGGCAACTCCCGCTCCAGCGCTTTCAAATACTCGCTGATCTTCGTAGCATCAGCCCGGCTGCTGAGCTCGAGGACCTCGGCGCCGACAGCCCGGTCGTTCGATTCGCTTGCTCCCTCGGCGAGCGCCTTGATGCGCTCGGCGACGTCGCCGTAGATCTGGAGCTCTGCGGCCGATAGGAGACGGAGACTGTTGAAGTAGCCGACCAACGTCCAGTAGGCATCGAGTGTCTTGTCGTCAACGATGCCGCGAGCCTGGAACACACGAAACAGCACGGCAGCGTACGTCCGGACCAGCAATGTGGCCTGGCTCGAATGCGCCGAGAAGAGCCCCACGTAACGTCGACTGGCTTTCACCTCGCGTGGCGACTCCACTGCGAACCACGAGTCTCGGGAGTCGAGGCCTGCTGGCGGGAACTGCGCGACCCGACGATCGAATAGTGCACCCACCTGATCTGACGCCCGACGAATCGTCGCCGTCGATGCGATGACCTTGGGTTGGCCGGCAAGAATATCGATGGCTGTTTCGTATAGGCCGGTAAGTGTGCCCAACGGCCCTGAGATGAGATGCAACTCGTCCTGGACGATGAGCTCCGGTGGCTGCGCCGGACGCCGATCTCTGTTGAACAGATTGAGGGTGTCCGGATTCCACGGTAACGCTGCGAACTTGTCGACTGTCGCGATGATCAAAGTGGGATGGGCGTCGTACACAGCCTCGTCGATGAGGTGCACGGGCAGCCCCGTGCCTCGGTGAAACTCGCATACTGCGGACGGGCATCGGACGAACATCCGGACGGCATCCTCGTCGACTGCATAGTTGGCGGCATCCAGTGGTTCGCCGCACCACGGGCAGGACCGCAGCTGCACCGGGTTGTTCTTCTTCAGCGAGGTTCCCGGGCTGTCCTGCAGCTCCGTCAGCTTCTTCGCCGCCACCTTCAGGAGATTCGGAGTGGCCGACTGGCCGACCCACATTCCAATGGAAATCGGCTCGCTGCCGAGCGCCTTGTCTTGCGCGCGGATCAGCTCCATCGCACAAATCAGTGTCGTCGCGCGCTCGAACTGCTGCAGAGTAAGCAGGCGCAGCGTGTAGCGCATGATCACGGTGACTCCAGCGCCTGCGTCATCGAAACGGAGTCGACGCAAGAAGGTAGTGAACGCGATCAGGCCCAGGTATGCCTCGGTCTTGCCGCCACCAGTGGGGAACCAGAGAAGGTCAGCGAGTTCACGGTCTTCGTGAAAGGGATCGACGATTCCCCGAAGGCTCAACAACATGAAGCCGATCTGGAACGGGCGCCACTTGCCCATGGTCAGGTCGATCTCGCCTTTGCGTCCGGCCTTCACCCACGCCGTCCGAGCGCGCTGTGTCGCCATAGCACGGTTGGCAGCTTGGAATGCCGCGAACACGAGGTCATTGTGAGGTGCCGCCAGCATGGCGACCCCGTCACGCATGCGTGCCAGCGCTGAACAGCACAGCCGGAGCTGGTCGCCGCCGACGGCCCGTAGCTCGGACTCCACCGTTTCGTCGAGTTCGCAGTCCCGATCACTGATCCACCGCTCATACCCGTCCAGCAGTGCATTCAGGTCCGCGACGACTTGTTGCCGGTTCCGGGTGGCCAAACCGAGCATGCCGAGGGCGTGGTCATCGATCTCCGGGTTTGAATCGGTCAGTAGTACTTCGTGACTCGGTAGAAAGTCAGAACGCAGGCGGGCGACAGCGGCCTGCTCGCGCTGTCCCGCGGTTCGGATCGGAGGCGGGATCCACTCCCACACCGCTGTGCAACCGTGGCCGACAGCGAAGGAAGGTGAATGTCGGTGTAGCAGCCGGCTCAATTGCAGCTCAGGGTCGTGGGATTCACGGTTGGGCGCCCGCTCGACAAATGGCCAAGTGCCTGCGGGCCCGTACACCTCAATCGTCGGCTGAAAGAAGGAGTACGCATCCTTCAGGTCATGCTCGCCCACACGATGAGAGTTGATGAGAGTCGTTGTAACACTGACAGATCCATCAATCCCCGGCTTCCTGATCCTGGTCCGCAGTTCGAGTCCATCCGCAAGGTGCACTGGGCCGGACACGCCAGGGCTCCGAACATCGATCGAAACTTCCTTGCAAACGACCGGATCACGACGCCACCACTCGTCTTGCTGGTCGACCGAACGTGCTTCGCCGCGCTTGGGGTCGACCGGATTACCGCTCGCGTCTTCGGGGAGATATCGGGCGGCGGTTACCGAAACGTAAACGGTGGCCGCAACAGCGGGGTCGACCGCGAAAGTCATCCCGGCCGAGGACGGCTGCCGCCTGTTTGCCATCGCCACACCGGATTCGACCCCTTGATCGACGTTGTCGCCATGCACAACATCAGGCGCTTCGATACCGCCGCCGATGATCTCAGCGCCGGGTCCACCGCGGGGAAACAACACGCCCGTCAGGTAGGCGGTCACTGGCGCGTCGTGTTTCAGGATCTCAAAATCCCCGCCGCGAGGGCCGAGTAGATCTCGCCGCAACGCTTGCCTCAGTTCGGCACGAAACCCGTAGTGATCGTCGAAGGTCGAGTTGATCATTCATCCCCCTTGCTATCTGCATCCTTGTTCGCCTTAACCCATACAAACGAGCCAAGGCCGCACAGGCGCGGCGCGAGCCAGACCCCGTGTGAGCCGAGGCCTGCGCGCGCTGATTCCGCAGCGGAACCACCCACGGTCTCGACACAGTCGATCTGTACTCGCTCGATTGCATCGGGCCAGCGGTGTACCGCCTGCTTGGGATATTTTTGGCGCGATCTGGTCAAGTCGTGGAGGAACCGCTGCGAAACCTCGCCGATGCGGACAGCGCCGTGCCAAATTCCGTAGACCGGTGGTGCCCCCACTTGCCCGAAAATTCCCTGCTCAGGACGCAGTTGAACCAGATCGCCAGAGTGGACTGAAGACTCTAGATACGACTGGACAAGCGTCGACGAGTACTCGGCGCTATGCGCTGGGCGATCTCGAGCAACATCGTCGTCGCCAAATTCGAGACCACTCGCCTTGCCATAGCGGTCCGGCTTATACCACCGGTTGAACCCCGCTTTACGACGTCGACCGAAGAAGACATACGAGTTGAAGGAGCTCAACCGGTAATTGTCATCCCGGGCTCTTGTCATCGCAACATACAGCAGGCGTGCTTTGCTCGGAATATCCTCGTCTTCGTCCTGCTCATCTCGCACCCCGTCCTCAACAACAAGAACCCGATCGAATTCGAGCCCTTTAGCTCGGTGGATCGTCGAAATCAGGATCTTTCGCCGATCCGGCTCGACCAGGTCGTCCGGAACACGCTGCTCGGCAATCACACGATGCAAACGCGCGAGGTCGACTACTCCGCCAGCTCGGCCACCGGCGATCGCTCGCAACGATCTCCAGGCCCGGTGAGGTTCTTCGATCTGGCCCTCGACTGCGGCGCAGAAACGCTGTTCAGAGATGGTCGGGCTTCCATCGGCTGACCGGAAAACGCTGACCAGCCAACCGGGCGCAGGCCGGGAACGGGGAGACCGCTGAATCACGTGGGGAATACTCTCTTTGCAGAATTTCTCCGAGATCTGGAGCACCTGCCCGTTTGTGCCACACAAGATTGCTGTTGAACCAGTCGTCTCTCGCAGCGCGGAAATAGCAAAGTCATCACGTTCTTTGCCGAAGAGTGCACCGAAGCTCGGAATCGTAGCCAGTGCCTCACGCAACTCCTGGTATATGGAGTCCGCAACACGATCTGCACCGGCCCTGTCGGCCGGAATCGACTGCAGCAGTGGTCCGTACCGCAGGGCGGCTTTCGCTTCAATTGTCTGGGCGCGGAAGTTGTCGTCCAGACGGGCTTCAACGAGTTCGCTCGCATACTCCGAACGAAGCCATCCGAAGAACCGATTTGTCTCCGCGGCCCGCTCATCGAGATCCGCGATCTGAAACCCGTAGACGGACTGAGCGGCATCCCCCACCACGGTGAATCCGGCGCAGTCTCGCGTCGACTCCAGCAATGCTTCGACCATGGCCCGGCGAACACCGACGAGATCCTGGACCTCATCGATCACGATGTGACTGGGCGGGTAGACCTGCGGGCCGTCCGACCCCTCGTCGAAAATACCGCGACGGATCGCCGCCGTCGCAGCAACAATGATGTCGACGAACTGCATGCCGGTAAGCTCACGCTCGGGCTCGCATTCGTGCAGGATCGACCGAGCCCAACCGTCGAAGGTGTACGCGCGGACACGCCGTGCCGAGTCAGCGATCTGATCGATGCGTTCACGCAGCGACCTCACTGCGGCCCGCGAGAAGCTCAACACCAGAATTTCCGACGCCTGGAGTGGGATGTCACCCGCGCTTGTCAAATGCTCCAGCCTGTATGTCAGCGTAGTCGTCTTGCCTGCTCCGGCACCAGCGACCACGAGAACCCGCGCATCCCATCCCTTTTCGACAATTGCGCGCTGGGCGTCGGTGAGCGCGAGTCGCTGTCGGGGTGAAACCGACGTCATCGAATTTCCTTCCACAGGTACTCGAACTCGGTGAACGCCAGCTTCGCATCGAAGTTCGTGATGTTGTCGCGAACATCGAGGATCATGCATTCGGCCTCACCACCGTTGGCAACACCACGAAGACCTCGACCGATCATCTGCTGGTACAGGTTCGCGCTGTAGACGGGACGAGCGATGACAACTGCACGCGTAGCCGGTGCGTCGAAGCCCTGGGACAGAACACCGTAGTTGGTAATCACCCGGATATTGCCTTTTCGGAACTCATCGACACGCTTTCGACGGTCGGCCGGTGCCGTCATCGCATCGATAGACACCGAACGAACTCCCTTGTCCTGCAGTCGCGCCGCCAGAACCTTCGCGTGGTCGACGGAAGTCGCAAACACCAGCACCGGCCAGTCGGACGGAAGATCAGTGATCGCTCTCACCAACTCGTCATTGCGACCTTCGTGATCGGCCAACTTACGTTCGGCGCTCTTGGGCAATACGCCCGCTGCAGCGAAGTTGCCGACCTGGTTTACCTCTCGGAGTTCGTTGGCGTCCAACTCGATGTCGGCACCTTCGAGTACCCGGTGTTCGACCTTCGCGAGAATACGCAGCATCTGTAGCGCTTCAATGGGATTGCGATCCCCGAAGACTCCCTTGTCCAGGCGGTAGTCGCCGAAACGCTGGGCGAGAAGCCTGGTCCGTTCCGCATCGTTGCGAAATGGGGTCGCTGACAGGCCAAGCAGATGCCGCGAGGTCAACGCATGGGTCAGGCCCATCAATCTAAGTATGTCGGTGTAACGGGGCGAACCGGCACCGTGTGCTTCGTCGACGATCACCAACGCTGCGTCACGAAGCCAAGAGTATTCGTCGTCGGACAAGTTCAGCGCCAACTTGGCATCGGTCGCGACGACAAGGTGCGCTTGATCACGAACTGCGGTCGACGAATTGGAGCTCCAGAACCTGTCGATAACCAGCGGGCGGCCGGGGCCGACCTTTTCCCAGACGAACTGCCAAGACTGGACCGCCTGCTCGCATAACTCTTCTGTCTGCGCGATCCATAGGATCGGACCCCTTGGCACTCCGGATTCACGGACCCATCGGATCACTCCTTCTGCCGCCACGCGGGTCTTGCCCGCGCCGGTCGGCAGACTCAGCATGCCGCGACGCGGCGTGCTGGAGCACAGCATCTGTACAAGCCGGTCCGCGACTTTCTCCTGATATGGATGTAGCGCGGGAAAGTCTTTCGGTCCTTGGACGGTCTCCCGCGGATCGAGTTTCGGAGCCTGCGACCCGGCGAAATCCCCCGAAATCCCAAGCCCGGCCACAAACTGCCGTGCCCGCTCGCCGCCGTTGAAGGACGACGGGCAGTCTGGCACGTTCCGTGCGATCTCCTTGGCGTACACCTTCAACACCAGGTCGTCGTGCGCATTCAACGCCAACTGTGCCAGGCGATCGACATCGTGTTCCTCACCACCCTCGACCAAGCCCGCAGGAAGGTTCGCGAGCAACTGTTCTCGGGTCAACATCAACGCGAGCTTCGCCACCATCATGGGTGCTTCTTTGATCGCCTGGACCTTCCGGCGGGTTGCCTCGTTGGCTTCCCGCTTCTTCTGCTCATCGATGACCTGACGACATCCGTCCAGTCCGAGACCGAGCTCGAGTTCAGTGTCCGCCAGTACCAGTGTCTGCAGGGCACCGGTACCCTGCAGAATAAGAACAGCAGAGTCTTCGCGGGCCGATTTCAGGGCAAGGTACCGAGCGCCCTTCGGAGTCCGGATGACCTGTTCCAACTCCTCGCACCACTGCAGGTGTATCCCCTTCACCCGCGCCCCGGACTTCATTCGCAGCATCGGGTACTCGTCGACGAGAGCCACTGGAGCTCCGGAAGGAACGAACCGAATCCGTCGTTCGATGACGTCAGAGACCCGGCGCATGCCCCACACTGCGATCATCGATTCGGCCTGCTCGGCGTCTTCGGGACGGTCAACCAGCAACGCCGGGTGGCCCTCCTCGATCAGATCGCGATACTCAGCTCGTGTTGTCGCAACCGCGATTTCGCTATCGACGAGATTTGCCCACCCGCCGACCACTCGACAGCGCACATCGGCTTCTTCAGAGACAAGGTCGTAGGCGACGCGCATCAGCAGCGCGTAGTTGCGTCCGACGAACGCTTCGTCCTCGCTGGTCCGTACCGCGTCGAGCAGCTTTGCCCACCTCGCGGGCGGCACATCCTCGACCTTGTTCGGCATTCGCAGTTTCAATGCTTTTGCTTCGCCGATCTCGGCAACAGGGAGTACCGCGGCATATTCGCGCAGCCCCGGCCCCAATGCGTTGCGGACCGTTGTCAGTCCCAAGGAGGTGTGTACAAACCCCTCCTCGGTGAGTAACCATCGAATCGGTGACATCACCTGTGCCCGGGAGTTCGTCTGTTTCCCGATTTGCCGCGTCCATGTTTCCGTCATGGCGGACTCGGGAATACTCGCGAGGAACTCGGCGCGTCCCTCCGGAGACAGGCGTTTGAACAGGTGCAGCGGTCCCGCAGTGGGGCCGCCGTGGAACTGCAGAGTCCGCGTCTGCACCTTCGTAGCCGTCGGCGGCAACCCAGCACAGTACTGTGCGTACATCGCGTCCCGGTAACCCTCGAACCACCCGTCGTCCTCTGGGTTGTACCCGGATCCGGGGCGGTCGGTTACGCCGAACTCCCGCAAGATCGACTGATCGTTGGCGTGAAAGCTCATGTCGACCGTGAGCGCCGCATCCCGAGATCCATCCCCTGGCACGATCCGACCGGGCAGAAGCAGGCCCCTGATCGGGGAAAATCGGCCCTCCATGTTCCGCGCGTGCAGCACAACCCCTACATCATCGACCCGCTTGCGAATCTCGTGCGCTTGCACCGCGCCGCCGGAGCCGTTGAGAAGTTCCCAGAACCGCATCCAGTCGACATCCGTGTAGCCGCTGAAGCCTTGGTCGAGAACGCTGTGGAAGCGACCCTCTAGGTCAGCTTCTCGAACGCCGAGTTCGTTCAGCAGAGAAGCGGTGGGCTGATCGTTTGCCAAGGTCTGATGCACGTAGACGATGTCGTCACGCAACCCATCGTCGCTGGTTCGGCGAAATACGGTACCGACGATCGGAGCGACGAACCTGCCGTCCTCAGTCATCAGCACTCTCGACCGACGCAATTCGTCAGCGGCCTCCGCATGGCGTGGTCCGGTGAACTCGGTGCGCAATAGATGCGCGAGCAGCCGGATTGCGGCGGCCGAGGCTTCGACCGTTCCATCCTCGACAAGTGCTTCCACCCAGGACCGCGGAGACGCGGGCCCGGTGTGCTTCGATTCCGCAATGACATGGGAAACCTTGCCGCGCCGCGAATTCGGACCCTCGACGGAGTGGTGTATCCAGTTCTGTGGTCGGCCCGGATAGGACGCCCACAACTCCAGAGCTTTCGTCGTCACCGGGTCGTCCGGATGAATCCGTAGCTCAGACGGTAGACACAATCTGCCGCGCTGGTCGGGAAGTGACGGGTTGGTCGCCATCAACCGCCATACCTGTTCGGTCAAATATCGGCAGGCCCAGTTCGGCGACTCCTTCGGTCTGCCGGGGAGTAGCGGCAGGTAGGCACCTGGGTCGTCGGCGGGCGACAATTCTTCCAAGGAGCCGACAACGAGCCGAGCGGCTACCCGCATCAGCTCAGTGTTGAGGTCACTGCTGTCCAGCAGGTTTTGGCGGTCCTCGTTCGTCTTCCACGCGGCGTTCAGGGCCCCGCTCAGAGTCGTCGGGTACTTCGTCGGGAAGAACGACCAGAACACCCCACGGTCATTGGGCACCAAGTGGAACCCTGAATCCGCTGATCGGGTGTACTCGGGCACGGCCCATGACACGTCGATGGTGACCCGGTCATGCAGCTCGCCTGCCCGTCCGCGTGCTTCGTCGCTGACCCGGTGAGGCGTTGTGAAAACGCGAAAGCTCTCACTGGTTGCGTGGGCACGACTGCGCTGCTGGTGGATGCTGCGCCGAGTACCACTGTGGTCGACCGAGATCTCGCGCCGGGTGAACGGCATGTTGGTTCGGTCTTCGAGTGCGAGCTTCCCTACATGGGGCGAGAAGAGCTGAAAAAGGTGCGGGAACTCCCTTGATGCTCCGAACTCGGCCGACTTCGAAGTGTGGATATCGCGGGCAAGCTTGTTTGCCGCACCGGGTTCCAATGGCAGCCGGACCACCGTAGTTGCCCAGGACAGCAGATCCTCCAGTGCCCGGTCGCGGCGGCATTCCTCATTCGGGTCGAGTCTGCGTGCCAAGCGCAACACCGGCGTCTCACCGAGAGTATCGATGAGCGACTTTCCCTCTGCGCGGCGCGCTTCGTTGACAGCCTTGAGGATTTCCTCCGCTGCCCAGTCGGCATCGAACCCGAAAGACCCAGTGCGGCTGAAGAACTGCGGCATTCGTGACACGGACAACACCGATTTGACGCCAACGCCGAAGCGGCCGATCTGGCCCCCTCGCTTCTTCGACACACCCATCCGCAGGATGGTGTCCACGCCGGTGGCCGTGATCGGCGAACCTTCGTTGGCGCAGTAGAGGTAGTCGGTAGTGAGAACAACTTCGATCCGACCACCGGTGAACTCGGTGGCCCGCAGTTCATCTGCGGCATTCTGAACGAGTTCGAAGATCTGACGATCGCCGTAGCCGCCCTGGTGGATTCGGCGCTCACCGTTGGCGTCCTCTTCGATGCGGGCCGGATTGACCTGGTAGGTCCGCAACGCGAGCCTGGTCAGCTCGTCGACTTTGCCCAGCACATCCAGTTCGGTCGATGTCATTTCACCCTTGATTCCCTGCTGCCCACTCCAAAAAGGCTCCCGAATCGAAGCATCAGCCTGCACTCACTACCCCTCATTCGACGGTGAGAGGTTTGAGCCACCCACGTTGTGGGTAACAGTATCGGCTCAGTCCGACAAGGTTGCGGTGAGCGTACGAAGTGTTACCCGGTCGATGTGGGCTATCGGTGGGCTATGGGGAATCGCTACAACTTCTGCCTGGCCAATCGCTGTCGACGCCGACGGGCAGTTGACCACCTGCCCTGGAGCAACGTCTCGGCAGGTTCAGGCGAAGAGCTGACTCATCCGCGACAGGGAGTCCAGCGGGGCCGAGTCACGGGTGTCGAGCCACGGCCGGTCTACGACCTTCTTGGCGTCTTCGTGGCTCACCTGATTTCCAAGGGCCGCCGAGAGCACATGCAGTGCCAGCATCGGTGGAATCGCGTTGCCGATCTGTTGAGCAACGTCGTTACCCGACCACGGATAGTCGATCGGGAAGGTCTGCAGTCGACCTGCTTCGGCGAGACTGAGCCGAGGTACCGGGAACCCCGTGGAGTCGACGAGTCGGTTTCGCGAGACCTTTCCGGTGATCGTCGACGATGGTTGGCCGCTGTGGCGGCGGCCGCGCAGCTTCGGGTTCCCGCCGGTGCCGTAATTGGAGATCACCTGAAAGTCATAACCGCGACCGAGCGCGGAATCCATTGTCTCCCATTCCAATTGCTCAGGATCGCCGGCTGCTCGATCGACACCCTTACGGTAGGCCCGGTGCGTGGGTTTCGGAAGTTTGCGCACGCCTTCCAGACTGGCAATGAGGACGGCGCGCCGGCGAGTCTGCGGGACACCGAACTGCTCGGTGCGCAGGACGCCGGGATCGAC
Source organism: Nocardia sp. NPDC058640 (assembly GCF_042716995.1). Taxonomy (NCBI): domain Bacteria; kingdom Bacillati; phylum Actinomycetota; class Actinomycetes; order Mycobacteriales; family Nocardiaceae; genus Nocardia; species Nocardia sp. NPDC058640. Next base: position 406,360 of record NZ_JBHXRG010000001.1, read on the forward strand.
CTTGTACCCATGCCGCTCCAGAATTTCGGCCATTCGCTCCCAGACGGGTAGCACTGCCGGAACCTGTTCCAGCACAATGACTTTGTAGGGGTTGTCATCACGAATTGCTTCGAGCGCCCATCGGAGAGGTTCCAACACGAGTCCGGTTCGCTCGTCATCCAACTTTGCGACATCACCTGTCACGTCTTCGCCGTCGCCCATGCGATCGACGTAGCTCAAAACCTGATCGAGAGCCTTGCGACCCGCGCCTGACCCCGCAACAGTGAACGTTTGACATGGCGGTCCACCGGCGAGGATCCATGCCCCCGGCACGCTGTGCGGACCGAAGTCGCGGACATCGTGCGGACTGTCGTTCAGACCTGCAGCTGATCGAGTCGCGCAAGCGTTGCGATCCCACTCGAATCCGTACACGTCCAGCCCTAGCCAACGCGCGGCAACATCCAGTCCGCCCGGTCCGGCAAAGAGGTCGACCATGTCCGCTCGGCGTGGCAGCGTCGGCTCGCGTTGGTCAGTGGACATGACACGAGATCTTAGCCGGCGCGGCGAGCGCGGGACACCGCCTGTCAGCGAGCGGACAGGGCTGACCTCAATGCGACGCCCAGTGCCTGCGCGAATGGCGGCGGGGTGGCGTTGCCGACCTGGCGATATCTCGCGGTCTTCCGTCCTTCGAAAGTCCAGTACGGCGGGAATCCCTGGAGCGCCGCCGCTTGATCGACAGTGAGCTTCAGCATGTAGTCGGACCCGCGCGACGGGTCCCAGACGAAATCCGGCGATGGCACATCGTCGGCAATCGAACGTCCGTTGACGCCGAATTTGGCCCATGCGCGAACTGAACCCTGCGGGCCCAGGTCAGCACCTCCGCGGTCCCACGAACCTCCGACAATCGTCGGAGAGATTCCGTCAGCCTGCGCTGCCCATGCCGTGGCCTGCGGCCACCCACGTGAGGCCATCGATCCGCGCAATACGGTTCCGACCGTCATGCCCGGTGCCGGAGGGATCGGACGCAGGTTATCCACGAAGCCGTCAGCTCCGCCGTCGCGAAAGGCGACCATCACGGCGTATTCGCGATGCTGCGGCACCCCGAAATCACAGGCATCTACGAGCAACCAGCGCCACTGGTACCCGGCATCCTCGAGGTTCTTGGCCACGGTGTCGCGACTAGTCCTGTATTCGTCTCGTTTCAGCAGGTCGGGAACGTTTTCGATTAGCAAAGCGCGGGGCCTCAGCTCGGCAGTCAGCCGGGCAGCCGTCTCGAAAAGTTCCAGCTCCTGGCCGCTGCCCCTGGGACGAGACGCCGTCGCTGCGGACTTCACCCGTGGCAATCCCGCTGCGAGGACGTCGATTTCGCCATCCCATGGCAGATCGAACCGGGGCTCGAACGTGAGCAGGTCTTTCCGCAGCACGTTCCAGGCGGGCCGGTTGGCGCGCAAGGTGTCGCACGCTACTTCGAGGTTGTCGAGAAGAAGTACCGGATCAAACCCTGCTTGCTCTAGGCCGAGCGCGAGCCCCCCAGCGCCTGCGCATAGTTCGACCGACGTGAGTCGCGGCGCCGAATGCAAGCCGTGCGTCCCGTGATTCGGTTCAATCCCCATCGATGCCACCCTTCGCGCGCCCCGACCGGCCACACGCGTCCAGGGTAACGCTCAAGTAGACGGCCTGGGCATACTTGATGCCGTGACCGATTGGGAGCCAGTGCGATACGTCTCTGCCGACGAGATCTTGGCCAACCAGACCCCGAAGGGTGGGTTCACTCAGGCCGTGTTGGCCAGCTGGGGTGTGCCGTGGCCGCCGCCCAAAGGGTGGAAAAGGGCTGTGTCAGACCAGGATCGGTGGTCTGAGGATTTGACGACTTTTCTTGGATAGCCGAAGGCTATGGTACGGTCGGCCTACAAGTCAGGCCTCGGAGGTGCGTCAACACCGCCGAGGCCCTGGGCGAGAATCTGGGTTCAGCAGACTCAACGCCGTGGGCAGCAGCCTACCGATGATTCTGGCATCTCCGCCAATCTCCCCCCTTGCCGCTGTGCGCCCGGGCGAGCTGTGCGGGTGATGCGCCTTACTCGCGCAGTCGTCGCCCGTCAGAGGGGCCGCTGCAACCATTCCGATGACACAGAGTCGGCCGGTAAAGGCGGACTCGGACGGCTCCACCGTGGTTGGTGGCATGGATACCGGGGTTCCCCTGGGTGTTCCCGACTCTGTGCAGAATCCCAGTCCCGGCCCTTGCCGAGTAATTTCCGGTGGGCGTGCATCACCAAAGCGACCGTAGCGGCGACCGACCGGCGGAGCTCGCGTCACGGGTGCACCTGTACCTCGCGGTACCGGGGTACCCCTGCGCTCCCTTCGCTCCCCCGCTCCCAGCGGGGTTTCGGTCCGCCGGTCGCCGGGTGGGTCGAGAACGGCCAGTCCAACTACCGGTGCTGCCAGACCTTCACCGCGGACGCGAGCAGTAAGCCGACCAAGATCGGGATGAGGACGGGGCTGGGGACGACGCCGAGGAGTAGGCCGCCGACTATGGTTCCGGCGATCGAACCCGCCGCCATTGTGAGGACGAAACGTTTGTTGGCGTATAGGATTTGGAAGCTGGCGTCGCGGGTGTAGCGGGCGAAGGCCACCAGCATTGTCGGTAGCGAGACCATCAGGGACAGGGTTCCGGCGGTTTTGATGTCGACGGCGAACAGCAGCACGATTGTCGGGATCAGCAGCTCACCGCCTGCAACGCCCATCAGGGCGGCGACCGTTCCGATGCCGACGCCCGCGATGACCGTGACGACGAATCGCGGGATCGGCGGGAGGTCGAGCGTGCCGATGGGGCCGAGATGGGTGGCGGCCAGGGCGGCGGCGATGAGGACCAGCAGCACCGCCAGGACGCGGTAGAGGGAGCGGGAGCGCATGCGGGTGGCCCAGGAGGCGCCCAGCCACGCGCCGACGAGACTGCCGAGCAGGAGGTTGGCGGCGATCGGCCAGTGGGTGGTGATCTGGTTGTGCGGCAGTGTCAGTAGGCGGACCGGAAGTGCGGTGAGCACTACGAGCAGGCTCATCGCCTTGTTCAGAATCACCGCGTGCAGGGCCGCGAAGCCGAACAGACCGATCAGCACCGGCAGACGGAACTCCGCGCCGCCCAGGCCGATCAGCCCGCCGAGGACACCGATCAGCGCGCCCGCCACGAACACCAGTCGGAGCAGGGTGCGCCTTGCGGTGTCGTTCACAGGGCCAGACAGTACTGGTCGGCGAGTTCACGTCCGTTCACATGTACAGGGGACTGCATTTTCGTTGTCGTGCACCGCAATTCGCGCCATCCGGGGTGGTTTGCCCGCAAGGTTTCGCACCCGCCGGACCTCGCCCCAACGGTCACGTGCTGACGAGCTTGTCGTATTCGAAGTCCGCCGGAAGCCTTGGGATGCCCCCCGCCAACGGAATAGGGTTTTCGGGCCAAACTCGCACTGACATGCTCTGTACCACTTCACGCATGTAGGGAGCGATGTCTCGAAGGGCTTGGTTGGCAATCCGTTTGATCCCGGCACGATCGAGCGAACCCATGAACGCGGTCGTGTCAGTGACATTGCCGCGCGTAGGCGCATCCTCGCCAGAGGGCACGATCGCAACCTCGTAGATCGCCGCGATGTTCGCCTCGACCGCGCGCGGATGATCATCTCTGGCAAGCAGTTTGACCGCTACAACAACCCGACTGTCGGGTTCAGCACCCAAATCGACAGTGACCGAGCCTTCTTCTCCGACCCAGTCCGGTGGCGAACCGCCTTCCCACCGCTCGACATGGACAGACCGCGTCTCGACTCGGTCCAACCGAATAGCGAATCGCAGTGCCGACGCAGGGTCGCGAGGACTCGGACCCGCTGAGGCCTCGACCCGATCACCATTCACAACGCAGCTGCTTCTTGATCGACCATCCAGTCGCCTGCGGACGGCTCGGCGAGTGAACTATCGGGAATGAAGCCGCCGATGCTGAGTGCCGAGGGCTGCATGGTGGCGTGCCACACGAATGCCTCGCCGACCGAAGGCAGCAGAGGAAGCGCCCGTGCCTCCATTGGTTCTGCACGCAACGTGAGTGCAGCGCCAACCGCGTGTGCGTACCGCAACACGACATCGAAGGTCGGGTTACTGGTCTCGATATCCGCCTCGAACCGACTGATCCCGGAGCGATTGATGCCGATCGCATCGGCAACCTTCGCCTGCGGGATGCCGCGCTGCACCCGGATACCAATGAGATCGTTGAACAGTCGTCGCCGGGCCTGCGTCAACTCCATCGCGTTTCTGATGTAGTCATCGCTGGTCAGATCCAACTGCTCGGTCTGCTTCCGCCATGGCCTCATATGTTGCACTGTAGCGCAACATATGAGCCTGCGAGCCTGTTGTGACCTACCTGGAACCGCGAGGAAACGGCGCCCAACGGAAGCCCTGGCTGCGGAAATAGGTCTTGAGGAAGCGCATCGCCTGCGTAATGTGCTGACGCTGGCGGCCGCGATTCTGGACCACACTCAGCTTCGCCCTCTTGCTGTCGCGAAGTGAGATGCCGACCACCAGGACCTGGTGATTGATCGGCTCACCGAAGTACAAGCGCCACTGGGTGCCCTTCTTTCCGCTGGCCTTCAACTCACCTAGCCATGGCGCGTCGGGCTCATTCGTCGGTGCGAACTCGAGTGGGCATCGGTAGTCCACTGGTGCACGGTAGGTGCTCGATCCGAGGCCGCTGTTCTCGGACTCCTGGATCTGCCCCTGGAGATTGCCGAAGGCGAAAGGGTCGGAGGCTCGAAGCTGAGCGAGCCCAGCATCCGCGTCCGGCGTGTGCCGCCAAGCGCAACCACCGCGAATGACCCTGTCGCCGTGCGGGTACGTGCAGTCTTCGGAATTCACTCGACCCCTTCGAGCAGGTGACGGTAGGGTTGCCCGCTGACGAATACTACCGGTTGGACTGAAACACGATCCTTCGTCGTACTGGCTCCGCTCTCGACGACAGCACTGCGGGTCAGCGCGGATGATGGTCAGCGAGAACAGATCTCGAACAGTTGACCAGCTTCGATAAGCTCGGGCCCACTGGCGCCGTGGTGCTGATTGCGCGTCGAGCCGGGCGTGCTGGAGACTCTCGACGTGTCCGACGCCCTACGATGCCAGTAGGTTGCCCGATTACGCATAGCCTCGAAGTTGTACGTCAAGATACTGACCCCGCAGGGGTTTACCCTGCGGGGCACAGTGATTCGACAATTCACTACCGGCGGATCGTCGGAGAGGTCGCGCCCGTAGATCGAGGATGGCTTGCCGCCATAACCACCACGCGAGTTGCGCCACCGTCCGTTCAGCGAGGCCCGACACTGCTCAACAGGTGCTGGGTGCGGGCTTCGCGGCGAATCGGTCGGACAGGTAGGTCAGGGCCGTCGGTAAGCCCACCACTGCTTCGGTGCCGTGCTCGCCCACTGGGTTCTCCACCAGCTGCACCGGAACCCCTGCGGTGCAGTACTTTTCGGCCAGTGCGCGCGCCGCTTCGATGAGGAAGGGGTGGGCGAGACCGGCGTCGAGTAGGCAGTCGGACTGGCTTGCGGCCAGTATCGCGCGGCCTGATTCGTTGAGGTATTGAGCCACGTCGGCTTCCGGATACGACCGGTTCAACCCCACCAGGCCGACCGCGACCGCACCGCCGGCGATGCCACCGCTGAAGTCGGAGATGGTCGACTCCAGGTCTGCGACGACCCCGCCCAACGCCACCCCGGACAATCGCAGATCAGGGGCGTAGGTGCTGTGCGCTTGTGCGGCGACAGCGGTGGCTTGGGCCCCGCCGGAGTAACCCCACATGCCGATCGGCGCCGCGGGGTCGATGGCAGCGGGTGTGAACGCGCTGGCGGCGCGAATGCCGTCCAGCACGCCGTGGGCTGTGCCGTCTGCACCGAAAAGATCGGAGTCCGGGCCGAGATAGTCCGGCACTACGAGAGCCCAACCTTGTTGCAGTGCAAGTCGAATGATGCCGGTCTCCGCATACGCGTTGCTCGGGGCGTCGTCGATCCCGCCGCGCAGCGCGTACGAGGGCGCGCATTTCGAGCCGACACCGTCTTCGGCGACCTGATACGACAGCAGTGGACGCGGGCCGACTCCATTCCACTGTGCTTGCGGCACAAGCACTGTCGCGACATATGCGCGGGGCGCTCCGTCATTGTCGATCGTCTTGTACTGCACCTGCCACGCGTGTGCGGGCAGCGGCAGTCCGAACGACTCCGGTTCGATCGCCCGGGACGCGACCACTGTCCCATTGGGCAGGTCTGCCAAACCCACCGGCTCGGCGTAGAACGAATCCTGTTCCGACAGCGGCACTGCCGCGGCCCCGCCCGCGCACGCTGCTACCAGCGCGAAAACCGCACCGACCGCTGCCGCACGTAATTCCGCGATCCCTGCTGCCCGTATCACGAACTCCCCCGTCATGAAACCTGTTCTATTTTACGTCCAGGAGCGTAGTTCATCTTCGGGACCCTGGTACCGCGGTTGAAGGAAGCGACGGTGTGCGCGACGCAGCCGGATCACGTGGGCAGTGGCACGTCTGTTCACATGCAAACGGGTGCCTGTTTTCGTTGTTGTGCACAGTAATTCGCAGAGTCGTGGCGGGCGGCGAGTGGATGGCGGATCCTCAGAAGGAGACGATCGCGTATTCAGGAGCCGCATGACTGTCAGAGGGGACCATGAGGGTGGCCTGCCGCAGACCTTGCCCGCGTTGGAGCAGCTGCCCGCTGACCAGGCGCGGGATCTGTTCGAGTTGATGCGCGCCGCAAGCACATTCGAAGCGGCGGCGTTGGACAAGTCCATCGATTCGATGGTCTCTGCGTTGCCGCGGCCGTTGCGTCGGGTGACGAAGAAGATCATGTTCGGCGGGCGATGACCGATCTGACTACTCGGGCGCAGTTGATTCTGTTGGCTCGCACGTTGCACGTTCATCCGCAGCGGTTGGACCACCTGCGGTACCTGGGGGCCGATCGGTTGCATGCGCTGCAGCAACAGATTTCGGGGGTGTTGTTCGATCAGCACACCGACATGTTTCGGCGGATCAGTTCGTTGGTGCCATTCATTCCGTTGACGATCTCGATTCCGTTGGTGCAGAAGCTGGTTCCGCCGATGATGACGGGGCGGGCGGCGGGGTCGGTGGGGTTGGATCATCCGGGGAAGGCCGCGGAGACGTTGACGATGCTGGATGCGGGGTACGCGGCGGATTGCGCGCCCTACCTGGATCCGCGGGCCATCGAGCAGCTAGCGGGGGACATGGCGCCGGGGCCGATCGTGGAGATCGTCAACGAGTTGTTGCGGCGGCGCGACTTTGTGACCGCGGGGCCGTTCTTGGCTTGTGCCACACCGGAATTGATTGCCGCGGTCGAAGAGGGGGTGCGCGATGATGCCGGGTTGATCTTCTCGGCCGCGTTCTCCTATGACGTCGAGGTGATCAGTGCGGTTGTTCGGCAGCTGCTGAATGGGCCGCATCGGCGGGTGCCTCGGATGACGCGGGTGGTGTTGGCAGGGTCTGCTGATCTGCAACATGCTGCGCTGTCGGTGTTTTCGCGCTGTGCGCCCGATGTGATTCGGCGGGTGGGCGACATTCTGTTCGGGAATGCGCAGCCCGGTGATGTGGCGAGGCTGGTTCGCAATGCCATCGCGTTGCGGGCTGTTCCCGAATTGCTCACGCTGGCAGGGTCTCTCACGCCTCTGGGGATGTGGACGTTGGTCGGCAATCCTATGTTCAACGATCCCGACGTGGGGGTTGATCTGGTTGCGCAGATGGAGGGGCGGGGGGATGCGGGGAGTTGGCGTGGGTTGTTCACGTTGATGGCTCGGATGGATGAGAACGTGCGGTCGGCGGCGGGGTATGCGCTGGCGATGTTGCCAGAGTCGGCGGTGGCGGAGCTGCCTGCTCGGGCTACCGAAACTGGTTGTTGGCCTGCGTTATTGGATTTGGTGGCGGTTTCCGGGGAGCGGGGACAGGCTCGGTTCGGAGCGGTGTGGGCGCAGTTGGGGCCGGAGCGGCGGGCCTATCTGCATCGGTGCATCACCGAGCTTCGGTATGACAGTCGGTTGGCGGAGATCACGGCCTTGGTGGAGCCGGTGGAGGTGGATTTGTTGTTTTATCAGCGGAGGCAGAAGGGGCGCAATCGGGGCTAGCCCTGCCATGTGCCCCAATCCCTTTGGGCGTGCAGGGCGGCCGGGTCGACGACACCCCAGACGCGAATCTCGAGCCGGTACTCGTCGGGTGCGGGCTCGATGAGGCCTTCCATCGCGTGCACTCCCGCTGTGGGCCAATGCACCGGACGCAACCCGAGGGCGTTCGCCCACTGATCGACTACCCAGCCGGGATGCTGCGAGAGATGGCTCCCCACTTGGCCTTCGAGCGACATGACTGCTTCCATGCTGTCGTCGTTGGTCACCGACGGGGCGACGTACCAGCTCAGCGGGAGCAGTCCGTGTGCTCGGCCGAGCTCGTTGAGATGTTGCGAGACAGCCGCCTCGATCGCCGAGCTCAGCTGGGAGAGATTCATGGGATAGGTATAGCGCGCTCGGGGTGACGGTGCTCGGCGGAGGGAGGGGGCGACAACGGGCTGCAGATGGACAAGAGTGTGGGTCAAGAAGTTTCCGCTCGAAAGGATCTACCCGTGAGCCTCACTCGCATCGCCCTTGCCGCGGCGATCATCGCCACTCCCCTCGTCGGCGTCGCCGGCACCGCCTCGGCCCAGACCACATCTCCGTCGGCCGAATTCGTCGATCGTGGCTGGCATGACGACAATGGGCTGCACCTCGGCCACGATCCGATCCGCAAGTGGTTGCACCATGTGCTGCCGCGTGGCGTGTTCGGCAGTGTCGACTGATTCGCATCTGAAAAGCCGGGCAGGCGTGCGTTGGTGCGCCTGCCCGGTTTCGTTCGGGAGGGCGCGACAATCGCGGCTGGGTGCGGGAGAGTGGGGTGGGTTCGGAATCGATCGAGGAGGGTCACCATGTTTGGGGTTGCCGATCAGCGACCGGCCACCAGGGGGACTGCGATTACCGCGGGGGTGTTGGCGGTTCTCGGTGGGCTCGCTGGCTTCGGCGGAGTAATTGCCGTCATACAGGTGATGGTGCAGGTGGAGGCATTGTTCTGGTGGGGGTTGGCCCCCGAATGGGCGTCGGTGACGATGGCGGTTGCGTTGATCACCGAGGCAGTGTCCGCCGTGTTGTTGCTGGTCGGGGCCGTTCTACTGTTTCGGCGACGCCCTGCGGGGCCGACGGTGGTGGTGCTGGGTTGCATCGGGGTGGTCAGTGCCTACGCGGTGTGGGTGGCTACAACGCTTGGCCAGATGATGAGATATGGGGGCGACCTCAGTAGCGTATCCGTCCAGATTGCACTCAGACATACCAGCGTGGATTGGATGCTGAACATAGCGGAAACCAGCCTGCCGACGGTGGTTTCAGTGCTACTGCTCGCGTTTCCCGTCGTGACATTCGTGCTCGCGGTTCTGCCGTCGACTCGACGGTGGTGCGGAGGGATTCGACAGTCAGCATGGGGTCCCGGGGCGCCCATGCCGCCGCACGGGATTCAGCCGACGATGTATCGACCGGGGATGCCGCCGGCTCCCGGATACAGGCCACCGCCCGGTCAGTGGGGACAGTCGAATCAGCCGCCGCACGACGGCTACCTGCCCTGATAGACCCGGGGGCGCCGACTGGTCATCGGTGGTCGGCTCAGGATGCGCACGTTTTGACAAATCCGGCCCGCTCCTGCGCGTGCAGGGCGGGCCGAACGAGTGCGGAAATAGTAGCCGGATCAGCGACGACTGCACAGATCTATTGAGCATTCTTCTCTGCCCGGTGGCGGCGTTCCGCGTCCTCTACCGCACCCCACTGGGCCGCTCGCTCGAAATGCTTTTCGGCGCGAGTGGCACGCTCGTGGGCCGTCGCATACGCGCGGAGGGCGAGGTTGACCGCCTCGCTCGCGGTTTCGGCGCGCGAGGTCGCCATCACTCGTTGGAGCGCATCGTCGTCGAGATCGATCTGGGTAATCGTCATATGACCTCCGGCCGGGTAGGCAGTTCACTATCAAAGTAGCCCTCGACTGGCGCAGTTGTACTGGTGCTCGACTACCCAGCTGACTTACTGAACCGACTCCCCCACTCCTGTAGCCGCACAACCAGTTCCGGTGGGCCGAGTACTCGGAACTCTGCTTCCACCTTGCCCAGCAACAAGATTGGCCAGTCGAGGTTGTCTACCGTCATCTCGATGTGGGTGCGGTTGGCGGGGAGGGGGGTGATGGTGCACCAGCGGCCTACTCGGGTGTGGACTTCGGTGGTGGGGGCTTCTATTTCGGCGGTGATGGTGTAGCCGGGGCGGCGGGCACCGATGGCGGTGCGGACGAAGGTGGCGGCGTCGGGGGCGGGGAGGGTTCGGGGGCGGAAGCGGGTGCCGGTGGTGGACGATGCCGAGAGGCGGTCTACTCGGAAGGTTCGCCAGTCGTGGCGGGTCAGGTCGTAGGCAACCAGGTACCAGCGGCGGCCCTGGGAGACCAGGCGGTGGGGTTCCACTTCTCGGGTGCTGGTTCGGGCGTCGGCGGCGGTGTAGGTGAAGGTGAGGCGTTCTTCTCGGCGGCAGGTCAGGGCAAGGTCGGTGAGAACGGCTGGGTCTACGTCGGACAGGGGCACGGCGGTCCAGGCGGCGGATTCGGTCATGGCGCGTAGGGCGTCGACGCGGCGGCGTAGGCGGGTGGGTAGGACTGTGACCAGTTTGCCCAGGGCGCGGATGGACGGTTCGGCTAGGCCGTCGCCTGCGCCCTGGGAGCCTGCTTGCAGGCACACGGTGATGGCTACGGCTTCGTCGTCGTCCAGGACCAACGGTGGCAGGGCGGCGCCTGCGGCCAGTTGGTAGCCGCCGTCTACGCCGGGGCGGGCGTCTACGGGGTAGCCGAGTTCGCGGAGGCGTTCGATGTCTCTACGCAGGGTTCTCGACGAAACGCGTAGGCGCTCAGACAGTTCCGTGCCCGGCCAATAGCGGTGCGTCTGCAGCAGCGACAGCAGTCGGAGGGTGCGTGCGCTCGTATCGGCCATGTTTTCGATTATCCCGCAATTGCGGACAGAAACTGGCCGCAATGGGTTCTACCTTGGGTTATAACAACACCGACAAGCAAAGGATCAGCACATGACCGAGACCTTGATCGACACTGAGCGCACCGACCTCCTCGACATGCTCGCCAAGCACCGGCACTTCCTGCGCTTCACCGTCCGCGACCTCACCGACGAACAGGCCGGCCTGCGCACGACCGCCAGCGAGCTCTGCCTGGGCGGGCTGATCAAGCATGTCGCTGCGGTGGAAGCGAATTGGGCCGGATTCATCGTCAACGGGCCCGCGGACGCTCCGGATTTCGAGTCGATGACCGAAGAGCAGCTCGCGCAGTGGGGCGAGAACTTTCAGATGCTGCCCGGCGACACCCTCGCCGACATCCTGGCCGAATACGACGCGGTGGCCGCGCGAACCGACGAACTCGTGCGCACCCTGCCCGACCTCAACGTCAGCCAGCCGCTGCCCGAGGCGCCGTGGTTCGAGCCGGGTGGGCGTTGGACCGCGCGTCGCACGCTGATGCACATCATGACCGAGACGGCCCAGCACTCGGGGCACGCGGACATCATCCGGGAATCGCTGGATGGGGCGAAGTCGATGGGTTAGTCAGTCATCGTGCGTCAATAATCGCAACGGCGCGTCAATAATCGCACCTGGTTGCGATTATTGACGCACATCTGCTATTTTTGGCACATGCGCAGCACTGAGCGCCTTCGGACTCTGGCCGATCTGGCCGATTCGCAATGGGGGCTGTTCACTACCGCGCAGGCAGGCGAAGCCGGGGTTTCTGTGTCGGATCTCAAGCGGTTCACCGACCAGCGCATACTCGTTCGGCTGCGGCACGGCGTCTATCGACTCGCCGGTGTGCCGCCCGCCGCCGAAGATCCGATCCGGGCCGAATGGTTGGCGCTCGAGCCGAAACGCCGGGCAGGCGACAGACTCACCGACCCGGTACCGACGGGTGTTGTCGCAGACCGCTCGGCGGCACGATTGCACGAATTGGGCGATCTGGACGCCGACCGTCACGAATTCGCGGTGCCACGTCGGCGGGCTTCCCGAAGTCCCGATGTGACTTTTCGGGTGGCACAGCTCGAGTCGACGGATTGGCAGCTGGTGGCGGGACTGCCGGTGACCACACCGGTACACACGATCACCGATCTCGCGGCCGCGCACACCGACGGCGGACATCTGGCCACCGTCGTACGCGACGCGATCCGCGCAGGACAAGCAACACGAGCAGAGATCGCCACCGCACTACGGCCGTACACGCACCATTACGGCCTGCCCGTCGGCACGGGCGACGAGTTGGTCGCCGCCTTCATCGAGCAGGCCGGCATACCGGAATCTGCTGTGGCACTGACGCGTACAACTCAACCGAACAGTGCGGTCGAGCAGGCGTTGCTCGACGCTCTTGCCGCTGTTCGGCGTGAGAACAACAGCTAGCTCAGCTTCACACAAACCAACGAGCAACACCGAACCTGATCGGGGACCAGGTGTCACCTAAATACAAGAGCGGTCATGCATTTCAAGTAGCCGTCAACGATCGAGCGCGGCGCCATGCGCGGGCCACCGGTCGTCCACAGGCCGAGGTACTTCGCGAGTTCTACATGCAACGGTTTCTCGCCCGAGTGTTCGCCGAGCCGGGTATGCCGTGGATCTTGAAGGGCGGGACAGGGTTGCTCGTCCGGCTGCCGGGCGCTCGACACAGCGAGGATGTCGACCTTCTCCACCTCGAGGCCGACCTCGAGCAAGCATTCGCCGAGTTGAGGGAGTTGACCTCGGCGACAACAGCTCTCGACCCGCTGACATTCCAAGTTACGAAGAAGGACAGGGACTCGGAGTTCGGCTCGTTGACATTGCGGTTGCGCGCGACGCCCTACTTCGGGACGAACCCGGCCCAATCTTTCCCGATCGACCTCACCTCACGTCGCGAACTAGTGGGAGCAGTCGACCTCATCACGCCAGTCCAGGTCCTCGACATCGAAGATGTCTCCGCGCCACCACTTTTCGCGTGTTATCCGCTGGCGGACCAGATCGCCGACAAGGTGGCGGCCATGTATGAGCGCCACGGTGCTCGGGAGTTGCCCTCCACTCGGTGGCGCGATCTCGCAGACCTGTTGATGCTGATTCGTACAGTCCCGTTCGATGCGGCCGATACTTGCGCCGCACTGGCCGAGCAGCCCGCTCGACGGCCCGGCCTCAGGCTGCCCGCTGCTGTTGAATCGCCTGGCGAGGATTGGAACACCGGTTACGGCAAGTTGGCCAAGACCACCACCCTGCCCCCTGAATTACATTCTCTCGATGCCGCATTGGTTGTATTGGGGCACTGCGTGAACCCGTTGTTGGACAGGTCCGTCGAGACCGGGACGTGGAATCCTGTTAGTCGCGCGTGGTCGGTGAATTGATCAGGTCGATGGGGTGATTTCGGCGAGGAGGGACTCGGCTGCTGCTCGGTGTTCGGCGGCGGCGGTTGCGTCTGTGGGGGCGAGGACTTCGGCTATTCCCTGGTGGGCCATGGCTTCTTCGAAGCGGTGGCCCAATTGGGGGGCGAGGGTGAGGGTTTCGCGGTAGAGGGTCAGGGCTTGGGTGGGGAGGTCGGCTTGGTGGCTGGTTTGGGCGTAGCTGTTGAGGAAGTGGATTTTCCAGTGGGGTTCGAACAGGTCGTCTAGGAGGGTGAAGGCGGCTTGGTGGCTGGCCAGGGCTGCTTGGGGGCGGCCCATTTCTCTCAGGGCTATGCCTTGGCAGTTCAGGCACCAGGCTTCGTTGTGTTTGTGGCCGTCTTCTCGGGCTAGCGTCAGGGCGGTATTCAGGTGGGAGAGAGCTTCTTCGGGCTCTTCGGCCGCTATTGCTACACCCAGGGTGATCTGAGCTTGTAGGGACGGGTTTTCGGTGGGAATGGCCAGGGCTTCGCGGGCCAGTTGGGCGGCTTCGGGGCGGTGGCCCAGCTGGAGCATGGCCCAGGCTTCGCTGGCTATGGCGTCGGCGGCGCTGGCGGGGCAGCCGCTGGTGGTGTAGAGGTCCCTGGCTTGACGGAACAGTTCGAGGGGTTCTTCGATATTGCCTTCGTCCCAACGCAATTGGGCGCAGCGCATGGTCAGTTCGGCTCGGGGAAGGGGGTCGCCCGCTTCGGCGATGAGGGGGGCCGCAGCGGCGTAGGCGGCGGCGGCTTCGGTCATGCGGCCAGCGTTGTAGCGGGCGAAACCCAGGTCGCTGTGGGCTTCGGCCAGCTGGCGTGGGTCGTCGAGAGTCTGTGCGGCGGACAGGGATTGCTCGAACAGGGCGTTGAGATGTGTTGTGCCGCAACGGCGGGCGAAGAACGTTCGCATGAAGCGGGGTAGTTCGCACACGTGGGTGTGCGCGCCCGCTTCGACGGCGGCGTAGAACACCGACATCAGGTTGGTGTACTCGGTGACGTACCAGAAGAACGCGGCGTCGCGGCCGGGGAAGTGTGGGAGTTCGGCGGGCGGGGAGCCCGCGGAGACGGCGCGGGTGGGCGACAGGAACGGCATGGCGGCGTCGGCGGCGGCCGCGGCGTGCACGTAGAAGTCCAGGATGCGGTGCAGGGCGCGGTCGCGGTCGGCGGGGGTGTCGTGTTCGACGGTGGCCTGGCGGGCGTGTTGGCGGACCAGGTCGTGCAGGCGGTAGCGGCCCTCGGCGGGTTGTTGGACCAGGTGGGCGTCGAGGAGGTCTTCGAGCATGGTGCGGGCGGTGCGCAACGGGACATCGGCGACCGCGGCGGCGACGTAGTCGGTGAACGTGGAGCCGGGGATCAGGCCCAGCAGGCGGAACAGGCGGCGTTGGTCGCGGTTGAGTTGGCGCACCGACATGCCGAACGCAGTGTCGAATTCGCTTGCGCCCTCGGCCATTCGCTCGACCAGGATGCCGATCGACCAGCCGGGACGGTGCCGCAGTCGGGCGGCGGCCAGGCGCAACGCCAGGGGTAGGTTGCCGCACAGGCGGAGGACTTCGGCAGTCTGGTCGGGTTCTTTCGCGAGTCTGCCGGTGCGCGCGTCGCCGCTGGCGCGCGCCAACAGTTCGGCGCTCTCCTCGGCGGTGAGCACGTCCAGGGTCACCGGGGGGACCTCGTCGAGTTCGAGCAGGCGGTTGCGGCTGGTGATGATGGCCACCGACTCCCCCGCACCCGGCAACAGGTGGCTGACCTGCGCGGCATCGGCGACATTGTCCAGCACCACCACGGCCCGCACACGGGCAAGTTCCGAACGCCACACCGCCGCGCGCAGTTCGACTCCCCCCTCCTGCGGGACCTTCTCCGACGGGACCTGCAACGCGGCCAGCAGCGCGCGGATGGCGCCGTCGGGGTCGAGGGGTTGGCGGCCGTCGGTGAAGCCGTGCAGGTCCAAATACAGTTGGGCGTCAGGGTATCGGTCCGTGAGCTGGTGGGCGGCGTGCACCGCAAGCGACGTTTTGCCCACGCCTGCCATGCCGTCGATGGCGACCACGCGATCGGATGCCACGGCGGCCAGCACGTCGGCCAGTGCCTGTTCGCGGCCGGTGAAGTCGGGGACATCGCGCGGCAGATCGTTGCGCGGGGGTGGTGGGGCGTCGGCGGGCGGGGACGGCGGGGCGATCTGGCGGCTGGTCTTCGGCGGGGCGGGCAGCGGGTTGTTGGCGCGCTCCCACAGGGGGCGCAGCGGGCGCGGATCGCGTTTGACCAGGCGACACAGTTCCAGCACCGCGGGCCACGGCGGCACCGTCTGGCCGCTGAGGTATCGCGACAGCGACGACGAACTCAAGCCGGTATCGCGAGCCAGCGCGCGCACGCCGAGCCCGGACAGTTCCTGGATCAGGCGCAGGCGCGAGGCGAGCTCGTCCTGCGGGTACGCCCGCTGTTGCACAACCACCGTTACCACTCCCGTTGTCCCGGCCCGGACCAGGAATTTTCCGACCGACAAGCCGGTGGTCAGAGCCGTTTTCCGCTGTCCCACAGTGTCCCACAACCATTCTGTTCCGGCGCCGCACGGGCTGTTATTGAGGCACACCGCAAGCAACGAACAAGGAGCAGAAAATGCAGTCTCGGATGAAGAACCCGGCCATGATCCTCACCGACGCGATGGGCCCGATCCAGCAGGTGCTCAAGGCCGTGGAGACCGGCGGCGTGGAGTCCGAACTCCTCGAGCTGGTGCACCTGCGGGTCAGCCAGATCAACGGCTGCGCGGCCTGCGTGTTCGGCGGCACCACCACCGCCCGCAAGGCCGGCGTCAGCGAAGAGCGTCTGGCCACCGTCGTCGCCTGGCGGGAGACGCCGTTCTTCAGCGACGAGGAACGCGCCGCGCTGGAATTGGCCGAAGCCGCCACCCGCATGGCCGACCGCCCCGACGCGGTCACCGACGAGATCTGGGACAACGCGGCCAGCTACTTCGACGAGAAGCAGCTCGCCTCGATCGTGCTCATGATCGGCGTGACCAACATGTTCAACCGGCTCAACGCCACCACCCGTCAGATCGCCGGCGCGTGGGGCTGAAAACCCCAACACCTGAAAGGAATTCCCTCATGTCGACGAACACCAGCACCAGCCACAGCGGGTTCTCGCGGTGGATGCAGCACCGGATGAACGCGCGGATGAATCGCAAGATCCGCAACGGCAAAGGCACTTTCATGGGAATGGACGTGCTGATCCTGCACACGGTCGGTCGGCGTAGCGGGGTTTCCCGTGAGACTCCGATCAGCTGGTTTCCCGGCGAGAACGGGACCTGGTTGCTGGTCGCGTCCGGCGGCAAGGACGGGGAGCCCGACTGGTTCCGCAATCTGATGGGACATCCCGAGCAGGCGACCGTTCAGCTACCCGATCACGATGCCGTTTCCGTGACGCCACGGGTGCTCGAAGGAGCGGAGCGGGCAGCCGCCTGGACCGGCATCGCCGCAGCACAGCCCCGGTATGACAAGTACCAGGCCAAGGCCGGTCGGGAGTACACGGTGGTGGAGTTGGCGGCCGTGTGAGGGCGCGTGTCGGTTGCGCAACGAAAGCCGAGGGGCCTGTCGAACGGTTTTAGACTGATCGACAGGCCGGGGACCGAGCTGATGGCTCTTGCCGATGCGGAGGTGGATCGTGGGCTATCCGGGATACCCGCCGAACGGGCCCTACGCGCCGCCACCCTCACGGTGGCCGTGGGTTCTCGCGGTGCTGGTGGTGGTCGCCGCGTTGGCTGTCGGTGTGATCGCCGCGGGGATCATCGTGGTGATGCAACGTGACCGCGACGCCGACACCGCCACCGCCCCGCTCACCGCCGCCACCATCGCTGCCACCGGGCCGGACATCACCTATGTTCCGCCCGTCCCGGTGGACCCGCAGATCCAGGCCCAGAACAGCTTGCGCGCGCAGGCCAACGCCGACCTGCCCTTCGTGGCCGTGAATCTGGCCGACCGGTGGGTGCCGCAACTGTCCGCCAAACAGAACGGGCTGTACGCGGCCGATGTCGACGGGCGGATGGTGAACTGGACCGACAGCGAGATCCTCGCCCAGAACCAGCGGTTGCGGCAGCGGTATCCGGGGGCGCGGCTGATCTGGAGTGACGACTGGAGCACGTTCGACCTGCAGGGATGGTGGGTCACCCTCGCTGGGGTCACGTTCTCCGACCCGGGCTCGGCCAACGCCTGGTGTGATGCGCAAGGGATCGCTGTCGACGAGTGCTTCGCCAAACTGGTCAGCAATTCGCGTGGGTCGGCGGGCACCACGCAGTACCGGTGAATCAGGCCGGCAGGAGTCGGCCGATCACCTCGGCGAGCTGGGCGACGTTGCGGCACTCGTGCATGGTGACGATGTCGGTGTAGTCCTGCGCGGCCGAATCGCCGGTCGACCACGAGCGCGAGGGCTCCGGGTTGAGCCAGTACACGGCCTTTGCCCGCTCGGTGATCGCTTGCAGGGCTTCGAGATTCGGGTCGGTGCGGTTGGTTCTGGCGTCGCCCAGGATCAGCACGCACGTTCTCGGGCCGACCGCGTCGAGGTAGTGGTCGACGAAACCCTGCAGGACCTCGCCGTAGTTGCTGGAACCGAAACGGGCCACGCCGCCTTCGCGGACGATGTTCTGGGCGAAGCCGGGGGGTGGAGGTTCGCCGGGGGTGAAGTAGTGGGTGATCTCGGCGCAGGTGTCGACGAAACCGAAGCTGCGGACCTTGCTGAACTGGTCCTGCAGGGCCTGCACCAACTGCAAGGTGAACTCGGCGAAACCGCTGACCGAGCCCGAAACATCTGCCAGCACAACGAGATCGGGGCGGCCGCGTTTGCGGGCGCGCAGTACCGGGTCGACGGGGACGCCGCCGGTGGCCATCGAACGGCGCAGGGTGCGGCGTAGGTCGATCTGGCCGCGGACGGCTTTCTTGCGGCGCACGGCCAGGCGGGTGGCGAGTTTGCGGGCCAGAGGGTGGACCAGTCTGCGCATTTCGGCGAGGTCTTGTTCGCGGGCGCCGAGGAAATCTGTTCTGTCCGCGGAGGTTTCGACGCCGCGGCGGGCGATGTAGTCGGTGCCGCGGAGTTCGGCCGAGCGTAGGCGGGCTTCGGTTTGGACGGCGGTGCGGAACTGATCGACCCTGCGACGAGCTTCGATGGTGCGCACGGCTGTATCGAATTGGCCTGTACCACCCATGGTTTGGGCTACTTCTTCGGAGATTTCGTCCGGGCGTAGGGATTTCATGGTCAGGTACGACGACCAGCCCGCACCCGAGGCTTGGGTGACCCTTCCCGCGCTCTCCCCCGCGCCGCCGTAGGCGCCGAAAGTGTTGAGGGCTTCTCGGGCCAGTTCGGCGGTGTCTTCGCCTTGAATGAGGGTGGCGATGAGACGTTCGCGCAGGGAATCCGCGTTTTCGCTCGGGACTGCGGGTGGCAGTTCTGCGCCGAGGAAGTACAGGTCGACCAGTTGGTCGAAGGTTTTGCGTTGGCCGTTGCGGCGGAGCAGGCAGGCGGCCAGGCCGGAGCGCAGGATGGCGGGGTCGGCGGGGCCGAGGGCGACCAATGCCGCTGCGGCGTCGATGGTTTCGCTGGGGCCGGCGTGAATGTTGTGTTCGCGCAGCAGGGTGACGAAGTCGACCAAGCGGGAGGTGGTCGGGGCCCGATTCATCGCGCTACGCTGCCGTCGGGTTGATCGTCGAGGCCGAGGCGGTCGATCGCGACTCGGTGGTCGGACTGGTACTTCAGCAGGACACCCAGCGTCGAGCGAACCACGGTGCTGGACAGTGTTTTCGTGCCGAGTGCGACCAAAGTCTTTGCCCAGTCGACAGTTTCGGCGATCGACGGCGCCTTGCGCAGCGAGAGTTGACGCAGTGCGCTCACGGTCGCCACCACGGGTTCGGCCAGGGCCGCATCCAGTTCCGGGACCTTGAGCGCGACGATCGACTTCTCCAATTCCGCTGTCGGATAGTCGATATGCAGATACAGGCAGCGGCGCTTCAACGCTTCGGACAGGTCGCGGTGGGCGTTGGAGGTGAGGATGACGAAGGGCTTGCGCACGGCCTTGACCGTGCCCAACTCCGGGATGCTCACCTGGAAATCACCGAGGACTTCCAGCAGCAGGCCCTCGAGCTCCACGTCGGCCTTGTCGAGTTCGTCGATGAGCAGGACCGTGGGATCGGGGTTGCGGATCGCGGCCAGCAGGGGGCGGGCGAGCAGGAACTCCTCGGTGAAGACGTGGTCGCGGGTGCTGTCCCAGTCTTCGCCGGAGGTGGCGGTGATGCGCAGCAGTTGCTTGGCGTGGTTCCACTCGTACAGGGCGCGGGCCTCGTCGACACCCTCGTAGCACTGCAGACGGATGAGTTCGGCGCTGGTCGCGGCGGCGACAGCCTTGGCCAGCTCGGTCTTGCCCACGCCCGCGGGACCCTCGATCAACAGGGGCTTGCCGAGGCGGTCGGCGAGGAAGACCGCGGTCGCGATGTCGAGGGACGGCAGGTAGCCCGCGGCCGTGAGGCGAGCGGTTACCTGGTCCACCGAGGCAAAGAAGTTACTCATCAGTAATGAGTATAGGCGGGGGTGTCAGCGGCTGATCGTCGCGGCGACGCCGTCCAGGATCAGGTCGAGACCGAAGGCGAAATCGGCGTCGGCGGACCCCTGATCCGGCGGGACTTCGGCGAAGGCTTGCTCGGCGAACAGGCGCGCCACCTCGGGGAAGCGGGTCGGATCCAGATGGGCCGAGACTTCTTCCTGATAGATCCGCAGCGATTCCGCTTCGTCGATTTGTTCGACGAGGCGACGTTCGGCGAGGTGGCGGCCGGTGACGAACGCCTGGCGGACATAGCCGCCGATCACGGTGATCACGCCGATCTTGGCGCCCCAGCTCAGGTTCGTTTCGCGCAGCGCGGCCAAGCCTGCGTCCATCCAGGCGATCGCGTGCGGGCCGCGCGGGGGGCCACTGATGGGGATCTGGGCCAGCCAGGGGTGACGGGCGAACACGTCGAGTTGCGCGGTGGCCCAGCCGTGCAGCGCGGGGCGCCACTGGGGGTCCACGGCAGGGGGAAGGCCGAAGGCAGCGTCGGCCATCAGGTCGGTGAGACCGTCTTTGGACTTGACGTAGCGGTACAGCGACATGGGTGTGACATGCAGGGCCGCAGCGACTTTCGTCAACGACGCGCCGGTGAGCCCATGTCGGTCGGCGAGCGCGATGGCGGTGCTGACGATGCGCTCTACGTCGAGTTCGGCCGGGCGACCTACACGCGCGCGAACTGCCGACGGTTGGTCGAATCCGTCGGCCTTGACCTTTCGACGCAGGACCGCGAGGTCCTTCGCCGACAGATCCGAGAGGTTGAGGCGTGCGGGTTGTTCGGGCCGGTCTCGTGCCACAGGATCCTCATTCGTTCGGGGGTTCCCACAGATTAGCATATGGCTTATAGTTTCATTCATATACTAACTCCGGGCGGCGGGGGCCGGCCGGGAACAAGGGGTGAATGACCATGGATATCAACAGGATTCAGCGAATCACCGGGGCGGCCGCATTCCTCGGCGCGGGGTGCACGCTGATCGAACTGCCGTTGTACTTCGTGTATGCGGGAGCGCCGCCGGATACGAATGTGCTCACGCGATGCCTGCTCGGGCTGGTCGGGATCACGCTGTTCATCGTGTTCATGAGCGGGGTCGCGTACCTGGTGAAACACCGTGATCCCGAACGCGAATGGTTCGGGTCGCTGGCCGGCAGGGCCGGAACTGCCTGGCTCACAGTGGTTCTGGTGTCGACCGGGCTCGAGATCGGGGCGGTGATCGCCGCGCCCGAGCCGATCGACCCCACCATCTCCGTGACCGGGACCTACGTGCTGTACGGGACGGTGTCGCGACTGATGGAAGGACTGTTCCTGGTGGCGTTCGCGATCGCGACGGCACGACTGCTCCCCCGCTGGTGCATCGCGGCCAGCTGGGCGCTCGCGGCGGTGAACTGCGCGTTCGTACCGTCGCTGTACTTCGGGAACGTGCCGGCCGACTTCTACGCGGCCAACGGATGGGGCACCACCGCGACCGTCGGCGGGTTCACCACGCTGTGGTTGTTCGCGATCGGAACCGCGCTGTATCGCACGGCGCCGGTCAGTACGGGTTCGCTGCCACCTGTACCTGTCCATCCTTGATCGCGGCCAGCAGCAGGCGGTAGTCGGCCATGGTCTGATCCGAGTACGACATGCCGAAATCGCGCAGGGCCTTGTCGAACTTGTCGCTACCGCCGATATAGGCGTTGATGGCGAGGGGGTCGCCAGAGCGGCAGTGCGCGCGGGCCAGGACGCCGCCGCACAGGCCGCCGTAGTTGGACAGTTGGCGGTGGCTCATGTTCTCGATGTCGGCCGAGCCCTTCATGTCTCGGAACTGACGCCAGTAATAGTCCACGCCTTCGGGGCCGGTGGCCCAGCCGAGGAAGATGTCGCTGGCCGCCTGCATCAGCCGCTGGCCCGCGACGACGCGGTGGCCCTGCTGCTGGTACTTGCTGGGTTTTTGATACGGGGCCAGCACCGAGGTGTCGGCTTCCTTCATCTGCAGGAACAGGGGTGCGCCGGATTCCTTGTCCATCATCAAGGCGATGAAGCAGCGGGTGCCGACGCTGCCGACGCCGACGACCTTCACCGCGGCGTCGACCAGGGTGTAGCGATTGAGCAGCACGCGCATCTGGTCGGGCAGGCTGCGGCGGTATTCGGCGAGCACCGACTTCACCGTCGCCTCGTCGGGCGAGGTGATGGGCACCAGCAGCGGCGGCTGGTTCTTGATCCGCGGGATGCCGTCGGCGTCGGGTTCGGTGAGTTTGTCGAACGCCTGCAAGCTGGTGCGCTTCTTCGCCGAGGCCATCGTCTTCTCGGCCTTCTCGCGGAACTTCTTCTTCGGGATCTGCGCGATCACCTGGTCGGCATCGACCCGCTCGTACCAGATCTCGAGACTGTCCAGCTCCGACATCGCCTCGATGCCCTCGCGATACCCCCGCGCGGCCGCCTCCGCCGCCGACGCCGCATCCTCATCGGTACAACCATTGCCCAGCGCGGCGACCGCGACACTGGTCACCAGACGTTTGACGTCCCACTCGAACGGCCCCGGCAACGTCTCGTCGAAATCGTTGACATCGAAAACGAGGTTGCGCTCCGGAGTCCCATACAGCCCGAAGTTCGCCAGATGCGCGTCACCACACAGCTGCGCGGTCAGCCCCGTATCAGGATGACACCCCAGGTCATACGCCATGATCGCCGCCGACCCCCGCAGAAACGCGAACGGCGACACCGCCATTCGCGCCATCCGAATCGGCACCAAACTCTGCACCCGCCCGGCATTCTGCTTCAACAGAATCCCCACCGGGTCTTCTCTGCCCGGCTCCGCCCGCCACTGCCCCAACTCCGACCGCGAAACCCGCTTCCGCGCGTCCTTACCGACGTCTTCCGCCTGCCGATCGAATTCCTCAACCGTGGTCATCGAGCAAGTCTGCCGCTACCGAACCACCACGGCAAGGACCTGCAGATAACCATGCGATGACAGCATGCGGGCAGGTAGCAGGCAACCATGCCGAAAGGCCCGTTCGCACGGGGCGAACGGGCCTTTCAGGGTGCGAGAATTACGCGGTTTCGGTGATCGGGCGGTCGACCCAGCTCATCAGGCCGCGCAGCTTGGCGCCGGTGACCTCGATGGGGTGCTCGGCGTTCTCCTTGCGCAGGCCCTCGAGCTCCTTGTTGCCGCCTTCGACGTTGGCGACCAGGCGCTTGACGAAGGTGCCGTCCTGGATGTCGGTCAGGATCGCCTTCATGCGCTCCTTGGTGCCGGCGTCGATGACGCGCGGGCCCGACAGGTAGCCACCGAACTCGGCGGTGTCGGAGACCGAGTAGTTCATGCGGGCGATGCCGCCTTCGTACATCAGGTCCACGATCAGCTTGAGCTCGTGCAGGACCTCGAAGTAGGCCATCTCGGGGGCGTAGCCGGCCTCGACCATGACCTCGAAGCCGATCTTGACCAGTTCCTCGGTGCCACCGCAGAGCACGGCCTGCTCGCCGAACAGGTCGGTCTCGGTCTCTTCCTTGAAGGTGGTCTTGATGACGCCCGCGCGGGTGCCGCCGATGCCCTTGGCGTAGGACAGGGCCAGCGCCTGGCCCTCGCCGGTCGGGTCCTGATCGACCGCGATCAGAGCCGGAACGCCCTTGCCGTCGACGAACTGACGACGCACCAGGTGGCCGGGGCCCTTCGGGGCGACCATCGCGACGGTGACGCCGGCCGGAGCCTTGACCAGGCCGAAGTGGATGTTGAGGCCGTGGCCGAAGAACAGCGCGTCGCCGTCCTTCAGGTTGGGCTCGATGTCGTTGGTGAAGATCGACGCCTGGGCGGTGTCGGGGGCCAGCACCATGATCACGTCGGCCCACTCGGAGACCTCGGCGGGGGTGCCGACGGTCAGACCGGCCTCTTCGGCCTTCGCGCGGGACTTGGAGCCCTCGGTGAGGCCGACGCGCACGTCGACGCCGGAGTCGCGCAGGCTCAGCGAGTGCGCGTGGCCCTGGCTGCCGTAACCGATCACGGCGACCTTGCGGCCCTGGATGATCGACAGGTCAGCGTCGTCGTCGTAGAACATCTCGACTGCCACTTGATTGGTCCCTTCTGAAAATGATGGTTAGGAAAATTTATCGCGGGGGTTGCTGAGTGGAAGTCAGCGGGTCGCGGTGATGGACTTCGGGCCGCGGCCGACAGCCACGACACCGGACTGCACGATCTCGCGGATGCCGTACGGCTCGACCATGCGCAGCAGCGCGTCGAGCTTGGAACGGGTGCCGGTGGCCTCGATGGTCAGCGCGTCGGGCGACACGTCGATCACCTTGGCGCGGAACAACTGCACGGCCTCGATCACCTGCGTGCGCACCGACGCGTCGGCGCGCACCTTCACCAGGATCAGCTCGCGGGCCACCGAGGCGTCGGCGTCCTGCTCCACGATCTTGATGACGTTGATCAGCTTGTTGAGCTGCTTGGTGACCTGCTCGAGGGGCAGATCGTCGACGGTGACGACGATCGTCATGCGCGAGATCTCGGGAATCTCGGTGCCGCCCACGGCCAGGGATTCGATATTGAAGCCACGGCGCGAGAACAGGCTCGCGACACGTGCCAGCACACCGGGCTTGTCCTCGACGAGAACGCTCAGAGTGTGGGTGGTGCTCATTCGTCGGCGCCCTTCTCGAATGCGGCCTGCTCGCGTTCCATCGCTTCGTGGATGACGGCCGGTTCGGAGACCGACTCGTCCTCGTCGAACAGCGGACGGATACCGCGGGCGAACATGATCTCGTCGTTGCTGGTGCCCGCGGCGACCATCGGCCACACCTGGGCGTCCTTGCCGACGATGAAGTCGATGACGACCGGGCGGTCGGTGATGGCCTGGGCCTGACGGATCGCGTCCTCGACCTCGGACTCCTTCTCCACGCGGATGCCGACGCAACCCAGCGCCTCGGCCAGCTTCACGAAGTCGGGGATGCGCAGGGTGTGCGTGCCCAAATCCGTGTTGGAGTAACGCTTTTCGTAGAACAGGGTCTGCCACTGACGGACCATGCCCAGGTTGCCGTTGTTGATCAGGGCGACCTTGATCGGCACGCCCTCGATCGCACAGGTAGCCAGTTCCTGGTTGGTCATCTGGAAGCAACCGTCACCGTCGACCGCCCAGACTTCCTTGTCCGGCGCGCCCATCTTGGCGCCCATGGCCGCGGGAACCGCGTAACCCATGGTGCCCAGACCGCCCGAGTTGAGCCAGGTGCGCGGGTTCTCGTACTTGATGAACTGCGCGGCCCACATCTGGTGCTGGCCGACGCCGGCGCAGTAGATCGCGTCGGGGCCCGCAAGACGACCCAGGGTCTCGATGACGTACTCCGGCGAGACCGAACCGTCGGAGGGGGTCTTCCAACCCAGCGGGTAGTTGTCGCGGATGCCGCTGAGGTAGGTCCACCACGGGCCCAGCTCGAGCAGCGGCGCGGCGCCGGACTGCGGGTCGGCCTTGAGGGTTTCGATCAGCTCGACGATGACCTCCCGCGCGTCGCCCACGATCGGGACGTGCGCGTGCCGGTTCTTGCCGATCTCGGCCGGGTCGATGTCGGCGTGGATGACCTTCGCGTCGGGGGCGAAGGAGTCCAGCTGACCGGTGACGCGGTCGTCGAAACGGGCACCGAGGGTGATCAGCAGGTCCGAACGCTGCAGCGCGGCGACAGCGCCGACGGTGCCGTGCATACCGGGCATGCCCATGTTCAGGGTGTGGCTGTCGGGGAACGCGCCCCGCGCCATCAGGGTCGTGACGACCGGGATGCCGGTGAGTTCGGCCAGTTCCAGCAGTTCGGCCGAGGCGTCGGACTTGATCACGCCGCCGCCCACGTACAGCACGGGCTGCTTGGCCTCGAGGATCAGTCGCGCGGCCTCGCGCACCTGCTTGCCGTGCGGCTTGGTGACCGGACGGTAGCCGGGCAGCCGCATCTCCGGCGGCCACGAGAACGTGGTCTGCGCCTGCAGGGCGTCCTTGGTGATGTCGACCAGCACGGCACCGGGGCGACCCGAGGCAGCGAGGTAGAACGCCTCGGCCAGGGTGCGCGGGATGTCGGCGGGGTCTTTCACCAGGAAGTTGTGCTTGGTGATCGGCATGGTGATGCCGGAGATGTCGGCTTCCTGGAACGCGTCGGTGCCCACCAGGCTCGACGGGACCTGACCGGTGATCGCCACGATCGGGACCGAGTCCATCTGCGCGTCGGCCAGCGGCGTCACCAGGTTGGTGGCGCCGGGGCCGGATGTGGCCATACACACACCGACCTTGCCCGAGGCCTGCGCGTAACCGGTGGCCGCGTGACCGGCGCCCTGCTCGTGCCGGACCAGCACGTGCCGGACCTTCTCGGAATCGAACAGCGGGTCGTAGACAGGAAGGACCGCGCCGCCGGGAATGCCGAATACCGTGTCGACGTCGAGCTCTTCCAGCGACCGGACCACGGACTGGGCGCCGGTGACGCGCTCGGGCGCGACCTGACGACGGGCGGGGTTGGTCGCCGGGCTACCCGCGGGGGTAGCGGAAGGCGTTGACCTGCGGGCCGATGGCCCGGGTCGTGCGGTTGGTGCACTCACCGTCTTCGTTCCTCACTGTCTGGTTCTGACTCGGACTGACCCGACTGGGCCACTGGCATTCGCCCGAACACAAAAAAGCCCCCGCCCAGCGCATGGCTGTTCGAGGGTGGCGCGTCGCAAACGCGAGCTGACGTATTTCGACTAGAAAGTCAGGCTCGACGCTGGACGCGCCGGGCGAATTACGAGCTCGTTTCGAATCACACGTACGACGTTAGGCGCGCGTACTGCGTCGAGTCAAACAGGCTTACCGCTCCGGTCCCATTCTGTGGGACTCGAGTGGTTGCGTGGGTCCGTGTACCGAGATGCGAGGATGGGAGGGTGTCCTCACCGCATCAGTCCGTGCCACCGTCTGAATCGTCCCACACCACCGACGAGGGAACCCAGACGGGTCGCCCGTCGCGACCCGGTGGCCTGCGCTCGGCGTCGCCGGGACGGCTCGCCGCCATCGGCGCAGTGGTACTGGCGTACCTGACCTTCGTTGTCGTGGGCACCGTGCAGGACTGGTCGCTGGGCACCCTGGTCGGGATGGTCGTGCCCACCGCGGTGATCGTGTGGTTGCTCGTGCCGCGCAAGACCAACACGCCCACGCCGGGTGTGCACGTGATCGGCGTGCCCAAGCTGGCCTACATCGGCGTGCTGGTGCTGGCGTTCTGCGTGTTCTTCCCGTTCGTGGGGTGGCCTGCGCTGCTGTGGCCGTTGCTGCTGCTGCCGGTGATCGCGGCGTGGTGGGTGACTCGCACGCACACGACCGTGTCCGCGTCCGGGCTCGATCTGAGTTCGATGGTGCGTCGCAAGCACCTGGACTGGTCGCAGATCAAGGGCATCACCATTCCCAAGCGCGGGTATGTGCGCGCCCGGCTCACCGATGACGCCGAAGTGACGCTGCCCGGTGTCGGTTATGACCGGTTGCGCGAGCTGATCGACGCGTCCGGCGGTCGACTGCCCGACGTGTTCGCCTCCGCCGAAGCCGCCCAGATCGAAGCGGCGCGCAAGGCTCGCGAGGAGGCCGAACGCGCCGAAGCCGACGTCATCGACGAGTCGGCCGCCACCGACTAGGCGATATCCACCACATCAGGAATCGGCGCGGTCGCGCGACTGTTCATCCAGGTAGGCTGACGGCGACGGGCACCCCCGCGCCGACGGCACGACCGCGGCGACACCCTTCGAAGCGATACCTCCGCTTCCGCCCCGCTGCAATCACCGGCACTCCGACCACCGGCGCGACGCCCACCAAGGCCGCGCAGTACTGTGGAAGGTTGCCGGACTCCGTCAACCCGCAGGTCAGCCCCCCAAGGACTTCGCATGCCACCGCTTCGCTCACGCACAACCACCATCGGCCGCAACGCAGCGGGCGCACGCTCGCTGTGGCGCGCGACCGGCATGACCGACTCCGATTTCGGTAAGCCGATCATCGCGATCGCGAACTCGTACACGCAGTTCGTTCCCGGTCACGTGCACCTCAAGGACATGGGCGACATCGTCGCCGAAGGCGTGCGCGCCGCGGGTGGTGTGCCGCGCGAGTTCCACACGATCGCGGTCGACGACGGCATCGCGATGGGTCACGGCGGCATGCTGTACTCGCTGCCTTCGCGCGAGATCATCGCCGACTCGGTGGAGTACATGGCCAACGCGCACACCGCCGACGCGCTGGTGTGCATCTCCAACTGCGACAAGATCACGCCCGGCATGCTCAACGCCGCGATGCGGTTGAACATCCCCGCGGTGTTCGTGTCCGGCGGGCCGATGGAGGCCGGTAAGGCCGTGGTCGTCAACGGTGTCGCGCAGGCGCCCACCGACTTGATCACCGCGATCTCCGCCAGCGCCAGCCAGATCGTGTCCGAGGAAGGCCTGAGCGAAGTCGAACAGGCCGCGTGTCCCACCTGCGGTTCGTGTTCGGGCATGTTCACCGCCAACTCGATGAACTGCCTGACCGAAGCGCTGGGTCTCGCGCTGCCCGGCAACGGTTCGACGCTGGCCACCCATTCCGCCCGTCGTGCGCTGTTCGAGCGCGCCGGCACCGTGATCGTGGACATCGCCAAGCGCTGGTACCAGGACGACGACGCCTCGGTGCTGCCGCGAAACGTGGCCAACGCCAAGGCTTTCCGCAACGCGATGGCCCTGGACGTGGCCATGGGCGGTTCCACCAACACCGTGCTGCACACCCTCGCGGCCGCGCAGGAGGGTGAGATCGACTTCGACCTGCAGGACATCGACGACATCAGCCGCAAGGTGCCGTGCCTGTCGAAGGTCTCCCCCAACTCCGATTACCACATGGAAGACGTGCACCGCGCCGGTGGCATTCCCGCCATCCTCGGTGAACTGCGTCGCGGCGGCCTGCTCGAAACCGACGTGACCACCGTGCACACCGCGTCCTTCGAGGAATACCTCGACACCTGGGATGTGCGCTCGGGCAAGGCTTCCGACGAAGCACTCGAACTGTTCCACGCTGCCCCCGGTGGCGTGCGCACGGTCGAGCCGTTCTCCACCAGCAACCGCTGGTCGTCGCTGGACACCGACGCCGCCGGTGGTTGCATCCGCGACATCGCCAACGCCTACACCGTCGAAGGCGGGCTGTGCGTGCTGCGCGGCAACATCGCCCCCGACGGCGCGATCCTCAAGACCGCGGGCATCGACGAAGACCTGTTCACCTTCGAAGGCCCGGCCGTGGTGGTCGAGTCCCAGGAGGACGCGGTGACGATGATCCTGAGCAAGAAGATCCAGCCCGGCGACGTGGTCGTCATCCGCTACGAGGGCCCCGCGGGCGGCCCCGGCATGCAGGAAATGCTGCACCCGACCTCGTTCCTCAAGGGCCTTGGCCTCGGCAAGGTGTGCGCGCTGATCACCGACGGCCGCTTCTCCGGCGGCACCTCGGGCCTGTCGATCGGCCACATCTCCCCCGAGGCCGCCTCGGGTGGTGCGATCGGCCTGATCGAAAACGGCGACCGCATCCGCATCGACGTGCACACCCGCGCACTGGAAGTCCTTGTCTCCGACGAGGTCCTGGCCGAACGCCGCGCGAAGATGGAAGCCTCCGAACGCCCCTGGAAGCCGCTGAACCGCGACCGCACGGTCACCACCGCCCTGCGCGCCTACGCGGCCCTGGCAACGTCGGCCGACAAGGGTGCCGTTCGGCACGTGCCGTAGCCGCCGCTACTCGAATCTCCGCCGGACACGAGCGCGCCACCAGTCGTTGATGCGACTGGCGGCGCGCTCTTTCGTCGAACCGGCCCGCTACTTCAGGCGGCGCTGGTGAACGATACGTCGACGGTGGCGCCCAGCGCGGCCGCGAGCCGATCGAGCAGAGTCAATGTCGGCACATGCTCGCCGGCCTCGAGACGTGAGATCGCGGCCTGGCTGGTTCCCGCTCGACGAGCGAGTTCGGTCTGCGAAATACCGAGCTCGACCCGCCGCTCACGAACGGCCCGACCTAGTTCGACCGCCCGCTTCTCTGCCTCGTAACCTGCCCGGACCATCGATTCGTCCCGTGGCGGTCCCTGACTGATATCCCACCTGACATGCTGGTTCTCGCCCATGTCAGACCTCTCTCTCAAAAATATCCAGCGCGTGACCATGATCGGCCTCGCACTCTTTTTGCGCCTGCAGCGCTCTGGCAACCTCGCCTGATTCTCGCTGCCGAGTCTTGTAGAAGACAGTAAGCAGAACAACGCGTCGCCGCGGAGCGAGCCAATAGGTGACTCGGACCGCTCGGCCATCAAGACTGAACCGCAGCTCTCGCACCTTGCCACCGAGATGCCGCGCATACGGCTCGCCTAACGTATCTGCCTGTTCCGCCAGCATCTCCGCTCGATATCTCGCTCGACCGTAGTGTTCATCACTCAGTGACTCCAACCATGCCCGGACCTCGGGTTCGACTTCCAAGTCGAACAGTGTCATGCCACCTATGATATATGCTACACGTGATATAGACGCAAGTCTGGTCTCGCCGGAGTTGCGCCGGCGGGACCAGACTTCTTATGTCAAACGAGTGCGGGTTGTGCTGTCGTAGTTGATGACTCGTCGTCACGGCCCGTTCGGGAGGGGATCAGGGCGGTGGCGATCAGGCCGAGTAGGACGAAGGCCGCGGCCAGGTAGGCGCCGAGGTTGACGCCGGTGGTCATGGCGGATTTTCCTGCGGTGGCTACCTGTTGTGTATCCGGTTGGGCGGCAAAGGTTTCGATTGCCGCGCCTGCGCTGCCGGTGATGGCGTGGGCGTATTGCTGGGATTGGGCGGCGGGCATGCCTGTTGCGGTCAGGTCCTTGTCGACGTTGGAGCTCAACGTGGTGAAGAAGACCGTGGTGAGTAGGGCGATGCCAAGGGCCGAGCCCAGTTGGCGGAAGGCGCTTTGAATGCCGGAGGCTTGGCCGTTGTCGGCTTCGGGGATGTCGGCCAGCACGACGTTGGTCACCTGGGCGGTGGCGAAACCGACGCCGACGCCGTATACGCACAGGACCAGGGCGATCGACCACCAGGAACTGTCGGTGGCGGCGAAGAAGCCGAGGGCGGCCAGGCCGACGACCTCGAGGCCCAGACCCAGGCGCACCATGTTCAGCGGGGATGCCTTGCCTGCCAGGCCGAAGCTGGCGCCGCTGGCGATGAAGCTGCCGATGGCGATCGGGACCAGGGCCAGGCCGGCCTGCAGGGCGCTGTAGCCGAGGGTGAACTGCATCCACAGCGGCAGCACCGCGACGACGCCGAACTCGCCGAGGCCGATGATCAGGGTGGCGATATTGCCGTTGCGGAACGAGGCCAGCGAGAACAGGCTCAGGTCCATCAGCGCCTTGTCGGCGTTGCCGTTGCGGCGAAGCAGCACCTGCCGGAAGACGAACCCGCCCAGCGCCAGCACGCTGAGCAGCAGCGCGACCAGCACCGGCGAAGGTCCACTGCCCCAAGTGAATCCGGCGATCCCCATCGGATGGGTGGTGGTGATCCAGCCGTAGGTGCGACCTTCGACGAGTCCGAAGGCGAGCAGTCCCAGACCCAGCACCGACAGGATCGAGCCGACCACGTCGAGGCGTCCGGCGATCTTCGGCGACGGCGCGATGCACGCCATGACGCCGACCACGATCAGCACGGCCAGGGGCACATTGATGCCGAAGGCCCAACGCCATGTCACATGTTCGGCCAGCCAACCACCCAGCAGCGGGCCGAGCGCGGCGGCGGCACCGATGGTGGAACCCCAGACCGCGAACGCCTGACCACGGGCTTTGCCGGTGAAGGTGGCGTTGAGCAGGGCCAGCGACGTCGGCAGGATCATCGCCGCGCCCGCACCCTGCAGGAATCGGGCGATGACCAGCAGTTCGCCGTTGGGGGCGAGCCCGGCCAGGATGCTGGTCGCGCCGAACACCACGACACCGGCCACGAACACTCGACGCGCTCCGACCATGTCGGCGACCCGGCCGACCACCAGCAGCAGCGCCGCGAACACGATCGCGTAGGACTCCTGAATCCATTGCGCCTGGGTGGAACCCGTGTTCAGGTCACCGATGATCGACGGGATGATCACGTTCACGATCGTGGTGTCGACCACGATCAGCGCGACGCCGAGGGCTATGGCGATCAAGCCGAGCCATCGGCGAAGGGACGACTCTTGACTCATCGCACACTCCTATTTCCATGGTGGAATAATTCCACGGTAAAAGTATATTGGGGGCAATAGGATGTCAAACGATGCGAAAGGAACCCATGAGCCAGTCGGACGCTCGCGCCCAGTACGAACGACTCCACGAGGGTCTGCGCGCGTACGGCGCGAACTATCGAGAATTCACCCGCCGGTTCGCCACCTGGCTCGGGTTGCACTCCACCGATGCCGAGGCGCTGATCGAGATTCTCACCGCCGAGGAACGCGGGACCACGCTGTCGCCGGCACGGCTCAGTGAACGGATCTCGTTGTCCAACAGCGCGACCACCGCACTACTGAATCGCCTCGAGCAGGCCGGTCACGTCGTCCGCAGCCGCGAACACGAGGACCGCAGGGTGATCACCCTGCGCAGCACCCCGCACATTCTCGAACTCGCCAACGACTTCTTCGGCCCACTCGGCACAAGGGTGGAAGAGACGGTAATGGGGAAGTACGCCCCCGAGGAACTGCGGCGGTTCGAGGCCTTCCTGGCCGATGTGCATGTCGCGATGACCACACATCTGGCCGAACCCGCACCGCCGCGGCCCTAGGTCAGCTCTTGGCGTCGAAGGGGCCCACGCCCTGCAACGGGTTGCCGCCGTGCAGGAACCAGAAGGTTGCGATGGCGGCTGCCACTGCCAGCAGGACCACCACGAACGAACCGTAGGCGGGCCGGGTGGCCCAGCCTCGGGTGCGGTCGAAGGACCAGCGCCCGGGGCCGGTCAGGATGATCGCCAGGGTCGCGCCGGCCAGAACGCTGTCGAGCTCGACGCCCGTGGGAGTGCCCGCGTTGTACTGGAAACCGGGGACCATGCCCTGCTTCCACATCCACGCGTTCAGGATCGTGGCGAGCACCGCGCCCGCGGCCAGCGGAGTGGCCAGGCCGACGACCAGCAGGATGCCGCCGCCGAGTTCACCGGCGATCACCAGCGCGGTCGCCAGCGACGGATAATCCCAGCCGCCGCTTTCCATCATGAGCTTGGTGCCGTCCAAGCCGGGCCCGTGGAACCAGCCGGTCAGCTTCTGCAGGCCGTGGTAGATGAACGTGTAGCCGACCACCAGTCGCAGCACGAACAGGCCAAGATCCAGGGTGCCGCGGCGGGCTTCGCGGTTGCGGCGCTGCAGGCGCACGGCTTCCGCGGAGGTGGCGGTCGCGGGCGGAATCGTCGCGTACCCGTAATCTTCGCCGGCGCTGTCACGGCCGGTATGGGCGGTGGATGCGCCGGGTACCTCGTCGCCGGGGTCGAGGCCCAGGTCCTCGTCGGTGCGCGGAATATCCTTCGGATTCGGCTTGCGCATCTGCCCCGTCGGCGAATCGAACGGGCTGGTCACCGGGCGACCAGCCGCCGCTGCGCCCTGTCCGGCCCGCGCCGAATCATCGGCGTTCGGAATGTCCTTCGACTTGTCGGTCACCGGACCACCCTATGACGGGTCGTCGCGGTGCGTGCCCCAACGCTTCCTCAGCGTGTCAGCCCCACTCGACCGATCGGCGGCCTTCGGACGCGACGGGCGTGCCCGGCCCGCACCGGTGCCGGTAACGTCTGGGACATGAGTTCGGGAATCGCGGGCCGCGTGGCAGTCGGGGTGGCTATCGGCACCGTTTTGATCGCCGGGTGCGCCCGTTTCGACGAGTCGGCGTCGAGTCCGTTCACCACCGAACCGCAACTGGGTGGGTCGGGTGCGGAACCGAAGAAGCCGCAGGAGGATCCGTCGAAGGCGCCGCGGCCGACCGGACCGTGCATCGACCCCGACCCCAACGTCATCGCCACCTGCATGGAATCGGGTGCCGGGCTGATCGGCGTCGGCGAGGGCGCGCTGGTGGCCGAACGCAAGACCGGGCGGATTCTGCAGGTCACCGCCGTGGACGCGAGCACCCCGCAGCCGACGCCGGTGGAGATCACCAGCGTGCCCGTGGACGGGTCGAGCGACGGTGGGCTGTCCGATATCGTGCTGTCGCCGACGTTCGGCGAGGACGGGCTGATGTACGCCTACATCACCACCGGCAGCGACAACCGGGTCGTGCGCCTGTCCAAGGACGGTGCGCCGAAGCCGATTCTCACCGGAATTCCCAAGGGCGCCAATGGAAATCGTGGTGCGTTGGAATGGTCTTCGCCCACCCAGTTGATGGTGCTCACCGGCGATGCCGGAAACCCCGGCGCCGCAACCGATCCCGGCTCGCTGGGCGGCAAACTGCTTCGGCTGGAATCACCTTCGTCGGGCGAGAACACCCCGCAGGTGGTGGCGTCGGGGATCGGCACGGCCGGTGACATCTGCCGTGACGGCAAGGACGGCATGTGGGTCACCGACCGCACCGCCGCCGAGGACCGCCTGCAGCACCTGGGCACCGACGGCACCCTCACCGTGTCCTGGACCTGGCCCGACCGACCCGGCGTCGGCGGCTGCACGGCCACCGGCGAGGGCGTCGGTATCGCGCTGAGCGAAGGAAAGGCGCTGGCCGCGGTCGCCGCCGACCCGACCACCTTCGCGGTCACCACCGCACCGACCCTGATCGCCCAGGACAAGTACGGCAAACTGCTGGGCGCCACCGCCAGCGCCGACGGCAGCATCTGGGTGACCACCACCAACAAAACCGACGGCGAGCCCGGCGAATTCGACGACCGCGTCGTGCGCATCCCACCGCCGCAGGGTGGCGCGGGCGGCCCGGACTAGGGGTACGAAACGGCCGCCCGCTCTGCGAAAGCAGAACGGGCGGCCGGGTTTTCGTGCCTAGCTGCAGGCGGCGATGACCAGGTCGCGCACGCGGGCCGCGTCGGCCTGACCGCGCGTGGCCTTCATGACGTCGCCGACGATCTTGCCCGCAGCCTGCACCTTGCCCGAGCGGATCTTCTCGGCGATGTCGGGGTTCGCCTCGAGGGCCTTCTCGACCTCGGCCTGCAGCGCGGTGTCATCGCTGACCATGCCGAGACCCTTGGCCTCGACGATGGCGGCGGGTTCTCCCTCACCGGCGAGCACGAAGTCGACAACCTGCTTGGCGACCTTGTTGTTGACCGTCTTGGCCTCCACCAAACCGATCACCGCGGCGACCTGAGCGGGGGTGATCGGCAGGTCGGCGAGGGCGATGTCGCGTTCCTTGGCCTTCTCGGTCAGGTAGGCCACCCACCACGAGCGGGCCTCGTTGGCGGGGGCACCGGCCTCGACGGTGGCGATGATCAGGTCAAGGGCACCGGCGTTGACCAGGTCGCGCATGACCTCGTCGGACAGGCCCCAGTCGGCCTGGATGCGGGCGCGCACCAGCCACGGGTACTCCGGGATGGTGCCGCGCAGTTCCTCGACCCACTCCGCGGCGGGGGCCACCGGCTCGAGGTCGGGTTCGGGGAAGTACCGGTAGTCCTCGGCGGTTTCCTTGCGGCGACCGGCGGCGGTGGAGCCGTCGGCCTCCTGGAAGTGGCGGGTCTCCTGGATGATCTCGCCACCGGCGGCCAGGACCGCGGCCTGACGACGCATCTCGTAGCGCACCGCGACCTCGACGCTGCGCAGCGAGTTCACGTTCTTGGTCTCGGTGCGGGTGCCGAACTCCT
The DNA here is from genome assembly GCF_042716995.1 of Nocardia sp. NPDC058640. Classification (NCBI taxonomy): domain Bacteria; kingdom Bacillati; phylum Actinomycetota; class Actinomycetes; order Mycobacteriales; family Nocardiaceae; genus Nocardia; species Nocardia sp. NPDC058640. The sequence continues at coordinate 442,095 of NZ_JBHXRG010000001.1, forward strand.
TCGCGCCGATCGGCATCAGCGACACGTTGGCGTCGCAGCGCAGCGAACCCTGCTCCATCTTCACGTCGGACACGTTCAGCGACCGCAACACCTCACGCAGCGCGGTGACATACGCGCGCGCCACCTCGGGGGCGCGCTCACCGGCACCGGTGATGGTCTTGGTGACGATCTCGATCAGCGGCACACCGGCGCGGTTGAAGTCCAGCAGCGAGTGGCTGGCACCGTGGATGCGACCGGTCGCGCCGCCCACGTGCAGGGACTTGCCGGTGTCTTCCTCCATGTGCGCGCGCTCGATCTCCACGCGGAAGATGGACCCGTCGTCGAGAGTCACGTCGAGGTAGCCCTCGGTGGCGATCGGCTCGTCGTACTGGCTGATCTGGTAGTTCTTCGGCTGATCGGGGTAGAAGTAGTTCTTGCGCGCGAACCGGCCCCACGGGGTGATCGAACAGTTCAGCGCGAGACCGATCCGGATGGCCGATTCGATGGCCTTCTCGTTCACCACGGGCAGCGAGCCGGGCAGGCCAAGGCACACCGGGCACACCTGGGTGTTGGGTTCGGCGCCGAACTCGGTGGGGCAACCGCAGAACATCTTGGTCGCGGTGGACAACTCGACGTGGACCTCCATGCCGAGCACGGGCTCGTACCGGGAGAGGACGTCGGTGTAATCCATCAACTCGACCGTGGGTGCGCTCATGGTCAGACAGTCTATGTAAGCCCACCGACGAGTTCTGCCGGTGGTCCTCAGCGCGGGGGCACCTGCTGCTTCAGCCAGTCGGTGACATAGGTCAGCACGGCCGGGTCGATGGTGGTCTCGATGGTCGCGTACTCGCTGGGCTTACCGCTTTGCGACGGCTGCATCAGGTGGTTGAGACCGGGGAAAGTGTGCACGGTCGCGTCGGGATCACCGGCTAACGCGGCGCGCATCGGTGGTTCGTTCTGGGTGGCGATCACCTGCATGTCGGTGCCGCCGAAGAAGGCGAGCACCGGGATCCGTAAGGCTTCCAGCGCCGGTTTCGGGTCGTAGGTGAGCAGGGCGGTCATGTACGGGGCGTTCAACGAATCCAGCAACGGTTGCGGCAGTCGCTGACCCTCTGGCAGCGAATCGTTGTGCTGCTGCGAGAACGCCTTGGCGCCCGCGGTGTCACCCGCGTTCAGCAGCGCCGTCCACTCGGTGAGAAAGCGCACCTGCGCGTCGATATCGGCCTGCGGTGCGCCCGCCGAGGCCATGACCACTTTGTTCTGCTCGATCAACACGTCAGCACCGGGAACCGACGGCCCCGCCATCAGCACGGCGAACGCGACATTGCTCTCGGGCCCGGCAGCGACCAGCGGCGCGAGATACCCACCCTCACTGTGCCCGAACAGCCCCACCCGCTCCGGGTCGATTTCCGCACGGCCACGCAGGAATTGGACCCCCGCGGCGGCATCGGCGGCGAGATCGGGATAGGTGGCCTCGTCGAGCACCCCACTGGTCCCGCCGACCCCACGATCATCGGTACGCAACACCGCGTACCCCGCCCGCGTGAACGTGTCGGCCAACAGTAAGAACGGCCGGTGCCCGCTGAGATCCTCGTTGCGATCCTGCGGCCCACTGCCGGTGATCAGCAACATCGCCGGAAACGGCCCGCTGCCTTCGGGTTCGGTGAGGGTGCCCGCGATGGTGATGTCACCGTTGCGGTAGGTGACGTCCTCGCTGCGATACGGGTACGGCGGTTTCGGATCTTGCGGCCGCGCACCACTTTCCACCGCCACGGGAGCGGCGGGTTCAGGCGCGGACGAACATCCCGTCACCAACGCGGCGACGACGAACAGAACCGAAACGACCACTGCACCGGTGCGCATGAATCAACGGTACGCACGCCCACCGACAAAAACCGCGAACCGCGCAGATCTCAGCCGAAGAAGGCCGACGCCTCACGCAGTCGTTCCGGCGGAACACGTTTGAGCTGCTTGGTCGCCTCCGCCAACGGAACCAGTCCGATCTTGGTGCCGTGCAGGGCCACCATCTGACCGAAATGCCCAGCGTGCACGGCCTCGGCGGCATGCACCCCGAACCGCGTGGCCAAGATCCGGTCGTACGGGGTCGGGCTGCCGCCGCGTTGGATATGACCCAGCACTGTGGTGCGGACTTCCTTGCCGATGCGGCGTTCGATCTCCGACCCCAACTGCTGTGCCACCCCGGTGAACCGCTCGTGCCCGAATTCGTCGATCCCGCCCTCGCGCAGGGCGAATCCCGAATCCTCGGCCGGATGCGCGCCCTCGGCGACCACGCAGATGAAGCTCTTGTCGCCGCGCTGGAAGCGGCTCTTGATCATCGCGCACACCTGCGCCACGTCGAACGGTTCCTCGGGCACCAGGGTCAGGTGCGCGCCCGCGGCGATGCCGGAGTTCAGCGCGATCCAGCCGGCGTGGCGGCCCATCACCTCCACCAGCATCACGCGCTGGTGCGATTCGGCGGTGGTGTGCAGGCGGTCGATGGCCTCGGTGGCGATCGACAGGGCGGTGTCGTGGCCGAAAGTGACGTCGGTGCAGTCGATGTCGTTGTCGATGGTCTTGGGCACGCCGACCACCGGCACGCCCTCGTCTGCCAGCCAGCTCGCGGCGGTGAGGGTGCCTTCGCCGCCGATCGGGATCAGCGCCTCGATGCCGTTGTCGTCCAGGGTCCGCATGATGCGGGGCAGACCTTCGCGCAGCACTTCGGGATTGGTGCGCGCGGTGCCCAGCATCGTGCCGCCCTTGGTGAGCAGGCGGTCGGTGCGATCATCGTTGTGGATGCGGATCTTTCGATCCTCGAGCAGCCCGCGCCACCCGTCCTCGAAGCCGACGATGGCATCGCCGTAGCGTCCGTTCGCGGTGCGGACCACAGCCCGGATCACCGCGTTCAGACCTGGACAATCCCCGCCTCCGGTCAAGACTCCGATGCGCATGGCGTTCATCTTGCCGCACCGGTGCCGATCAGGGGCAGTGACCTCCGGCGAGCTCGTCCAGATGGCCCGAGATCAGGGTGGCCATCTTGTCGAGCATGGCCATGCCGTCGGTGAAACTGCCCGAATCCGGTTGTGCGGCGAAGGCGATCGCGATCCGGCCGGTGGGCGAGTCGATCAGGCCGAACTGCCGGACCAGGTACTTGCCCGAGGTGTCGGGACCCCAACCGCCCTTGAACTCGGCGCTGCCGAACGCGCCCAGGCCCCAGTGGTGACTGACGATGATCTGCTGCATCAGCCCGACCACCCGCTCGCTCTGCGGCAGGCACGGCAGTTGCGAGGCGAACCGCACCTGGTCGGCCAGCGCCCATTCGGCCTGCCCGTACACCGACGCATCGGTGCGGGTGCGGGTGGACGGCACGGTGGTGCGGGTGTCGCCGCCTTCGCGCAACACGCCCTCCACCGCCTTGGCCGCGTCGGTGCCGCTGCCCAGTGACGCCCACAGCGAGTCGGCCGCACCGTTGTCCGACGCGGTGATCGCGGCGGAGGCGTACGACGAGTAGGCGGAGCTGTTGCGCAGGGCCGCGATGGCCATGGGCACCTTGATCGTTGACCAGGCCGGGCCGGTGGTCCAGTTGCCGAAGGTGACCATCTTCGAGCCGCCGACCGGCATGATCGCCAGTCCCGCATTGCCGCGCAGACTGGGTTGTAGCGCAGTGAAATCCGCGGCCAGGCTGCCGGGTACCGCGATGGAGTAGTTCCCGCTCACGGGACCGGGGTCGACGGCGACCGAGGTCGTGGTTGTCACCGGGGGCGGCGCGGCCTTCGGCTCGGTGCCGCAGCCCGCGCCGACCAGCGCGACCACGCCCAGCAACGCGGACAGTGCCACCCGGCCACGGTGACGTCGACCAATGTTCGTTTTGTGAAGCATCTTTGTTCGTAAACTCCCCCGGGCGTTCGACGCTGGCAGCCCGTCCCGTTACCGTACTGCGACATATGCTCCAACGCCCACTTCGAACACAGAACCCTCAGGTCAAACGATGTTCGCCGGTATAGATATTCATCGTTTCGCCGCGCAGGAACCCCACCAGGGTGAGGTCGGACTCCGCCGCCAGGTCCACCGCCAGCGAGCTCGGGGCCGACACCGCGGCCAGGATCGGGATCCCGGCCATCACCGCCTTCTGCACCAGTTCGAACGACGCGCGGCTGCTCACCACCAGCACCAGATCGTGTGCGGGAACCCGGTTTTCGCGCACCGCCCAGCCGATCACCTTGTCCACGGCGTTGTGGCGGCCGATGTCCTCGCGCAGCGCGAGCAGGGTGCCGTCGGCGGTGAACAGGCCTGCCGCGTGCAGCCCGCCGGTGACGTCGAACAGTTTCTGCCCGGCGCGCAACTGTTTGGGCAGGTCGGCGAGGGTGTCGGTGCTGATCGACACCGACTCGTGCGGGATGGGGTACCGGGTGTGGGTGCGCACTTCGTCCAGGGCGGTTTTGCCACACAGTCCGCACGCGCCGGTGGTGAGGAAGTTGCGGGTGTGGATCGGGGCCGGGGTTCGCCGCGCGATGTCGAGGACGTTGTAGGTGTTGCGTCCCTGGTCGTCGGTGCCCGCGCAGTACCGGGCGCTGACGATGTCGTCGACGTTGCCGATGATGTCCTCGCCGAACAGGAACCCGTGCACCAGGTCGATGTCGTCGCCCGGAGTGCGCATGGTGACCGACAGCGACTGCCCGTCGACCCGGATCTCGAGCGGCTCTTCGACCGCGAGCGTGTCAGGTCGCTGGATCCGCCCGGTCGGCGACAGTCGGGTCGTCTTGCGCCGTGCGGTGACTCTGCTCATCCCATGACTCTGCTCACTGTGAGGGCTGCGATCAACACGGGTTGCCGATCGGTTGATCGGCGCGCTCGATCACACGTCAGTTGGTGGCCAGACCCGCCACGAGATTGATCGTGGTGGCGAGGATGACCGTGCCGAAAATGTAGGACAGCAGGCAGTGTCGAAGGACCACCGCGCGGATGGTCTCGTTGGACACGTTGGTGTCGGAGACCTGGTACGTCATGCCGAGGTTGTAGCTGAAATAGAAGAAGTCGCGGTAGTCCGGATCTTCGGAGATGTTGAAGTCGATACCGCCGGTGGGCGCCTCGTAGTAGATGTAGGCGTAGCGCGCGGCGTACATCAGGTGCACCGAACCCCAGGCCATGAACACCCCGCCCAGCGCGACGGCCGCGGCGATATTGGTCGCGTTGGAGTGCCGCAGGACCAGCACCACCACGATGCCGACCAGCCCGCTCAGCGCCGCGGCGACCACCGACAGTTCCTCGATGAAGGGCTGGAAGTCTTCGCGCCGGGCCAGCTTCTTGGTCTCCTCCGGATTCATCGGCCACAGCACGATCCACCCGGCGATAACGAAAACTGTTGCCGCCGAAGCGATTCCGGCCAGAATGCCCAGCGGCGCCTCGTGTCCGAGCCCGACCACCAACCCGACGATCACGCCGACGATCACCGATCCGACGAGTCGGAAAACAGCTGACAGCAGCAACCGTTTGCTCATGGTTTCGCACAGTAACCCAAGGTTGCCCGGTTATAGCTGAATTAGATCACCCTGTGATCGGGCGCGGTGCCAGGTCGAAGTCGGTGGCTCGCGCGGTCTCGATCAGCGCGGTGGTGAGCACCGACCCCGGCTCCCCCGCCGCGGTGACCAACACGATCTGCGCGGTGACGATCGGTTCGGCGAGTTCGAACACCCGGACATCGGCGGTGGGTCCCAGCGCCGACACCCACGGCTGCGGCACGATGCACGCCCACCGACCGGTGCGCGCGTGTTCGAGCAGGGTGGCCACGGAGTCGCTTTCCAGCTGCGGGGTCGCGGTCAGGCCCAGGGTGGCCAGCGCGTCGTCGATGAGTTGACGACCGCGCATCCCATGCGGCAGCAGACACATCGGCAGTTCCAGCGCGTCGGCCCAGGAGATCGACGTGCGACCCGAGACCAGTGCGGTGCCCGCGACGAGGACGTGGCGTTCCCGGTACAGCGGGGTCAGCGTGAGCCCGGTCGTGTCGACGCCCTGCACGTAGACCAGGCCCGCGTCGAGTTCGAACCGGCGGATCCGGTCGACGATGTCGGGGGACCGCAGACTGGTCTCGATCCGCACCCGCATCAGCGGATGTTCGGTGCAGAACGGGTCGGTGAGCAGCGCGACCGTGCTCGACGCCGCGGGCACCACCCCGATCCGCAGTTCGCCGGTGAGACCGGTCTGCAGCGCGCGGACCTCGTGTTCCAGTGCCTCCCGGTCGGCGATGATCCGCCGGGCCCACAGGACAAGGCGCTCGCCTTCGGGCGTGAGTCCCTCGAACGTGCGTGCTCGGCGCACCAGCGGCACGCCGAGTTCGTGTTCGAGTTTGCGGATCGCCTCCGACAGCGCGGGCTGCGAGACGTAACAGGCCTTCGCCGCCCGGGCGAAATGGCGTTCCCGGGCGAGGGCGACGAAGTATTCGAGTTGGCGGAACAGCATCTAGGGGCTGGTCAGTCGTCCTGGTCGTCGGCGGCCTTGTTGCGCGCCTTCGCGATGTCCAGTGCCTTCTCCGCGGTGGCCTTGTCCGGGTAGGGACCCATCCGGTCGGCGTACCAGCAGCCCTTGCCCTGCTCGACGGTGCGGTGCTTGAGGCAGTAGTACCAATCGTTGTCATCAGCCATATCGACAGTATGCAACGTTTCGCATACCGGCGTCTCGGGTGCGGGTAACGCGGGGGTAGCGGGTTCGCGAATGAGCAGCGCGACAGCGATTCCCACCGTGACACCGATCACCGTGTCGACCCCGCGTTCGGTGAGCATGGTCCACGGATCGGTCGGGTCGGCCAGTTCGGTCATCGACATGATCAGCGGTGTGAAGAAGCCCATCGCGACCGCGTAGTGCCGGGCCATGAACAGCTCGGTGGGATACAGCAGCGCGATGATCGCCAGACCCAACATGGCGGCGCTGGGACCGGGAATCAGCAGCGGCGCGGTGACCACGAGACCGATGAACGTGCCGACCACCCGGTGCATCCCGCGGGTGATCCGGTCGCGCGAACTGGCCGCGGCCAACGGCACCGCGGCACCCGCCATCGCCCAATTGGCATGGCCCACACCCAACAGCACCCCGATCCCGCCCGCGATCGAGATCGCCATCGCGTACCGACCGGCCTGCGCCATCGACACCCGCCCGGTCCGGTGCGGGGCGATGCGCACCCCGTCCGCGCACGCGCCACCTCGGCGAACCCGACGCGAGGACTCGAGATAGCCGACCACCACGCACAACACCGCGGTGCCCGCGCACAACAGCAGCGCCAGGATCGGATCGGGCTGCATACCGGCCACCATGGCGATCGCGCCGAACGCGAAGATCCCGAAGAACGGCCCTTCGGGGCGCAAGCCGAGCCGATCGGTGATCGGTGACGCGACCGCGGCGAACACCGCCACCGCCGACACCAACACCGCGGGATGGGCCTCCAGTTTCGCGAGCAAAATGCCCGCACCGACACCGCCGACCAGCATCACCGCCGCTTCGCTCTGATGGATCAACCGTTGCCGCGGCGATTCCGCGAAGCCGTACATGCCGACGAACGATCCGAACACCGCGTAGATGAGCAGGTCGGTGCGGCCCACCGCGATCAGCGCGAGGCCGGGGATCGCGAGGCCGATGAACACGCGCGCGGCGGGCAGATGATCGATCTCGGTGATGAACCGTCGATGAAGCTGGTGCGCCCAGGTCTGCGTGGTGCGCAAGGGTTCCTCCGAAGTCGGTCGCGGGGCCTGCCCGTAGGGCCGATGATCAAGGGTGCCGCACCGGCGCGCACACCGTCAACCTGCGGTGATCCGCCTCGCTTCGGCGGCCGGGTCGCTGTCCGGCGGTGATAGGCGCGCCCTATCGGGCGGTCGGAAACCGGTCTTGGACCCCACGCACGACACGGCCGACAGTGGGCCTACGCCCATCCGTGATCTCGACGGTAGACAATCCAAGACAGACACTGCACAGAGCTCTATCTTTCTCGATCCGCATTCACGCGAAGGGAAGATTTTCTGATGGCTGACGGTCCGTACACCACATGGGATCCCGACAAGGGTCCGAGCGAAGCGGCCAACCTGGCGGCGGTGCCGAAAGCTGATCCCCCCTACCGTCACCCGGCCGCCGGCTGGGGCGCGGCGATCGCGGTCGGCAAGTTCATGGTCTTGAAGGAACACGAGCCGTTCATCGGCACCAAGGCCATCCTGAAGATGAACCATCAGGTGCACGGCTTCGACTGCCCCGGTTGCGCGTGGCCCGACGCCACCGACGGCCTGGTGCTGGACGTGTGCGAGAACGGCATCAAGCACGTGACCTGGGAGATGACGCACAAGCGGTGCACCCCGGAGTTCTTCGCCCAGCACACCGTCACCGAGCTCGCCACCTGGAGTTCCTACGATCTCGAGGACCAGGGCAGGCTCACCGAGCCGATGGTGTATGACCCCGAGACCGACCACTACGTGCCGATCAGCTGGCCCGACGCGTTCGAAATGGTCGGCAAGGCGATGCGCGAGCTGCCCGATCCCAACGAGGCCGCGTTCTACACCTCGGGTCGACTGGCCAACGAGGCCACGTTCCTCTACCAGCTGATGGCGCGCGAATACGGCACCAACAACCTGCCCGACTGTTCCAACATGTGCCACGAGGCCAGCGGTCGCGGCCTGCAGGCGTCGCTGGGCACCGGCAAGGGCACCTGCGATCTCGAGGACTGGGACAAGGCCGACGCGCTGTTCATCATGGGCATCAACGCCGCGTCCAACGCGCCCCGCATGCTCACCGCACTGGCCAAGGCGTACAAGCGCGGCGCGCAGGTGGTGCACGTCAACCCGCTGATCGAGGCGGGCGCGCGCGACACGATCATTCCGCACAACTTCGTCGCCATGGCCACCTTCCACCCCACCAAGACCGGCACGTTGAACCTGCAGGTGCGCATCGGCGGTGACTTCGCGCTGATCCGCGGCATGGCCAAGGCCGTGCTCGAGGAAGCCGAGACCAACCCCAAGGCGCTGGACCACGAGTTCATCGAGCGCTACACCGTCGGCTTCGACGACTACGTCAACGAAGTCAAGGCCACCACCTGGGCCGACATCCAGACCCAGTCGGGCCTGAGCGAAGCCGAGGTGCGCAAGGCAGCGCGCGTGTACTGCGACGCCGACCGCAGCATCATCAGCTGGTGCCTGGGCATCACCCAGCACGAACACGGCGTGGAGACCATCCGCGAGATCGTGAACCTGCTGCTGATGCGCGGCAACCTCGGTCGCGAAGGCGCGGGCCCCTCGCCGGTGCGCGGGCACAGCAACGTGCAGGGCAACCGCACCTGCGGCATCGACAACAACCCGCCCGCGGAATTCCTGGACCGGCTGGCCAAGGTCTGCGAGATCGACGTGCCGCGCGCCGACGGGTACGACGTGGTGGCCACCATCGAGGCCATGCAGAAGGGCAAGCTCAAGTTCTTCATGAGCATGGGCGGCAACTTCGTGCAGGCCGCGCCCGACAGCGCCTACACCTTCGAGGCGTTCCAGAAGACCGACATGACCGTGATCGTGTCCACCAAGCTCAACCGCAGCCACGTCGTGCACGGCAAACGCGCGCTGATCCTGCCCTGCATCGCGCGCACCGAACACGACCACCAGCGCAGCGGCAAGCAGGTGATCTCGATGGAGAACGGCATGGCCGTGGTACACCTGTCGCGTGGCATGCGCAAACCTGCCTCGCCGCACCTGCTGTCGGAGCCCGCGATTCTGGCCGGTATCGCCAAAGCCGCACTGCCGGAGACGAATACGCGCTGGGAGTACTACGTCGAGGACTACGACCGCATCCGCGACACCATGTCGAAGGTGCTCGAGGGGTTCGAGGACTACAACCGCCGCGTGCGCCTGGGTCTGGGTTTCCGCATTCGGCAGCCCGCGCGCGAACTGATCTTCCTCACGCCGTCGAGCAAGGCCGAATTCTCCGCGGTGACACTGCCCGACACCACCAATCCGCCCGGCGTGCTCACCTTGGCCACGCAGCGTTCGCAGGATCAGTGGAACACCACCATCTACACCAACAACGATCGCTACCGCGGGGTGAAGAACCTGCGCACGCTGATCTTCATGAACAAACACGATATGCACGAGCGCGGCCTGAAGGAATTCGATCCCGTCGATATCACCAGCACCGCCCGCGACGGGTCGAAGCGCTCGCTGTACAAATACAAGGTCGTCGAATACGACATTCCGGTGGGGTGCGCGGCCGGGTACATGCCGGAGATGAACGTGCTGTGCGCGATCGGCGATTACAGCACCGAAAGCGACCAACCGCTGATGAAGAGCGTGAAAGTGACAGTCACACCGTCGAGCTGAATTCTTCGCTGAGGAGATCCCGCATGAACCAGCACACGCGCAAGACCCTGGCTTCGATCAAGGGGCATCCCGCGCCCACCGATATCGAATGGACGCAGTTCATCACGATGTGGGAGGACATCGCCGACGAGGTCGAACAGGAACACGGCGACCGACTGGCGGTGAAGATGAACGGGCACCGCGAGGTGTTCCACCGTCAGCACAACGGGCGGGTGTCGATCGGCGACATCGAGCACGCGCGCCAACTGCTCAAAGACCATCCCGAACTCAAGGGTTCCGGTGACATGTTCGTGGTGGCGATGGACAGCGAGAAGGCTCGGGTCCTGCATTTCGATCTCGCGACTCCGGGCGTGACCGACACCGAGCACGACGTCATCAATCACGACAAAGTCGCGCACCACATTCGCACCGTCGAACATCACACCGGGCACGACGACCCGCAGGTATTTCTCAAGTACTTCGACGACATCGCGGTGGCGTTGATCGAGGAGATCGGCACCGAGGATTTCGTGCTGCTCGGGCACGGGCGCGGCAATTCCGATGTGGCCGACGATTTCGTGAAACGGTTGAAGGAGATCAATCCGCCGTTGGCGAAGCGGATCGCCGGGGTCGGCGTGATCGACCTCAGCGCGGCCAATGACGCGGCCATCGAATCCGCGGCCCAGAAAATCATGAAGAACGCGAAGTAGAAAGGACCACGGATGTCATATCTGCTCGCACTGGTCGCCGAACCCGGCGACAATTCCACGTCGGCGCAGCTGGCGACCGAGGCCCAGCGGGTCGCGATTCGCAACAATGTCGACGTGGTGACCTTGGCCGAGCTCGACACCCTGCCCACCTACAGTGCCGCCATCGACACCGAGGACGGGCGGCCGCTGATCGCTAATCAGTTGCGGCGCTCCACCATCGAGGCCGACGGGGTGCTGCTGTTCGCCGCCGAAGGTGACTCGGTGCCGCCGCTGGCCGCCAGTGTGATCGCATGGCTGGCCAATCCCGAATCCGCGCCCACGATCGGTGGGAAACCGGTCGCGGTGATCACGGTGGGGCCCGGCGAGGTGATCAATCAGGACATGGCGGATCGGTTGCGCAAGGCCGGCGCCGATGTGGTGGCCGACGGGGTGTCGATCACCGGGTCGTGGAGTGATCCCGACACGTTGAATCGGCTCGGGGATACCGTGGTGGCGGTGGCTTCGGCGGGTTGAGAGGTGTTCGGCCGCGGCCTCTTTCATGAGGCCGCGGCCTTTTTATGTCAGTACACGTAGACCACGGCGTTCTCGCCGCCGGTGCAGGTGACGAGTTTGCCTTCCGGGGCGCAGTTCATCGTGTAGGTGCGACCGGTGACCGGGCTGGTCGCCACCACCGGGCGCGCACCGCTGGCGCCGCCGCCCGCGTAGGCCTGTCGAACGGCTTCGGCGAAACCGCAGCTGGTGACCGAACTGCCGACCGCGACCTTGCTGAAAGTGCCGGAGGCAGCGCCGGATTCGCAGGGTTGGGCACCCACGGGCAGGGTGACGGGGCCTGCCGAGGTGGTCGGTGCGGCGGTGGTCGCGCGCGGGGTGGAGGGTTTGCCCGAGCCCGCGGTGACCAGTGAGGTCGGTGCGGCGGCGGTGGTTTGTTCGGGTTCCGCGGCGGACATGATGCGCCAGCCGATCGCGCCACCGATCACGAGCACGACTACGGCGAAGAAGCCGACCAGGGCGGGTAGCAGGTAGGAGCGGTTGCGGCCCGAATCCTGGTGTCCCCATGCGGGATCTGGTCCGTACGCGGGGTCCGGTCCGTAGGCAGGGTCGGGTCCGTAGGCCGGTCCGTAACCGGGATCGCGATACGCGTGATCGCCGTAGGCGCTGGGCGGTTCGTCGTAGTTGGAGTATGCGTTCTCTTGTCCCGCGTACGGCCGGGCGTCGGCCGACCGAGCCGGGTCCTCGGCCTGGTGTGCGCCGAAAGGTGCTGCGCCGCCACGGTATTGGTGGGTGGGCTTGGAACGACGCGGGTCCGGTTCGTCGGCGGGGTTGGCGCCGTAGTGCTGGGTCGGCGCGGACCGCTGCTGATCGGCGGGGTCGAACTGCTCGGTCGCCGGGGCGAAGTTCCCCTCGGGGGCGCCACCGTAATGCTGTGTGGCAGCGAATCTTTGGGGATCGATACCGTCCTGCGGTTCGTCGCGCCCACCGAATTGACCGGCCGGACCACCGAAGCGGTCTCGCGGATCATCGAAGCCGCCGCCGACATGCTGCGTCGGATCCGTGCGGCGGGCAGGCGGGTTCGTGCGGTCGTCATCGAATTGCGCTGCGGGAGCGGAGTACTGCTCCGTCGGCGGGGTGAACGCGGGCGGGTCGACGCGATCGTCACCGAATTGCGGTGCGGGCGACGGGAACCTCGGGTTCGACGCCGGAGGGTTGTATTGCTCCGTCGGCGGAGTGAACGCGGACGCCTCGGTGCGGTCATCACCGAATTGCGTTGCAGGCGACGGGAAACGCGGGTTCGGGTTCGACGCCGGAGGGTTGTACTGCTCCGTCGGCGGGGTGAAGGGGGCCGGGATGGGGTGTTCGGCGGAGTAGCGCTGGGTGGGGGCCGCTCGGTTCTGGGGCGGGAGGCCGTGGGGACCGGTGGGCGCAGGGTAGGGGGTGGCCCCGGTGGGGCGCTGTGGTTGCAGCAGCGGCGCGGAGGTTTCGCCGGGCTGGGCTCCGCCGTCGTAGAGGTGCGCGTCCGGGAAGGGGCGCATCCGCGGCAGCCCCTGGTCGGGGGTGTAGGCCGGGGGCGGCTGGGGGGCTTCCGGTTCCTCGGTGGTCGGGAGCGGGGCGAAGTAGGTGTCGGCGGGGCGGATCTCGGCGGGGCCGGTCGGCTGGATCACCGCGGAGATCTCACCGGTGCCCTCGGTCGGCACCCGACGGAAACCGGTCGTATCCGGTCCACCGGGCCGCGACTCGGGCGGCCGAATGATCAACGTCGGCTGCGCACCGGTCGCGGTCGACTGACTGCGCGAAGTCTCCACGCCACCAGTAGCGGTTACGGCTCCGATCACCCGGAACTCCCCCGTCGGAGTCGGCGGCTGCTCCTTCCCCGACTCATCCGAGTCAGGGCCAGTCTGACGAGTGCGTCCCGCCCCGGCGGCGAAACCGGCCGCGGCGGCGAATCCGCGCCCTGCGGCGGGCAGGGGGCCGGGTGCGGATGTCGGGCGAGCGGGGGCACGGTACGGCGCACCCTCAGCAGAACCGGAGTTCACATCACGACGTGGGAGGGCCGGTGCGGCCCCAGGGTTGGCAGCGAACGCTCCCCCGCCCTGCGTGGCCGAGGGGTTGGCAGCGAACGCTCCCCCGCCCTGCATGGCCGAAGGGCTGGCGGCGAACGCTCCCCCACCCTGCATGGCCGACGGATTCGCTGCGAACGCGCCCCCGCCCGGTACCGCCGAGGCCAACGCGCGGCGCGCGGCGACGGCCAGTTCACCGGCGGTCGCGTAGCGGTCAGCCGGATCCTTGGCCATGCCGGTCGCGATGACGTCGTCGAGCCCGGCGGGGATCCCGTGCAGCAGTTCACTGGGTCGCGGCGGTGCCTCCGACAGGTGCGCGCGCACCAGCACGCTCATGCTCGCGGCGGGGAAAGGTGAAGCGCCGGTGAGGCATTCGTGGAGTACGCAGGCCAGGGAGTAGATGTCGGCGCGGTGCGAGATCGGGCCGACGTCGAAGCGTTCGGGCGCCATGTAGATGTAGGAGCCGACCGCCATTCCGGCTTGGGTCATCGCGCTGTCACCTTCGGTGTGCGCGATGCCGAAGTCGGCGAGGTAGGCGAAGTCGGCGGGGGTGACCAGGATGTTGGCGGGTTTCACGTCGCGGTGCACCAGCCCACCGGTGTGCGCGGCGTCCAGCGCGGCGGCGATCTGCTCGACCACGGCCACCGCGCGCTCGGGGCTCATCGGCCCGCTCGCGCGCAGCACGGTGCGCAGGTCGTCGCCGGGGACCAGGCGCATGTCGATGAACAGGACCCCGTCGATCACGCCCCAGTCGTGGATGGGGATGACGTGCGGTTCGGCCAGCTTGGCCGCGGCTTGGGATTCGCGGCGGAAACGGACCTGGTAGGCCGGGTCCTGAGCGAGTTCGGGCGCCAGCAACTTCAGAGCGACCACGCGGTCTTTGCCGGTGTCGTAGGCCTCGTAGACCTCACCCATCCCGCCTTTGCCCAGCATCGACCGCAACTCGTACGGGCCGAATCTGGTCCCCGCTCGTGACCCAGGTGCGTGCACCAGCGTCCGCCTCCCACTTCTGGCAGGTCCGCCGGACCTGCTTCTCAGTAGGAAGATTCTCCCGGTGTGACTACGCCGTGGTCAAACGCGAACACGATCGCGGCGGCTCGATCGCGCAGATCCAGCTTGCCGAATATGTGTCCGACGTGGCTTTTCACCGTCACTTCGGAGATCCCGAGTTCGGCGGCGATCTCGCTGTTGACCCGGCCGGAACCCATCAATTCGAGCACTTCGTACTCGCGGGCGGTCAGTTCGCCCAGTCGGCGGTCGGTGCGCGTACCGACCGGTTTCACTGTTCGGTAGGCCGACAGCACCCGTCCGGTCACCGACGGGTCGAGCCACGCCCCACCGGCGGCGACCGTGCGGACCGCGCGAATCAGGTCTTCGGCCGGTGAATCCTTGAGCAGGAAGCCCGCCGCGCCCGCGCGCAACGCGCCCGACAGCAGTTGGTCGTCGTCGAACGTGGTCAGCACCAGCACCGGCGGGGCGTCCGGGCGCGCGCGCAGCAACTTGGTCGCATCGATGCCGCCGACCCGTTTCATTCGCAGGTCCATCAGCACCACATCGGGGCGTTGCGCGGCGACCGCGGCGACCACCTCGTCGCCGTCGGCGCATTCGTCGATGGTGAAGCCGTCGCGGCGGCGCAGGATGCGGCGCAGTCCGCCGCGCACGAGTTCCTGGTCGTCGACCACGAGCACGGTCATCAGCTGCTCGATCGGTGAAGCGGTGGTCACGCGTCCTCCTGGGGTTTGGTGCGGAGCAGGCCCGGCAGCACGCTCGACAGACATGAGCCCGATTTCAGGGGGAATCCGGCGCGCACGGTCCAGCCGTCGTCGCCGTTTCCGGCACTGATCGCGCCGCCGAGCAGTTCGGTGCGTTTGCGCATCCCGCGCAGTCCCATGCCGGTGTCGCGGCGGGGCGCGGGTCCGGGCGGGAGTGGGTTCGATACGAGCAGCGTGGCGGCGTCGGGCGTGACGTCCAGACGCACGGTGGCCACGGTGCCCGGGGCGTGCTTGGTGACATTGGCCAGCGATTCCTGGCCGATCCGGTACAGCGCGTGGCCGATGGCACCGCTGACGGCAGCGAGTTCGCCGGTGCGGGCGTAGTCGACGGTCAGGCCCGCGCGGCGGAAGTCGCCGACGAGCTCGTCGATATCGGCGGCGCTGGGCTCGGGGGCGGTTTGCGCCGGGCCGGCGTCGAGCATCCCGACGGTGCGCCGGATATCGGCCATTGCCTGACGGCCGAGTCGTTCGGCCTCGACCAACGCCTCGGTGGCCTCGGCGGGGTCGTCGTCGGTCTGCAACGCGCGGCGGGCGGCGGTCAGGTGCAGCAGGGTGATCGACAGCGAATGCGCGATCACATCGTGGACCTCGCGAGCGATGCGGCGGCGTTCCTCGTCGGCGGCGTGGCTGGAGCGAATCGCTTGGGTCTCGCGTTCCTGGTAGAGGAACCGGCGCTGGTACTGCAGCAGCACTCCGACCATCATGCCGAGAATCACGCCGATGACGTACATCGGCAGCCCTTCCAGCCGCCGCCCGGTCTCACCCCACTGCAGGTGCCCGACCACGTCGAACGCGACCAGTTCCAGCAGCGCGACCAGCGCGAACCCCACCCCCATCCGACGCGAGCCCACCGCCGCCACTTCGCCGACGACGATCACCAACACGAACGGCGCGAAATCGCCGCTGACCGGCTGCAACAGGAACAGCGCACACGACAGCAGCGCACTGGAACCCAACAGCATCGGATGCGGGTTCACGCGGAAGAACACGAACAGCGGCACCGGAAGGAACACCACGGCCATCGCCAACCACGGCAGCAGGCTCGGGAAGTAGGTGTGTCGTTGGATCACCGCCGCGGTGGTCACCATCAGCAACGCGAGGTCGGCACCGAGAACCACCGCGGGCGGGTAGTCGTAGGGCAGCGACTCCATGCGCTCGCGCGCGTCGGCGAGCACCCGCGACAGCCCCGACCAGGCGAGCAGCCGCTGCCGGCGACTCTCCCGCTCCGGCGCCTCCGCAGGGATGGCGTGGCTCACATCCATGATGTAAGGCTAGTCGCCGTCTACCGGCCGGGCATCGTCCCGGGAACGGGGCCGATCTCCTACCGGGGTAGGAGAAGAAGTCGGGTCCCCGGCACGACGTTTCACCGTTTCGCCGACCGTAGCGTTTGACTCACCAGCCCACGGAAGGTGAAGCCCATGACCTGGACCGACCTGCACCACCGCACCGAGATCACGCACACCGTGCTCGCCAGGGCCGCGATCGATCCGAACGATCCCGCGCTGTTCGACGACATCGCCGACCTGGATCGCCTGTTCGGCGGCATCGACGGCCTGCTGCTGTCCCTGGCCAACCGCTGGGACAACCACCTGCGCGTCAAACTGGAACTGGCCGAAATCGATGGCCGCACACCGCTCGAGGCCTATCTCGAATTGGCCGCCGAACAACCCGCACTGCGTGCTCTACTCGACGCACGTTCGCCGGTCGCGCAGCACTTCCGCGACCGCGCACTCGCTCGCTGACACTCGAACTCCTCAGGGGGACAAGCTATGCCGGAACTCGAACTGCCGATGCTGGAGCTGACGCGGGTGGTCAAGCAGTACCGCGTCGGCGACCAGGAAGTACGCGCACTCGACGGGGTGAGCATGCGCATCGACGCGGGCCGGTTCACCTCGATCATCGGCCCTTCCGGTTCCGGCAAGAGCACCCTGCTGCACCTACTCGGCGCGCTGGACCGACCCGACGAGGGGTCGATTCGGTTCCGCGGCACCGAGATCGGCGATCTGAACGAGGACGCGCAGGCCGCGTTCCGGCTGCAGCAGGTGGGGTTCGTGTTCCAGTTCTTCAATCTGCTGCCCACTTTGTCGGCGTGGGAGAACGTCGCGGTGCCGAAACTGTTGGACGGCACCGGTTTACGCAAGGCCAAGCCGCGCGCGTTGGAACTGCTGGAGCTGGTGGGCCTCGGTGATCGGGCCGACCACCGGCCCGCGGAACTGTCGGGTGGGCAGATGCAGCGGGTGGCGGTGGCGCGGGCCTTGATCATGGATCCGCCGCTGATCCTGGCCGACGAGCCGACCGGCAACCTCGACTCCAAAACCGGTGCCGCGATTCTCTCGCTGCTGGGTGACATTACGGCGCAGGGCAATTCGGTGGTGATGGTCACGCACGACATGAGTTCGGTCGACTACTGCGACCGGGTGATCACGTTGCGCGACGGGCAGATCGGCGCGGACGAACGCATCGGATCGCGGGTGGACGCGTGATCGCCGCCTGGAATCGGTTGTGGCTGTTCAACTTCGGTGAACTGCTGCGTCATCCCGGCCGAACGTTTTTGTCCGGCGCGGTGATGGGGGTGTCGGCGGCGCTGATCGTGGCGGTGCTGAGCATTTCCGGTTCGGTCACCGGGTCGGTCGACAAACTCACCAAGGGGCTGGCCGGCACCGCCGAGCTCGAGATCACCGGCATCACCGACGCAGGTTTCGAACAGTCGCTGCTGCCTGGGATCGCCGCGACACCCGGGGTCGCGACAGCGGTGCCGATGCTGCGCAGCACCCTGGGCGCGGGGCCGGATCGGGCGCTGTTGATCGGGGCCGATCAGACCATCGCCGCGCTGGGTAGCGATCTGACCGGGCCGATGTCGCAGTACACGGCCAAGCTGCTCAGCACGCCGCGTGGCGTGCTGGTCGGGGCCGCGATGGGTCTGCGCGAGGGCGACCCGGTGCCGATCGGGTCCGGCACGGCCACGGTGGCCGCGGTGCTGGACGCCGAGGCGAGCAACCGGCTCAACGGCGGCCACCTGGTGGCCGCGCCGCTGCCGCTGGCCCAGTTCCTCACCAACCGGGTTGGCAAGCTCGACTCGGTGCAGATCGTCGTGCACCCCGGCACCGACATCGCCACGTTGCGGACCGCGCTCACCGACGCGGTGGACGGGCGGGCGGTGGTGGCCGAGCCGAGTCTGCGCACCGTGCAGGCGGGCGGGGCGATTCAGATCGTGCGGTACTCCACGCTGATGTCCTCGGCGGCGGCGTTGATCGTGTCGGCGTTCCTGATCTACAACGCGATGAGTATGGCTGTGGCACAACGCAGGCCGACGCTGTCGCTGTTGCGCGCGATCGGCGGCAAGCGGGGGCCGATGGTGCGCGATCTGGTCGTGGAAGCGGCGTTGCTCGGGCTGGTCGGTGGGGCGATCGGTGCCGGGATCGGGGCGTTGATGGGGCGGTTCGCGATCGACAGGTTGCCTGCGGCGATCGTGCAGTCGGTCGAGGCGCGGACCGAGTTCCAGGTGCCGAATTACGCTATCCCCCTGGCGATTCTGGCGTGCGTGGTGGCGACGGTGCTCGCCGCATCGGTGGCTGCTCGGCAGGTCTACAAGGTCGCGCCGGTCGAGGCACTCGCGCCGGTGGAGTCCAGTGATGTCGCGGCCACCAGTTCCGCGTTGCGCTGGGTGGCGCTGGCGCTCGGGCTGCTGCTGGGTGCGGGGGCCGTCGTGGTCGCCTTCCTCGATCTCGGCCGGTTGTCGTTGGCCTCGATCACGATGTCGTTCACCGCGACGGTGTTGCTGTGTTTCGCCGCCACCGGGCCGATCGTGCGCGGGTCCGCGGCGATCGCCCGCTGGTTCGGAGCGCCGGGTGCGCTCGGCGCGACCACGCTCGAGCGGGCGCCGCGGCGGGTGTGGGCGACGGCGATGACGGTGATGATCGGCGTCGCGGCGGTGGTCGCGCTGGGTGGGGCGGCGGGCAACATGGTGAAGTCGGCGACCGACTCGTTCCAAAGCCTTGCTGACACAGACCTTTACGTGAGTCCTACCCCCATCGAGGAGTTCCCCACCGGACCTGTGCTGCCCGCCGGGCTGGCCGACCGGGTCGCGGCGGTGCCGGGCGTGGCGAAGGTATATCCCGCCCAGATGGCGTTCGCGACCATCGGCAGCGGTCGGGTCATGTTGCAGGGGTACCCGCCCAGCCCCTCCAATGCCCGGCTCGGGGCGGTCGATCCGGCGGTGATCGATCAGATGGAACGGCGCGAAGGCGTGGTAATCACCCGCGATGTGGCACGGTCGTTGTCGCTGTCGGCTGGTGACCGGATCACCATGCCCACACCCGCCGGTGCGCAGACAACCACTGTGCTGCAGGTGATTCCGTACTTCACCGCCGTGTCCGGTGTGGTGATGATGAACCTGGACCAGATGCGGGAGTGGTATCAGCGGCCCGGCGAAACGACCCTGTCGGTCCGCTTCGCCGACGGCGCCGACCCCGAGCAGGTCCGTGCCGCCGTGCGCGCGGCAGTCCCCGCGGACATCCATGTCGATTCCGGCGACGAGATGCTGAGCGGGATCACCTCGGGCATCGAGCAGGGTGCGGCGATGAGCAACATGATCCTGTGGATCGTGGTGCTGGTGGCCACAGTGGCACTGCTGAACACCCTGATGCTGTCGGTGCTGGAACGTCGCAGGGAACTGGGGGTGCTGCGCGCGATGGGCACCAACCGCAAGTTCCTGCTGCGCTCGGTGCTGGCCGAAGCGGCAGGTATCGGCATCATCGGCGCCGCAATCGGACTCGTCGTCGGCATCGCGGTGCAATACCTGGCCACGGTGGCGATCGGGCACGCGATGACCATCGACATCATCTACCGCCCGAGCCCGATGATCGCGGTCTACGGGGCGGTCGCACTCGGCCTCGCGCTGCTGGGGTCGATTCCGCCCGCACTGCGAGCCGCCAGGATGCCGATCGTGGCGGCGCTGGCGGTGGACTGAGGTTTCACGTCGCGATCACAGGTCGACGTCGTTCCACCACGCGATGACGTCGTCCTGTGCGGTGGGGCGCGGGGCACCTGCCGCACCGCTGCTTCCCCGACGACTCACCACGACAACATAATTGGCGCGGTCGGAGTCCTCGGGGAAGCTCAGCACCTGGTGCGCGGTCTGGGTGCGGGGATTGGCCGGGTCTTGAATGACCCACCGCCGCAACGAGAACGGCACCCCGTCCTTGTCCCCCTCGCTGCGAATCGGCCCCGGCATGGCCTCCGCCACCGATCGCGCCTGCCCGGCGTCGGCGTACTCCAGAACGAGATAGCTCACCGCACCCGGCTGACCCTCGGCTCCCCTGCACTGCCACCCGACCGTGATCGGACTCCATTGCAGCGCAGTCTCTTTCCACTCCAACTCGCTGACATGCCGCACCCCCACACACCGCGCCCCCTGATACCCCATCCCATCGCTCATCTGCCCCTGCGGCACCAGGGTCGGAAACACCCGCCGACTACCCGCGAACGAATCCCCCACGGCCACCACCGAACTCGACGGCCCGTGCGCACCCGCACTCGACTCGAAGTCACCGTCGTCATCGCCGAGAAACGCCACCACCACGATCCCGGCCAACGCCACCAACACCACAACAAGCGCCACCAACAACACCCACCCGAACCGCCGCATCCCCGAAACCCGCCGTGGCACCGGCCAATGCCCCCGATGCGGACCAACCCACGCCCCCCGCACAGGACCCCCAGGTACTGGCCCGCCCGCAGTTCCGAGCGGCAGGGGCCCGCCGGGTTGCCCCGAACCGCTCACCTGTGGTGGACCGACCTGCTGACCCACCTGGTTCACCAGGCCCGGCTGACCCAGCTTCGGCACAATGCCCGCGGGAGCCGCCTCTGACGGGCCCGCGAGCGACGTCACTGTGGTCAAGGCCGCCGCGTTCGCCGCGTCCACATCACCGGCACCAGGCGTCGCCAGGACATCCGTTGCCGCCGTGGCAGATACCTCTTCTGCGGTACCGGATGTCTTCGCGTCCGACTTCGGCTTTTTCTCCAGAGATGGTGGCGTGGACATCGCCGCGGCGTCGCCGCTCGGCCCGGAAGGCGCAACCTCAACAGGCGGTGCTGCAGCAGGCGACGCGACCGCGGCAGCCGGCACGACTGGCGGCGGTGCAGAAGCCTGAGCCGGGGCCGCCGGCGGTGGGACAGCAGCGGGCGGGCGCGGAGGCTGCCAATTAGGTTGTGGCGCAGGCTGCATCGGCGACCCCTGATAGCCCGGAGGCGCCATCCCCGGCTGCGGGAACGGCGCGGGCCCGCCCGCAGGAGGGTAGTACCCAGCCGCAGGATTCGCCGGTGGCCGCGGCAAGACAGGCGGCGTCGTGGAGGTCAGCGCCTGACGAGCCGCCTTGGCAAACGCCACGCACGAATCGAACCGCGCCGCAGGATGTTTCGCCATCGCGGCAGCGAGCACAGCGTCCATGCTCGGCGGCAGCCCAGCCCGCCGCAGCGCAAGTGGCGGTGGCGGACCGTACAGCGTCCCGCGGATGATCTCGTTCGGATCGACCGAATCGAACGGCGCGATCCCGGTGAACAACCAGTACAGCGAACAAGCCAACGAATACTGATCCGACCGGTGATCCAGTTCCGAACCCGTCATCTGCTCAGGAGATGCGTAAGCCAGTGTGGCGGTGAACATTCCCTGCTGCGTCAGGTGCGTGGAGTCC
The DNA here is from genome assembly GCF_042716995.1 of Nocardia sp. NPDC058640. Classification (NCBI taxonomy): domain Bacteria; kingdom Bacillati; phylum Actinomycetota; class Actinomycetes; order Mycobacteriales; family Nocardiaceae; genus Nocardia; species Nocardia sp. NPDC058640. The sequence continues at coordinate 464,110 of NZ_JBHXRG010000001.1, forward strand.
GCGCGCAGACGGGCGATGCCGAAGTCGGTGAGAAACACCCGCTCTCCCTGCCCCCCACTCGACCGAGCCAGCAAGATGTTGGCGGGCTTCACATCTCGGTGCAGCACTCCCCTGCCGTGCGCGTAATCCAATGCGTCGGCGACACCTTCGATGATCTGCACCGCACGTTCGGGCGGCAGAGCCATCGGATCGACAGTGGCAGCGTCGATCCCGTCGACGTACTGCATGCTGATCCACAGCTGCTCCCCCTCGGTCCCACGATCGAACACCGTGACGATGCCGGGGTGGTCCAGTCCCGCCGCGAGGTCGGCCTCCCGTTCGAACCTGGCTCGAACCCGCTCGTCGGCGAACAGATCCCGGTTCAACAGCTTGAGCGCGGTCAGCCGATCCAGGCGCGGATGCCGGGCCAGATACACCGTCCCCATGCCGCCCTGGCCCAACATCGCCTCGATGGTGAACCCGGCGAACACCTCACCGATGTCGTGCACCACGACCCCCTTCCAACCGTGTGACCACGTTCATTCGAATTCTCGCCGAAAATCGGTGAAACTTGCTGATAGTCGTCCGGGAGTTTCCGGACGCGCTCGACGAGAAGTTTGCACCGCCGGAGCACGCGTGATGGGTGGTGGGGAGGATTCGGTAGTGAAGTCGACCGGAAAGGCGGCTGCCTGTCGCAGGCTGCTGCTGTGTGTGATGCTGGCGACCGCCGCGCTGTCCACCTCGTGCGCCCAGTCGGGCACCCCGACCCCGATGAGCGCCCCCACGGTCACCGTCAACAGCGAGAACTCTTGGCACCCTGGGCTTTCCATCAAGCAGCCCGACTCGCTGGCCTCGGAGTTCACCCAGTTGCAGGGCAGGCTGCCCGGGCAGGTGGGCATGGCGTTGATGCCGGTCGGCGGCGGCCGGATGACCATCTACGGCGACTGGTCCACCGGCATCGCCTGGTCCACGATCAAGATCCCGCTGGCGGTGGCGGCGTTGCGTCACGACCAGGATCAGTCGATCTTCGAGATGGTGCAGGCCGCGATCACGGTGTCGGACAACGACGCCGCCTACGGCCTGTGGGAATCGCTGGGTAACGCACCCGAAGCCGCGCAGGCCGTGCAGCAGATCCTGGACGAGGCCGGCGACACCCCCACCGGCGCGGCGGGCACGCACACCGAACTCGACGACACCGCGTTCGGCGGCACCGAATGGTCGCTGGCCAACCAGGTCCGGTTCGCGTCGCGGCTGCCGTGCCTGCCGCAGGCCGAGGTGGTCACCTCCCTGATGGGCGAGATCAGCGAGGACCAGAGCTGGGGTCTGGGCCTGCTCGACAACACCGAGTTCAAGGGCGGCTGGGGTCCCGACGACGTCACCGGGGTCTACACGGTGCGCCAGTTCGGCCTCATTCCCGTCGGTAGCGGGCAGCTCGCGGTAGCCCTTGCCGCACAGGCGGATTCGGGCTCGTTCGACGACACCACCGCCCTGCTGGACCGCATGGCGCTGCTGCTGGCCCGGCACCTGCCGAACCTGCGCGGCGGGGTCTGCCCGCGCTGAGCACACCGGCTCAGCCGGGAACGACCAGGCCCGATTCATACGCCAGCACCACCGCCTGGGCGCGGTCACGCAGCCCCAGCTTCGAGAACACCTTGGACACATGGGTTTTCACGGTCTGCTCGGCCACGAACAACGCCGCGGCGATCTCGGTGTTGGACAGGCCCTTGGCCACCAGTTCCAGCACCTCGCGTTCGCGCGGGGTCAGTGTGCCCAGCGCGGGCGAGGGGGCGGTGCGCACGGTGTTGCGCCTGCGGGTGACGTCGGCGATGAGCCTGCGCGTGATGGTCGGCGCCAGCAGCGCCTCACCGTCGGCGACCACCCGCACCGCGCGCACCAACTCCTCGGCGGGCGCGTCCTTGAGCAGGAACCCGCTCGCACCGATGCTCAACGCCTCGTAGACGTAGTCGTCGATGTCGAAGGTGGTCAACATCAGCACCCGCACCGGCGGATCGAAATTCGCGGACAGGATCGCGCGCGCGGCGTCGAGACCGTTCATCTGCGGCATCCGCACATCCATGAGCACCACGTCGGGGCGCAGCCGCTTGGCCTCGGCCACCGCCACTTTCCCGTCGGGCGCGTCGCCGACGACGCTGATATCGGTCTGCGCACCCAACAGAGCACCGAAACCCTGGCGCACCATCGCCTGGTCGTCGGCGATCAACACGGTTATAGCCACCCGGCCCACCTTAATGCGCCCAGACGCCGAGTGTTCCCCCGTCTTCCGGGCACGGCTGCGGCAACGCGAAGGTTTCGGATAATGGGCACAGCCAGGACGCGGCCCAAGGCTTTCGCGCACGGCCCGCGGCGAAGGTTTCATGGCACTGCCGCGACGTATTACGTTCGCAGGGCAGCAGCCCACGTAATGCCTTACGCGGTGGGCAGTTTCACCGCGACCTCGAACCCGCCGGCCGCAGTAGACCCCGCGTGCAGCTCACCGCCGACCGCCACCACCCGCGTGCGCATCCCCTCGATCCCGTGCCCGCCGCCCGCACCCGGCTGCGACACCGTGGCCGTCGCGTCATTGCGCACCCGCACCGAGACCATCCCCGGTTCGACCGCCAACTCGACGTGCACCGCCGCCCCCGGCGCGTGCCGAGCACAGTTGGCCATCGACTCCTGCACCACCCGGTACACCACCAACCCGGTCGTGTCCGGCACCGATGCCAACTCCCCGCTCACCGACCACCGCACCGGCAATCCAGCCCGCAACGCCGACTCACACAGCGCCACCACGTCCGCCGCCCGCGGCTGCGGTGCGTGCTCGGGCAACTGACCGTCGCTGCGCAACACCCCCAACAGCCCACGGATCTCGTTGAGCGCGGTGCGCGCCGTGGCCCCGATGGATTCGAATTCCGCGCGCGCGGCCGGGTCCAGATCCGCGATCCGGTACGGCGCGGTCTGCGCCTGCACCACCACCATCGACATGTGATGCGCGACCACATCGTGCAGGTCACGGGCGATGCGCGCCTTCTCCTCGAGGATCGCCCGGCGTGCCCGCTCGAGCTCGGTCACCTCTTCCTGACGTTCCAGCTTGCGCCGCGACGCCAGCAGGATCCGCACCAGATAGCCGAACAGCGCCAGCGCCCCGAACCCGATCGCCCACCCCCACAGCGGACCCTCCGCGGACCCGGGCATGGTCGTGGCGAACAGCATCGAGGTGGCCGCCCAGGCGATCACCACGATCGGCACCGAGGCACGCAGTGCCACCGCGAACAGCAGCACGAACAGCACGATCACGTGCACCACCTGGAACGGCAGATCGTTGTCCGCGCCCGGTTGCACACCGACCGAGATCAGCAGCGCCGCGCCCGCGGACAGCGCCCACCCCATCGCCGGGTTGACCCGAACGAACAGAATCGGGAACACCGCCAGCGCCGACAACAGCGGCGCGGCGACCGGCGACACCTCGTGCGTGACGAACAGCGTCGGCCAGGCGATGCTGTACAAAACCAACGCGACCAGCACCGTTGCGAAATCGAACCAGGTTTGCGGAGATATTCGGCGCGCGGCGGGCAGCTGTGGTGCGGTCATACTCCGAAGCCTACGAACCGTCCGGTCAGCGGACCTCATACCCACGAACCGAATGCGACCCCCTACCCTGGTGTGACCCCGGCGCCGGGTCTGCCACCCGCGCGCCCCGTTGAACCAGTCCGCAGTGGGATGCCCACCGCGTGACGTGCTCTTTATCGTCGGAGGCCATGAACACCCCGCTTCGCCAGGTACCCGCCTCTTCCGACGCCCGTACCGCAGATTCCGCCTCCGTTCCCGCGCAGCACCGCCGTCGCAGTGGCGTTGCCCTGTGCACGGCCGGGCTGGCCATGGCCGCCGCCGTGGTCATGTCGGCACCCGGTGCCATGGGTGGCACCACGCCGAACACCGAGAACGCCGTGGCCGCCGCCGCGGTGCACGCGCTGATCGACGACAGCCCCGACGCCACCTCGCTGATCCCGCGCGACTTCGGCTACAAGTTCGGCTACGACCCCGCCGACCAGGCCGGTCTGCTGGTGAACCCGAACGGTGACTGCTCCTCGCCGGTGACCCTGCCCGCCGAGTTCGAGCCCGCCTGCAAGGCGCACGACCTGGGCTACGACATGCTGCGCTATGCCGAACGCCTCGACGAACCGCTGGGTCCGTGGGCCCGCCGCTCGGTGGACGCGGCGCTGAACCGGCGCATCCACGCGGCCTGCGAACTGCGCGACGACGAGTTCTCCCGGGCCCGGTGCAATGTGATGGCCGACATCGCGTTCACCGCCGTCGACGTGAACTCACGCCGCCAGGAGTACGCGGCACCGGTGGTGGAGAACGTCTTCGCCCAGACCGACCCCGCCGACCGCCCCAACCTGTGGCCGCTGGCCCGCACGGTGCTGGGTTTGTTCGCGGTGACCGCCGCCTCGGCCGTGATCATCGACGCGCTGCGCAAACTGCGTCGCCGCTTCGTCTGACCACTTGCCGAAAACTAGAACATGTCCTAGTTTTCACGCATGTCTCTAGTCATCGACGAAACGATCGAGATCGACGCACCCGCCACGAAGGTGTGGGAGGTGCTCACCGATTTCGAGCGCTACGGCGAGTGGAACACCTTCTGCTACGAGGCCGCGAGCACCCTCGAACCCGGCTCGACCATCGACATGCGGGTCCAGCTGGGCGCCAACCGCCGCCCCCAACGCGAGTGGATCCGCACCCACACCCCCGGCGTCGAGTTCAGCTACACGATGAAGCCGGTGCCGCTGGGCGCCCTGCACAGCCTGCGCTCCCACACCGTGGTCCCCCTCGGTCCTGACCGTTGCCGCTACGAGTCCCGCTTCACCCTCGCCGGCTGGCTGAGCCCCGTGGTGAACCTGGCGCTCGGCAAGCACCTGCGCGCGGGGTTCGGCGCGATGACGCGGGGCGTTGCCGACCGGGCTGTCGCCTGAGTCGTCGGCACCCACGCTGAGCGGACACTATCGGCACAAACGGTTCCGATTTCGACCGTTTCGTCGAATAGTGGGCGCTCAGCGTGGTGACCCACCAGCGGACCGCGCCGGCAGAGCGCGCAACCGTCAAGCTGGCGTCCGGCTGTGGGGGTAACACAGCGCTCGGCTCATGCGCGGGAGGTAGTGCAGGGGCGGACGCTCCTTTGGGATGCACGTCTCGTTGTACCGCGACGGCCGTGCACGAAAAGCGGGGCGCACCAGGCTGTTTCAGCCCGATACGCCCCGCTTCGGGACAGCTTTTCTCAGACCGCGCCAGGCGTCGGCAGCGCCCCGCGCGCCACCTCGTAGGCAGCACCGACCCGGTACAGGCGGTCGTCGGCCAACGCGGGTGCCATGATCTGCAGACCCACCGGCAGGTTGTCGTCGGCCGACAGACCCGACGGCACCGACATGCCGGGATGCCCCGCCAGGTTGGTGGGCAACGTGCACAGATCCGACAGGTACATGGCCAGCGGATCGTCGACCTTCTCGCCCAGCTTCCACGGCGTGAACGGGCTGGTCGGCGAGACGAGCACGTCGACCTTCTCGTAGGCCGCGTCGAAGTCGCGCGCGATCATCGTGCGGACCTTCAGCGCCTGACCGTAGTAGGCGTCGTAGTAGCCCGCCGACAACGCGTAGGTGCCGATCATGATGCGGCGCTTGACCTCCGGGCCGAAACCGGCCTCGCGGGTCGCCGACATCACCTGGTCGGCGCTGTGGCTACCGTCGTCGCCGACGCGCAGGCCGTAGCGCATGGCGTCGAAGCGCGCCAGGTTCGACGACACCTCCGACGGCATCACCAGGTAGTACGAGGACAGCGCGTACTCGAAGCTCGGGCACGACACCTCGATCACCTCGGCGCCCAGTTCCTTCAGCACCGCGACCGCGGCATCGAAGGAGGCCAGCACGCCGGATTGGTAACTGTCGGAATGCAATTCGCGCACCACACCGACCCGCACACCGGTCAGGTCACCGTTGGCGCCCTGCAGCGCGGCCTGCACGACCGGCGCGACCGGCACATCGCGCGAGGTGGAGTCGCGCGGGTCGTGCCCGGCGATCACCTCGTGCAGCAGCGCGGTGTCCAGCACGGTGCGACCACACGGGCCACCCTGATCCAGCGACGACGCGCACGCGATCAGGCCGTACCGGGACACGGTGCCGTAGGTGGGCTTGACGCCGACCGTGGCGGTGACCGCGGCGGGCTGACGAATCGAGCCACCGGTATCGGTGCCGATGGCAAGCGGCGCCTGGAACGAGGCCAGCGCCGCCGCCGAACCGCCACCGGAGCCACCGGGGATGCGGGTGGTGTCCCACGGGTTGCGGGTCGGGCCGTAGGCGGAGTTCTCGGTGGACGAACCCATCGCGAACTCGTCCATGTTGGTCTTGCCCAGAATCGGGATGCCCGCGGCGCGCAGCCGCGCGGTGACCGTGGCGTCGTACGGCGACATCCAGCCTTCGAGGATCTTCGAGGCGGCCGTGGTCGGCATGTCGGTGGTGGTGAAAACGTCCTTGAGCGCCAACGGAACTCCCGCCAGCGACGAGGCGGGCGTCTCCCCCGCGGCCAGCGACGCGTCCACCACAGCAGCCGCGGCGAGAGCTTCGTCACCGGCCACGTGCAGGAAGGCGTTCAGTTCGCCGTCGACCTTGCCGATGCGGTCCAGATGCGCCTGGGTGACCTCGGTCGAGGACACCTCGCCGCCGTGGATCTTGCTCGCCAGCTGCGCCGCCGACAGCTGCGTCAAATCCGTCATTCGCCCTCTCCCAGAATCTGCGGGACCAGGAAACGCTGTTCTTCCACCGCAGGCGCCTGGTCCAGCGCCTGCTCGGGGGTCAGGCCCGGGATGACCACATCGGGCCTGGTCACATTGGTCGTCGGGTTCGGCGACGCGGTGGCGGGGACGTCGGCGGCGACCTCGGTAATGGTCTGCACGTGGCTGAGGATCGAATCCAGCTGACCGGCGAACTGGTCGAGTTCGGCGTCGGTCAACGCCAGCCGGGACAGCCGGGCGAGGTGAGCGACCTCGTCACGGGAGATTGCGGGCACCGCGGGACCCCTTTCGGCTTCGGTGGGCAGTAGTCGGTACAGCCTAATTGGCCGCGCCGACAGGTTTTGACGCGCCCGTCCCAGACGTCGGACGCACCCGCCTCACACGAAAGTTCGCGCATGTCGCGTCGATGGGGTCATACTTCGGGTCGATAACCCGCGTTCAGGGGTGTAAGTATTGCTTCACCGGGTATTCGTCTCGAACAGCCCCGGCCGGCAAGGAAAGGAACGCACGTGTCATACCTGCTCCGCGTGCAACTTCCGGATCGACCGGGAAGCCTCGGCTCCCTCGCACTCGCCCTCGGCGGGGTCGGCGCGGACATTCTCTCGCTGGACGTCGTGGAACGCGGCGCCGGTTTCGCCATCGACGATCTGGTCGTGGAAGTGCCCACCGGCGCACTGCCCGACACCCTGATCACCGCCGCGGAATCCGTGCGCGATGTGAGCGTGGACTCGATCCGCCCGTACTCCGGCGTACTCGACACCCACCGCGAGCTCGAGCTGATCGATCAGGTCGCCAGCGCCCGCGACGACCGCCTCCAGGTCCTGGTCGACGGCTGCCCCCGCGTGCTGCGCGTGGGCTGGTCCACGATCATCGGCATGGGGCCCACCGGCGCGTACCGGATCGTGGGCAGCCCGAGTGCGCCTGAGACACAAGCGGGTTCAGCCCCCTGGATGCCGATCCAGAAGCCGCTGTGGCTCGACGGTGACGCCGAGTGGGTGCCGCAGATCTGGCGCGACATGGACACCAAACTCGCCGCCGCTCCGCTGGGCAGCACGGGCAAGGCACTGCTGCTCGGCCGACCCGGTGGGCCGGACTTCCGCCCGTCGGAGGTAGCCCGACTCGGTTACCTCGCGGGCATCGTGGCGACCGTCCTGAACTGACCGAAGACTGCCGCCGCGAGTCAGCCGTCAGCTCAAGGCAAGTCGCATCACGAACAGCTGCAACCCGTCATGGGTGGCCCAATTGCGTTCCGGCACAGCGACAAACCCCAGCCGCTCATACAGCCGATGCGCGTCGACCATCGAGAACATGGTGGTCAACGCCACCGCTTCGTACCCACCCGTTTTCGCCTCGTCGATGACAGCGCGCACCAGCTCGGTACCAACCCCGAGCCCCCGCGCCTGCTTCGACACAGCCAGCATCCGGAACTCGAGCTCCCCCGGCCGCGCGATCTCCGCATAAGGCGTACCGGGCCTGGCCACAGTCAACGACCCGACAACCTGCCCCTCGTGCACGGCGACAAGCACCTCGGCCTCCGCCGCCCGATGCCCGACATCAGCGAGTTCGCGCACATAGTCGTCCCCATCGGTGACGTACCCGTCCCCTACATACACCTCAACGGTCAGCGCGGCGATCGCGTCGTACTCGTCAGGATGAGCGGAACGGATCAACAGTCCGGCTCGGTCGTGGTTGCCATGCATCCAGGCATGATCGCACCCGAACAAATGTGACCCCGACCGCACCCGGAGTAACTCGCTACGAATGCGACGGAAAACCCGCCAGGCCCGATTCAGGAGCCCAGGTAGGGGCGAAGTCCCGGGTGGTCGGCGTGCCAGTTGTCGGGGTTGTGGGGTGGGTAGGCGATGGTGAGGTGGTCGCCAATGGCGGGCCAGTGGGCGGCGTCCCAGGCGAAGCGGCGGTAGACGACCTTGCCGGTGATCGTGGGGCCGGTGATGGTGCCGGTGATCGTCACGTAGTGCTCGCCGGTCATCTCGGGCAGCGGGCTGACGCCGGTGATGTACAGCGAGCCGTGTTCCAGGCTCGCCCTCGGCCGGCCGGACCGTCCGGCGACAACGGCGCCGATCGTCACCGCCAGCATCGTCACCATCGCGACCGCCATCACCACTTCGAGCATGCGCTCATGCTATGCCCCGGCATTTTCGTCCACTTCGTCGCCGTTGGGTCGAAAATCGGGGGTAGCGGACGGCCGATTGGTCGATTACGCCGGTCTACAGCGGCGTGAGCTCGCTGACGCCCGACTCCCGCCGCACCTGCCACACCGCGGTGCGGGTGCGCTGCGAGCGCCCGTTGCCGCGGTCGATCAGGGTGCGGTTGGCAGTGGTGTAGATCAGTTGCGCGCCACGGGCATTGGTCTCGGGGTTCTGGAACAGTTGGACCAGGCGATCGGTCTCCTCCACCGGCAGGCCCGCACCGAGATCGTCGACCGCGAGCACCTGACCGGTGTCGAGAGCTTCCAGCATGGCGGGCAGCACACGCAGCAGCGAGCGGGTGGCGGTGGATTCATCGGCCAGTTCGAACGGCACGTCGATGCCCTCGTGCACCAGACTCAGGCCCGCGCCGCGACGGTCCACCATCCGCCGGTACAGCGCGTCCCGCGCCGCACGCAACGTGCTGAGCTCACGTTCCACCAGAATCGGATCGGCGTCACCACGATCGAGATGCCCTGCCAACGCGCCGATTTCGGCATCGAGGTCACGCAGGTAATCGGCGTACATCGGATCATGTTCGGCGACAAGCAGATCCTCGATCCCCAGATCAGCCGTGCGCAACAGCATCAGCAGCCGCGCGGCATTGTCGGGCGAACGCGAGATGTGACTGCCGAGGTCATGGGCGAGCGCATCGCTGTCGATATCACCCTGCTGCACAACAAGATTCGCGGCGAACCACCGATAGGCGGGCACCAACGCCTCCGCGTACATCTGCCCGGCCAAACTCAACAGCAACGCGTTGGGCCGCAACAACGGCACCAACGCCGCCACCCCGTACCGGGCCGCTTCGAACATCGGCCCGATCTTCACCTCGTCGTCTTCACGCTCGAACACGATCCGCTTGCGCGACCGCGGATGCGTATGCAACCACTCCGCGACCACATCGGCGTTGTCGAGCCGGAACCCATAGGTGTAGGGCACGCCCTCCGCGACGAACCCGGCCACGAATTCCGTTGGCTGATCAGCGAACCCGAGATGCGGTCGCCGCACCGGCCCCGCGTACGGATCCCACCCGCTCACCGAATGCAACACCGCGTCGCGCATCTGCCCGAGCGCGTCGATCAAGCTCGTCTTCCCCGAAGCCGCCACCCCGTGCACGGCCGTGACCGGCACCGCCAGCGGCCCGCCCCCCTTCGTCAGCCGCAACTGCTGAGCCTGCGCCAACGATCCATGGTTGGTCACCTGAAAACTGCGCAGCAAGGGTCCGCCTCTCCGAGATTCTTGGCAAGACTAAGGGACGGTAGGACTTACCGACGCGGCAGGCGGTCGGGCGTGGCGAGGTCAGCGCACGGTGCCGGGTGTGGCGATGGTCGGGCGGGACACGGCCGGAAGGACTAAGGTGCTGGGCACTGCGGCTGGCATGTCGCGGTGTGGACGTTCGGCGATGAGGACAGGTGCGCGTGATGGCGGTTCGGATGATGGTTCGCGGAGTGATCGTTGCGGCGGCGACGGCTGGAACACTGGTTCCCGCCGCCCTGTTGACCGCACCCAGCGCAATGGCCGACCCGTGCCCCACCGGCACCGCCCGCGTGTTCCTGGGGAACTCGACCAACTCCTGCCAGGGCGCCGGCTCGGTGTCCTACACCGACGCCCCCGTGTCGAAGGTCTGCTCGATGTCGGGCACCGACGTGACCGTCGAGATCCGCACCAACATCAAGAAGCGCCCCCTGCGCACCCAGGAACTGAGCAACGGCCAGTGCGCGTCCTTCGACATGAAGACCCAGATCGGCAACACGGTCACCGTCACCGCCAACTGACCGTCGCGCGGCCGGTCACCGGCCCGGGTGCCGCCACAGCGCCATCAATCCTGTTGTCACGGCGGTGATCGCCACGATGCTGTAGACCACGGCGCCGGGCACGTCGGGGACGTACGGATCGATGGTGGTGTCCCGCAGGATCTTGAACTTCAGATCCCACGAGTACAGTTGCAGCGACTGCAAGATCGTGATCCCGACCAGACCGGCGCTGCCGAGGGCAACCGCCCACCGGCCGAATCCCTTCCTCGCCAGCAGTCCGGCCGCGCCGATCGACAACAGGACCGCGACGGCGGCCACCCCCACGGTCAACACAGCGAGATACTCGACCGGCAGCGGACCGTACCCACCGGTCATCTGATACGAGGGCCCACCTTCGTCCCTCGCGCGGATCTGCGCCCACAGTCGGTACGCCCCGAAAGCCGCGTACAGGCCACCGGCGAGCGCGACGCAACTCAGTGCGATGACCACCCGACTTGACCGCGTCGAGCGGCGGACCGGGTTTCGCTGGGCAAGTTCGGATCCGGCCTGACGCGGCGCGCGCGAATCCCGGGACACCGAAGCGGAGCGTGCCACCGACCGATCCGGCCGCTCCCGCTCGTCCGACCGCACCCGTTCATCCGATCGCGTCTGTTGGTCGGACCGCACCCGTTCGTCCGGCCGTACCCGAGGCGGGGTGCGTGGCGCGGACGGTTGCCTCGCGGATCGGCCCCCTGGCGCGACCCTGTCCTGCGGCAGTGGGAACGACGCCGGGTGGGCAGGCCGCGGGCCGCGCATCGCGGGCGGTGCGGGTCGCGCCATCGCCGCGGACTGTTCCCGTGGCCCGGGCGATTCGCGCGGCACCGACCGGGCGGACGCCGTCACCTGCTCGTGGGGCGCGACCCGCGTGGGTGCCCGCCGCGCGTCCATCGATGCCCCGTCGACTGCCGCGACGGCGGCGGCCGAGAATTCTGTGCAGTTGGCGAAGCGGTCCTCGCGGCGTTTGGCCGTGGCGCGAGCGATCACCTCGTCGAGTTGTGCCGGGGCATCGTTTCGAAGCCGACTCAGCGCGGGCAACGGCTGCCCCAAGTGGGCAGCGACGATCTCACCGGGGCCGCGCCCGGCGAAAGGGGGCCGTCCGGTGAGCAACGCGAACAGTGTGCAGGCCAGCGAGTATTGGTCGGCACGGTGATCGACCGGGGTACCGCCGAGCTGTTCGGGGGACGCGAAAGCCACAGTGGCGGTGACCATTCCGGTGGCAGTGAGTTCGGTGGTGGCATCGAGCAGGCGGGCGATGCCGAAATCGGTGAGCACCGCCCGCTCGTCACGACCGGTGTCAGGCGCGGACAACAGGATGTTGGCGGGTTTCACGTCGCGATGCAGCACCGCGCGACTGTGGGCGTAGTCGAGCGCGGACGCCGTCTCGGCGACGATCCGCAATGCCCGGCGCACCCCGACATCTCGCGGATCGAGCGCCGAGGCATCGGTGCCCTGCACGTATTGCATGGCGATCCACAGTTGCCCCTCGTGCATCCCGCGATCGTGGATACCGACGATGCTCGGATGGTCCAGGCGCGCGATCGCCTGCGCTTCCTGCTCGAATCGCCGTCGTAGGTCGGCATCGGACGACACCTCTGGCGCGAGCAGTTTGAGCGCGATCCGACGCTCGAGCCGGGGATGTCGGGCCAGGTAGACACTGCCCATGCCGCCCTTGCCGAGCGTTCCCTCGATCGTGTAGTCGGCGAAGGTCTGGCCCTCTACGAGCTGAACCACTCCGCCCCCATGCCTCTCCTCGAACAGGTCTACGGCCAGTGTAGTCAGACGGCCCGATTCCGCTGTCCGCGTTCCTGATTCACCAGCGCTGGTGTCGCTCGGCCGAATCCGGGCGCACCGCCAGCGGTCCGGTGTCGAGCAGTAGCCGAAGCCGTCCCCGTCGAGGATCTGCACGCCGAGTTCTTCCGCCTCGGCGGCTTTCGTGCCAGCGACCGCTCAGCGCGACGCTACTGCGGCGACCATTCGGGGTCTTCGGTGAAGGCGCGGGCGACGTCGGCGCTGAGGGCGAGAGCTTTGCGGGCCCACGAAAGCGGTGCCGCGGCGAGTCCGCAGGCCGGTGTGACCAGGATTTGGGTGGACAGGGTGGTCCGGGGGAAGCCGAGGCGGTCGATGAGACGGGCGGCAGGCTCGGCGACGTCACGCCAGGTGATGGGAGCGGTGGGCGGTTCGGCCGGGGTGAGGCCGAGGGCGATCTTCTTGCCCGAGTCGATGATCTCGCCGAGAGCGTCGAGGTCGGCGGTGGTGATCGTCGAAGCGTCGAAGGAGATCGCGGCCGCCGCCGTGCGACCCAGCGTGGTGAGTCGGGGGCGAGATGCGCAGGTGTGCAACAGGACCGGGGCGGACTGGGCGTTGATGACGGTGTCGAGGATGTGCAAGGCATCCGGTTCCGGGAGGGCGCGGATGGTGTTCAGGATGCTCGGGCCCTGCAGCGCGCCCTCGAGGACGGTGTCGAGCTGGGGTTCGTCGAGCTGGATGATCACCTCGGCGCCCAATCGCTTACGGATTTCGGCGGCGTGCCGGGACAGTCCTTCGGCGAGGGACTCCGAAAGATCGCGCACCGCACCGTGATCGGTCAGGATCCGATGGCCGCCGGGGAGTTCGACTTCCGCGGCGAGGGTGAGTGGCCCTGCCGACTGGATCTTGATCACGTGGCCGGTCCCGGCCAAACCCGCTGTCTCCCACGCCTCTTCGAGTGCGTCGAGGTCGGCCTGCAGGAAGTCGCGGGCGCGGCGTGAGACGTTGGTGCGGCGGTCGGCGAGCCGGTAGCCGCGGGTGGTGGAATCGAAACGCAGGTCGACCAGCAGGGCCGAGACCCGGCCGATCATGTCGGCGCCGATGCCGCGCTCGGGCAGTTCGACCAGGTGCGGAAGGGCCGGGAGTTCGCCGATGATCGTGGCGGCGGCTTCGAGCGGGTCGGTGCCGGGCCACGAGCCGACGCCGGTGGCGATGCCGCCGACGAGCAGCTCGACCGGCTCCGGTGCCGCGGTCTCCCGGGAATACTCGCTTCGCCAGAGTGTCACGCGCTCAACACCTTTCGATTCATCGAATGTCAGCCCACACCAAGTCGGTGCGGGCTGATCCGGCAGGTGATCAGGCCGAAACGTCGGCGGCGAGTTCGGCGCGGTCGGTGCCGTTGATCGTGCCACTACCGATCACCGTGTCGCCACCCTCGACATCGGGGAGATACAGCACGATGGCCTGCCCCTTCGCGACACCGGTGAGCGGCTCACCGAGGCGGGCCACGAACCCGTCACCCTGCGGCTCGACCACGGCGGGCGCGGTGCCGCCGTGCGCACGAACCTGCACAACGCACTCGACAGACCCGGTCGGCCGGACGCCGGAAGTCCAGATCGCCCGGTCGGCGGAAATCGTGTCGACCTGCAGATCCTCGACCGAACCCACCTTGACCGTCCCCGAATCGGGGTCGATCCCGGTCACGTAGCGCGGCTTGCCGTCGGCGGCGGTGTGGCTCAGGCCGAGACCCTTGCGCTGGCCGACGGTGAATCCGTGCACACCCTCGTGCTTGCCGAGCACCGTGCCGTCGGAATCGACCAACGCGCCCGGACGGATGCCGATCTTGGCGCCGAGGAACGCGCGCGTATCGCCGGAGGGAATGAAGCAGATGTCGTGGCTGTCGGGCTTGTTCGCCACGGCCAGCCCACGCTCGGCCGCTTCTTCGCGGATGCGCGGCTTCGGGGTGTCACCGACCGGGAACATCGCCCGCGCGAGCTGCTCGGCGGTAAGCACCGCCAGCACGTAGGACTGGTCCTTGTCGGCGTCGACGGCGCGACGCAGCACACCGTCGTCGAGTCGGGCGTAGTGCCCGGTGACGACCGCGTCGAAGCCCAGTGCCGCGGCACGATCGGCCAGCGCCGAGAACTTGATCTTCTCGTTGCAGCGCAGGCACGGGTTCGGGGTCTCCCCCGCGGCGTACGCGGCGACGAAATCGTCGATCACGTCCTCTTTGAACCGATCCGCGAAATCCCAGACGTAGAACGGGATTCCGAGCACATCGGCGGCGCGACGCGCGTCACCGGCGTCCTCCTTGGAGCAGCAACCACGCGACCCGGTACGCAGGGTTCCGGGGTTGGCCGACAGCGCCAAATGCACCCCGACCACCTCGTGACCGGCGTCCACGGCCCGCGCCGCGGCCACCGCGGAATCGACACCACCACTCATCGCGGCGAGAACTCTCATCGGGCACCTCCTCTAGCGCCGGCCAGGCCAGCGGCCCTGGCCCGATCGATGACCTGCGGGAGCACGGTCAACAATGTTTCGACATCGGACTCGGTCGACGTATGACCGAGTGTGAAGCGCAGCGAACTGCGCGCCTGCCACGGTTGCACACCCATCGCGATCAGCACATGGCTGGGCGAGGCGACACCCGCGTTGCAGGCCGAACCGGTCGAGCATTCGATACCGGCCGCGTCGAGCAGCATCAGCAGCGAATCGCCCTCGCAACCGGGGAACGTGAAGTGGGCATTGCCGGGCAGTCGATCCGCCGGACCGTTGAGCACCGCGTCGGGCACCGCGGCCAACACACCGGCGATCAGCTGATCGCGCAGCGCACTCAACCGCTCGGCACGCGCGGGCAGCTCACTGACCGCGTCGCGCAGGGCAGCGGCCAGCCCGATCGCCGCGGCCACATCCGACGTCCCCGATCGCAGATCACGCTCGTGTCCACCACCGTGCACCAACGGCACACACGGCACCTGCCGACCCAACAGCAGCACACCGATCCCGTGCGGACCGCCGACCTTGTGCCCGGCCACGCTGAGCGCAGCCAGTCCACTCGCGGCGAAATCGAGGGGAACCTGCGTCACGGCCTGAATGGCGTCACTGTGCATCGGAATCTCGAATTCCTGTGCCACAGCGGCCAATTCGGCGATCGGTTCGATGGTGCCGACCTCGTTGTTGGCCCACATCACACTGACCAGCGCGACCTCGTCACCGTGCGCGGCGAGCTCCGCGCGCAGCACCTGCGGCGAAACCACGCCCGCCTCGTCGACCGGCAACCAGCTGACCTGCGCGCCCTCGTGCTTCTCGAGCCACTCCACCGCGTCCAGCACCGCATGATGCTCGACCGCGCTGGTGACAATCCTGGTGCGCCGCGGATCAACCGCGCGCCGCCCCCAGAAGATCCCCTTGACCGCCAGATTGTCGCTCTCGGTCCCCCCGGAAGTGAAGATCACTTCCGACGGCCGCGCCCCCAGATCAGCCGCGATCGACTCGCGCGCCTCTTCCAGCGACCGCCGCGCCGCCCGCCCCGACCCGTGCAGTGACGAGGCATTTCCGACCGACCCGAGGGCAGCCGTCATCGCCTCGACCGCGGCAGGCAACATCGGAGTGGTCGCCGCGTGATCGAGGTAGACCGTCTTGGGTGCACCGTTGACCGGACCCGAATAAGCCGACTTCATGACTGATAAAGGATAGCCGCCGTCGGTAACCGAATATTCCCGCGGTCCGCGCGCCTGACGGCCGAGTCCGCGCGAAGCCGGGTGGTGCTGACCGATCCGCCGACTCCGCCGGCCGCGCGGAGGGGAAATTCCTCGATGGCGGCGTGTCAAGATCCATTCATGACCATCAAGTTCGATGCGCTCGATGCGGCGTTGCTCGCCGAGTTGGCTCGCGACCCGCGGGCGCCGATTCTCGAGTTGGCGCAGCGGCTCGGGGTGGCGCGCAATACCGTGCAGGCGCGGATGAAGCGGCTCGAAGCGTCGGGGGCGGTGCGGGGGTATCCGCCCGATATCGATGTGCAGGCGATCGGGTTCGCGGTGCACGCGTTTCTGGGGATCGAGCTGGATCAGAACAAGATGGATCCGATTATCGAGACGTTGCGTGGGTTTCCGCATGTGCTCGAGGTGCACGCGACCACGGGGCGCGCCGATCTGTTGGTGCGGATCGCGGCGCAGTCGCAGCAGGATCTTTTGGAGATCATCCAGCGGGTGCACGCCATCGAGGGCGTGAAACACACCGAGACGATGCTCGCGTTGGCCACGCCGATCGGGTACCGCAGCCTGCCGTTGGTCGATCACCTGACCAGCCCTCGTGATGTGACGTAGGTCTCCGAGAATCGAGCAGATTGCCACCTTTAGGTCAGTGGCGTAGGTCACTTTTGAGCAGTCTGATCAACTTTTCGGCTGACTGTTGACACAGATCACCCTTTCACGAGACATTGCGCAGCACCGATAGCAAGTTTCCTTCGTTGCGCAGCTCACGACCTGGGTTGTGGAAAGTGTGGTGATACGACATGACCACCGTCGCTTGTCCGACTACCCAACAGCCGGCCGCCCCTTATGACCTCGCCGACCGCTATCGCTCCGGAGCGGGCCCCGTTCTGCTGACCGGCGTCCAGGCCATCGCCCGGTTGCTCGTGGAACAGCATGTGCGCGATATCCGCGCCGGTCGTCGCGTCGCCACGTTCGTCTCCGGTTACCAGGGCAGCCCGCTGGGCGGAGTCGACAAGATGCTGCTCGGCATGCCGGCGGTGCTCAGTGAGCACGACATCACCTTCGTGCCTGGATTCAATGAAGAGCTCGCGGCCACCTCGGTCTGGGGCAGCCAGGCCGATCTGCCCGCCGGGCAGCCGACTCACGACGGCGTGATCGGGGTTTGGTACGGCAAGGGTCCCGGCGTCGACCGCGCGACCGACGCGATCCGGCACGCCAATATGTATGGCGTGAATCCGCGCGGCGGAGTGCTGCTGCTGGTGGGCGACGATCCGGCGTCGAAGTCGTCGACGGTGCCCGCGGTGAGTGAACGTTCGCTGGCCGCGGTGGGGGTGCCGGTGCTGTTCCCGCGCAATGCCGAGGAGATCATCACACTGGGTATGCAGGGCATCGCGATGTCGCGGGCGTCGGGTTGCGTGGTGGCGTTGAAGATCGTCGCCGATGTGGCCGACGGGGCTTGGACGATCGGCGCGGGTGTGGCCGACCTGACTGTCACCGTGCCCGAAGTCCAGTGGGAGGGAAAGCCTTTCGTCTACCGGCAGCGTCCGATGGCGGCGCCGACCGACAGCGTGCTCGCCGAGGCGGACCTGTACGGGCCGCGCTGGGCGACGGTGCACGCTTACGGCGCGGCCAATGCCCTAGACGTGATCGAAGTAGACCCGGCCGAGGCGAAGGTCGGAATCGCCGCAACCGGCACCACTTTCGATGCGGTCAGCCAGGCCTTGCTGGACCTCGGCGTCGACGAAGCCGCCATGCACCGGGCCGGAATCCGCTTGCTGCGCATCGGCATGCCGTATCCGCTCGGTTCCACCGCGCTCACCGAGTTCGCCCGTGGACTCGAGCAATTGATCGTGGTCGAAGACAAGACCGCGTTCATCGAAACCCAGGTCCGCGAGATCCTGTACGGCACACCGGATGCGCCGCGCGTGCTCGGCAAGCTGGACGAGCGCGGCGCGCGACTGATGCCGGTCGACGGCGAACTCACCGCGGGCCGCCTGCTGGCGCCGTTGCGCCGGGTGCTGCGCGAGCATGTCGAACTGAAAAGAGCAGCGCCACCCGCTCTTTCGCTGGAAGTGCTTTCCGCCAAGCGAACCCCCTACTTCTGCAGCGGCTGCCCGCACAACCGCTCCACCGCCCTGCCCGAGGGCTCGATCGGCGGCGGCGGCATCGGCTGCCACACCCTGGTCACCCTGTCCGGACGCGCAGACAGTGCGGTCACCGGGCTCACCCAGATGGGCGGTGAGGGCAGTCAGTGGATCGGGCAGGCGCCGTTCACCGATGTGCCGCACCTGTTCCAGAACATCGGCGACGGCACGTTCTTCCATTCCGGACAGCTGGCCATCCAGGCGTGCGTCGCGGCCGGGGTGAACATCACCTACAAGCTGCTGTGGAACGAGGTCGTCGCGATGACCGGTGCCCAGGATGTGGAGGGCGGGCTCACCGTCGCGCAGCTGACCCACAAGCTCACCACCGAGGGTGTCCGAAAGATCATCATCTGCGCCGATGAACCGAAGCGGCACAGCAAGCGAGCGCTGGCCAAGGGCACGGTGCTGTGGCATCGCGACCGGCTCGATGAGGCCCAAAAACTGCTGCGTGACGTCGAGGGCGTCACGGTTCTGATCTACGACCAGCACTGCGCGGCCGACGCCCGCAGGCAGCGCAAGCGCGGCACGCTGCCGGTCCGCAACACGCGGGTCGTGATCAACGAGGCCGTCTGCGAGGGCTGCGGTGACTGCGGTGCCAAGTCGAACTGCCTGTCGGTACAGCCCGTCGACACCGAGTTCGGGCGCAAGACCCGCATCGATCAGACCTCGTGCAATACCGATTACAGCTGCCTGGACGGCGACTGCCCCTCGTTCGTGACGGTGGAGGTAGACCCGGCAAAGGCCAAGCGCCGCACGGTGATCGAGCCGCCCGCCGTGGCCGATCCGGGCGTGGACGTGCCACTGCGCACGCAGAACGTACTGATCGCCGGCATCGGCGGCACCGGCATCGTGACGGTGAACCAGGTGCTGGCCACCGCCGCGCTGCGTGCCGGCTACGAGGTCGAGAGTCTGGATCAGATCGGTCTGAGCCAGAAGGCCGGTCCGGTGCTGTCCCACCTGCGTTTCGCCGCAACACAATTGGAGCCCGCCAACCGGCTCACCCCCGGCAGCGCGGACTGCCTGCTGGCCGTCGACCTGCTCACCGCCACCGATCCCAAGTATCTGCAGTTCGGTGATGCGAACAGCACCGTGGCCGTGGCGTCGACGAGCCAGACCCCGACCGGCGACATGGTCTACGACAAGTCTGTCGCCTACCCCGCGACGGAGGCACTGCTGGATCGCCTTGCGTCAGCGACGAATTCGATCAATCACTTCGACGCGCTAGAGGCCGCCAAGACCCTGTTCGGCAACACCGCCGCAGCCAACTTCCTGATCGTCGGCGCCGCCGTCCAGACCGGCGGACTGCGACTGCCCGTCGCGGCGATCGAGGAAGCCATCGGGATCAACGGCGTCGCGGTGGATGCCACCATCGCGGCCTTCCGCTGGGGACGTGTCGCGATCGCCGACCCGGCGGCGTTCGCTGCGGCGGTCGACAAGCCCACGCGACGAACCCCTGTCGTGCCCACAGAACTGCTGGCGCACACCAACTTCGAGGGTGAAGTACGCCGACTCGTGGAACTGCGAGCAGGCCAGCTGATCGGCTATCAGAACGCCGCGGTTGCCCGTCGGTACATCGACACTGTCGAACTCGCTTGGGCCGCAGAACGTTCCGTCACCGAGCACACCGACTTCAGCGAGGCCGTAGCACGTGGACTGTTCAAGTTCACCGCCTAT
The DNA here is from genome assembly GCF_042716995.1 of Nocardia sp. NPDC058640. NCBI lineage: Bacteria > Bacillati > Actinomycetota > Actinomycetes > Mycobacteriales > Nocardiaceae > Nocardia > Nocardia sp. NPDC058640. Next base: position 484,153 of record NZ_JBHXRG010000001.1, read on the forward strand.
AAGGACGAATACGAAGTAGCCCGACTACTGGTCGACCCAGCATTCCTCGACGAGGTGCAAGCCCAGGTACCAGGCGGTGAAAAGCTCACCTACAAGCTGCATCCGCCGGTGCTGCGCGCGATGGGTCGCGACAAGAAGATCGGGCTCAAGCCGAAATCGCATGTGACGCTGAAGGTTCTGGCCAAGGCCAAGTTCCTGCGCGGCACCAAGCTCGACCCCTTCGGCTACGCCCACGTTCGCAAGGTCGAACGCGAACTGCTGGCCCACTACACAGCCATGGTGCACGGCCTGGCCGACGACCTCACCACCGAGAACTACGACACCGCCACCGCGGCCGCCGCACTGCCCGACGTGGTGCGCGGCTACGAGGACATCAAACTCGCCAATGTCGAGCTGTACCGCGCCGGACTGCGCGATCTCGGCATCGACTACTGACCGCCGCACACCCGCGGCACCACTACACCGCAAGCCCAGGGCACAACCCTGGTGCGCGGAATCGGAAAGGAATCGACAGTGACCGTTGCGCACCCCGAGGCTGGAGTCTTCGGCCGATCGCACGAGCTCAGCGCCCGCGCCCACGAGCAGGTCGTGTTCTGCGAGGACGACAGGTCCGGGCTGAAGGCGATCATCGCCATCCACTCCACCGCGCTCGGCCCGGCTCTCGGCGGCACCCGCTTCTACCCGTACGCCGACGAATCCGCCGCGCTGCAGGACGTGCTGCGACTGTCGTGGGGCATGACGTACAAGGCCGCCGCGGCAGGCGTCGACCTCGGTGGCGGCAAGGCGGTGATCATCGGCGATCCGGCAACGTTGAAGAGCGAGGAACTGCTCGCGGCCTATGCGCGTTTCGTCGAAACGCTGGGCGGGCGCTACATCACCGCCGGTGACGTGGGCACCAACACCGACGATCTCGATGTGATCGGCAAGCACACCCGCCACGTCACCGGCCGCAGCATCGGCGCGGGCGGCAGCGGCGACAGCGCCCGACTGACCGCGCTCGGCGTCTTCCACGCGATGCGTGCCGGTGCCGAATCCGTCTGGGGCGCACCGACACTGGCCGGTCGCACGGTCGGTGTCGAGGGTGTCGGCAAGGTGGGCCGCGAGCTCACCGCCCTGCTACTGGCCGACGGTGCCGACGTGTGCGTCACCGATGTGAACGACGCAGCGCTGCACCGTATCTCCGCGGAACACCCCGCCGTCCGACTGCTGTCGGCGGTCTCCACCGCACCGGTCGACGTCTACGCCCCCTGCGCGATGGGCGCCACCCTCACCGCGGCCGGCGCCGCCACGATCGAGGCGAAACTGATCTGCGGCGCAGCCAACAACCAACTCGCCACCCCCGAAACCGAACGGGCCCTTACCGATCGCGGAATCACCTGGGTGCCCGACTTCGTCGCCAACGCAGGCGGCCTCATCCAAGTCGCCGGTGAACTGCGCGCCGCCACCCCGGCCGAAGTCGAAGTCGAGGTGGCCGACATCTACCCGCGCTGCCGCGAGATCATCGCCGCCGCCGTCACCGCCGGCATCGGAACCGGCGCTGCCGCAAACCGATTCGCCGAGCGCCGCCTCGACGCCATCCCCCGCTCGCTCTGAGCCCCAGCTTCGAACAGGACACCACACAGTGGCGATCAAGAGCGGCTTGTTCCGCACGAAATCCGTTGAACAGTCCATCCGCGACACCGACGATCCCGATGCCAAGCTCCGCAAGGACCTCACGGCCAAAGACCTGACGATCTTCGGCGTCGCCGTGGTGATCGGCGCGGGCATCTTCACCCTCACCGCACGCACCGCGGGCACCGTCGCCGGACCGGCGGTCTCGCTGGCCTTCGTGTTCGCCGCGATCGCGTGCGGGCTCACGGCCCTGTGTTACGCGGAATTCGCCTCGACCGTGCCGGTGGCGGGCAGCGCGTACACCTTCGCCTACGCCACCTTCGGTGAGGTGATCGCCTGGATCATCGGCTGGGATCTGATCCTCGAGTTCGCGCTCGCGGTGTCGGTGGTGGCCAAGGGCTGGTCGCAATACCTCGGCGAAGTGCTCGGATCGTCGGCGCCGGTGGTGCACTTCGGGTCGGTGACTTTCGACTGGGGCGCGGTGCTGATCATCGCGGTCGTCGGCGTGCTGTTGGCCACCGGAACCAAGTTGTCGTCGCGGATCTCGGCCATCGCCGTCGCGATCAAACTGGGTGTGATCGCGCTGGTACTGGTGGTCGGCGCGACCTACTTCAAGCCGTCGAACCTGACGCCCTACATCCCACCCGCGCAACCCTCGGAGAAGGCCGAGGGCATGCACCAGTCGCTGTTCGCCTTCGTCACCGGCTCCGGCGGCACCAGTTACGGCTGGTACGGCCTGCTCGCCGCGGCCAGCCTGGTGTTCTTCGCCTTCATCGGCTTCGACGTGGTGGCCACCACCGCCGAGGAGACCCGCAACCCCCAACGCGACATCCCGCGCGGCATCCTCGGTTCGCTGGCGATCGTCACGGTGCTCTACATCGCCGTGTCGGTGGTCCTCACCGGCATGGTCTCCTACACCGAACTCGCCGACGGAAATGCCACGCTGGCAACAGCTTTCGCCATCCACGGCGACACCTGGGTGAAGAACATCATCTCCATCGGCGCGCTGGCCGGCCTGTCCACCGTGGTCATGGTGATGTTCCTCGGCCAGACCCGCGTGCTGTTCGCCATGGCCCGCGACGGCCTGCTCCCCCGCAGCCTGGCCAAAACCGGCAAGAAGGGCACCCCCGTCCGCCTGACCGTGCTCGTCGGCGTGGTCTGCGCCCTGCTGGCAGGCTTCGTCGACTTCGGCACCCTGGAGGAAATGGTCAACATCGGCACCCTGGTCGCCTTCGTCCTGGTCTCCCTCGGAGTCCTGGTCCTGCGCCGCACCCGCCCCGACCTACCCCGCGGCTTCCGCGTCCCCTTCGTCCCGGCAGTCCCCATCCTCGGCGCCCTGGCCTGCCTGTGGCTGATGGTCAACCTCTCGATCGAAACCTGGCTGCGCTTCCTCATCTGGATGGCCCTGGGCGTCATCGTCTACTTCGCCTACGGCCGCCGCCACTCCCTACTCGGCCGACAACCGACGGAACCGGAGTTGACACCGGCTCGATAACCGAAATCCACTGGGCCGCCCCCGCTCTACCACGAGCGGGGGCGGCTCTGTCGGCATCGGTGGCGCCGGGCGGCTCAGCTTCCGACAGCCTGTGGCACTGCGTGCCAGCTCAGGTGAAATAATCGCCGGAGACAACCAGGGAAAACGCGATGTTGGGAGTACTCCAGTGGAGTTGATCGGTGTAATCGGTGGCGGCACGATGGGCGCGGGGATCGCGGAGGTGTGCGCGAAGGCGGGCAGTTCGGTGCTCGTGCTCGAGACCAAGCCGGAGTTCGCGGAGGCCGCCCAGAAGCGGATCGCCACCTCGATCGGCCGTGCCGTCACCAAGGGCAAGATCACCCAGGACGAGGCCGACGCGGTGCTGGCGCGCGTGCGCGTGACCCTGGACATGGACGAGTTCGCCGATCGTGACCTGGTGATCGAGGCCGCCCCGGAGATCGAGTCGCTGAAGTACGAGATCTTCGGCAAGCTGGACAAGATCGTCAAGCCCGAGGGCATCCTCGCCACCAACACCTCCTCGATCCCGGTGATCAAGGTGGCCGGTGCCACGCAGCGTCCCGAGCGCGTGGTCGGCGTGCACTTCTTCAACCCCGTGCCGGTGATGCCGCTGGTCGAGATCATCTCGACCCTGGTGACCGCGCCCGAAGCTGCCGTGGCCGTCACCGACTACGTGAAGAACACCCTGGGCAAGATGGCTGTGCAGGCCGGTGACCGCTCCGGGTTCATCGTCAACGCGCTGCTCATCCCGTACCTGTGTTCGGCGATCCGCATGCTCGAGTCGGGCTACGCCACCGCCGAGGACATCGACGCGGCCATGAAGGGCGGCTGCGGCTACCCGATGGGCCCGCTCACCCTACTCGACACCGTCGGCCTCGACATCGCCCTGGCGGCGTCGGAGTCGCTGTACGCCGAGTTCGCCGAGCCGCACCTGGCCCCGCCCGCGCTGCTGCGCCGGATGGTCGACGCGGGCCGCCTGGGCCGCAAGACCGGCCGCGGGTTCTACGACTACGCCAAGTGATGTGACCACGCTGAGCGCCCACTGATCGCACTTTTCGTCGATTTTTCGACCATTCGGGCGAAGAGTGGGCGCTCAGCGTGGGGCCAGACTCGAGGAACGACGAAACCGGAGGTCGCAAACGCGGCCTCCGGTTTCCGTTGCACCGAGGTGGCTACCGGACAGTAGCTCCGGCCGGTCGACGAATCTGCTCCTGCTCCCCCATCGAGGGATCCTGCACGCGGGTATTGCCCGCTTCGATCCACTGCGTATCGGCCACGCCGTGCCGCGAACGATCCGTCCCACGCACCGCGGTCTCACAGCGCCGAGCCAGATCGCGGCGATCCAGACCCGGATGTTCCAGCGGTTCGAGCACGATCTCCGCGACCATGCCCTTACTCCGCAGCACTCGCTTCGCGGAATCGGCGAACGTGTCGTTACCGACGAAACCCGGCACGGTACAAGGCATTCCGTCGCTGTCGAGGTACCGCAGGCGAACCGGCTGCACCGGCGTCACGGTGTCGATGGCCGCCTGGAACATCGCGGGCCGCATCGAACCGTAGGCCCGGCCGCACCACGTGGTGCCCTCCGGGAAGACCACGATCCGATTACCCGAAGCCAACCGCTCCGCCACCTGCCCGACGACCCCCGGCAACTCACGCAGCCGCGCCCGCTCGATCGGAATGACCCGCGTGAGCTGCGCCAACTTGCCCAGCAGCGGCCACTGCACCATGTCCGCGCGTGCCACGAAACTGACCGGCTGCACCGCCGCCAACGCCACCACATCCGCCCAGCCGATGTGCCCGGCCACGATCATCACCGGACTGCCCGTATCGGCGAAGCCCTCGTCGGAAGTCTGTGCGGGAGTGCGGTTGTCGATGATGCGCAACCGCATTCCGAGGCAGCTCAGCGCCGCCCTGGCGTAACGACGCTGCACCTGTTCGCGCCGCGCCTTCGGGGTCGCCACGGTCACGATCGGGAAGCTCAGGACCAGCCCCGCGATACCTGCCAGGCGGGCGATCATCGTTGCGGTGCCGACCTCGTCGATCGGCTCGATGCAGCCGGAACCGCAAGGGCTGCACGGCATCCACGAGTGTGAGTGAGTGGCTAACGGCGCGTCGAACACCATGGTTTTACTTCCCGTCGAAATTGGCGGCCGCGCTCTGCAGCCGCTCCAGGTACCGGGTGTTGATGGTTTCCATGCCGAGCAGCGCGACGAAGTCGGCGACGGCGAAATCGGGGTCGTGGGCGGGTTCGCCACAGATCTCGGCACCCAGGCGCAGGTATCCGCGCATCAGCGGCGGCATCTTGGGACGGCTGGGCGGGGTCATCTGGTCGAGGGTGAGTCCGTCGACGACAACCGGGTTGTACGGGTGCACGCGACGTTCGGGGTCGCACGCGTGCCGGCCCAGCAGCTGGTCGCGCACGCCGCGCACGTTCACCCCGGCGGGATCTTCGGGCGAGTCCTGCATCGGCACCGACACACACCCCATCACCCAGTCGTAGCCGGTGAGCTGGATGTAGTGCAGGATGCCCGCCCACATCAGGGTGAGCACCGAGCCGTTGCGGTGATCGGGCACCACGCACGCCCGGCCCATTTCGACGATCCGGTTACCTCGGGGGTCGAGCTGAGTCAGGTCGAACTCGGTGGCGGTGTAGTAGCCGCCCGCCGCGTCGACCTTGTCCGGCGGCAGCATGCGGTAGCAGCCGACGAACTGTTCGGAGAACTCGTCGCGCACCAGCAGGTGGTCGCAGTGCTCGTCGAACTTGTCGGCGTCCAGGCCGGTGGCGTTCTCCGGCATCTGGAAACCGGGCTCGGAGGCGAACACCTGGTAGCGCAGGCGCTGGGCGGCTTCCCGGTGCTGCGCGTCGGAGGCGACGACCAAGGAGTACCGAGATTTCCCCACCCCGGAGTCCGGCGCCGGGGCGGTCAACACGGACGTAATAGTCATACTGCTGATGAAGCCTGACCGAGCTGGCATCGGAGCGACGCGTCAGTGTCGTGTCGATGCCAGCTCGGTGAACGAGATGGGGGTCACACCGCACGTTCACCGATCCGCTGCCCATCGTTCGCCCACCTGCGGGTTTCTAGCCGAACACGACCGATTTCCGGCGGAGAACCCGGTTCACGGTCGGGTATTTCGAGCGTTGCGAAATGCCGGTGTCAGCAGCCGCCCGAATCGGTGACCACCCCGGTGGCGCGGTCCCACGTGACGCAGCCGCCGACGAAATCGCTGCGCTTGCCGCCGGGGATGTCGTACTCGTCGGAGACCGGGTAGCCCAGGTACGAACGCTCCCAGCCCAGCGACGCCCACCGGTCCCGAATGCGGCCGTTCACGCCGTGCGGGCCGGTCTGCGGGCTCCAGTAGATCGACGCGCCCTGCCAGTCGTCGCCGGCGAAGTGGTTGTACCACCCGCTCTCCAGGCCCATCGTGTTCGTGGTCGGCCAGCCGTAACGGCCGTTCTCCCAACCGGATTCGGCCCACTTGCGGTGGATGCCGTAGCCGCCCTGCCCGTAGTCGTGCACCCAGTAGGCCCACTGTCCCGGCCGCCAGTAGATCGAGGATTCGGGGGTGGTGCCGCCGCGGCTGAAATGGTTGTAGCGGCCACCGAATCCGGCCGTGGGGCACTCGTCGGTGATCGGGACACCGGTCGCGCGGTGCCCGCCCGCGTTCCACATCGTCTGCTTGATCAGCCCGTGCACCTCGTGGACACCGGTGTCGCCGCGCGAGTACAGGATTCCCGGTCCTTCCGGCGGGCCCGCGTAGTTGCGCAGGAACACCCCGCCCTCCTCGCTTTCGCGTTCGGGACCGGTCGGGGCGCCGAGCAGATTGCGCAGCGCTTGGTCACTGGCATACCGGTCGTCGATGGCCGAACCGGCGGCGAAGGTGTGCGGTGAGGACGTCACCGCGCATCGGGGCCAGCCGTATTGGGCCGATGCCGTGCCGGTCGACAGTGGCAGCAGGCCGGCTGCCAGCACCGAGACGATGCCGACGCCGACGCCGATTCGACGGAAGGAGTGTTGGAAGATGTTGTGCCGCATGGTGTGCTCCCCAGCTGGAATATTGTTCATCCCAGTTCGCCGAGCAGCCGACGGCACGTTACCGTTCCTGCGCAATCGTTACCAGGTCAGGGCGTTGTTATCGCCTTGACACACTGCGCTTCTCGCCCGCCGCCGATCGCGGCGGGCGTCCTCGTTGTCTCAGACCGAGACAGGGGTGCGCGGCTTCTCCACGACCGGCGGTACGTCCGCAGCCACGTTCGCCGTTTCCGGCGCAGCGGCTTCGTCGAAGCCCGGACGCGCGGTACCGATGAACGCGACCAACCAGCCCGCCACCGCGGCAAAGCGATTGCGGAACCCGACCAGGTACATCAGGTGCACCGCCAACCACATCCCCCAGGCGATCGTGCCCTGGAACGTGATGCGGTCGTTGAGCTTCACCACCGCGCTGAACCGGCTGATCACGGCCATGCTGCCCTTGTCCCAGTACACGAACGGCGTGCCGGCGGCCTTCTTGCGACGGATGATGTCGGCGGCGTGGCGGCCCTCCTGCATGGCCACCGGCGACTGGCCGGGGTAGCCGTTGAGCGAGGTCATGTCGCCGATGGCGTAGATGTCGGCGTGCCCGCCCACGGTCAGGTCGGGGTTGATCAGGATGCGGCCCGCGCGATCGGTCTCCGCGCCGGTGGCCTGCGCCAACAGCGTCGCGAAGCCACCGACCTGCACACCCGCCGACCACACCACGGTCTCCGCGGCGATCCGACGCTCGATGCCGTCGGAGTCCTTGACCGTCACCTTGCCCTCTTCGATATCGGTGACGAAGGTGCCGAGCAGCACCTCCACGCCGCTGTCGGTGAGCGAGTTCTTCGCGTATTCCGACAGCCCACCGCCGAAGGGCGGCAGCACCGCGTTCGCACCCTCGACCAGCGTCACCGAAACCTGCTGGTGGAAGTGCCTTTTCGCGAGTTCCTTGATCTGGCCCGCGACCTCGACACCGGTGGCGCCCGCGCCGACCACCACGAAGCTGAGCAGCTTGTGCCTGGTCACCTCGTCGGCGTTCTCGGCCAGGGCGAACACGTGCGCGATCTGGTCGCGCAGGCGCTGGGCGTCGTCGATGGTCTTGAGCGAAAAGGTCTTCTCGGCGAAGTCGTCGCGGCCGAAGTAGCTCTGGCTGGCGCCGGTGGCGGCGATCAGCGAGGCGTAGGCGATCTCGCGGGGGCCGTCGGCGGTCTCGTAGGTCAGCACGGCGTTGGCCGCGTCGATGCCGGTGACCTTGCCCAGACGCACGTCGATCTCGGGGTGGCGGCGCAGGACGTTCTTGATCGGCGGCGCGATCTCCTCGGGGGCGAGCACGCCGGTGGCCACCTGGTAGAGCAGCGGCTGGAACAGATGCTCGGGCGTGCTCGAGATCAGCACGACACGCACGTGGGACTTGGCCAGTTGCTTGGCGGCCGCCAGGCCACCGAAGCCCGAACCGACGATGACGACATCTGTGTGTTCCATGATCGCTGACTCCAAGATCGCGTTCTAGATCGGTAATGAATCCTTTCCTATGAGTAAACGCGATGCGGAACGTAGATGTTTCCACTGCCTGGGCGCATAATGAAGATGACTCTTATCTGCATAACTAATCAATGGGAGATACCTGGTGGAACTTCGTCAGATGGCCTACTTCGTAGCGGTGTGCGAGGAGCTCAGTTTCAGCCGCGCGGCCAACCGCTGCTTCATCTCCCAGTCCGCGATCAGCCACCAGATCGCCCGCCTGGAACGCGACCTCGGCGCGCAACTGTTCGAACGCACCACCCGCGCCGTCGTGCCCACCGACGCCACCCTGCGCCTGCTCCCCCTGGCCAAGCAGATGCTCAGTCTCGAATCCGCGATCCGCGCCGCCGTGCGCACCACTGGACCGCGAATTCGCTTGGCCGCCAACATGTCTTTCGCCGCACCGTCACTGTCGGCGATCGCCACCGCCCGCGCCGCGCACCCCGACGCCGAGATCGAATACGTGATCAAACCCTTCCGCCAACGCATCACCGCGGTAGCTGACGGCGACTGCGATCTGGCCCTGATCCGCGGCAGCGTCAACCAACCCGGCCTGGCCGTAGAACAGCTGTGGGTCGAAGACCTCGTGATCGCCATCTCCAGCAACCACCCCCTGGCCGAACGAGGAGCCGTCACCCTCGCCGACCTGAGCCCCTACCCCCTACTGCTGCCCCCCGAACAAGAGCAGGTGTTGTTGCACACACTCATCCGCACAGCCTTCGCCGACCTCCCCACCGGCCCCACCTTCGGCCCCCCGATCCCCCCCGACCACACCGCCACCATGGAACTGCTCAACCGCCCAGAATCCTGGACGATCCTCTACGAGGGACCCACCAAAGGTTTGCTCACCCTCGACCTCACCGACCATCGCCTGCGAATCCCGGTGTCAGCGGTGCTGCGCGAGGACGCTCGCGAAAACCCGATCGTGCAGACCCTGCTGGATGCACTGCACGAACGCTGAGCAATCCAGCCATCACCACCGGTTCGCGCGCACGGCCTTGCGATAGCGGATCCATCGTCCGGTCGACGGAGAGGCCGCGCAGCCGATCAGTGCCGCCGCGAGAAGGAGAACCGGACTGCAGGCCGCGACCGAAAGACCGACGTTACTCGAGGACGAGGTCGCGGCCCCGAAAATCGCCGCCATCATGACTGCCACAACGAACACCCCGGTGATGATCGACATGACGCGACCGGCGGTACGAGCGCACAGCAACAGAACACCGCCACCTCCGGTGAAGGCGCCGATGCCGGTGATGACCGCGATCACGATGAACGATTCGCCAGGATCCTGCCCCTCCTGGGCCTCAGCGATCACCTGGGTGATTCCGTAGATCAGAAAGGCCCAGATCGCCGAGCTGATGAGCAACGACACGACACCTGCGAATACCGCAGCGCCCTTCGGCGGCCGGGCACCATGCATCGGCCACTGACTCCCGGCCGCCATCGCCGAATCACCAACGGGCACAGGTTGTTCCAGACTCCTCCAGACTGGCTGCTGCCGGTGATCGCCAGAACCGTGCACCGGTTGCGCGGGATCGCTCCACGGCTGCTGCGGGTGCCCGCCGGACCCGCGCCACTGCTGCGCGGGATCGGCCCACGGTCGTTGTGCGTGCTCGCCGGAGCCCGGCCGCTGCTGCGCGGGATCGGTCCACGGCTGACGCACGGTCGGCTCGGCGACGTGCCTGCCCTCGAGCGCCCCCCGCATCGCATCAGCGAATTCCGTTGCACTACCGAATCTCTCACCGCGCCGCTTGGCCATCGCCCGCGCGATCACACTGTCGACCGCTGGTGGCAAGTCAGGTCTGATGCTCGTGAGCCGCGGCACCGGCTGCGACAAGTGCCCCGCGACGACCTGGCCGGGATTGGTTGCGGTGTAGGGCGGATGCCCGGCGTACATCGCGAAAAGCGTGCAGGCCAGCGAATACTGGTCGCTGCGATGGTCGACTACCTCACCGGAGAGCTGCTCAGGCGAGGCGTAGGCGAGAGTGGCGGTGAACGTACCGGTGGCAGTGAGCTGAGTGTTGGCGCTCGCGACCCGGGCGATCCCGAAATCAGTGAGTACCGCACGGATTTCGCGTCCATGCTCGGCATCGGCGATCAAAATGTTGCCCGGCTTGACGTCACGATGCAGCACCCCGTGCTGGTTCGCGTAGTCGAGCGCGGAAGCGGTCTCACCGATCAGCCGAGCGGTAACTCCAGGCTCGTGTGCCCGCGAATCCCAAGCGGCAGCATCGGTTCCACGAACAAACTGCATCGCGATCCACAAATACCCGTCATCGCTACCGCGGTCGTACACCCCCACAATGCCCGGATGATCCAGCTGCGCAACAACATCGGCTTCCCGCTCGAACCGCCGCTGCAACTCCTGATCAGCCGAGAACTCCCGATTCAACAGCTTCAACGCGACGCTGCGCGGCAGCCGAGGATGCCTGGCGAGGTAGACCGTTCCCATCCCGCCCTGCCCCAGCACACCTTCCACCTGGTACCCAGTGAAATCCACCCCCGCCTGCAGCACGACCACTCCTCACTGTCCCGTTAGCAGCCTCGCACGCTACCCGTGTGCACAGCTTTGGACCATACGGCTGATGCCACCGAGCGGTAGTCGACGGGCGATCGAACGGTCGACGCCCGAGCCGGGACCCGGTCAGGACTCAGCGGACCGGTGCAGCGGCGCTCCTACCAGCGTATTCGCCACAGAGCTGTGCAACGTGAGCATGTCGTGGTCCTCGTCCTCGATCGCCCACCCCAGCTCTGCCACGACTCGGACCAGAGCCCAGCCACGGGCACGTTCGGGGTCGACGTCCAGAGCCGCCGCGGTGGCCGCGATGACGGTATCCGCGTGTTCTCGCGTCGGGTTCGACTGGATCTGGATCATCAGCAGGAAGCCCGCGTCGAAGGCCGCCTCGCCGAGGCAGGGTTTGGGGTCGATCAGCAGCCACGGTTCCCGTTCGGCGGCAACGATATTGCCGAGGTGGGTGTCACGGTTGACGATCAGCAAGGGACCGTCGGGCGCGGACAGTTCACCGCACCAGCTGTCGACAGCATCACGCAGCTGGTCCGAAAGTAGTTCGGACAGTGCAGAATTGGGCACGGCGAGCCGCTCGCGAAGACCGGTGACGATCTCGGTAGCGAGGGGAAACGGCGGCAAGCCTGCGGGGATCGTGTCGGCGGGCCGCCGCAGTCGGCGATACAGCCCGCACGCGAAGGCGACCTTCGCCGCGTTCTCCGGCAGCCCCTCGAGACTCGGAAACCCCGGCTGGTTCAGCAATTCCGTCCCAGGACGCGCCCATTCGAGCAATAAGGCACCGCTGGCGGCATCGAAGTCGAGCAACCGGACAGCGCCGTCACCTGCGTACACATGCAGCGCGGTCGCCTCGGCGACATTCTCCTCGTCCACCACCGGCACCTTCAACACCACCCACGACCCATCCGTGCGCCGCGCGGCAGCAACATACGCATGCGTCCCGCCCCGAAACGGCGCGGACAACTCCACCAACCCCCAACGCGCCGCCAGACCCGCCACCACACCGGGCAATTCATCGATCCACCGCGCTCCGGCCTGCCCGAAATTCGCCCGGACCGTTCCCTCGACCTCGACCGGCAATACAACTCGTCCCAACGACATCAGCCCAGCCTGCCGACACCGACGGTGCAGGTCAAACGTCGCAGGGCCACAATTCAGGCTCACGATCGAGGCACGAATGCCAACGGCCCGCGAAACCTGGCTGCGCGTGCGCAGAAACAGGTTTCGCGGGCCGAGGTCAACTCAACCGCGAGGAGATCAGCCCTTGTGGGCCTTCACCGCTTCGGTCAGCTGCGGGGAGACGTTGAACAGGTCGCCCACGATGCCGTAGTCGGCGATCTCGAAGATGGGTGCTTCCTCGTCCTTGTTGACAGCGACGATGGTCTTCGAGGTCTGCATGCCGGCGCGGTGCTGGATGGCGCCGGAGATGCCGAGGGCGATGTAGAGCTGCGGGGAGACGGTCTTGCCGGTCTGGCCCACCTGGAACTGGCCCGGGTAGTAGCCCGAGTCGACGGCGGCACGCGAGGCGCCGACAGCGGCACCCAGCGAGTCCGCGAGGGCCTCGACGACCGCGAAGTTGTCGGCGGAACCGACACCGCGACCACCGGAGACAACGATGCTCGCTTCGGCGAGATCGGGGCGGTCGCCACCGACGATCGGGTCACGCGAGATGACCTTCACGACGCCGTCTTCCTGCGCCGGAACCTCGACCACGACCTGCTCGCCGGCACCGGCCTGCGGAGCGGACTCGATGGCGCCGGGACGGACCGAGATCACCGGCAGGTCGCCGGTGGCCTTGGCCTCGACGGTGAACGCGCCACCGAAGATGGAGTGCACAGCGGAGCCGTCGGCGTTGACGCCGATGACGTCGACGAGCAGACCGGAGCCGATGCGCGCGGCAAGGCGGCCCGACACCTCCTTGCCCTCGGCGGTGGCGGCGACGATCACGGCGGCGGGTGCGGCGGACTCGGCCAGACCGGCGAGCACGTCGACCTTCGGGGTGACCAGGAAGCCTTCGATGTCGTCGGACTCGGCGACATAGATCTTCTCGGCGCCCGCGGCGGCCAGCGCGGCGGCCAGCTTGTCGGCGGTACCGGCCGGGCCGGTGACGACGGCGGCGGGCTCGCCCAGTGCGCGGGCGGCGGTGAGCAGTTCGGTGGTGACCTTCTTGACAGCACCGTCGGCGTGCTCAACGAGCACAAGTACTTCAGCCATTAGTTCTTTCTCCTTCGAAGTCTCGGACGGTGCCGGATCAGATGATCTTCTGACCGATGAGGTAGGACGCGATCTGGTTGCCGCCCTCGCCCTCGTCCGCGATCTTCTCGCCCGCGGTGCGAGCCGGCTTCGGGGTGGCACTGGTGACCTGGGTGCCGGCGTTGGCCACACCCACGGTCGCCGGGTCGACGCCCAGATCGGCCAGGGTGAAGACCAGAACTTCCTTCTTCTTCGCGGCCATGATGCCCTTGAAGGAGGGGAAGCGCGGCTCGTTGATCTTCTCGTTGACCGAGACGATCGCGGGCAGGGAGGCCTCGAGCTTGAAGACACCCTCGTCGGTCTCGCGCTCGCCGGTGATCTTGTCGCCGTCGACGGTGAGCTTGCGCAGGTGCGTCAGCTGCGGGATGCCGATGTACTCCGCGATGATCGCGGGCACGGCACCGGCGCGGCCGTCGGTGGCCTCGTTACCGGCGATGACCAGCTCGACGCCCTCGACCTGGCCGAGCGCGGCGGCCAGCACGTAGGCGGTCTGCACGGCGTCGGAGCCGTGGATCGCCGGGTCGTTGATGTGGATGGCCTTGTCGGCGCCCATGGACAGCGCCTTGCGGATGGCCTCGTTGGCGCGGTCGGGACCGGCGGCCAGCACGGTGACCTCACCGCCCTGTGCCTCCTTGATCAGCAGCGCTTCCTCGACGGCGCGCTCGTTGATCTCGTCGAGCACCGCGTCGGCGGCTTCCCGGTCGAGGGTGTAGTCACCATCGGTCAGCTTGCGCTCGGACCAGGTGTCGGGGACCTGCTTGATGAGTACGACGATGTTCGGCATCGGTCTTCGTCGACCTCCTTCTGGGGACACGTGTGTGGTGGGGCCGCACGAGCTGGCGCCGTACGTCCAGGTGAGATATCTAGCTCAGTTCGGAACACTACCCTACGCTAAGTTACCCGTGGGTAACCTACTTGCGCAAGAGGTCCCTGACTCCTGCGCGGACCGGCGGTACCAGTAACCTCGGAGCAATGAGCGAGGCTGTGATCCCTGCCGCACCGGTGGCCGCCACACATGAACCACTGCCGTTGACCGGCGAGCGGACCGTGCCCGGCATCGCCGAGGAGAACTACTGGTTCCGTCGGCACGAGATCGCCTATGCCCGGCTACTGCACCGCTGCGCCGACAAGGTCGTGCTCGAAGCGGGCTCGGGCGAGGGCTACGGCGCCGACATGATCGCGGGTGTGGCACGCAGTGTCACCGGGCTGGATTACGACGAGGGCGCCGTCGCGCATGTGCGGGCGCGTTACCCGCGGGTGGAGATGATCCAGGGCAACCTCGCAGCACTGCCGCTGGATGACGAATCCGTCGATGTCGTGGTGAATTTCCAAGTGATCGAACATCTTTGGGACCAGGGCCAGTTCCTGCGCGAATGCCTGCGCGTGCTGCGCCCCGGCGGTCAACTGCTGATCAGCACCCCGAATCGGATCACCTTCTCCCCCGGTCGCGACACTCCCCTCAACCCGTTCCACACGCGCGAGCTCAATGCCGCGGAACTGACCGAACTGCTGGTCGAAGCCGGTTTCACCGTGTCGGAGATGCTCGGCGTGCATCACGGTGAGAGCCTGAAAGCGTTGGACGCCAAGCACGGTGGGTCGTTCATCGACGCGCAGATCGAACGGGCACTGGCCGGGCAACCGTGGCCTGCCGACCTCACGGCCGACGTCGCCGCGGTCACCATCGACGATTTCGACCTGCGCGAAGGCGATATCGACGCGAGCCTGGACCTGGTCGCGATCGCTGAAAAGGCAAGTCGTTGACCGTTTCCCGCTCCGCCGTGCCGGGCCAGTTCACGCTGGTCCTGCACTCCCACCTGCCGTGGCTGGCCCATCACGGGCGTTGGCCGGTCGGCGAGGAATGGCTCTACCAGTCCTGGGCCGCCTCGTATCTGCCGCTGGTTCGGGTGCTGAAAAACCTTGCCGCCGATGGGCGTTCGCATCTGTTGAGCTTGGGCATCACGCCGGTGCTCGCCGCGCAGCTCGACGATCCGCACTGCCTGGCGGGCATGCACCACTGGCTGGGCAACTGGCAGTTGCGTGCCGACGAAGCGTCGATGTCGGGCAATGTCGCGCTGGGCCGTCACGAACATCGCCTGGCCGCAACGGCTTTGGCCGATTTCGAACAGAACTGGCAGCACGGCGGTTCGCCGGTATGGCGTTCACTGATCGACGCCGACGCCATCGAACTGCTCGGTGGCCCGCTCGCGCACCCCTTCCAACCGCTGCTGGATCCGCGCATGCGCCAGTTCCAGCTCACCGAGGGTCTGGCCGACGCGCGCCTGCGCTGGGGCAGCACGCCCACGGGCATCTGGGCGCCCGAATGCGGCTACACGCCCGGCATGGAACGCGGCTACGACGCCGCGGGCATCACCCACTTCATGGTCGACGGACCGTCCCTGCGTGGTGACACCTCCCTGGGCAGGCCCGTGCGCGAATCCGACGTGGTCGCGTTCGGGCGCGACCTGGCGGTGAGCTACCGGGTCTGGTCGCCGAAACAGGGCTACCCCGGTCAGAGCGCGTACCGCGATTTCCACCATTACGACCACGCCACCGGGCTCAAGCCGTCCCGCGTGACCGGCAAGACCGTCGACGGTCCTGACAAGGCCCCTTACGATCCGGATTTGGCGGCCGAAGCGGTCACCCGCGACGTCGCGGACTTCGTCGAAACGGTCCGCGCACGGTTGATCGAGGAGTCCGAGCGGATCGGCAGGCCCGCGCTGGTGGTGGCCGCGTTCGACACCGAACTTTTCGGCCATTGGTGGCACGAGGGTCCGCAGTGGCTCGAACAAGTTCTGCGCGCGCTGCCCGAGGCGGGCGTGAACGTCGGCACCCTCGCCGACGCCCGCGACAACGGCTATGTCGGCGAACCCGTGCAGCTCAACGACTCGTCGTGGGGTTCGGGCAAGGACTGGCGGGTGTGGGCGGGCGACCAGGTGGCCGACCTCGTCGAGCTCAATGCCGACATCGTCCGCCTGGCCCTGGACACCCTCGACAAGTCGCGGCGCGACGGCTCCCTGCGCGACCCGGTCGCCGACCAGTTGCTGCGTGAGGCGATTCTCACCGTCTCCAGCGACTGGGCGTTCATGGTCAGCAAGGACTCCGCCGCCGGATACGCCCGCGATCGCGCCCACGAACACGCGCACGCCGTGCGCGAACTAGCCGAGGCCATCGGCGCCGGACAGTTCGCCAAAGCGGCACGTGTAGCGGCAGGATGGAACGCGGCCGACGGATTCTTCCCTGGTCTGGACGCACGGCGGTTGCCGACCGCTGTCCCGTCGGCCGGTGCTGAAGGATTTCGATGAAGATTTTGATGGTGTCGTGGGAGTACCCGCCGGTCGTGGTCGGTGGGCTCGGTCGGCATGTGCATCACCTGGCCGTGGAACTGGCCGCGGCCGGTCACGAGGTCGTCGTGCTGGCCCGCCGCCCGACGGGGACCGATTCGGTCACCCACCCCACCCACTCCTACATCGCCGACGGCGTGCTCGTCGTCGCGGTGGCCGAAGATCCGCCGTGCTTCGACTTCGGCGAGGACATGCTCGCCTGGACCCTCGCTATGGGACACGCGATGGCGCGGGCCGGCGTCGCGCTCGGCAAGCCCGGCGTCGGCGAAGGCTGGACGCCCGATGTGGTGCACGCGCACGACTGGCTCGTGGCGCACCCGTCGATCATGCTCGCGGAGTTCTACGACGTGCCGCTGGTGTCGACCATCCACGCCACCGAGGCCGGGCGACACAGCGGCTGGGTGTCGGGCCGGGTCAACAAACAGGTCCACTCGGTGGAGTGGTGGCTGACCAACGAATCCGATCAGCTCATCACCTGCTCGACCTCCATGCAGGACGAAGTCGAACGGCTCTACGGACCCGAGCTTGCCCCGATCACCGTGATACGCAACGGTATTGACGTCGGCTCCTGGACCTTCCGGCCCCGCGCACCCCGCACCGGTCCCCCGCGTCTGCTGTATGTCGGCCGCCTCGAATACGAGAAGGGCGTGCAGGACGCGATCGCCGCGCTGCCCCGTATCCGCCGCGCCCACCCCGGCACCACCCTCACCGTCGCGGGCGTTGGCACCCAATTCGAATGGTTGCGCGAACGCGCCCGCGTGCACCGCGTGGCCCGCGCGGTGAACTTCGTCGGCAGCCTCGGCCACGCCGAACTGCTGGGCTGGCTGCACGGCGCCGACGCGATCGTCCTGCCCAGCCGCTACGAACCCTTCGGCATCGTCGCCCTGGAAGCCGCCGCCGCCGGTGTGCCTCTGATCGCTTCCACCGCAGGCGGTTTGGGCGAAGCCGTCATCGACGGCGTCACCGGCGCCTCCTTCGCCCCCGCCGACATCGACGGCCTCGTCGACGCCACCCGAGCAGTCCTGGACGACCCCACCACCGCCCAATCCCGAGCCCACACCGCCCGCGAACGCCTCACCGCCGACTTCGCATGGGACGTAGTAGCCGCCGAAACCGCCCAGGTCTACTCGGCAGCCAAACGCCGAGTCCGCACATCACTGGGCCGCCCCGACATCGTGGAACGCCCACTGCCGGAACGGGATCCGAAGTAGTCGGTTCGACCTGTGCTCGCGTCTGAGCAGGCGTCGGCCCCGAAACAAACCGACATCACCAAACCGGAGGCCGCCGAGTAACCCCGCCCGGGGTCATGCGGGTTACCGAGGGGTCTGCAAGAGGTGGACCATCTTGCCGTCGAAGGCGACCGGGTTGGTGAACCAGATGGCGACGCCGCCGTCCGACTGGGCGGCGGCCTCGTCGGCGGCCTGGTGCAGCGTGATGTGAACCCGCCATTTCCCGTCGTCGGCCAGGTATGGCTCGGTCTGCGAATACGGTGCCAGCTGAATTAGGCCGGCGCCCGGGTCGATCGTCGCGTCCAGCCACTGCAGGATCGGTGTTCCCGCCAACGCGACCGTCTCCTCGTGCGTCAGGTTCGCTCCGAACACCCCTGCGGCCGGATCCAGACGGAAGCTGTGCGCCGCCGTCGCGTTGCCCGCTCCGACTACGGCCGCACCTGCCCAGACGACGATCCCCACTGCGGTTCCGATTCCACGGGCGCTCATCATGCCAACTCCTCCATGTCTTCGAGGTTCGAGATCCGATCGATTCGAACCGCTCATTCGATCACGAAATGAGTTGTGCGACAAACTGTTAGAGAGTCATAGCAGTGCGCATATCAGGCGGGGTGGATTCCGCCGGTGTGGTAGCGGGTGGCGGCGTTCCAGAGGAAGAAGCTGGGGATGCCTGCGTCTCGGGTGGCGTCGATTTGGGCTCGGATTTCGGCGTCGCCGTAGGGGACGCCGAGGCTGAAGTCTTGTAGCCAGGGGATGACGGTGGCGCCGGTGCCTGCGGTGGCGGTGAGGAAGTCCTGGAGGGAGCGGTAGACGATGTCGTAGGGCTGGGCGTTGGGGTTGGGGACGCCGTATTCGCCGGGGTTCCAGTGGGACGGGTAGATCATGGGGGCCACGAAGTCGACGCTGCCGGCGATGAGGGTGATGTTCTGGGCGATCTCGTCGGGGCGGGTGGACGCGATGCCGTAGACGGCGGCGCTGAGGTGCGCGCCTGCTTCGTGCAGCGGGTAGCGGCTCTGGGCGAGGAAGGCGGCGACCGCCTCGGTGGGTGTGCCGGTGAGACCGGCGAAGTGCATGCTGGACAGGCTGCCGTCGGGGCGGCGGACGTAGTCGTACATGACGCCGTCGAAACCGAGGTGTGCGGCTTCGACGGCGAGGTCGATATTGTATTGGCGCACTTCAGGGTTCGCGAAGTTGGTGAAGGCGACGGGGCCGTAGTGGCTGGAATAGGGCTGGCCCGAAGGGTTTTGAACAACCCAGTCGGGTCGGCCGTTGTGCCAAGCCCAGGTGGCCAGGGTGGGGTCGCGGAAGGCGACGATGCGGCCTACTACCTGCAGGCCCATGTCGTGCAATTGGGTCAGCGCCGTGCGCGCATCGTAAATCGCGGTGGCAGCGCCGGATTCACGTGCGAGGGGCACCTGCGAGTCGTAGCCGACGACACCGTCCTCGTCCTTGATGTCGAGCTGGACGGTGTCGATACGCTTTTCGCGAGCGAGGTCCAGGATCGATTCGCGCAGCCCGTCGTGCGACCAGGCGTGAGCGGTGACGTGCACGGTACGCATACGAGGCAGGGTGATCGCCGTGACCGCGATGGTGCTGGCCTGATTGCCGACGGCATCCACCGCGACGACCTCATACGCGGGGCCCCACCGCACCGACAGCTCGAAGGTTCCGTCCGCAGCGGGAGTCACCGTGTCCGAACCGATCGATACCTTCACGGCGTCAACAGCTGTGCCGCGCACCAGAACTGGCTTGCGGTAGGAGGTCACAGGATCGATGGGTGACACCTGCAATGTCGGCGGCGCAGTGTCGACCACCGGCGGTTCATCGGAGCCGTTCAACGCGAATCCGGCCAGTAGTCCGACAATCAGCAACGCACCGACGGCGATCCCCACCACTCGCTGCCAACCGAACGACCGCAGTCGCAATACCAACGCCCACACCAACTTCCACACCGTTGTCCCGCCCACTATCGCGCAGGCAGAGCCGGGCCTGCTGGGTTATCGACAAGATCAACTGAAAACGGTTGTCGCACCGTAATATCGGCGCGATGATGGGCGGTTCGAAGACGATGTCGCGACTCGTTTCGGCGGTGGCGCTGATAACGCTCACGGCTTGCACACCGGCAGACGAACCGAGCCCTCAACCAGCCTCTCCCCCAACAACATCCACACCGACGCCGCCGAACCCGGCCGACATCGGTGCCAATGAACTGGGTCTGGTCCCGGTGCTGATGTACCACCAGATCACCCCGAACCCCGCCGGCGAATACGACCAGACCCCAACGGAATTCCGCGACGAACTGGAACGCCTCTACCGCGAGGGCTACCGCCCGGTGACCGCCGCCCAGTACATCGCAGGCGACGTGAACCTCCCCGCGGGCACCCACCCGGTCGTGCTCACCTTCGACGATTCGACCAGCAGCCAACTCAGCTTCACCGACACCGGCACCGTCACCCCGGACAGCGCCACGGGCATCCTCGCCGAATTCGGCACCCGCCACCCGGACTTCCGGCCCGTGGCCACGTTCTACGTCAACAACGAACCCTTCGGTGGCGACCCACGCGCGTTGCCCTGGTTGGCCGCCAACGGCCACGAAATAGGCGCACACACAGCCGATCACGCGAATCTCGCGAGCCTGGACGCCGAGGGTGTGCAACGCGAGCTGGTGCAGAACGTGCGCGCGGTGGCCCAAGCCGTACCCGTGCGCACCATGGCGTTGCCGCTGGGCATCTACCCCCGCGATCACGCGCTGGCCACGGCTGGCAATTGGGACGGTTTCGCGTACCGCTTCGACGCCGTGATGCTGGTGGGCTCCAACCCGGCCCTGTCACCGTTCGGTGCGGTGGACCCCGGCGGTGTGCCGCGCATTCGATCGGGCCGGGGCGCGGTCCCGTTCGATTCGGCCCACTGGCTGGACTGGCTGGCCGCCAACCCCGACCAGCGCTACACCGCCGACGGCGACCCGACGCGCATCTCCTTCACCGCGCAGCACGCGACGGAACTCGCCGCACGCTGGCAGGACCGAGCCAACCCGTACTGACCTCAGGCGTCCGGCGTGAAGGCGAAGATTTCGCCGAGCCGGGTAGCGACAACCACTTCACCCTGGGGCCCGATCGAAGTGCCCGTGGTCGAGCCGGTGGCAGCCGGGAGCGGATCGGAGTCGATGGTGTTGCCGTTGGTCGTGTCGAAGGTGATCAGATTCAGACCCGCGCCGATCGCGGCCACGGTGTAACCGATATCCCCAGCGGCCTGAGCGGGACTGCCACGCAGAGCGAGATCCTTACGCTCCCAGACGATTTCAGCCTTGTCATCGCTGTCGCGCAGAGCGGTCAGATACCCGTCATCACCCGCCGGAATGATCAGATCGCCCGCCACCGAGATCCCACCGCGCGGAGCCCACGGCAGCGACTGAACCCAGCGGGTAGCGCCATCGGCGGCGTTCAGCGCGATCAGTCGCTTGCTGTTGTCGCCGATGTAGACGGTGTCACCGTCGGCCGACAGCGACGGACTGGTCGCGCTGCCGCCGGTGAGAACCTCGGCATTCCACTCCTGCGTCACCGCCCCGTCGGCATAACGCATCGCGCGCAGGGCGGCGGCCTGCTTGCCCGGCTCCCACACGGTGACGAAGAACCGGCCGGTCGACGGGTCGACAGCGGTCGTGTTGGCCACCGCGCAGCGCGGCCCGCCGGTCTGGCAGTCGTCGAGACCGTCACCGGACGCGGGCCGGGTCAGACCGGGGTACTTCAAAAAATCGGGTTCGCCCAGCAACTGCACCGTCGGCACTTCGCGACCGCCGGTCTGCCTGCTGAGCACGTCGACCTGGCCGGATTGGGTCACCGTGAGCACATTGCCGTCGCCGGTGAACTGGATCGCCACGGGCACGCCCGCCACGGGAGTGCGCCAGCGCGGCTGACCGAGGTAGTTGAACGAGTTCACCGCGCCGTCGTCGCCGACGTACACGTTGCTGACCCCGTCGAGCACGGTCGGCGCTTCGATCGTCGACGGTCCCAGTTGGTTGCAGAAGCGTTTGCGGCCGGTGCGCATCTGGAAGGAGAAGATCGCGCAGTTGCCGGTGCTGGTGGTGACGAACATCTGACCGTCGGCGCCGATCGTCAACGGCTGGGCGATCGGGCCGCCCACCGGACGTGACCAGCTCAGCGACATCGAATCCGCGCCCGACACCGGGCTGGTGCCGGCATTGCCGCTGTCGTGATGCGCTGCGGGCCAACCCTTTCCGGCCCCGACGGTGATGTCGTCCACATCGGTGCCGCACCCTGCCAGCGCCACCACACCGGCGGCAGCGAGCGAGGCGACGACGCGAGTCCGTGTTCGCACCTGCTGATCTCCCTGTTTGATCGGGGTATGGCACGGTAAGTGTGCCCTGCGAAAGTACTCTGTGTAGCCGATGACCGAATCCCCGGGGCTGGCCCGGCGGATCACTGTCCTTGGTTGGTGAGGGAGTAGTTCGTGACGAGCATGTGGGGCGCGCCGCTGAGTGCGCGCTGGCGTGGATCACGCCGCCGCGATCCGCAGCAAGCCCGATTCCTGACCAGGGATTCGCTGCGCTGGGTGCTCGCCAACCGCGCCTACACCCCCTGGTACCTGGTCCGTTACTACCGTCTGGCCAAGTTCCGCCTGGCCAACCCGCACATCGTGCTGCGCGGCATGGTGTTCCTGGGCCGCAATGTGGAAATCCACGCGACCCCCGAATTCGCCCGCATGGAAATCGGCCGCTGGGTGCACATCGGCGACGGCAACGCCCTGCGCTGCCACGAGGGCTCGCTGCGCATCGGCGACAAGGTGGTGTTCGGCAAGGACAACGTCGTCAACACCTACCTCGACATCGAAATCGGCGAATCGACGCTGGTCGCGGACTGGTGCTACATCTGCGACTTCGACCACCGCATGGACGACATCAACATGCCGATCAAAGACCAGGGCATCGTCAAGAGCCCCGTCCGGATCGGCCCCGACACCTGGATCGCCGCCAAGGTGACAGTCCTGCGCGACACCCGTGTGGGGCGTGGCTGTGTGCTCGGCGCGCACGCGGTGGTGCGTGGGGATGTCCCCGACTACAGCATCGCGGTCGGGGCGCCCGCCAAGGTCGTGAAGAACCGCAAGGTGGCGTGGGATGCGAGCGCGCAGGAGCGCGAGGCGTACATGGCGGCGCTGGCCGACATCGAACGGAAGAAGAACGCCGCGGCACAGAGCTGACAGCCACCTCTGGTCGGCGCTGCATAGGGCTGACGTGGCGAACGGATGCGATGGTTTCTGTCGGTGGCGATCGGTATCGTCGGCGACGTGGAGAGCTATGCGGCGCTGCTGCGCGGGATCATGCCGTCCAACCCGAACATGCGCAACGAGAAGTTGCGCGGGGTGTTCGAAGGGCTCGGCTTCGAAAAGGTCGCGTCGGTGCTGTCCAGCGGCAATATCGTGTTCCGTACCGCCGACAACCCCGCCGACCTGGAAGACCGCATCCAAACCGCGCTCAACACCGAACTCGGCATCCCCGGCGGCACCATCATCCGCAGCCACCCCGAACTGCGCGCCCTGCTCGACCGCGACCCTTTCGAAGGCCTACCCCACGAACGCGGCTCGTACCTCACCGTCACCTTCTTCAAAAACGCTATGCGCGAAGCGGATACGAAAGCCTTCGACGACGACCCCTTCACCCGGGTCATCGGCTACGACCGCGAAGTCCGCGCCTTCCTCACCGTCATC
Organism: Nocardia sp. NPDC058640; assembly: GCF_042716995.1. Taxonomy (NCBI): domain Bacteria; kingdom Bacillati; phylum Actinomycetota; class Actinomycetes; order Mycobacteriales; family Nocardiaceae; genus Nocardia; species Nocardia sp. NPDC058640. Next base: position 507,864 of record NZ_JBHXRG010000001.1, read on the forward strand.
GACAACAGCACCGGCAAAACCCCCGACTTCATGGCACGCCTGGAAAAGACCTACGGCAAGGACATCACCACCCGCACCTGGCTCACGGTGCAGCGGGTGGTGAAGAAAATGGAAGGTTAGGCCGCTACCGGCCGAGGAGCAGCTCGTCGACAGCCAGCGTCTCCCCGGCATAACCGACCGGAATCGCTTCGCCCGCACGATATTCTGTGCGCGTACGGTAACCGTCCGCAGTGGGCTGCGTGTGTTCGTAGATGACGTCCTTGGTCACCACCCAGTACACGGGGTAGCCCGCACGCCCGTACAAGCGAGCTTTGACTCCGAGATCGTGCATGACCGTCTCGTCGGAGACCTCGACCACCAGCGCCACATCGGCCGGGGCCCACCTGGATAACTTGTGCCCGACCGTATCCACTGGTTCCGCCGCGGCACGCAATACCCAACAGTCCGGATCCGGCAACGAATCGCCGGTCGGCAGCGTCGCCGAGGTCACCTCGACATCAGTGCGAGGCAGACGGCCCATGATGCGGCCGACCGCGAACCCGTGCCAGTCGCCGATAACCACCGGCCAAACCTCCCCCTCGACAAGTTCGACCCGGGATTCGAAGGCACCGGCCTCCCACGCCCGCAGGAACCCCTCAGGGGTCCAGCGGTACGCCATCGGCACCTCGGTCATGAGCCCAGCGTACCGATGCCCGGCCCCGCGCGTGCTGACCTCAGTCGGCAAAGGCAAGGCCACGGGCTGCCAGCTCCTCGCCGAGGATGCGAATGGATTTGGGGCCGATGCCGTGGATGGCGAGTAACTCCTTCGCACTGACCTCGGTCAGACGGGCGTACGTGGTGTAGCCGTGCGAGGCCAGCTCACGGGCCGCCACCTTGCCGATCCCACGCGGAAATTCCGTTTCAACCACTGCATCCACCATCGCGCACCTCCGCGTCCGACAGGTTCTTGCCGAGGAGACTACGTGCGGGCACCGACAAGTTCGCGAAATCAGCGGGTGGGGGCGACGGCTCGGCAGAGGAAGACGACGCCGGCTCTGCCGATTCGGGTGATGACGAGGGTGTATGGAGTCGAGCCTCGCAGTTTGAGCTTTTTGCGTAGGGCGTCCGGGTCGATGTCGATGCCGCGGACCAGGATTTCCAGAGAGCCGCAGTCTCGGCGGGCGAGTTCTTGGCGCAGGGTCTTCTCGCGGAGTTCGAAGCGGTCTTCGACATGAAAGCCGCGCATGCCCGGGGGGACCGTGTCGCCGGTGAGGTAGGCGATATGGGGGTCCAGTTGCCAGAGGCCGTGTTTCGCGGCGTAGTGGCGGACCAGGCCTGCTCGGACTACGGCTCCGTCTGGGTCGATGATCCAGTCTCCCGGGGGGAGGTCGGGGATGTCGTCGGGGGCGGCGTCGGTGAGAGTTGTTGTGGTGCCGCGGGAGTCGAGGACGGTGGCTCGGCGGGTGATGCCGGGGGTCGTGAGGCCTGGGGACCACAGGCAGGCTTCTCGGACTGCGCCGTCGAGGGAGACGATTTCCACTTCGCCGTCCCAGGCCAGGCGGTCGAAATCCAGTCCGGGAGCGGATTTTACGGCGATGTCGCGGCCTGCGTAGGCGGCGAGCAGGTCCGGGAGTGGGGGTTGCAGTTTCGCGGGATCGTAGGTGCGGCGGCCGTCTGCTCGGCGGGCGGGATCGGCGATGATCACCGTGTCACGGGTGGTGGGGGTGAGGGCATCGGCCTTGGCCAGCACGATGTTTCGGCCGGGGACGGAGATGCGTGCGCCGATATCGTTGTCGGGCAACCCGTTTCGCTCGGGATCAGACGCTGCAGTGACGCCGAGGTTGTGTGCCGCCATCGCCAGCCGCACATCGTCGAGATCGCTACCGATCACCGCCGGACACACCGGCGCCAACTCGGCCAACTCCGCACCGATCGAACAGGTCACGTCATGCACCGCGCGACCGGCCAACCGAGCAGCTCGATGCCGGGCGACAAGGGCGGGCGTGGCCTGCTGCAGCGCGTCGTCGGTGAACAACCATTCACCTGCCGCGGGCAACTTCACCACGGCTTTACGCCGCAACCGCACCGTCTCGATCAACGACGCCGCACGCTCACCGTGCGCGCGACGCACCTGCTCGATATCGCGCAGGTGCGTCGCGGTAGTCAACTCCAGCCGGTCGACATCGGCCAGGGCAGCGGAACCCGCCGCGCTGCCGAGGTAGGCGACGTCGTCGCGGCCGAAGCGGTAGCCCACTTACTTCTGCGCCGCGCCCGGCTTCACGCCGGTGATCATCGCGTTGTAGAAGAACTCGCGCGGCACGACCTTGCGCAGCACGTTCTCGTCCAGCCAGCTCAGGCCCAGCCACGCGCGGTACTGCGCCAGGCGGTACGGCATGGTCAGCTTCTCGTCGGGCACCGCGGCCTCGAAGGTACGCACCGGCCAGCCCCACAGGGCGGCGGCCAGTTCCTCGGTGGTGGCCTTCACGTCGACCGCACCCGCGGACTTCGCCATCTTCTCGAGATCGCTGGGGTCGAAGGTGTGCAGGTCGACCACGGCTTCGAGGGCGGCCGCGCGCGAGGACTCGTCCAGCTCGGTCTGCGGACGACGCCAGTCCGACAGGAACGGCAGCTTGGTGATCTCGGTGGTCACCTTCCAGGTGGCCTGGCCCAGGCGTCGGGCGTAGATGTTGCCGATAGTGGTCGGCTCGCCGGCGAACACGAAACGGCCGCCCGGCTTGAGCACGCGCAGGCACTCCTTGAGCGCGAGTTCCACGTCGGGGATGTGGTGCAGCACGGCGTGGCCGCAGACCAGATCGAAGGTGTCGTCGTCGTACGGGATGGTCTCGGCATCGGCGACGCGACCGTCGACGTCAAGGCCCAGGTGCTCGGCGTTGCGCAGCGCGACCTTGACCATGCCGGGCGACAGGTCGGTGACCGAACCGGACTTGGCCACGCCGCCCTGCATCAGGTTGAGCAGGAAGAATCCCGTGCCACAGCCCAGCTCGAGCGCGCGCTCGTAGGGCAGCGGAGCCGGGCCGACAGCCAGGTCGAACCGGCCGCGGGCATAGGCGATACAGCGCTCGTCGTAGGAGATCGACCACTTGTCGTCGTAGGTCTCCGCTTCCCAGTCGTGGTACAGGACCTGGGCGAGTTTGGTGTCTTTGCGCGCTGCTTCGACCTGGGCCGCGGTGGCGTGGGGATTCGGCGCCGGGTCGTCGGGATGGACCGTCATACAGCCCAGCCTAATATGTGCGCCGGGGCACGCTGACCGTGGGACGACGGTCGGCGTCTGCCGAGGTCTCGGCTGCGTCCTGTGGGCGCGGGCAGCACCACACCGGGCGCGAAGTTAATGCAGGTTCTGCCCCGATTTCTATCTTCCGGTGAACTCCGCGGCGTTCGGACCTTCCGCGGCGAAGGTGCGGGTGCCGGTGCGGGCGTCGTCGGTATCGAACAGCGCCGACCACTCGGTGACAGCCGTCGAGTGACCGTGTGGGCCGGATTCGAAGACCGCCTTCGCGGCGGCCAGCGCGCGGGGTGCGGCGGTGACGAACTGGGCGGCCCAGGCGCGGGCGGCGGCCAGGACGTTGTCCGGGGCGACGACCTCGTCGACCAGACCGAGCTTGAAAGCCTCCTCAGCGTCCACGAATCGACCGGTGTAGACGAGATCCTTGGCGCGGCTGGCACCGATGAGCAGCGAGAGTCGACGGATACCCGACAGCGGGATCAGGCCCGCTTTGATCTGCGGCAGACCGAGTTTCACGTTGTCGCCGATGATTCGGTGGTCCGCGCCCAGTGCCAGTTCCAGGCCCGCACCCAGGCAGTAGCCGGTGATCGCGGCGACGGTCGGCTGGGGCACCCGCGTCAGACAGCCCAGCGCAGCTTGCAGATCGGCGGCCATCGCGGCGGCCTGGCCCGCGTCCAGCGCCGCCAGCTCCGACATTTCGTCGCCCGCGCTGAACACCCGTTCGTCGCCGTACACGATCAACGCGGCGACCCCCGGATGATCGGCCACCGTGGCCGCCGCGGCCGCCACCTCACGGGCCAGCTGCGCGTCGACGAGGTTCAGCGGCGGGCGGTCGATGCGCAGCAGCGCCACGCCACGGGTGGTCGGCTCGGCGGGCAGCTCGAGGGTCACGAATTCGGCCATGGACGTCAACCTACCGGCCGCCCAGTGCACCCAACTGCGGCAGCTGCGCGAAATACCGTTCGTTGTCGGGGAAGTCCGACAGCGGACGACCTTGCCTGCCCGGCGAGTGCTTGGGCATGATCGGCGCGATGACAGGTTCGGAGGCCAACACCGCGGCGGTGTCGGCGAATCCGCACAGCGCGTCCAACTGCGACCAGGTCGGTGGCATCAGCACCGACTCCCCCGCCCGCCAACTGTCCAGCGCGGCCCGCGGCGTCTGCCAGACCACGTCGGAGGCCTCGGAGGTCGCCCCGTCCGCGATCTGGCCCTGGGGCAGCACCGCGACGAAGAACCGGGTGTCGTAGCGGCGAGGTTGGGTTTCGGGGGTGATCCAGTTCGACCACGGGCGCAGCAGGTCCGCGCGCAACACCAGCCCTTCGGCGGCGAGGAACTGGGCCAGCGACAGTTCGCGCCGCTCGAGCCGACCGCGAGCCTCGCGATAGACCGTCGAATCGTCGACCACCGAATCCGCGGTCGGCCCGGCCAGCAGCACACCGCATTCCTCGAAGGTTTCGCGCACGGCCGCGGCCACCAGGGCTTGCGCGGTCGGTTCGTCGGTGGCGAAACGTGCTGCCCACCAAGCAGGTTCGGAGCCGGCCCACGCGATGTCAGCGGTCCCGTCGGCCGCGTCGACACCGCCGCCGGGGAACACGGTCATTCCCGCGGCGAACGCCATCCCGCTGACCCGACGCTGCAGGAACACCTCGATGCCCGCGTCGCCGTCGCGCACCAGCATCACCGTCGACGCGTCCCGTGCGGGGACCCCGGACTCACTCATACCGTTCCTCTCCACCACCGAACCGCCTGTCCGGCGAGCACCGGCCTGTCGACCGGACCAGCAGGCTGCCTGTCGCGAACGCAGCCGTTCAGCACCCTAGCGCCCGCTTGGTCGTGGGCGTGTTCGGATCAGTGCCTTCCGGGTCCGCTCGTAGCGCCGACCGGCCAACGGCTTCCTCGACGGCGCGCGAACAGGCCGGCACGCGGCTCAGCTGCGCCGTCGATGCCCGCCCGAACGACGAGCCCGCCGCGCGAACCAGCGCCCGTCGACCCGGTCCAAAGCGATCGACTGACTGAACGCGTTGCTCAGATTCTCGGCGGTGAGCACGTCGTCCAACAACCCCTGCCCGACGACCTCCCCCTCCTTGAGCAACAGCGCGTGGGTGAAGCCGGGCGGAATCTCCTCGACGTGGTGGGTCACCAAGACCATCGCGGGGGCGTCGGGATCGGCGGCCAGATCACCGAGCCGTTCGACCAGTTCCTCCCGACCGCCCAGGTCCAGACCCGCGGCCGGTTCGTCCAGCAGCAGCAGTTCGGGATCGGTCATCAACGCGCGCGCGATCAGCACCCGCTTGCGTTCGCCTTCGGACAGCGTGCCGTAGGTGCGATCGGAAAGATGTTCCGCGCCCAGCGTTTCCAGCATGTCCACGGCGCGTTCGGTGTCGATGTCCTCGTACCGTTCGCGCCAGCGGCCAAGCACCGCGTAACCGGCCGATACCACCAGGTCACTGACCTTCTCGTCGACGGGGATCCGGCTGGCCACCGCCGCCGAGGACAACCCGATGCGGGGTTTGAGTTCGCTGATGTCGACGCGACCCAGGGTCTCCCCCAACAGGTTCGCCACACCGGAGGTCGGATGTAGTTCGGCGGCAGCCATTCTCAGCAGCGAGGTCTTGCCCGCCCCGTTGGGGCCGAGCACCACCCAGCGTTCGTCGAGCTCGACTTGCCAGGAGACGGGGCCGACCAGGGTTCGGCCCGAGCGGCGGATGGTCACGTCGGAGAAGTCGATGAGCAGATCGGGATCGGGTTGCGACACGCGCTCCATCTTGGCCCACGCGAGCGCTCAGCGCAGCGACCACCCCGTGTGGGTTTCGTCGGTTCTCGATGTCACCGGTTCACGCGTGCTGCGAACTTCGGTGCGCAACATCCGCGCGGCGACGAACGACACGGGCACCGACAGCACAACCCACACGATCAGGATCACCACAATCGTCGTCATCATCGCGGAACCTCCCTGTGCCTCGATGCGCTGTGCGTTACGTATACCCGCGCGGCGGCGATGTCACACGCGGCTGTTGCGGCGAGTCGCGAAAACCGCAATCCAACCGTCGAATTCGCCCGCGCGTGTCGAACCTCAGGCCTGCGCGGGGACCGCGATCACCGTCATCGAACCGGGCGCCACCTCGGTGAACCCGGCGTCGCGCACCGCGACCGCACCGCCTGCGGTCACCTGCGCAACCAACGCGGCCCACTGTGTCGGATCCGCGTCGCGCACAGCGCAACCGAACCCGCGCCGCGCCCATTCCGCGACCGCGTCAAGGGGCAGCGCACCCGCCAACAACATGCTCGCGTGACCGACCTGCGCGGCCGCCTTGCCCACCGACATCTCCAACGCGGCATTCACCCACAGCACCGGCAGGGTCGGGTCCACCGGGCCCGGTTCGTCGTGTTCGAGGTCGGTGCCGCCGATTTGGAGCTTGCGGATGCGCGTGTCGATGTCGCCGACCGGGCCCGGCACGAATGCCCGCGCCTGCGCGCCGTCGACCTCGACCGTCACCCCGTCGACCTCACCTGCCGCCAGCCACTGCGCCCCGCGCGCCCGTCGCGCCACCTTCCTGATCCGCGACCGTTTCCACGCCAGATACCGCGGCTCCCACTCCCCGCCCGGCCCCGAGCGCGGGTCCATACACACCGCCACCGCGGCGGCCGCCGCGGCTTCCAGTAGCGAACTACGCACCGGCGGTTCGGCTTTGGGGATGTGCAGCACCATCTGCATGGCCTGCACCATCGCCGGGTCGTCGGGGTCACCCGCGCCGCCGTAGCCGCGCGCGAGTTCGGCGTGGCGCTGGGCGAACGCGGCGGGGTCGTCGGTGATCTGCTCGGTGCTGTCTGGTTCGTCGCTCATGTCGATGAATCAGCCTAATTGAGCCGGGCGACAGGTTCGTGTGGCCCCGCAGGCCGTGGGCCTCATCGCGGAATTCGCATGATCAATAGCCGAGATGCGACGATGCCGGTCGATAGCCGACGCCTCGAACCGATATGAAGATCGAATTCGTTGCGAATTACACTTCCAGACCGGTCGTCATTCTATTTCGATCCGGGCTCGACGCTCGGAATTGCGCAATCAATTCGTTATCAGAATTAGAGATTAATTGGCCTTATAGCGCCCTGACCTGCGAATGTAAATATTCCAGTCAAGCCCTTTTGCCGCAATCCCGGGCGCGGAGAAGCCCACTTCGGATACCGTAATCAGCGGAATATGAACCCCGGATACCGACCGGTTCATACGCCTAGATCTGCGATCGAAAAGGGGAGATCATGCGAATTCTCTTGATAACCAGCGCATTCAACAGCCTATCCCAACGCATCCACGCGGAACTACGCGCCCGCGGCCACCACCTCGGCGTCGAACTCGCCCTGGACGACGACCAGCTCCGCGCGGGGGTAACCCGATTCGCGCCGGATCTGATCATCGCCCCGATGCTCACCACCGCCATACCCAGCGACATCTGGACCACCCACCCGGTACTGATCGTGCATCCCGGACCGAAGGGCGACCGTGGCCCGTCCTCGCTGGACTGGGCGATCAGTACCGGCGCCCGCGAATGGGGCGTGACCGTACTGCAGGCCGAGGCGGAGATGGACGCGGGTCCGATCTGGGCATCCGTGCCGTTCCCGGTCACTGCCTGCGGCAAGAGCGAGCTGTACCGCAACGAGGTGTCCGATGCGGCCGTGGAGGCGGTGCTGCTGTCGGTAGAGCGATTCGCCAGTGGCACTTACGAACCCGAGCCCCTCGACTACACCCGCGCCGACGTGCGCGGTTGCCTGCGCCCCTATTACAGCCAGGACCGCCGCCGGATCGACTGGTCCGCCGACACCACCGCCGACATCCTGCGCACCCTGCGAGCCGCGGACTCCCAGCCCGGCGTGATCGACGAACTGTTCGGCACGCAGTACTTCCTGCACGGCGGCCACAACGAGGACCAGCTGCGCGGCGATCCAGGCGAGGTGATCGCCACCAGAGAGGGCGCGATCTGCCGCGCTACCGTCGACGGCGCCGTCTGGCTCACACACCTGCGTGCACGCCGAACCGCTGGCGGCCCAAGGCCATTCAAACAGGCTGCAGCAGAAGTGTTGCGCGAGAACATCATCGACGTACCGGACGTGCCGATCACGCCCACCGAAGCCGCTGCTCGCGATACCTGGTCGCAGGTGCGATACCGCGAACGCGACGGTGTCGGCTATCTCGAGTTCAGCTTCGCGGGCGGCGCCATGAGCACCCGGCAGTGCGAACAGCTACTGGCCGCCTACCGCGACGCGTGCGCGCGCTCGGTGAGCGTGCTGGTGCTGGGTTCCCCGCGCGACTTCTTCTCCAACGGCATCCACCTCGACGTCATCGAATCCGCACCCGATCCCGCCCTGGAATCGCTGCGCAATATCAGCGCGATGAACAACCTCGTCGAAGCCATCCTCACCACCACCGACACCTTCGTGATCGCGGCGCTGGCGGGTAATGCCGCAGCAGGCGGGGTGATGCTCGCGCTGGCGGCAGACGAAGTGTGGTGCCGTGAGGCGTCGGTGCTCAACCCGCATTACAAGCTGATGGGGCTCTACGGTTCGGAGTACTGGACCTATTCGCTGCCCCGCCGAGTCGGCGCGGCCACCGCAACCCGGCTGACCAGCGAACCACTACCGCTGGGCGCTCGCTCAGCTGCGGCGCTCGGATTGATCGACCGAGTGATCGCCGGCGACCCCGAGGGTTTCCGTGCGCGAGTATGTCGCGACGCGGGCCTGCTCGCCCGCGATCCCGAATTGACCACCCGCCTGGTCGAGAAGAAGCGCAGGCTCGCAGCCGACGAAGCGGTCAAACCACTGGCGACCTACCGCGCCGAGGAAATGGCCCACATGCTCGAGAACTTCTTCGCCGACAACAGCGAATACCACCGGCTGCGAACCGAATTCGTGCATCGCGAGCGGCCCACTGCCACACCGCCGCACCTGCTCGGCGCCCCGCCGCACTAACTCACTCGAACCTCGACGACGAACGTGGGGTCGGGGTCGACCGACAGCTGACCGCCGGGCCCGTAGGTGAACTCGAGCATGGTCACACCACGCTCGACCGTGCGGAACGGCCACACCACGGTGCTGCCCTCGCTGGTCGGCCCGCCGTCGGCGACCACCGCGCCCGGCTCGTCGTTGATCTGCTCCCACTGCTGGATCGAGGCGGGGTCCTGCGGCAAGCGAACCAGCACCCGCTGACCCGCGGTCGCCTCGACAGTCGTGCCGTTGGCGGACTGCTCGATCGTCAACGGGGCAAGCCCGGGTTGGGGCGCGACGGTGGCCGGCTGGGTGACGTCGTAGGGCTGCGCCTTGTCGTCACCACACCCGACCAGCGCAGTCAGCGCGGCAACAACCAGCAATGTCCTACGCACAACAACCTCCCGTGACCAGCGGTGACGTGCCTGTGTGGTCACTCTACGTCGCGTAGGACCTATCTCCCGAGAAGTGGCACCCGCCGCACGCCACCGTCGCGCGCGTCCGCGGCCTCGACCTCGTCGCGGGTGACGCCGAGGATGAACAGCACCGCGTCCAGGTACGGATGCGACAGCGCCGTGTCGGCCACTTCACGCAGCGCGGGCTTGGCATTGAATGCCACGCCGAGTCCGGCCGCGTTCAGCATGTCGATGTCGTTGGCACCGTCGCCGACCGCCACGGTCTGCTCCATCGGCACGCCCGCCTCGGCGGCGAACTTGCGCAGCGCGGTCGCCTTGAACGCCCGGTCGACGATCTCGCCGACCACCCGTCCGGTGAGCTTGCCGTCGATGATTTCCAGGGTGTTCGCCTGCACGAAGTCCAGTTCCAGCTCGTGCGCGAGGGGTTCGATCACCTGGCGGAAACCGCCGGACACCACACCGCAGTGGAAGCCGAGCCTGCGCAACGTGCGAATCGTGGTGCGCGCGCCGGGCGTCAGTTCGATCCGGTCGGCGACCTCGTCGATCACCGACTCGTCCAGACCCTCGAGGGTGGCCACTCGCTGACGCAGCGATTCGGCGAAGTCGATCTCGCCGCGCATGGCCGCCTCGGTGACCTCGCGGACCTGCTCTTCGACGCCGGCGTGCGCGGCCAGCATCTCGATCACCTCACCGGTGATCAGGGTGGAGTCCACATCGAACACGATCAGGCGCTTGGCACGTCGTGCCAGACCGGCCCGTTCGACGGCGATGTCGACCCGCTCGGCCACGGCCACCTCGGCCAGTGCGGTGCGCAGGCGCGCGTCGCCCTCGGGGGTGGTGTCGGTGGCGGTGACCATGAGTTCCATGCCGACCACCGGGTAGTCGGCGATGCCACGGATGGAGTCGATGTTGGCGCCGCGGGTGGCCAGTTCGCGCGAGATCGCGCTGAACGCCCGCGCGGTGACCGGGGCGCCCAACACCACGATGGCGTGGGTGGACATCGGCGGCTTGCCGATCTGCGCGTCGACCGACACGTCGACCTGCATGCCGACGGTGTTCATCGCCTCTTCGAGCTCGTCCTGCAACGCCTCCGGGTCGTTGGGACACGACACCAGCACGCCGAGGGTGAGTCGACCCCTGATGACCACCTGCTCCACGTCCAGCAGGCTCACCTGGTGCCGGGACAACGTCGCCAGCAGCACCGATGTGACGCCGGGTCGGTCCGGTCCGGTGACGGTCACGAGAACTGTGGTGCTGGCCAAGTCGATCTGCTCCGTTCGATTACCCACAAAAAGAGTGTGCACCTACTGGTGACCCAGCAGGTGCACACCCTGGTCTTTCGGTGGTGTCTTACTTCTTCGCGAGCGCGCTTTCCGAGACGTGCGTGTGCTTGCTCGAGCCCCAGCCCACGTGCGCTTCGGCCTTCATCCGCTCGACCATGTGCGGGTAGTGCAGCTCGAACGCGGGGCGCTCGGACCGGATCCGCGGCAGTTCGTAGAAGTTGTGGCGCGGCGGCGGGCAGGTGGTGGCCCACTCGAGCGAGTTGCCGTAACCCCACGGGTCGTCGACCGTGACGACCTCGCCGTAGCGGTAGCTCTTGAACACGTTCCAGATGAACGGCAGCATCGACGAACCGAGGATGAACGCGCCGATCGTGGAGATCGTGTTCAGCGTGGTGAAACCGTCCGACGGCAGGTAGTCGGCGTAGCGACGCGGCATGCCCTCGGCGCCCAGCCAGTGCTGGACCAGGAAGGTGGTGTGGAAGCCGACGAAGGTGGTCCAGAAGTGCCACTTGCCCAGACGCTCGTCCATCATGCGGCCGGTGATCTTCGGGAACCAGAAGTAGATACCGGCGAAGGTCGCGAACACGATGGTGCCGAAGAGCACGTAGTGGAAGTGCGCGACGACGAAGTACGAGTCGGTGACGTGGAAGTCCAGCGGCGGCGAAGCCAGGATGACGCCCGACAGACCACCGAAGAGGAACGTGACCAGGAAGCCGATCGACCACAGCATCGGTGTCTCGAAGGTCAACTGCCCCTTCCACATGGTGCCGATCCAGTTGAAGAACTTCACACCGGTCGGAACCGCGATCAGGAAGGTCATGAAGGAGAAGTACGGCAGCAGCACCGCGCCGGTGGCGTACATGTGGTGCGCCCACACCGCGATCGACAGCGCCGCGATACCCAGCGTCGCGTAGACCAGCGTGGTGTAACCGAAGATCGGCTTACGGCTGAACACCGGGAAGATCTCCGACACGATGCCGAAGAACGGCAGCGCGATGATGTAGACCTCGGGGTGGCCGAAGAACCAGAACAGGTGCTGGTAGAGCAGGATGCCGCCGGTGGCCGGGTCGTAGATGTGACCGCCCAGGTGGCGGTCGTAGGCCAGACCGAACAGCGCCGCGGTGAGCAGCGGGAACGCCAGCAGCACCAGGACCGAGGTGACCGCGATGTTCCAGGTGAAGATCGGCATGCGGAACATGGTCATGCCGGGTGCGCGCAGGCAGACCACGGTGGTGAGCATGTTGACGCCACCGAGGATTGTGCCCAGACCGGACACGGCCAGGCCAAGGATCCACAGGTCGGTGCCGACGCCGGGCGAGTGCAAGATGTCGGTCAGCGGCACGTACGCCGTCCAACCGAAGTCCGCCGCGCCGCCGGGGGTCACGAAGCCCGCGGTCGCCATGGTGCCGCCGAACAGGTACAGCCAGTAGCTGAACGCGTTCAGTCGCGGGAAGGCGACGTCGGGGGCGCCGATCTGCAGCGGCAAGATGATGTTGGCGAAGCCGAACACGATCGCCGTGGCGTAGAACAGCAGCATGATCGTGCCGTGCATGGTGAACAGCTGGTTGAACTGTTCCGGCGAAAGGAACTGCAGACCCGGTCGGGCCAACTCGGCGCGCATCAGCAGCGCCATGAGTCCGCCGACCAGGAAGAAGCTGATCGCCGTCACCAGGTACATCACACCGAGGACCTTGGGGTCGGTGGTGGTGACCGCCTTGTAGAGGAACGAACCCTTGGGCCCGGTCCGAGCCGGATACGGTCGAGTCGCTTCCAACTGAGGGACTGGCCTGGGCTCTACCGCAGTCACTGATCCTCCTGAAGATGCCTGTACGTCACTCGCAAGCGTCGGCCACGTTTCGGGAACGAACAGCAGCAGACATGCGTTGGAGTGAATCGTAAACCGTGCTGCCGCAGCATTCCGCGCGGGTCCTACTCTGTGTCGTATTCGGCGCGCCGTAGTTCGCGTTCCCGATCTTCCTCCGCAGGTCGCGTGGGTGCAATGGTTGTCGGCGATGACTTTTCGACCCTGGGCGCGTCATGATCGATGACGACGCCCGCACGTGTCAGCGTCTGAATGCGCTACCCCAACAGCGGAGGAGAGTCATGTCGTTCAGTCCGAAACCCGGCGATCCCACCTGGGTCGACCTCTACACCACCGATCTCGATCGCGCGATCGCCTTCTACGGCGACCTGTTCGGCTGGACCGCCGAACGCGGCGGCGAGGAGTTCGGCGGCTACACCACCTTGCGCAAAGACGGCCGCGCGGTCGCGGGCGCGATGGGTCGGCACGACGATCCCGGCGACCCGTACCCCGACCGGTGGACGGTCTACCTGAACTCCCCCGACGCGCTGTCGACCACGGCCAAGGCCAGCGAAGCCGGCGGCAATGTGATCGTGGAACCGATGGCGATCGGCGACCTGGGCGCGATGGCGGTGATCGCCGACGTGGGCGGAATCGGCGTCGGCGTCTGGCAACCCGACACCTTCGCCGGATTCGAATCGGTGGGCATCGTGGCCGACGGCGAATGGAACGACCACATCGGCGTCCCGTCCTGGTTCGAACTGATGACCCGCGCCTACGACCAGTCGCTGCTGTTCTACCAAAACGTCCTCGGCTGGCGCGACCTGCTCACCGTCGCCGACACCGACGACTTCCGCTACACCACCATCCACGCCGTACCCCCCATGGGCGGCGGCATCATCGACGCCACCGGCCACCTCGCCGAGGGCGTCCCCGGTTCCTGGACGGTGTACTTCGGCGCCGACGACGTCGACAAAACCGCCGAACAGACCGTGGCACTGGGCGGCACCATCGCCTTCGAACCGATGAACACCCCCTACGGCCGCCTGGCCGGACTCGTCGACCCGATGGGCGCGCACTTCAGCATCGGCGGTAACGCCAAGTAGGTCCTCGGGGCCGCGAGTTCGACCCGCACCGCACGCAGTACCCTCGTCCGCATGCCGGTGAGCACCCGATTCCATCGCACGATCGCCGCCGTCGCCCTGCTGTGCACGGCGGCGCTCGCTGCGGGTTGCGCGGACAAGCACGACGACGCGAGCACGATCATTCGCACCACCACCAATATCGCGGGTGCGGGTGTGGTGGGCGCTGATCGCGATACCGCGACCGCGTGCGCGTTGCCCAGCGCACCGGATCAGAGTTCGCCCCGCACGGTCACCCATACCGCCGGTGTCACGCAGGTCCCCGCCGACCCGCAGCGCATCGTCGTGCTCACCACCTCCGCGTTGGACGCGGCGTGCGCGCTGGGTCTGTGGGAGCGGGTCGCCGGCGCGGTCACCCTCGACGGCGACCGCACGCAACCGATGTACCTGGGGTACGGCGTGGTGAAGGTGCCCAGCGTCGGCCCGCTCGGCGCACCCGATCCCGCCCGCATCGCCGAACTGAAACCCGACCTCATCCTCGGCGACATCGCCCCTGCCGCAGGCGGTTACGACGCGCTGAGCAAGATCGCGCCCACCGTGCTGATCGGCGCGGGCGGCAGCTGGCAATCCGACTTCGCCGCCTACGCCGCGGGCATGAACCGCAGCGACGCCGCCGACACCGCCATGCAGTCCTACCTCACCGAGGCCCACGACCTGGGCCCCGCCCTCAACGCCGCCCAATCCCAAGCCTCGGTCCTGCGCTTCACCCCCGACACCATCGCCGTGCAAGGCACCGAAACCTTTGCCGCCCAAGTCCTTTCCGACGTCGGCGTCCAACGCCCCACCGCCCAACGCGGCCCGTCCTTCGACATCACCGAGTCCGACCTGGCCACCAAGGCCGAAGGCGACATCATCTACGTGATGTTCGAAGGCCCCGAAGGCGAAGCCAACGGCAAAAAGGTCCTGCGCTCGACCCAGTTCGAAGAACTCGGCGCCGCCACCGACAAACGCGTCTTCGCCGTCGACGACAAGATCTGGCACACAACAGGTCTCACCGCCGCCCGAGCCATCCTCACCGACCTCCGCAACAGCCTCAACGGTTACGTCACCGACTGATCGCGACGATTCTCGCCTGGCGCAGGACCGGGCGGAGGTCGTCCACTGGGGCTACCGAGAGATGTCGCCATTCGACGACATCGTCATTTGTCGCCATTCGACGACATCGCCCCCTACCCTGGAATCGATCGTCATCTCTCCGGGGGAGTCTCACCATGCCTGTGCACCACAACCACGCCGACATCCACTTCACCGATACCGGTGTGGGCAGGCCGGTCGTGCTGTCTCATGGGTTTCTCATGGATGCGACGATGTTCGATCGCACGCGGGACATGTTCGCGCGGAACGGTTTTCGGGTCATCGCTGTTGATGCCCGGGGGTTCGGGCGCACCGAAGCCGACCCGGCCGCGTCCTTCACCTATTGGGATCTCGCGGATGACCTCGCGGCCGTGCTGGACCACCTCGCTATTGCAGGACCCGTCACCGTCGGTGGCATGAGCCAGGGTGGTTACACCGCGCTGCGGTTCGCCCTGCGCTATCCCGACCGCACCCGCGCGCTGATCCTGGCCTCGACCACAGCCCGCGCGAACACCGCCGACGAAACCGCGCAGTACCGCTCCATGGCCGCCACCTGGACCGACCCGCGCGCCCTGCTGGAACAACAGGCCCGCGCCCTGGCTCCCCTGCTCATCGGCGGCACCGCGCAGGACCAGGACCACTGGATCAACCGCTGGCTGGGCGACCCGCGCCGCACCCGCACCACCGCGGCCTGGGAAACCCTGGCAACCCGCGACGAGATCACCCACCGCCTGCACGAAATCGATTGCCCCGCACTGGTTTTGCGCGGTCACGCCGACCAGGCAGGCGGCACCGCCGACGACGCGTCATCGCTGGCCGAACGCCTCCCCGGCGCAGCGGGCGTCTCCGCAGTGATCGCAGGCCCGACCGCAGGCCACGGCGTGTGGTGGACCCACCCCGAAGCCGTCGCCCACTGCACCCTGTCGTTCCTGCACAGCCTGTACGCCGCCGAACAGTCGAGGGCATCGGCGTGATGGTGGTGACCGGCCGCCTAGCGTGGTCGCCGCGACAGGCGGTCCGCGATCAGCCACGTTCCACCGACCACGATCAGGGCGAACAGCGCCAGCCCGCCACCGAGTTCAGCGACAATCCACAGCCGTCCGCTCAGGGACAGGTTGCCGTTGAGGGCGATGTTGAGCGAGCCGACCGCGAAGGCGATGACGGCGGCGAATACCGACACCAGCTCGACTGCCCGCACCACCGAACCGCGCACCGATTCGGCGAGGCGACCGATTTCCGCCTCGGTGCGTTCGCCGCGCTCCCGGTCGGCCCGTGCCTGCCGGTCTTGGACTCGAGCGGCCTCGATCGCGTCGCGTCGGGCGAGGTATTGCCCTTGCAGCAGTTCATGACTCACCCGCCAGCCGTTGGCGGGCAGCAGGCGCAGTGCTTCGTCGATGTCGACCGCCGCCGCGTCGTACTCGCCGCACAACCATCGCCCGGTCGCCAACCGGTAGGTCAGGATGTGACTGCCCGGATAGGCCGCGACGGCCTCGGCCGCGCGGTCGCGCAGCAGTTCACTCCGGCCGGGAAAGTCGGCGCTGGCCGCGAGCCCGTTCAAGACGACATCGGTCGCGGCGAAGGTGCGTTGCGGTGCACTCCACACCTGGTCGAACAGTTCGCACGCGAATCGGGCATTGGTGCGGTGGCTGCCGAACGCCGCGAATGCCCGTAAGGCGTTGAACAGCACCGACTCTCGGTGCGGACCAGTGGACACGGCCAGCAGCGAGGCGTCCAGAAACTGCGCGAGTTCGTCGAAGAGGAAGTCCGCCCGCAACTTGCCCGCGTGGTACAGCGTCGCGAAATAGGCCTTGTGGCAACTGCTGTCGTCGGCGGCGACGATATCGGCGGTCGCGTCGGAGATCTCGTCGGCCGACTCCACCGAATCGCGGGTGATGAACGCGTAACCCAGCGCCCATTTCTCCCGGATCGGCTCGTGCACCGCCGCCGCGATGTGTTCGGCCATCCAGCCTGCGCAGTGCACGGCGGTGTAGAGGGTCGGTTCGGCGCGGAACCGGTGGTTCCAGTAGCGGTCGGCGCAGATCAGGCGCGGATCGCGGTCGAAGTCCGCGGAGTCGATGTCGAATTGCGGTTCCACCTGCTGGGCGAGGTACTGCAGCGCGATCTGTTCGCAGTCACGTTCCAGCGCACGCGAATTCGTCGCGACCAGCGCATCCAATGTCGATTCGATCAGTGCGTGATCCATGAACGTCCCCTCACCTGCCGTGGTCACCGGATGATCAATGTCACTGATTACCACAGGGTTCCACGTCACGTCGACATGGCAGAGTTGTCGATCGTGGAGATCGCGGTGCTGACGGCGGTACACGCTGGGTACGCCCGCTACCTGCCCGACGCGTGGGCATCGCTGTGCGCCCAGACCCATACCGACTGGACGTGGTGCGTCCAGGTCGACGGCGCACGCTCCCCTGACGTGGTCGCGTCCTTGATCAAGTGCGGTGCCGCCGATGATCCCCGACTTCGTCTGGCGTTCAACGGAACCCGTGAGGGACCGGCGATCACCCGCAACGTCGCCCTCGGTCGGATCACCGCCGCACTCGTCCAAAATCTCGACGCCGACGATGAACTGGAACCAACCGCCCTAGCCGCGCTCAGCACTGCCCTGACTACCGAACCTACCGCGGGATTCGCCGTCGGACCGGCTCGCGACCTGCTCGCTTCGGGTGAATTACGCACGTTCCCCTGGGATTTCACCACCGGACTGCTTGCCCGCGGCGCCCTGCTCGACAACTGGGACACTGCCGCCAGCACCTATCGCCTGCCCGTCCACCCGGCCGGAGTGATGTGGCGGCGGGATCTCCTGCTCGCCGCGGGCGGTTGGGCGGCGCTTCGCGGCATGGAGGACACGGCCCTGCTGATGTCGGCCTCGGCGCTGGCACCGGGCGTGGTCATCGAGACCCCCACCCTGCGATACCGCAAACATCATCTGCAGTACTCGGCCAGAACGTCCATCTTCGAGGGGGGGGGGGATCAAATTTCGATGGTTCGCGCCCGCGCGGCCCGTTTGCTCCTGGGAACGGCGTGGTCGGCACCCTCAGTTCGATGAACGAGCCCCTGCGGCCGCCAATCCCAAGTGCACGATGTCGGCGAACGACATGAGATCTCTGATGAGCGTGTCGATTTCGCCCGAAGTTCCCGCGTCGGTGTGATGGAGCCAGTCGGCGACGGTGTCGAACAGGCCGCCGATGGTCGATACCGCGAGCGCGTGCAAGTCGATGTCGATCCCACCCTCGGGCACGAAACCGTATTCGCGCCAGAGGGTTTCGAGAAATTGTGCCGCCCACCGGCGGTTGGTGCGGCGTTGCTTTTCGACTTTGGCCGAAATGCCGCTGGCCTCACCGAAAGTCACCTTCGCCACGCGCGGGTCGTCCACCAGCGAGTGGGCGAAGGTGGCGATCACGACCGAGATCACTTCGTCGCGCTCGCCCGAGGATTCCATCAGCGCGGCGGCGACCGCCTGTTGGGAGCGGTCGCTGAGTTGTTGGAGCAGGGCTAGGTAGCAGGCCTCTTTGCTGTCGAACAGTTCGTAGAAGGCCTTGTTGCCGACGAAGGCGGTCTGGCAGATCTGCTCGATCGCGGTGTTGACGTAACCGTCGGCGGCGATCAGCTCGAACGCGGCGGACAGGATCTGGTCGCGTCGGCGCGCTCTGCGCTGTTCGGCGTCCAGCCCCTGGATGCGTCGCCCGCCTTCGCTGCGGGGCTTGGTGCTGTTGTCGGTCGACGTCACGCTGCTCAGCTTACCGATCGCCCAATTATAACAAGAGCTCTTGTTTTGAATAAGACTGCGTGCTGTAATCGGGATCACCTACTGAAGGAGTCGCCATGCAGCGCCGCACGGCAACAACCACCCGCCCCCGACGTTGGGGCGCGATCGCCCTACCGCTGATCGCCGTCGCCGCCTTCGCGGGCCCGGCCGCCGCCGACGAACTGCCCAGCGAGTCACAGGTGTATCCGGCCGTGGTCCCGATCCCGACCCCCGACAACGACCCCTGGTATGCGGATCCAGCCGATTTCGGCGGCTTCGCCAACGGTGACGTGATCCGCTCCCGCGTCGTGCAGACCTACGCGCTGGCCGTTCCGGTCCCGGTGCACACCACGCAACTGCTGTTCCGCAGCACCGACGCCCGCGACAATCCGATCGCGACCGCGACCACCGTGCTCACCCCCGGCATCCCGTGGCTGGGCCCCGGCCCGCGCCCGCTGATCTCGTATCAGGAGGCGATCGACAGCCTCGGCCAACAGTGCAACCCCTCTTACACCTTGCGCGCCGGGCTCCAGAAGGAGATCAGCCTGCTCGGCCAGTTCCTGGCGGCGGGCGCGGCGGTGGCCGTGACCGATTTCGACGGCAAGAAGAACACGATCATGTCGCCGTCGGAGGGTCGGATGGTGCTGGATGGCATCCGCGCCGCCCAGCGGGCCGGCCTGGGGCTCGAGGCCTCATCGGTCGGTCTGTGGGGCTATTCCGGTGGCGGCAATTCGTCGGCCTCGGCGGCGGAACAGCGACGTTCCTACGCCCCTGAACTCGACATTCGAGGCAGTGCGCAGGGCGGCATCCCCGGCAACAAGGTCGCGATCGCGCCGTTCGCGATGTCGGGTCAACAACCGCAGGCCAATTTCACCGGGTGGCTGGCGATTCTCGGCCTCGCTCGCGAGTACCCCGAGTTCGATCAGGCACTGCAGCAGTACCTCACGCCCGAAGGCAAGCAGGTGGCCGCGGGGCTGAACGGCCGCTGCCTCTACACGACGTTCGTGTCGACACTGCTGCGTCCGGTGGCCGACTATCTCACCGATCCCCAAGCGGCACTGGATCATCCGGCGGTGCGCGCGGCGTTGAGCGAGGCGAGCTTCGGTCGACCGGAGAACACCCCGGACATCCCGCTGCTGATGTGGCACTCCACCACCGATCAACTACTGCCCGCCGAGCTGGCGATCGACGACATCGCCCGTGTCTACTGCGAACGCGGCGTGAACATGCGAATGTTCAAAGTCCCTGCGACCGAACACATCAGCGCCGAGATCATTCCCGAGCTGGGCACTGTCGCGTGGTTGCTTGCCGTGACCGCCGGTGCCGATCCTGGGCCGCGAGTATGTTGAGCGCGGTGCGCCGCGGGGCACTGATCGTTGCCGCAGTGTTCGCCGTCACGGTCACACCCGCGTTCGCACAGCCACTTCCCAGCGAGCAGCAGGTGTATGACCTTCTGCCACTGCAGAATCCGCGCGATGATGCGTGGTACGCGGCACCGGACAATCTCGGTGAACTGTCCAACGGCCAGATCGTGCGCACCAGGGACATCCAGTCCTACGCCCTCGGCATCCCGATCCCGGTCGCCGCACGCCAGATCCTGTACCGCAGCAGCAACTCTCGCGGCAGACCCCTGGTCACCGCGACCACCGTGCTCACTCCGGGAATCCCGTGGTTGGGCAGTCCCCGACCCCTGGTCTCGTTCCAAGAGGCGATCGATTCCCTTGCCCCCGTGTGTAATCCGTCCTACACCCTGCGGGCGGGCACGTTCAAAGAGATCGCTGTCATCCAGTACTTCCTGGAACAGGGCATGGCGGTGTCCATCCCCGACTTCGACGGCCAGCACAATTTCTGGCTCACCCCGGCCGAAGGTCACATGGTGCTCGACGGGCTTCGTGCGGCGAGGTCGGATCCCACACTGGGACTGGCTGATTCAGGTATCGGCCTCTACGGATATTCCGGCGGTGGCAGCGCGAGCACCTGGGCCGCGGAACTGCACGCCACCTACGCGCCCGAACTGCCGATCCTCGGTGTCGCGGCGGGTGGGGTTCCGTCGGAGAAACGGGCGATCGTCGAGGTGGGGGTCCGCCCAGAGCTCAACCTCACCAGTTGGGGCGTGTGGACAATGCTGCTCGCGCTGTCCCGCGAATTCCCCGATGTGGTGAACCTGAACGAGCTGGTCAACGACGAGGGCCTCGAGATCCTTCGCGATCTGGAAGACCGATGCGTGTACACGATCGGCGCCACCGGAACGCTGAAGCAGGTCGTCAACTACCTGAAAGATCCAGCAGCACTGCAAGGTCCACGGCTGATAGCCCTGCTCGACGAGACGACACCCGGACGCGACGGCAACGCACCGCGCATGCCGCTGCTGATGTGGCATTCCACCACCGACGAGATCCTGCCCTACGAATCCACCGTCGGTCCATTAGTCGACCGGTACTGCCGCACGGGCGCCGACCTGCGCTACCTGCCGATCCCGCTGTCGGAGCACTTCATCGCCGCCGTCACTGGCATCCCCGCCGCGATGGGCTGGCTGAGCCTGCAGTTGCGCGGCGGCCCCACCCTCCCCCGCACCTGCTGACCAGGAGAAATCATGAACATCTCCACCCTCGCGCACACCGCGCGAACCTCCCTGCGCCAGATCCGCGTCATGCAGCGGGCCGGCATCATCGACCTGCGCAACCCACCCCAGGTCGTGCGCACCGCCGCCACCATGCGCGCCTACGGCCCCATCGCGGGCGGCATCCGCACCTCCGCGCGACGAACCCCCGACCGGATCGCGCTCATCGACGGCGACCGCAGAATCTCCTACCGCGAACTCGACGCCCGCACCGACGCGATCGCCGCCCACTGGCACGCCGCGGGATTCGACCGGACACACACCATCGGCGTGCTGTGCCCCGACGGTGCACGCCTGGTCGAAACCATGGCTGCCGCAGCGAAACTCGGCGCTCGGCTGGTGCTGCTCAATACCGGATTCGGTGCGGCACAGTTGCGCGACGTGCTGGCCAGGGAGCAGGTCCGCGCCCTGGTACTGGACCCCGGTCTGGCCGCACTGGCCGACGACCTACCCGGCGATGTCACCCTGCTCGAAGTGGACGCCTCGCCCGGCGGCGAACCCCTACCCGCACCGGCTGAGCAAGCGGGTTTCGTCCTGCTCACCGGTGGCACGACCGGCACGCCGAAGGGTGCGCCACGTCGCGTCGAATCACCCCTAGCCGCAGCACAATTCGTAGATCGCGTGCCGTTGCGGCGTGGCCAGACCGTCCTGCTGTGTGCGCCTTTGTTTCACGGCACCGCCCTGTCGCAGTTCATCGTGTCTCTGAATCTGGGGTCGACGATCGTGCTGCACGGCCGGTTCGACGCCGCCCGCGCACTGTCCCAGATCGCCGAACACCGCGCCGACATGGTGGTGCTGGTCCCCACGATGCTGCGCCGAATTCTCGATCTCGGCCCAGAGGTGTTGTCCACCAACGACACCACCTCGTTGCGGATCATCTTCACCGCCGGCGCGGCCCTGCCGTCGTCGCTGGGCACCAGGGCCATCGAGGCGTTCGGCCCGGTGATCTACAACTTCTACGGTTGCACCGAAACCGGCACCGCCACCATCGCCACTCCGCAGGACTGGATCGCCGCCCCAGGAACCGTCGGTAAGGCGCCGGTCGGCATCACCGTCGCCCTCTACGACGGCGACACGCTCGTCACCGAACCCGGCACGGTCGGCACCGTCCACGTCGGCAACGCCATCGCGATCGCCGGCTACTCGGGCGGGGGCGGCAAACAGATTCGCGGCGGCTTGATGAGCACCGGCGACCTCGGCCATTTCGATACGGGGGGAAGGCTTTTCATCGACGGTCGCGATGACGACATGATCATCTCCGGCGGCGAGAACGTCTTCCCGGGCGAAATCGAAGACCTGCTCTATAAACACCCTGCGATCACCGAAGCGGCCGTAATCGGTGTCCCCGACGAGGAATTCGGCCAGCGCCTCGCCGCGTTCGTCGTCGCGGCAACCGAACTCGACGCCGACACCGTCCGCGCCTACGTGAAAACCCACCTCGCCCGTTTCAAAGCCCCCCGCGACGTGCTGTTCGTCGAAGAACTCCCCCGCACGCCGACCGGCAAGATCGACCGCCGCGGACTGGCCGCGCTGCGGTGACCACCACCGACGGCGGCGACGAGGGGTCGCCGCCGTCGATCGTGGTGAAACCGCTGGTAGCCGCCGGATTGCTATCATGGCCAGCAGTGATCCCGCTCCGCTGCCCAGTGCTCGAGGAGGAAACGTGGCTCAGCATTCCGACGTCCCGCCCGCATCCGACAACGCCGCCGAGCTCGATCTGCCGTGGGCACCCCGCGATCACAAGTGGAGCGGGCCCAAGGCCGAACATGACGCCCTGAAATGGGCTGATGGCGACGCGCTGAAGATGGCCAGCATCTATCTGTACCGCAAGCCCGGCGGCAATCCCGCGACCGAGGCCGACTACAAGTTCCCGGTCGCCGACATCATCGACGGCAAGCCAACGCTGGTGTTCCACGCGGTCACCAATGCGGCCTCACGCCTGGACGAGGCCGACATCTCCGAAGCCGATCGCCAGCGGGTCAAGCACCGAATCGGCGAGCTCTACCGGCAGGCCGGCGAGGCTTTCGGCGAGCCGTCGCTGCGTGCGCCCTGGGACCGCTGACCCGTCGCTGCGCACGAGTTGCCGTATTCGCACACTGTCTGTCGGTATTTCGACCGGCGGCGAGAAGTGTGCGAATACGGCAGGTTTTCAGAACTCCCAGTCCTCGTCTTCGGTGTTGATCGCCTTGCCGATGACGTAACTGGAACCCGAGCCGGAGAAGAAGTCGTGGTTCTCGTCGGCGTTGGGCGACAGCGCCGACAGGATCGCCGGGTTCACCTCGCACTCGTCCTTGGGGAACAGGCCCTCGTAGCCGAGGTTCATCAGCGCCTTGTTGGCGTTGTAGCGCAGGAACTTCTTGACGTCCTCGGTGAGGCCGACCTCGTCGTACAGGTCCTGGGTGTAGTCGACTTCGTTGTCGTAGAGCTCGAACAGCAGCTCGAAGGTGTAGTTCTTCAGCTCGTCGCGCTCGGCCTGGGTGACCTGCTCGAGGCCCTTCTGGTACTTGTAGCCGATGTAGTAGCCGTGCACGGCCTCGTCGCGGATGATCAGGCGGATCATGTCGGCGGTGTTGGTGAGCTTGGCCCGCGAGGACCAGTGCATCGGCAGGTAGAAGCCGGAGTAGAACAGGAAACTCTCCAGCAGGGTGGAGGCCACCTTGCGCTTGAGCGGGTCGTCGCCGTTGTAGTAGCCGAGGACGATCTCGGCCTTGCGCTGCAGGTTGCGGTTCTCCTCCGACCAGCGGAACGCCTCGTCGATCTCCTTGGTGGAGCACAGGGTGGAGAAGATCGAGCTGTAGCTCTTGGCGTGCACCGACTCCATGAACGCGATGTTGGTGTACACCGCCTGCTCGTGCGGGGTGATCGCGTCGGGGATCAGCGAGACCGCGCCGACGGTGCCCTGGATGGTGTCCAGCAGCGTCAGGCCGGTGAACACCCGCATGGTGAGCTGCTTCTCGTCGGGCGTGAGGGTGTTCCACGACGGGATGTCGTTGGACACCGGGACCTTCTCGGGCAACCAGAAGTTACCGGTCAGCCGATCCCAGACCTCGGCATCCTTCTCATCGGGCACCCGATTCCAATTGATGGCCGACGCCCGATCGATGAGCTTCATTCCGCCTCCACACCTTTCCGCCAGACCTGTTGACCCGCACCTGCCGCCGCGCACGAGCCTGTTCACCCAGAACACTACTCGTAGTGGGTGACAGTCTCAGTGAGCACTACAGCTTGTGTTGCGGCACGCAGAACCCGACCTGACCGGCCGAACACCCGCACCACACACGCGGCCCCCATTGTGCGGCACGATCCCCGACACACCACCATCGCACCGCCAGTGATTCGCCACATGCGAACCAACACCGCCTCACCCGGTGAGCGTCACCACTGCCGGACCCGCCTCGTTCACTGAGCGTCACCATTGCCCGGCACTGTGCGGTCGCCGTCGCTGCGGGGACGTATGGGCCCGGTGCGGCAGCGGGGCGCCGTTCCGGCACACTGGGCACCGTAGCGGGTCTGTAGGAGCGGGAGCTGTCCCGCGCGAAGGGGTCTTCGATGCGATCGCGTCGATGGGGGTTGAACTCCCGACGTCGCCGAGGACGTGATGCGGCACGTTCTCACGCCCTTGCCCGCCACCTGATCCAGACGAGGAGAACCCCTGTGCGACAGCTCATTCTGCTTGCTGCGGCATTGCTGTTGGCCGCCTGCGGAAGCGAACCCGCACCGGACTCCATGCCCAGAGGCGGATTCTGGTCTACCGCAGCGGTTTCCGATCAGGACAAGCTCGCGGTGGTGCGCAAGGTCAGGGCGATCGATGTGTGTGCGTTGCTGCCTCGTGCGGCGTTGGGGACGCTGGGGACCGTGCGGGATGTCGAGAACGTGCATCCGAATCAGTGCCGGCTCAGCATCGCTGTCGACGGGCATCTCACCGGGATCGACGCGACCTGGAGTACCGGGGTGATGTTCGAGGGTGAGCCGAGCATGGACGGGCCGGTGGACGAGGAGACCATGGGCGATGTGCGGGTGCTGTTCAATGCCGAGCTCCCGGCGTCGGCTGATCCGCAGGTGCGGGGGGCCTGTCAGGCGTGGGCACGGTTCGAGGCGGGGGCGGATCTGTCGTTGAGTGTGCGTGCGCCGCAGGATGCCTGCACGTCGGCGAAGGCGCTGGTGCGGATCGCGTTGAACCAGTGGCGTAAGGAACCGGCGCAGGGGTCGTCGCCGGATTCGGATCGGACGGTGATCACCGGGGCTGATCCGTGCGCAGTCGCGCCGCTTCTCGGTGTCGAGGTGCCGGTGGCCGATCAGGGTGTCACCACGTGCAAGTTGGCTGTGGGTGGGCAGGCCGCGATCGTGACGGTCGACTACAACGAGGAACGGTCGATCATCGACGACACTCCCGCGTTCACCGTGGGTGCGCGGCAGGTGTACCGGTTCGATACGGCCCAGTCGGACTTGGCGTCGTTGTCGGCGGTGGTCGGGCCCGGCCTGGCGCCAGGGCCCACCGACGCGCTGCTGGGTCGACGCGTGCCGACCGTCTCGGTCATCGCCGATGCCGCTGTCGCGGAGAAAGTCATGCGCGAAACCCTGCCGCTGATCCCCTGAGAACAACGTCTCTGATGCTCTGAGACCGCGTCGCCAGCGCGCTGAGACCGCGTCGCCGACCCCCTGAGACAACGTTCTGGGAACGACCTGCCGCGATGTTTGCGCGCGGGTTGCCGCGCCGGGCAGACTCGGTGGTCGGGCGCGAGTCCTGGCCCGGTTCTGTCGAGGACAGGGGTGCGGATGTATCGCAGGATGATGCTGGCTGCCGCGTTGCTGCTGTGCGCAGCGTGCGGCAGCGACGACGCGGGCAAACCACCCGATTACGCGAAGTTGCCCCCGCCGCCCCCGCCGGTGATTCCCGCCCAGCCACCGGAGTTCTGGTCGCAGGTCCCACAGAATCAGCAGCAACGCGACGAGGTCGCCCAGGCCACCCGCCAGGTCGACGTGTGCGCGCTGCTGCCGCGCGAGACCCTCGCGAAGGTCGGCGAAGTGAAGAGCGTGACCGTCGGTTTGGATTCGTGCCGGGCCGTTCTCGGCAGCGACAAACCCGGCGAGGGCTCCACGCTGACCTGGCACGCCACCCTGTTGAGTTCGGCGTCCACCAGCACCAAGGGCTTCGTGCGCCAGATCGGCGACGTGACCGCCCGCACCATCCCCGACCGCGACACCGGCGAACCGCGCGCGTGCGGCGCGACCGCCCAGTTCCCGTCCAGCGCCGCGTTCTACCTCGGCCTGTCCACCCCCGGCAAGAATCCGTGCACGGTCGCCGACGAACTGCTGCCGGGAATGTTGGACCGCTGGCGTCAGTCCCCGAAGCAGGGCACCTCCCCCGACACCGCGCCGACGGTGCTGCTGGGCGCCGACCCGTGCACGGTCCGCACGAAACTGGCCGACGCCGTCCCCGACGACGAGCAGCGGCTGACCCAGTGCCTGTTCAGCTATCGCGGCGAGAAGATCACCGTCAGCTACGAATACCGGGTGCCCGAGTACCTGGCCGCCAACAGCACCGAAGACCACATCGACGGCCGCACGGTGCACCGCTCGGTCTCGGTCTACGACAGCTCGATCCCGATCTACACCGCGGCCGTGGGCCCGGAATTGCCCGCCGAATCCACCGCGTTCGGCAGGCGCATCCCGGTGGTGGAGGTGGTCGCCAAAACCGATGAGGTCGCCAAGGACGTCATGGGCAAGGCGCTCACGCTGTTCCCCGAACGCTAGATTCCCAGCACCACCTTGGCGGTGGTGAAGTAGATGATCAGCCCGGTCGCGTCGACCAGGGTGGTCACCATCGGTGCCGACACGACGGCGGGGTCGATGCGAAACTTCTTGGCCAGCAACGGCATCGTGCCGCCGATGGTCGCCGCCCAGCCGCAGATGACCACCAGCGTGATGGCCACCACGATCGCGATCTTCGGCCCGACGAACACCGTGCCGATCAGCAGACCGGCCGCGGCCAACATGCTGCCCAGCACCAGCCCGACCCGGCATTCGCGCCAGATCACCTTGAACAGATCAGAGGCCCGTACCTCGCCCACGGCCAGCGCGCGCACGCATGCGGTCGCGGCCTGCGCACCGGCGTTGCCACCCGCGCCGATCAGCAGCGGAATGAACAGCGCCAGGCTCGCCGCCTGCTCGAGCGTGGTGGCGAACATGTCGGTGACACTCACGGTCAGCGTGGCCGCGAACAGCAGCAGCATCAACCACAGCGCCCGGTAGCGCGCCAGCTGGAACACCTTGGCGGCCATGTAGTGGCCTTCCCAGGGCGCCGAACCGGCCTGCTTGGCCACGTCCTCGCTGTCGGCGGCTTCCAGCACCTCCATCGCGTCGTCGATGGTGAGCAGCCCGACCACCCGGTCCTCGCTGTCGACGACCACCAGGTTGATGAGGTTGGTGGAACTCATCAGCCGGGCGGCCTTCTCCGCGGAATCGGTGGCGCGCACGAACGGCGGTTCGGTGACCACGAGCTCGGACACCATCGCGTCGGGCGAGTGCAGTACCAGCTCGCGCAGTTCGACGATGCCGGTGAGCCGACGACCGCGATCCACCACGGGCAGCGTGTACACGGTTTCGGCGTTTCCGCCCTTGGCCCGGACACAACCCAGCGCCTGCGCGACGGTCAGATTGTCCGGCAGCGCAACAACTTCCGGCGTCATGTACAGCCCGACCGAGCCCTCGGGGTAGCCCAGCAGGGTGGCGGTCATCCGACGCTCGCGCGGGCTCAGCCCGGCCAGTACTTTCTTGGCGACTTTGGCGGGTGCCTCGTGCAACATGCGGGCACGGTCGTCGGGGTCCATCGCCTCGACGAGGTCGCGAAAGCTCTTCTCGCGCAAGCCTTGCAGGATCTGCTGCTGGTCGATCGGCTCCAGCTCTTCGAACACGCTCAGCGCGCGATCCTTGTCCAGCAGCCGGAACACCACACCGGCCTGCACGGCGTCCATGCGGGCCAGCACGTCGGCGATGACGTGCGGCGGGCGGTTGTCGAGCCAGTCGAGACCGCCGCAGACCCGGTGCGTTTCGACGATATCGCGCACCGATTCGGACAGGACTTCCAGCGCCTCGGTGACGGCGTGGTCTTCGATGGGCGTGCGCTCGGGCGTGATCGCCTCGGGCACAACGGTTTCGGTGGAAACGTGACGGGTGGTGATGAGATCGACGTTCGACATGAGGCAGTCCTCTGGCGTGACGGCGCGCATCCCGGCGACCGGGTGCGAGAAAGTGAACGGTGACGGTGGTTCACACCGCGGGGCGTCCACCGCCGGAGCCATCACGCACCGGCCGGACCGAACAGGTCAGGAAATGTGGTGCGAGGACGAAGGGGCGACGCCGCGCGGCCTTCGACTGGGGGGTTCGTTGCGCATCGCAACCCCACCTCCTCGCAGTCGCCGCGGGTGATTGCTCCGCGGATCGCTTGGAGTGCCCACCCGGGCACACCCTTCCACTCACGAGACTACATGCCGGGCCCACGCGTTTCATCTCGACCTTGCGTACCACTGGTCACAGTGGCACCGGTCACACCGCCGACGGCAGTCCCGCGATGACGGTGTCGACGGCCTGTTCGGCGAGCGGCCACAGTTCGGCGCGGTCCAGATGCCGCAGCGGCCCGCGCAACGCCAGTTCCGCGAATCCGTGCACGGTCGACCAGCAACTCCAGGTGGCGCCGGGGCGTGCGGCGGGGGCGAGGTCGCCGATGTGCACCATCATGTCGAGCGCGTCGGCGAGCGCGAGGTAGGCGGGCGAATCGACGACCGACTCGGGCGAGGTGTCGCCCGCGCCGAAGAACGCGACGGCGAACCAGCCCGGTTCGGTCAGCGCGAAGCCGATATAGCCGAGGCCGACCGCGCGCAAGCTCGCCCGCGGCGCCGCCGGGCTGCGCACCATCGCCGCGGCCATCCTGGCCTCGATCGCGGCCGAGACCGCGCGCAGCAGGGCTTGCCGGAAGGCTGGCCCCAATCCCCGACCTACAGCCGCTGGCCGAGCAGCAAGGACATCGCCGCCTCCTACGGCGACCCGAACGCCTGATCCAGATCGGCACCGATCGCACGCTCGACCGCAGGCCAGTCGGGCGTGTGGGTCACCCATTCGGGGACCTGCCCGGTCTGTGCACCGAACAGGTACAACCGCGGCACGAGGTCGCGCGGGAAACGGTGCACGTCGAGCCGGTCGTCGATCATGTGGGTGATGCCGAGTTCGGCGCAGTGCGGGGCCTTGTCGGCGCGAGTTCTGCAGAAGCGCAAGTGTTCTCGGGGGATGCCGGTGCGGGCGGCGAAGTCGTGGTGGTCGAGCCACTGCCGGGTTCGCTGCTCGATGCGCGGGCCGCATTTCGAGATCACCCAGGCGTTGCCGTCCACTCGGTCGACCAGCCGGGCGAGTACGTCGAAGGCGTCGGGGCTGGGCGGGGTGCTCATCGCTTCGTCGAAGCCGCCCGACAGGAACGCAGTGTCCGCGGCGCCCGGTGTGAGCGCGGCCCCCTGGATCACCCGGCCGAAGTCGATGCCGAGGCGGGGTGGGGAAATATTGTTCATACGACAGTGAGCATGCCCGGGTTTGCGCCGCGTGCCAAGTGAATTTCGGCGCATAACGGCCGGTCCAGGGTTCAGCGCGGGGCGCGTGGAATGGTTGCCTTGGCGTGCGGAAGTGGAACAGTGGAGTTCGACAGACGCGGCGGGTGGCGCCGCTCGGGTTCTATGACTCCAGGAGAAAACCTGTGCGCTTCGGCATCTTCGTTCCCCAGGGCTGGCGGCTGGATCTGGTCGGTATCGAACCGGCCGATCAGTGGTCGGTGATGCGCGAGTTGGCTCAGCGGTTCGACGCGGGCACCGAGTGGGAGTCGATCTGGGTCTACGACCACTTCCACACCGTGCCCGTGCCCACCGACGAGGCGACCCACGAGGCGTGGACGCTGATGGCGGCGTTCGCGGCCACCACGTCCCGGGTGCGGCTGGGCCAGATGTGTACTGCCATGAGCTACCGCAACCCCGCCTACCTGGCCAAGGTGGCCGCCACCGTCGACCTCATCTCGGGCGGCCGGGTGGAGATGGGCATCGGCGGCGGCTGGTACGAACACGAGTGGCGCGCATACGGTTACGGGTTCCCGTCCGCCGGTGAGCGCCTCGGCCGCCTCGACGAAGGCGTTCAGATCTTCCGCCAGGCCTGGCAGACCGGCCGCACCACCCTCGACGGCAAGTACTACCAGGTCGACGACGCCATCGTGCACCCACGCCCCTTGCAGGAGAACGGGATTCCGATCTGGGTCGCGGGCGGCGGCGAGAAGAAGACCCTGCGCATCGCGGCGAAATACGCGAACTACACCAACTTCAGCGGCCAGCCCGAAGAGTTCACCCGCAAGTCCGACATCCTGCGCCAACACTGCGCCGAGGTCGGCACCGATTTCGCCGCGATCACCCGCAGCTCCAACTTCAACGCCATCGTCGGCACCACCGAAACCGAAGTACAAGAACGAATCTCGACCGTCATCGAACGCTTCACCCCCTTCCTCGGCGCCGACGAAGCGAAAGCCTATGTCCACGAACAATTCGCGACCAGCGCCGCCGCAGGCACCCCCGAACAGATCATCGAACGCCTCACGGAGCTGAAGAATCTCGGCCTCGGCTACTCCATCCTCAACTTCCCCGAAGCCGCCTACGACACCTCCGGCATCGAACTCTTCGAACGCGAGGTGATCCCGGCCCTACGATGAAGCGATGCTGATCAGAGAAGCCACCCCCGAAGATTGGCCGACGATCTGGCCGTTCTTCCACGAGATCGTCGCGGCAGGCGAAACTCTCACCTACCCAACGGGTCTCGCTGTCGATGACGCGAAAGACTGGTGGTATCAGACTCCCCCGAACCGGACGGTCGTCGCCGTAAACGAGCACAGCACGATTCTGGGCACAGCGAAAATGAACCGAAACCACATGGGCAACGGCGCACATGTCGCCAGCGCGACCTACCTGGTCGACCCCGCCCACTCAGGTCAAGGCGTCGGCCGCGCCCTGGTCGAATACTCCGTCGAGTGGGCCCGCGCAGCCGGCTACCGGCTGATGCAGTTCAACGCCGTCGTCGAAACGAACATCCACGCGATAGCGCTGTATCAGTCGATCGGCTTCCGCATCGGCGGCACCCTCCCCGAAGGTTTCCACCACCCCACCCAGGGCTATGTGGGCCTGCACATGATGTACCGACCGTTGTAGGAACCCGCACGGCTTACGCCGGGAAGGTCGGCACGAGCGACTCGCCCATCTGCCGCAGGGTGGCGCACGCGTCGGAGCCCTGATGGGTAGGGCTGTTCACCACGACCATGCGGATCACCCCCTGCTCCGCGGGGAACAGGACATCGCAAGACGCAGGCGCGGCGTTCATGAGCTGCCGGGCAGTGCGCCCCGCGACGGCGAAGTCGGCGAAAGCAGCAGTCCCCGACTCGGATTCGAACTCCTCGATCGCGCGCGAGGTAGAGAAGATACGCAGGTGCGAAGTCCCCGCGGTCCATTCGCAAGTCAGCCACCCCGCCGCAGGCGCACCAGCCGCCACTTTCGTCGCAGGATCGACCCCAGCCTTCTGCAGCGCCTCCACAGCCACCCCGGCACACGGCTCGAACAACGGCCGCGCCGCTTCTGGCTCGTCCCCCGAACACCCCAGCAACGCCACCGATGCCACTCCCCCGACAGTCAGTGCCATCAGCGCCCGCTTCATCCATTCCCTCTCACCGTGCCTCGCAAAACGCGGCCACGGTAACAAGATTCGCGACTCCGCCGACCCCTCGCTCGACAAGACTTGGGCCGATCACCACCAGCGCTCATCGCGACTGTGACCAGCACGGCGGTGCAACCACCACAGCAAGGTCGACACCGGGTGCTTGTTAAGCGCCATCGACCACGCTGACCCCCATGAGCAACACCGCACCGCCGACTTACCGCGGCTACGAGCACGACGCAGTCCAGCGACCGGCGTCCGGCACACGGGAGACCACGCGTCCCAACGATGAATTCCCGCTCACCGCACGCACTTCCGGCGGCGACGAGACCGGCGTTATCCCCGCCTTCCTCATCGACATGGCACTGCACACCGCGATCGGCACCACCGCCTGGTACCTCGCACCCGGCACGACAGCCGTCCTGTACGGCATCCTCGCCTGGCTCGGCGCGTCCTTCGTGCACCGCACGATCATCCAAAGGCTCACCGGCACAACGATCGGCAAGTGCTCCTACGGTCTGCGACTGCGCCACGCCGACGGCACCTACCCCACGACCTGGCAGCTGATCGGCCAGTGGTTCCGAGGCGGCTGGTCCTGCTTCGATCTCTAGCAATGACCTTGCCCTGGGCTCACGCCCCTCACGCCGAAGTGCGACGACGTTTGCAACCAGCGGTAGAGCTCGATCGATGCCCGGGCTCAGTTGTCGGCTTCAGGGATCGGAGCGTCCAGCTTCGCCTGGTCCTCGATGCAATACGCACAGGATTCTTTGAACACAGCCTTATTCGTGTGATGGCGGGTGTGTGCGTTACGCCTGCTGGAGGGCATCGGACGCCCCTTCCGAACAGCAGACATCTTCGCCCGAGTCTCGGCACTGGCCGTCCGCCCGTAGTTCGGGTTTCCCGCGCCGGTTCTCATCTCAGATAGGCGCAGACGCTGCTCCTCCGACATCACACGGCCGAATCCGGGGTGTTCTGGACCGAACTTCCCATAGTTTGGATTGGCTTCGCCCGCGTTCGTGCCCTTGCGTTCGGCCGACCACTTCGCCCGTTGTGCAGTCGAGTGCGTACGCCCGTAGAACGGAGCCTCGGCGCCGAACCGGTGCACGCCCGGACGGCCAGTCCCGCGAATCCGCGCGGCCTCCCGCATCTCCGTAGTCCAGACCACGCCGTTTGGCCCGAGTCCACCGTCGGCCAGGTTGAGCAGCGGCTGGCCTTCTCTCCGCAGATACGCAATCCAGTCAATCTCCGCGCGACCCAAATTGTTCAGGCCATAGACCCAATCGAGGACGTCGGCGGTTACATCATCGCGATTCTGTTTGCGCAGCCAGTCATAGAATGGAGTCTTCCGACCAGTGCGGGCGACTTGGAAGTGCTGACGAAGCCGCACGTTCTCCGATTTCGTGGTCAGCCCGATATACCGGTAGTCAAATTCGGCACGGAGGCGAACTCCGTAAATCACACCACTTCGTGGCTTACTCATTCCCCCCTCGTGCCGAATTTTACCGCGACATTATAGCATACAGCTTACGCAACCGTCCACGGCAGTCCCCTCGAGAGCCATCTGACGCAGTCGGATGTAGTACAGCGTCTTGATTCCCTTGCGCCAGGCGTAGATCTGGGCCTTGTTGATGTCGCGGGTGGTCGCGGTGTCCTTGAAGAACAGCGTCAGCGACAGGCCCTGGTCCACGTGCTGGGTGGCCGCGGCGTAGGTGTCGATGATCTTTTCGTAGCCGATTTCGTAGGCGTCGTCGTAGTACTCGAGGTTGTCGTTGGTCAGGTAAGGGGCCGGGTAGTAGACGCGGCCGATCTTGCCTTCCTTGCGGATCTCGATCTTCGACGCCACCGGGTGGATCGAGCTGGTGGAGTGGTTGATGTAGGAGATCGAACCGGTCGGCGGGACCGCCTGCAGGTTCTGGTTGTAGATGCCGAATTCCTGCACCGACGCCTTGAGCAGACGCCAGTCGTCCTGAGTGGGGATGCGCACGCCGGCGTCGGCGAACATCTGGGTCACCTTGTCGGTCTTGGGAACCCAGGCCTGCTCGGTGTACTTGTCGAAGTATTCGCCGCTGGCGTACTTGGAGTCGGCGAATCCACCGAAGGCGGTGCCGCGCTCCTTGGCGATCAGGTTCGACGACCGAATCGCATGGTAGACAACGGTGTAGAAGTAGATGTTGGTGAAGTCGATGCCTTCTTCGGACCCGTAGTGGACCCGTTCACGCGCCAGGTATCCGTGCAGGTTCATCTGACCCAGGCCGATGGCGTGAGACTCGTTGTTGCCCTGCTCGATCGAGGGCACCGAGTAGATGTGGGTCTGATCCGACACCGCGGTCAGCGCGCGGATCGAGGTCTCGATGGTCTGCCCGAAGTCGGGCGAGTCCATCGCCTTGGCGATATTGAGCGAACCCAGGTTGCACGAAATGTCCTTGCCCACCGTGGAATACGACAGGTCGTCGTTGAATTCCGACGGGGTGGAGACCTGCAGGATCTCCGAGCACAGGTTCGAGTGGGTGATCTTGCCCGCGATGGGGTTGGCCCGGTTCACCGTGTCCTCGAACATGATGTACGGGTAGCCCGACTCGAACTGCAGCTCGGCCAGCGTCTGAAAGAACTCGCGCGCCTTGATCTTCGACTTGCGGATGCGCTTGTCGTCGACCATCTCGTGGTACTTCTCGGTGACGTTCACATCGGCGAACGGCACACCGTAGATGCGCTCGACGTCGTAGGGCGAGAACAGGTACATGTCCTCGTTCTTCTTCGCCAGCTCGAAAGTGATGTCGGGGATCACCACACCCAAAGACAGTGTCTTGATACGGATCTTCTCGTCCGCGTTCTCGCGCTTGGTGTCGAGGAAGCGGTAGATGTCGGGGTGGTGCGCGTGCAGATACACCGCACCCGCACCCTGCCGCGCACCCAGCTGGTTCGCGTAGGAGAACGAGTCCTCGAGCAGTTTCATGATCGGGATGACACCGGAAGACTGGTTCTCGATCTTCTTGATCGGCGCACCGTGCTCACGAATGTTGCTCAGCAGCAACGCGACACCGCCACCGCGCTTGGACAGCTGCAGCGCGGAGTTGATGGAGCGCCCGATGGACTCCATGTTGTCCTCGATGCGCAGCAGGAAGCAGGACACGGGCTCGCCGCGCTGCTTCTTGCCGGAGTTGAGGAACGTGGGGGTGGCGGGCTGGAAGCGGCCGTCGATGATCTCGTCGACCAGGTTGCTCGCCAGCACCTCGTCGCCCGCGGCCAGGGTCAGAGCGACCATGCAGACGCGGTCTTCGAAACGCTCCAGGTAGCGCTTGCCGTCGAAGGTCTTCAGCGTGTACGAGGTGTAGTACTTGAACGCGCCGAGGAAGGTCGGGAACCGGAACTTCTTGGCGTAGGCCTGCTGGAACAGCTTCTTGACGAAGGAGCGACTGTACTGGTCGAGCACCTCGGTCTCGTAGTAGTTCTCCTTGACCAGGTAGTCCAGCTTCTCGTCCAGGTTGTGGAAGAACACCGTGTTCTGGTTCACGTGCTGAAGGAAGTACTGGTTCGCGGCTTCGCGATCCTTGTCGAACTGGATCTCACCGTTGGGCCCGTACAGGTTCAGCATGGCGTTGAGCGAGTGGTAGTCCATGACCTCGCCGGTCTCGCCGCGCACCGCCGACTGCTCTAGGCGTGCTGACTTGCCTGCCGGTGCTGTGGTTGCTGTTGCCAAAACAATCCCAATCCCTCTCGGACGCGCGCGACGTCCTCAGCGTTTCCCATGAGTTCGAAGCGATACAGATACGGCACCCCGCATTTTTGCGAGATGATGTCTCCTGCAACGCAATAGGTATCGCCGAAGTTCGTGTTGCCGGCCGCGATCACTCCGCGCAGCAGCGCGCGGTTGTGTGGGTCGTTGAGGAACTTGGCGACTTGCCGCGGAACGAGGTCCTTGTCGGGACGTTGCCCACCCATCACGTGCCGACCACCGCCGTAAGTGGGGGTGATCAGCACGTAGGGTGCGTCGATCCGCAGCGTTTCAGAAGTGTGCAGTGGTAGTCGAGTTGCCGGAAGTTCCAGCTTCTCGACGAAGCGATGGGTGTTCTCCGAAGCGCTGGAGAAGTAGACCAGCCCGCCCGGAGTCATCTGCTCGGGCATGGCGCCTCCTTACCGGCGAACCGGCGCGAACTACGCGTACCTCCGCCTGCGCTCCGGCCATGCGCATCTGAGGAACGCTTCGCGTCGGTGACTATTATGCAGCCGCGACGGCGAGCGCTTTGATGCGGTCGGGACGGAAGCCCGACCAGTGATCGTCACCCGCGACGACGATCGGCGCCTGCAGGTAGCCCAGCGCCATGACGAAGTCACGCGCCTCGTCGTTCTCGGAGATGTCGATGACGTTGTAGTCCACCCCGACCTTGTCGAGCGCCTTGTAGGTGGCGTTGCACTGCACGCAAGCGGGCTTGGTGTACACGGTGACGGTCATGAGTGTCCCTCTCTCCTCTGCCTGATCCACAGCCTGTGATCCGTATGCAATGCACGAACGGTGATGCTGCGCAAACTCCTGGATCCAGCGGAGAAAGCCCTGCTCGCAACCCCTTCCCTTGGGCCCGATCAGTGGTGGCTCCACACCGTCTTCCAGTACGACAGACACTACACCTAGTGGCCGACAGATGGGAACAACACAAGGTGTTGCGAGTCGCACGGATGTAATTCCCATCCGGTAAGTCCCAGGACGTGCCACCGGCGAGCAGGGAAAACAGTGGTTCAGATCACGATTTCATCTACCGGCGAGTCTTCAGCAAACTTCGCAGACAGCGAAGGGGCGTCGCAACCGCGATGGATGCGACGCCCCCGCCGAACGCCCACCGTACGCCGAGATCAGCGGGTCGGTTGCGGCGGCGACCCGCGCGT